>NZ_JBEYCX010000089.1:0-1047 GCF_040632975.1 Streptomyces sp. NPDC013455 | reverse complement strand
AACTCGAAAACCGAGACATCGAAGTTGAAGGACGTGGACACCAGCACCCTGCGGAAGTCCTCACCCGAGAACTCCGCCACAGCCCAACCCAACAATCCCGCCACCGACCGGTGCTCGACCACCACACCCTTCGGCCGCCCGGTCGAACCCGACGTGTAGATCACATACGCCGGATGCTCCGGCCGGATCACCACCCCCAGCGGACCATCCTCAACACCAGCCAGATCGACCTCATCCAGCACCACCACAGCAGCGCCCGACGACGGCACCACCGCCACAGTGCCCGTCGAGACCAGCACCACCACCGGCTTCGCGTCGCCGAGCATGTACGCGATCCGCTCCGCCGGATAACCCGGGTCGATCGGCAGATACGCGCCGCCGGCCTTCAGCACCGCCAGCAGCGCCACCACCGACTCGACACCGCGCTCCAGACACACCCCCACCAGCGACTCCGGGCCCACACCCTTCGCGACCAGGTGACGGGCCAACCGGTTCGCCCGGGCATCGAGTTCTGCGTACGACACCTCCACACCGCCCGAGACCACCGCGACCGCCTCCGGCGTCCGCGCTACCTGCGCCTCGAACAGCTCCGGAACGGAACCGGAAACCACCTCGGCAGCCGTGTCGTTCCACTCCGTCAGCACCTGGCTCAGCCCGGCATCGTCCATCACCTGGACCGCGCTCAGCGGCACGTCCCCGTCGTGGTCGAGAGCCGATTCGAGCGCGGAGACCAGGTTCCGCGCGGCGGTGCGCACGTACTCGCCCACCACGCAGGGGTCGATCGGCGCCACCGCGTCCACGGCCAGCGTGAACAGGTCGCCGTTGTCGTTGACCGAGACCATCAGCGGGAAGTTGGTGCGCTCCCGCGTGAACACGGCCCGCATGCCGTCCATGCCCTCGTGGCGCGGCTTGTCCGCGCCATCCTCGGCGCTGCGGCCCGGGTTGTGCCGGAAGTTGAACAGGGCGGTGAACAGTGGGGTGTCACCGGTGACGCCGCTGGCCCGCTGTGCCACGACCAGCGGCGCGTGTTCGTGTTCCAGGAGCGCG
>NZ_JBEYCX010000088.1:0-1104 GCF_040632975.1 Streptomyces sp. NPDC013455 | reverse complement strand
CTTCGTGCGCGGGACCAGGGTGGACTGGGCGGCCGTCCTCCCCAAGGGTGCCACCGAGGCGCACGTGGACCTGCCGACGTACGCCTTCGACCACCAGCACTACTGGCTCCCCGCTCCTCGTCCCCTGACGGACGCCACCGCACTGGGGCAGGGCGCGGCGGACCACCCGCTGCTGGGTGCGGTGGTCCAGCTGCCGCAGTCCGACGGGCTGGTCTTCACCTCCCGGCTGTCACTGCGCACCCACCCCTGGCTGGCCGACCACGCCATCGGGGGAGTGGTCCTGGTGCCCGGCACCGGACTGGTCGAACTCGCCGTCCGCGCCGGTGACGAGGTGGGCTGCGGGGTGCTCGACGAGCTGGTCGTCGAGGCGCCCCTGGTCGTGCCCGAGGACGGCGCCGTACGGGTCCAGGTCGCCGTCGGCGGGCCGGACGAGACCGGGGCGCGCGGCGTGGAGGTGTACTCCACCCGCCAAGAGGTCGGTGCGGAGAGCGGACCGGACGCCTGGACCCGGCACGCCACCGGCACCCTGACCACCTCGGCCGTCCCCACGCCCGACTTCGACTTCACCACCTGGCCCCCGCCCGGGGCCCGGCAGGTCGACATCTCGGACGGCTACGAGAAGCTGACGCGCGCGGGATACGCGTACGGCCCGGCGTTCCAGTGCGTGCGGAAGGTCTGGCGGCGCGGTGCCGAGCTGTTCGCCGACGTGGTAGTACCGCCCGAACAGCGGGAGAACGCCGCCGGGTTCGGCATCCACCCGGCGCTGCTCGACGCGGCCCTGCACACGAGCATCCTGGACGCCGCCGCCGAGGTGACCGACGGCACCGTCGCGGAGGACGAACCGGTCGTACGGCTGCCGTTCGCCTGGAACGGGCTGACGCTGCACGCCTCCGGTGCCGCCTCCATCCGGGTACGACTGCTGCGGCCCGACCCGGACACGCTGTCCCTGGAGGCCGCCGACGACACCGGCGGTCCGGTGCTGACCCTGGACTCGCTCGTCTCGCGCGCCGTCTCCGCCGAGCAGTTGGCAGCGGCGTCCGGTGGGTCCGGTGCCGAGGGGTTGTTCCGGGTGGAGTGGAGTGCGCTGTCGTCGGTGTCCGCCGG
>NZ_JBEYCX010000087.1:0-1113 GCF_040632975.1 Streptomyces sp. NPDC013455 | reverse complement strand
AATCCGCAGCGCAGTACGGCGCACAGTCCGTTGTTCCAGGTGCTGTTGGCCTTCCAGAACAACCCGGCGACCAGCTTCGACCTGCCCGGCCTGCGGACCCGGATGGAGGGCGTCAGCACCGGGCTGTCCCGCGTCGACTTGTTCATCAGCCTCGCCGAGCAGCAGGGCGCCGACGGCGCCGACGGCGTCATCGGCGCCGTCGAATACGCCACCGACCTGTACGACGCCGCGACGATCGAGTCGTTCATCGGCCGCTGGCTGCGCTTCCTCGCCGCCGTCGCACGCGACCCGGAGCAGCGGATCGGGTCCGTGGACCTCCTGCTCGACGGCGAGCGGGCTCGGCTGACCCGCTGGGCGTACACCGACCCGACGGCACGACCGGCGACCCTGACCCAGCTGTTCGAACGTCGCGTGGCCGAGACCCCGGAGGCGACCGCCGTGGTCGAGGGGGACCTCAGCTGGTCGTACGCACAGCTGAACGCGCACGCCAACCGTGTCGCCTGGCACCTGATCGACCGGGGCGTGGGTGCCGAGGACGTCGTCGGTGTGCTGATGCCGCGCAGTGCCGCGCAGATCGCCACCCTGCTCGGAATCGGCAAGGCCGGCGCCGCGTACCTCCCGATCGACCCGGACTACCCGCAGGCCCGCGTGGACCACCTGCTGCGGGACGCCGGGCCGGCTCTGGTGATCGACGAGCCGGACCTGTTCGAAGACCGGCCCGGGCATGACCCGGCCGACCGGGACCGCGTCCGGCCGGTCCACGTCGACAACCCGGCCTACGTCATCTACACCTCCGGTTCGACCGGCCTGCCCAAGGGCGTCGTCGTGACGCATCGGGGCCTGGCCGCGCTCGCCGCCGGCACGGGGGAGCGCACCGACGTGGACGGCGACAGCCGGGTGCTGCTCCTCGCATCGCCGAGCTTCGACGCCTCCGTCCTCGAACTGATGATGGCCATCGGCGCCGGAGCCGCCCTCGTCGTCGCCCGCGAGAAGCGGCTGGCCGGTGCGGAGTTGGCGCGGTTGCTGGCGGGTGCGGGGGTGTCGCACGCGTTCGTTCCGCCGTCGGTGCTGGCGACGTTGCCGGAGGGCGCGGCGGAGGAACTGCGGGGGTTG
>NZ_JBEYCX010000086.1:0-1137 GCF_040632975.1 Streptomyces sp. NPDC013455 | reverse complement strand
GACGGTCGCGTCGTCCAGGACCCCGGCGGTGTGGACGACGGCCGTCAACGGCCGGTCGGCGGGGATACGGTCCAGCAGTCCGGCCAGCGCCTCCCCGTCGGCGACATCGCAGGCTTCGACTGTGACCGATGCGCCGGCGGCGGTGAGTTCGGCGGTGAGGGCGTCGGCTCCGGGGGCGTCGGGGCCGCGCCTGCTGGCCAGGACCAGGTGGCGGGCGTGGTGGGTGGTGACGAGGTGGCGGGCGACGGCCGAGCCCAGGGTGCCGGTGCCACCGGTGATCAGGACGGTGTGGTCGGGGTTGAGAGCGGCGGGCAGCGTCAGGACGTTCTTGCCGACCGTGCGCCCGGACTGCATCGCCCGCAGGGTCTGCCGCACCTGACGCACGTCCCACACGGTGACCGGCACCGGTTGCAGCACGCCCTGGCGGAACCAGTCGAGCAGGATGTGCAGGATCTCCCCGACCCGGGCGGGACCCGCGTCCATCAGGTCATACGCCCGGTAGACGACCCCCGGATACGCGCGGGCCACCTCCTCACCATCACGGATCTCGGTCTTGCCCAGTTCCAGAAACCGTCCCCCCCGCCGCGAACACAAACGCAGCGAAGCCTCCAGCAACGGACCGGTCAGACAGTTCAACACCACATCCATCCCACCCCCACCACCGCCACCCGGCTCCCCGTCACCCGGCTCCCCGCCCCCGTTACCCGGCTCGCCACCCCCGCCACCCAACTCCCCGCCTCCGCCGGTCGGCTCTCCGTCCCGGCCGGTGGCCTGGGTGAAACGTGCCTCGAACTCGGGCGTCCTGGACGATGCGATGTTCTCCAAAGGGACACCGAGGGCGTGGACCTGGTCCCACTTGGATTCGCTGGCGGTGGCATACACCTGCGCCCCCAGATGACGGGCCAGCTGCACCGCCGCCATCCCCACCCCGCCCGCCGCCGCATGGACCAGGACCCGCTCACCGGCCCTGACGCCCGCCAGATCGACCAGACCCATGTAGGCGGTGGCGAACACCACCGGCACCGACGCCGCCTGAGCAAACGACCACCCCCGCGGCATCCGCGCCAGCAGCCTCGCCTCGGCCACCACCACCGCAGCGAACGCATCCCCGAACACCCCGAACACCCGGTCCCCCAC
>NZ_JBEYCX010000085.1:0-1160 GCF_040632975.1 Streptomyces sp. NPDC013455 | reverse complement strand
CACCTCTCCACCCACACCCACCCCTGGCTCACCCACCACACCATCAACCACACCACCCTCCTCCCCGGCACCGCCCTCCTCGAACTCGCCCTGCAGACGAGCGACGTCCCGTACGTTCGGGAGCTGACCCTCCACACCCCCCTCGCCCTCCCGCACGAGGTCGCCGTCGACCTCCAAGTCCGCGTCACCGCACCCGACGACTCCGGGACCCGCACCCTCACCATCTCCTCCCGTGCCGGGGACGCCCACCCCGACGACCCCTGGCTGCACCACGCCACCGGCCTCCTGGACGCCGAGCCCGGAGCAGCCGAGGACACGCTCAGCACCTGGCCGCCGGAGGGAGCGGTGCCCTGCACGGACGAAGAGTTGGAAAACCTCTACGCCTCGTACGCGGCGCACGGCTTCACGTACGGGCCGGCGTTCCAGGGACTCCGCTCCGCTTGGCGCAAGGGGGAGGAGGTGTACGCGGAGGTGGGTCTGCCGGAAGCCGTGCTCGACGAGGCGTCCGCGTACAACGTGCACCCTGCCCTGCTGGACGCGGCCCTGCACGCCGTGGCGCTCGGTTCGGTGGAGGCTGCCTCGGCGGGAGCCGTGCCGTTCGCGTTCAACGGTGTGTCCCTGTACGCCGTCAACGCGGCCACCGCCCGGGTCCGCGTGACGCCCGCCGCGCGGGGGGCCGACCAGACCGCCGTGTCCGTGTTGCTTGCGGATGAAACCGGCCGAAGCATCGTGTCGATCGACGCCCTCGCCGTACGACCCCTCGACCTCGGCACACTCCGGGCGTCGGCGCACCCGACCGCGACGCTCTACGACCTGACGTGGGCGGACGCCGACCCGGGCTCCGTACCCCTCACACCGACCGCCGAGCCGGTCGTGCTGGGTCCCGACCAGGCCACCCCGGATCTGGCCGCGCTCCTGGACCGGCTGGACGGCGGCGAACCCGCACCCGGGGCCGTGCTGCTGAGGTGCCCGCAAGGTGCGGTGGGGGAGGTCCTCGGTGAGGTGCTGGGTGTGCTGCGGGCATGGCTCGCGGACGACCGTCTCGCCGATGCCCGGTTGGTGGTGGTCACGCGCGGTGCGATGGCCACCGGCCCCGGTGAGGACGTGGTGGATGTGGCGGGGGCGGCGGTGTGGGGTCTGCTGCGTTCCGCGCAAGCCGA
>NZ_JBEYCX010000084.1:0-1209 GCF_040632975.1 Streptomyces sp. NPDC013455 | reverse complement strand
AATCCGCAGCGCAGTACGGCGCACAGTCCGTTGTTCCAGGTGCTGTTGGCCTTCCAGAACAACCCGGCGACCAGCTTCGACCTGCCCGGCCTGCGCGCCGAGCCGGACGAGATCGTCACCGGTGTGTCCCGGGTCGACCTCACCCTCAACATCACCGAGACCTTCGGTGACGGCGGCTCACCGCAGGGCATCCGGGGTGCCGTCGAGTACGTGACCGATCTGTACGACGCCGGCACCGTCGAGTCGTTCACAGCTCGTCTCGTACGCATGCTGCGGGCGGCCGTCGAGGACCCGGGCCGCCGCATCAACGGCGTCGACCTGCTCTCCGACGAGGAGACCGCGACGATCCTCGCCCTGTCCGGACGCGACATCGAAGCCCCCGGGCACATGGTCTGGCCGGCGATCTTCGAAGCCGCGGCCACCGCGACCCCGGAGGCGACCGCCGTCGTCGAGGGGGACCTCAGCTGGTCGTACGCACAGTTGAACGCACACGCCAACCGTGTCGCCCGGCACCTGATCGGCCGGGGCGTGGGCCCCGAGGACGTCGTCGGTGTGCTGATGCCGCGCAGTGCCGCGCAGATCGCCACCCTGCTCGGGATCGGCAAGGCCGGCGCCGCCTTCCTGCCGATCGACCCGGCCTACCCGGCAGAACGCATCGGCTACCTCATCGAGGACGCGGGGCCCAAGGTCCTGCTCACCGACACCGCCCACGCGCACACGGTCGCCGGGACCGACGCGATCACGACGGCCGCCGCCGGGATCGACACCATCACGGTCGACGACCCCGCCGTGGCCTCCGTTCTCCGGAACCTGCCCGCCACCGACCCGACCGACGCCGACCGGCGCACCCCCCTGCGGGTCGAGCACCCGGCGTACGTCATCTACACCTCCGGGTCGACGGGCCGCCCCAAGGGCACGGTCGTCACCCACACGGGCCTGGCCGCGCTGGCGGTCAGCGGTGGCGAGCGGGCGGACATCGACCGGGACAGCCGGGTGCTGCAGCTCACCTCGCCGAGCTTCGACGTCTCCGTCTTCGAGTTCCTCACCACCTTCCACGCGGGCGCCGTCCTGGTGATGCCCGAACCCGGTCGGCTGGCCGGTGCGGAGTTGGCGGGGTTGCTGGCGGGTGCGGGGGTGTCGCACGCGTTCGTTCCGCCGTCGGTGCTGGCGACGTTGCCGGAGGGCGCGGCGGAGGAACTGCGGGGGTTG
>NZ_JBEYCX010000083.1:0-1345 GCF_040632975.1 Streptomyces sp. NPDC013455 | reverse complement strand
AACACAGGACGCGCCACCCGCTCCAGCGCCATCTGGACCCGGCCCTGCCCCTCCCCCAGCACCACCGCCAACTCCGCCGGCGAAGGCGCCGCGAACAGGGCGCGGGGCGCCAGCTCGCAGCGGAACGCCTTGCGGATGCGGATGATGAGCCGGGTGGCGAGCAGCGAGTGGCCGCCCAGATCGAAGAAGCTGTCGTCGGGTCCGACCCGCGGCACGTCGAGGACCTGGGCGAAGAGGAGGCAGAGCAGTTCCTCCTGCGGTGTACGCGGTGCGCGTGCCCGGCCACCGGTCTGCTCCGGGTCCGGCAGCGCCCGCTCGTCGATCTTCCCGTGCGCGGTGCGGGGGATCTCGTCCAGCACGACGACGGCCGACGGCACCAGGTGCTCGGGCAGCTCGTCCTGTGACCACGCGCGCAGTTCGCCGCCGTCGAGGGTCCGGCCGGCGGCCGGTACGGCGTACGCCAGGAGCTGGAGATCGTCGTGGGGGCCGGGACGGACGATCACGGCGGCCTGGGCGACGGCGGTGTGCCGGAGCAGCGCGGACGCCACCTCGCCGGGTTCGACGCGGAAGCCCCGGATCTTGACCTGTTCGTCGGTACGGCCGAGGTACTCCAGCTCTCCGTCGGCGTTCCAGCGGACCAGGTCGCCGGTGCGGTACATCCGTGTCCCGGCCGGGCCGTACGGATCGGCGAGGAACCGCGAGGCGGTCAGGGCCGGCCGCCGGCCGTAGCCCCGGGCCAGCCCCTCGCCCGCGATGTACAGCTCACCCGGCACACCCGGTGCCACCAGCCCGAGCGAGTCGTCCAGCACGTACAGCCGGGTGTTCGCCACCGGACCGCCGATCGGCGGGGAGCCGGGCGACAGATCGCCGCTCATCGAGGCGCAGACGGTCGCCTCGGTGGGGCCGTAGGCGTTGACCATGCGGCGGCCGGGCGACCATCGCGCGGTCAGCTCGGGGGTGCACGCCTCGCCCGCCACCACCAGGGTCCGCAGGTCGGGCAGTTGTGCGGTGGCCTCGGCGGGCAGGGTCGCCAGCACGGTGGGCGGCAGGGTGAGGTGGGTGACGCGCTGCTCGCGCAGGACGGCCGCCAGGTCCTCGCCGGCGAGGCGGTCGGTCTCGGGCAGCACCAGGGCGGCGCCGGAGCCGAGGGCCATCACGAGTTCCCAGACCGTGGCGTCGAAGCCGAGCGCGGCGAACTGCAGCACCCGGGAACCTCCACCGGCCCCGAGCCGCCGCTGGGCCGCCGCCATGCTCGTGAGTCCGCGGTGGGTCACCACGACGCCCTTGGGCCGGCCGGTCGAGCCGGAGGTGTAGATGACGTACGCCGGGTGGTCGACGACCAGGG
>NZ_JBEYCX010000082.1:0-1364 GCF_040632975.1 Streptomyces sp. NPDC013455 | reverse complement strand
ACGCGTTGCTGGGAGGGGCCGTTGGGGGCGGTGAGGCCGTTGGAGGCGCCGTCTTGGTTGACGGCGCTGCCGCGCACGACCGCGAGGATGCGGTGGCCGTTGCGCTCGGCATCCGACAGCCGCTCCACCAGCAGCATGCCGACTCCCTCGCCCCAGCCCGTCCCGTCGGCCGCAGCGGAAAACGCCTTGCACCGGCCGTCGGCCGACAACCCCCGCTGGCGCGAGAACTCCACGAAGGTCACTGGCGAGGACATCACCGTGACGCCGCCCGCGAGCGCCATGGTGCACTCGCCCGAGCGCAGTGCCTGGCAGGCCAGGTGCAGGGCGACCAGAGAGGAGGAGCAGGCCGTGTCGACGGTCACCGCCGGGCCTTCGAGACCGAACGTGTAGGCGACACGGCCGGTGGCGACGCTGCCTGCGTTGCCGTTGCCGATGTACCCCTCGGCTCCTTCGGGGACGGTGGACAGCCGGGAGGCGTAGTCGTGGTACATCACGCCGGCGAACACGCCCGTTTGTGATCCGCGCACGGAGGCCGGGTCGAGGCATGCGTGTTCGAGGGTCTCCCAGACGGTCTCCAACAGCAGCCGCTGCTGCGGGTCCATGGCGAGCGCCTCGCGCGGGCTGATACCGAAGAGTTCGGCGTCGAACTCCCCCGCGTCGTAGAGGAATCCCCCGTGTCGGGTGTACGTCGTCCCCGTCCGTGCCGGGTCCGGGTCGAAGAGCCGCTCCAGGTCCCACCCCCGGTCCTTCGGGAACTCCCCGATCGCGTCCCCGCCCGAGGCGACCAACTCCCAGAGCTCCTGCGGCGAGTGCACGCTGCCCGGGTAGCGGCACGCCATTCCGATGATGGCGATCGGCTCGTCATTGCCCACAGCCGTCGGCCGGCCGACCGGTGTCGCGGCGGCCTCCGTGTCCTCCTCGACCAGTTCCGTCTTGAGAAGTCTGGCCACGGCAGCTGGGCTCGGCTGATCGAAGACGAGGCTTGCCGGCAGTCGCAAGCCCGTCTCGGCGCTCAGACGGTTCCGTAGATCGACTGCGGTCAAGGAGTCGAAGCCAAGGTCGCGGAAGGCCGAGTCCACTGGGATGGCTTCCGTCGCGGGGTGGCCGAGAACGGTGGCGATGTGGGTGCGGACGAGGGTGAGGAGGGTCTTGTACTGCTGCTCGGGTGTCTGGCCGGCCAGGCGGGCGCGGAGCGTGGCGACCGTGCTGCTGTGCGGTGCGGTGGGGTGCCGTCGGCGAGTGCCGGTGCTGGTGGTGGGGGTGAGGTTTGTGAGGAGGGGTGGGAGGGGGTGGGTGGGGCGTAGGTCGGCGGGCAGGAGGGCGGGGCGGTCGCCGGCCATGGCCTGGTCGAGGAGGGTGAGGGC
>NZ_JBEYCX010000081.1:0-1385 GCF_040632975.1 Streptomyces sp. NPDC013455 | reverse complement strand
TCCCGCTCGTCGAATTCCAGGACGGCGCGCATGACGTAGGCGTCCTCGCCGCCCTCGGCGAGGAGGTGGTGGAAGAGCAGGCCCTCCTGGAGCGGAGCGAGCGGATAGACGTCCTGGACGTTGGCCGCGCCGCCCGCGACGGTGGCCACGACCGCGGCGACCTCCTCCACGGTCAGATCGACCATGGGCAGCATCCCAGGAGTGATCTCGCTGACGCCCGCCGGAATCAGATTCTGCGGAGCCGTGACCTGCTCGGCCCCCGCCGAAGCCGCCAGGCCCGCAACGGTCGGGGCGTCGAACAGAGCCCGCACGGAGATCGACACACCCTGACCCCGCAGAACCTCGACCAGGCGCACGGCCAGAAGCGAGTGCCCGCCCAGCCGGAAGAAATCATCATCGACACCCACGCTGTCCAGGCCCAGAACCTCGGCGAACGCCGCACACACCATCTCCTCGCGCACGGTCGCCGGACCACGCCCCGCACCCGCCAGCACCCCGAAGTCGGGAGCCGGCAACGCCCTGCGGTCCAGCTTGCCGTGCACCGACACCGGCAGAGCATCAAGAACGACGACAGCCGACGGAACCATGTACTCCGGCAGCCGCCGGGCGGCGAACTCCCGCACGGACCCCTCCAGCCGACCACCACCCCCCTCGACCGGCACCACATAGGCCACCAGCCGCACATCACCGGGCTCATCCTCCCGAGCAACCACAGCCACCTGCGCGACCTGCGGATGCACGGCCACCACCGCCTGCACCTCACCCGGCTCGATCCGGAACCCACGGATCTTCACCTGCTCATCCGCACGACCCAGATACTCCAGCCGCCCCTCCGCGTTCCACCGCACCACATCCCCCGTGCGATACATCCGCTGCCCCGCACCGAACGGACTGGCCACAAACCGCTCCGCAGTCAACCCCGCACGACCCGCATAACCACGAGCAAGCTGCACACCCTCCAGATACAACTCACCCCCCACACCCACCGGCACAGGACTCAGAACCCCATCCAGCACATACACACGCGTATTGGAAACCGGCTCCCCGATCGGCACCGCACCCGCCCGCCCCGGCACGCACTGCCACGCGGTCACATCCACCGACGCCTCCGTCGGCCCATACAGATTGTGCAACTCCACCCCCGGCAGCACAGCGAAGAACCGCTCCTGCCCCGCCACCGGCAACGCCTCACCCGAGCAGAACACCCGCCGCAGACCACCACACCCACCCACCGACGGCTCCGCCAGAAACGCCGCCAGCATCGACGGCACGAAATGCACCGTCGTCACACCCTGCTCCCGGATCAGCGAAGCGAGATAACCCGGCTCCCGATGCCCACCAGGCCTCGCCACCACCAACGCCGCACCCTCCAACAACGGCCAGAA
>NZ_JBEYCX010000080.1:0-1412 GCF_040632975.1 Streptomyces sp. NPDC013455 | reverse complement strand
CCGCTCCAGGAGGGCCTGCTCTTCCACCACCTCCTCGCCGAGGGCGGCGAGGACGCCTACGTCATGCGCGCCGTCCTGGAATTCGACGAGCGGGAAGGCGTCGACGCCTTCGCGGACGCGCTGCAGCGGGTGGTGGACCGGCACGACATCTTCCGTACGTCCCTGGTGTGGGAGGGCCTGCGTGAACCGGTCCAGGCCGTGTGGCGCCGTGCCACCCTGCCCGTCACCGAGGTCGCCCTCGACCCGCACGGCACCGACCCGATCGCCGACCTCGCCGCCGCCGGGGGCGCGCGCATGGACCTGGGCCGGGCCCCACTGCTCGACCTGTATGTCGCCGCCGACCCCGGCGGCGACCGCTGGCTGGTCCTCGTCCGGATGCACCACACGGTCCGCGACCACACCGCGCTCCAGGTGGTCCTCGACGAGGTGCGGGCCTTCCTCGCGGGCCGGGGCGCCGAACTGCCCGCACCGCTGCCGTTCCGCGACTTCGTCGCCCAGGCGCGCGGCGGAGCCGACCGGGCCGGACACGAGCGCTACTTCGCGGAACTGCTCGGCGACGTCACCGAGCCCACCGCCCCCTACGGGCTGACGGACGTGCGCGGCGACGGCTCGGACGCCGTCCTCGAACGGCTGCTCCTGGCACCGCAGCTGACCGCGCGGCTCCGCACGGCCGCCCGCCGCGCGGGAGTCAGCACCGCGACCGTCCTGCACGTCGCCTGGGGCCGGGTCCTCGCCGCCGTCAGCGGCCGCGACGACGTGGTCTTCGGCACCGTCCTGCTCGGCCGCATGAACGCGGGCACGGGCGCCGACCGTGTGCCCGGCCCGTTCATGAACATGCTTCCGGTGCGCGCCAGGACCGGCGCACTCGGCTCGCTCGCCGCCGTGACCGCCATGCGCGGCCAGCTCGCCCGGCTCCTGGAGCACGAGCACGCACCGCTCGCCGTGGCCCAGCGCGCCAGCGGAGTCACCGGCGACACCCCGCTGTTCACGTCGTTCCTCAACTACCGGCACAACGTCGGCCAGGACGCCGAGACGAGCTGGGATGCGGCAATGGAGGGCGCGCGCCTGCTGTACGCGCGCGAGCTGTCCACCTACCCGCTCGCGCTCCTCGTGGACGACAACGGGGACACGATCGGCCTGTCCGTGGACGCGATCGCCCCGATCGACCCCGCCGCCGTGGCCGCCCTGGCCCGCACGGCCGTCGAGCACCTCGTCTCCGCCCTGGAGTCCGCCCTCGACGGCGGGCCCGATCTCCCGCTGAGCGCCATCCGGGTGCTCGGGGACGAGGAGCGGCGTCGGGTGCTCGTCGACTGGAACGACACCGGGGCTGATGTGGTGCCGGCGACGTTGGGTGAGTTGTTCGAGGCGCAGGTGGGGCGGTCGCCGGATGCGGTGGCGGTTGTCTTCGAGGG
>NZ_JBEYCX010000079.1:0-1490 GCF_040632975.1 Streptomyces sp. NPDC013455 | reverse complement strand
GGCTACGAACTGTGCGAGAACACCCCCCTGCGCGAGGGCGGCGAGGAGTACCTGGACTCGGAGAAGTACCAGCTCCGCCCCCGGGACTGGGAAGCCGCCGAACGCGAGGGACGCACCATCGCCCCCCTCATCACCCGCCTCAACACCGTCCGGCGCCGGCACCCGGCGCTGCAGCGGCTGCGGAATCTCCGCTTCCATCAGACCGACAACGATGCCGTGCTCGCCTACAGCAAGAGCACGGGCACCGACACGGTCATCGTGGTCGTCAACCTCGACCCGCAGCACACCCAGGAGGCCACGGTCTCGTTGGACATGCCGCAACTCGGCCTGGACTGGCACGCCGGCCTGTCCGTACACGACGAACTGACGGGCGAGACGTACCACTGGGGCAGGACCAACTTCGTACGTCTCACGCCGGGCTCCGCGCCGGCGCACGTGCTCCACGTCGAGCGATCGACGCCCCGGATCGGAGGGCCCGCAGCGTCATGACCGTCAACGACCCCGTACCGGACACCTTCGAGGACACTCCCGCCAAGGACCGGGACCCGGAGTGGTTCAAACGCGCCGTCTTCTACGAGGTCCTGGTGCGCTCCTTCCAGGACAGCAACGGCGACGGCATCGGAGACCTGAAGGGCCTGACCGCCAAACTCGACTACCTCCAGTGGCTCGGAGTCGACTGCCTGTGGCTGCCGCCGTTCTTCCAGTCTCCGCTGCGCGACGGCGGGTACGACGTCTCCGACTACACCGCCGTCCTGCCGGAGTTCGGCGACCTCGCCGACTTCGTGGAGTTCGTGGACGCCGCCCACCAGCGCGGCATGCGCGTCATCATCGACTTCGTCATGAACCACACCAGCGACCAGCACCCGTGGTTCCAGGAGTCCCGCAAGAACCCCGACGGCCCGTACGGGGACTATTACATGTGGGCCGACGACGACAAGCAGTACGAGGACGCCCGGATCATCTTCGTCGACACCGAGGTCTCCAACTGGACCTTCGACCCGGTGCGCGGCCAGTACTACTTCCACCGCTTCTTCTCGCACCAGCCGGACCTCAACTACGAGAACCCGGCCGTGCAGGAGGAGATCCTGGCCGCCCTGCGCTTCTGGCTGGACCTGGGGATCGACGGCTACCGCCTGGACGCGGTGCCCTACCTCTACGCGGAGGAGGGGACCAACTGCGAGAACCTGCCCGCGACGCACGACTTCCTCAGGCGGGTCCGCCGTGAGATCGACGCGATGTACCCGGACACCGTACTGCTGGCGGAGGCCAACCAGTGGCCCGAGGACGTCGTCGACTACTTCGGCGACTACCCCAGTGGCGGCGACGAGTGCCACATGGCGTTCCACTTCCCGGTGATGCCGCGCATCTTCATGGCCGTACGGCGGGAATCCCGCCACCCGGTCTCGGAGATCCTGGCCAAGACCCCGGCGATCCCGTCCGGCTGCCAGTGGGGCATCTTCCTGCGCAACCACGACGAGCTGACCCTGGAA
>NZ_JBEYCX010000078.1:0-1493 GCF_040632975.1 Streptomyces sp. NPDC013455 | reverse complement strand
GGCTACGAACTGTGCGAGAACACCCCCCTGCGCGAGGGCGGCGAGGAGTACCTGGACTCGGAGAAGTACCAGCTCCGCCCCCGGGACTGGGAAGCGGCCGAACGCGAGGGACGCACCATCGCCCCCCTCATCACCCGCCTCAACACCGTCCGGCGGCGCAGCCCCGCCCTGCGGCAGCTACGGAACCTGCACTTCCACCACACCGACAAGGAAGCGGTGATCGCCTACTCGAAGCGGAGCGGATCGAACACGGTTCTGGTGGTCGCCAACCTCGACCCGCAGCACACCCAGGAGGCCACGGTCTCGTTGGACATGCCGCAACTCGGCCTGGACTGGCACGAGTCCGTGCCGGTGCGCGACGAGCTCACCGGCGAGACCTACTACTGGGGCAGGGCCAATTATGTGCGCCTCGAACCGGGCCGGCGGCCCGCGCATGTGTTCACCGTCCTGCGACCGTCCACCCCGCAGATCGGAGGGTCACCCACGATATGAGCGTCAATGAGCCCGTTCCGGACACCTTCGAGGACACTCCCGCCAAGGACCGGGACCCGGAGTGGTTCAAACGCGCCGTCTTCTACGAGGTCCTGGTGCGCTCCTTCCAGGACAGCAACGGCGACGGCATCGGAGACCTGAAGGGCCTGACCGCCAAGCTCGACTACCTCCAGTGGCTCGGCGTGGACTGCCTGTGGCTGCCGCCCTTCTTCAAGTCCCCGCTCCGGGACGGCGGGTACGACGTCTCCGACTACACCGCCGTCCTGCCGGAGTTCGGCGACCTCGCCGACTTCGTGGAGTTCGTGGACGCCGCCCACCAGCGCGGCATGCGCGTCATCATCGACTTCGTCATGAACCACACCAGCGACCAGCACCCGTGGTTCCAGGAGTCGAGGCGGGATCCGGACGGCCCGTACGGGGACTACTACGTCTGGGCCGACGACGACAAGCAGTTCCAGGACGCCCGGATCATCTTCGTCGACACCGAGGTCTCCAACTGGACGTACGACCCGGTACGCAAGCAGTACTACTGGCACCGCTTCTTCTCGCACCAGCCGGACCTCAACTACGAGAACCCGGCCGTGCAGGAGGAGATGATCTCCGCGCTGAAATTCTGGCTGGATCTCGGTATCGACGGGTTCCGGCTGGACGCGGTGCCGTACCTGTACCAGCAGGAGGGCACCAACTGCGAGAACCTGCCCGCGACCCACGAGTTCCTGCGGCGGGTGCGCAAGGAGATCGACGCGCAGTACCCCGACAAGGTGCTCCTCGCCGAGGCCAACCAGTGGCCCGAGGACGTCGTCGACTACTTCGGCGACTTCCGCACCGGCGGCGACGAGTGCCACATGGCGTTCCACTTCCCGGTGATGCCGCGCATCTTCATGGCCGTACGGCGGGAATCCCGCTACCCGGTCTCGGAGATCCTGGCCAAGACCCCGGCGATCCCGTCCGGCTGCCAGTGGGGCATCTTCCTGCGCAACCACGACGAGCTGACCCTGGAA
>NZ_JBEYCX010000077.1:0-1502 GCF_040632975.1 Streptomyces sp. NPDC013455 | reverse complement strand
GTCCGCGCCACCTGCGCCGCGAACAGCTCCGGCACCAGCACAGCCCCAAGGTCGACCTCGGTGGCGTTCCACTCCTCCAGCACCCGACGCCGCTCACCCTCACCCAGCACGTCCACCGCGCTCAACCGCGCGCCCGGATCGGCGACCAGCAGCCCGAGCACGCGTACCAAACGCTCGCCAAGCCCCTCAACCGTCTCCCGGTCGAACAGGTCCGCCGCCGCGACCACCGAGCCCCACACCCCGGCCGGGGCGCCCTGCTCGTCGAATGCCTCGGAGACGCGGACTTCCAGGTCGAACTTGGCCGCCGTCTTCGCGACCGAGAAGCCTCCGGTCTGGGCGCCGGGGAGGTCGAGTACGGCCTCGGCGTTGTTCTGAAGGTCGAGCTGCACCTGGAACAGCGGGTGCCGGGCCATCGAACGGCTCGGCGCCAGCTCCTCCACCAACCGCTCGAACGGCACCTCCTGATGCGCCAGCGCCGACAGACTCGACTCCCGAACCCGCTCCAGAACCTCCCGGAACGTCGGGTCACCCGACAGGTCCGTCCGCACCACCAGCGTGTTGATGAAGAAACCGACCAGCTCGTCCAGCGCCTCGTCCGTACGCCCGGCGTTCGCCGAACCGATCGGGATGTCCGTCCCCGCCCCCAGCCGGGACAGCAGCATGGCGAAAGCAGCCTGCAGGACCATGAACGTCGTCACACCTTCGGCCCGCGCCACCTCCCCCAGCCGCGCGTGCACCTCAGCCGGAACCACCACCGGCACACGATGACCCGCATGAGAGGCCACCGCCGGACGCGACCGGTCGACGGGAAGCGGCAACTCCTCCGGCAACTCCGCCAATGCCTTGCGCCAATACGCCGTCTGCCGGGAGATCACACTCTCCGGGTCGGTCTCGTCACCCAGCAACTCCCGTTGCCACAAGGCGTAGTCCGCGTACTGCACCGGCAACGGCTCCCACCCCGGCTCCCCGCCCCCACATCGCGCCACGTAAGCAGCGGACAGATCCCGGGCCAACGGACCCGTCGACCAGCCGTCACCCGCGATGTGATGCACCACGACCACTAGAACCCGTTCACCCTCACCCGCCTCGAACAACGTGGCCTGGATCGGCACCTCGGCAGTGAGGTCGAACTCGCACCCGGCGGCCGCGGCAACAGCCCCCTCCAACTCGTCGGCGGGGACCGTGATGACTGCCATCTGCCAGTCCAGGCCGTCGAGTTCCAAGACCTGCTGATACGGATCGCCGTCCTCGTCCGTCGGGAAGACGGTCCGCAGCACCTCGTGCCGCCCGATCACGTCCCGGAACGCCAGGCCGAGCGCGTCCCGGTCCACCTCGCCCGCCATCCGCAGCACGAACGGAATGTTGTATGTGGAACTCGGCCCCTCCAACTGACCGACGAACCACAACCGTTGCTGGGCGAAGGACAGCGGAACGCGCTCCGGGCGCTCACCGGCCACCAGCGCCGGCCGTGCCCGCCCCGCACCCGCCAGCCCGGCCGCGAG
>NZ_JBEYCX010000076.1:0-1616 GCF_040632975.1 Streptomyces sp. NPDC013455 | reverse complement strand
TGGGCCTCGATGGGGTCGCCGAGCTTCGTGCCCGTGCCGTGGCCCTCGACGGCGTCGACGTCCGCCGCCGACAGTCCCGCGTTGGCGAGGGCCTGCCGGATCACCCGCTGCTGCGACGGCCCGTTCGGTGCGGTCAGGCCGTTCGACGCACCGTCCTGATTGACCGCACTGCCCCGCACCACCGCCAACACCCGACGACCGTTGCGCTCCGCATCCGACAACCGCTCCACCAGCAGCATCCCCACACCCTCACTCCAACTGGTGCCGTCGGCCGCCGCGGAGAAGGCTTTGCAGCGTCCGTCGGGAGCCAGTCCCCGTTGCCGGGAGAACTCGGTGAAGACGCGAGGCGTGGCCATGATGCTGACGCCGCTCGCGAGCGCCATGGTGCACTCGCCGGCGCGCAGGGCCTGGCAGGCGAGGTGCAGGGCGACCAGGGAGGAGGAGCATGCGGTGTCGATGGTGACGGCGGGGCCTTCGAGGCCGAAGGTGTAGGAGATACGGCCGGAGGCGACGCTGCCGGCGGTCCCGGTGAGTGCGTACCCTTCGGTGCCGTCCGGTGCCGCGTGGGTGTGTCCGGCGTAGTCGTGCCCATTGATGCCGGTGAAGACGCCCGTGGACGTACCTTGGAGCGTCCTGGGATTGATCCCCGCCCGCTCGACGGCCTCCCAGGCGGTCTCCAGGAGGAGCCGTTGCTGGGGATCCATCGCGAGCGCCTCGCGCGGCGAAATGCCGAAGAATCCGGCGTCGAACTCCCCGGCGTCGTACAGGAATCCGCCGTGCCGGGTGTAGGAGGTGCCGGGGTGGTCGGGGTCGGGGTGGTGGAGGTTGGCCAGGTCCCAGCCACGGTCCGCCGGGAACTGCCCGATCGCGTCACCGCCTGACGACACCAGCTCCCACAGGTCCTCCGGCGAGCGCACGCCCCCGGGGAACCGGCAGGCCACGCCGATGATGGCGATCGGTTCGTCTGCCTGGGGGCGAGGCGTCGGGGCAGCGGCGGTGATGTGCTCGGACGGCGCGCCCACCAACTCGGCCCGCAGGAAAGCGGCGAGCTTGGCCGGAGTCGGGTGGTCGAAGACCAGGGAGACGGGCAGATGGAGGCCCGTCGCCTTGGCCAGCCGGTTACGGAGGTCCACGGCCGTGAGCGAGTCGAAGCCGAGCGTGCGGAAGACGTCGTCGGGGGCGAGCGCGCTCGGGTCCGCGTACCGGAGTACGGCGGCGGCCTGCGAGCGGACCAGGTCGAGCAGTGCGGCCTGTCGGTCGGCGGGGGACTGCCGGAGAAGGGTGGTGCGGAGGTCCCCCGGGGCGGGCTCGCGCCCGGTGCTGCCTGCCGTGCCGCCGGTGGCCGAGGCGACCAGTTCGCTGACGTCAGAGGTGGGCTCGATCCTGGTCCAGTCGATGTCGGCGATGATCACGGCCGGTCGCTTGCTCGCGATGGCCCGGACGGCTGCGGCCGTGGCCAGCTTCGCCGGCATGGGGCGGAATCCTCGGCGGTCGAGGTTCTTGCGGGCCCGCTCCGAGTCGGCGAGGCCGTTTCCTTGCCAGGTGCCCCAGGCGATGGTGGTGGCGGGGAGGTTGTGGGTGTGGCGGTGGTGGGCGAGGGCGTCGAGGTGGGCGTT
>NZ_JBEYCX010000075.1:0-1790 GCF_040632975.1 Streptomyces sp. NPDC013455 | reverse complement strand
GGCCGTCGTACGGCACTTCTCGCAGCGCGTGGCGGTCATGTACCTCGGCAAGATCATCGAGGTGGGCGACCGCGACTCCATCTACGCCCGCCCGCGCCACCCCTACACCCACGCGCTGCTGTCCGCCGTGCCCGAGGTCGACCTCACGGAGGGCGACGCGCCGGCCCGCGAGCGCATCCGCCTCGCCGGTGACGTGCCCTCCCCGATCTCCCCGCCCTCCGGCTGCCGCTTCCGCACCCGGTGCTGGAAGGCGGAGGACAAGTGCGCGGCCGAGGAGCCCCCGCTGGTCCGGCTCTCCGGCAACCACGACGGCCACCTGACGGCCTGCCACTTCCCCGAGGACCCGAGCACCGAGGCCCGCGCGGAGGACATCGTCCTGGACCCGGCGCTGGCGGCGCTGGAGGAGGGCCGGAAGGAGGAGGAACCTCACTCCTAGGCCGGGCGGGCCACGGTGATGATCTCCGGGGCGGCGGGGGTGAGCGGGCCCCGCGCCCAGTCGCCGTACTGCTCGGCCACGGCCAGACCCGCCTCCGCGAGGAAGCCCTCCAGGGTGCCGGCGTCCAGGAAGCGCAGGACGCTGTGCCGGACCCGGGGGGCGGGCCACCGGGGGCCGGCGTAGGTCTCGGTGAAGTGGACCCGGCCCCGCCGCGGTCCTCCGCCCCGCACCTCGTGCCAGACCCGTACGGGGGTGCCGTCGGCGGCGGTGATCTCGTGGATCCGGTCCGGGGTCCACCGCTCCCAGGCCCGGGCGCCCGGATTGCGGGTCTCGAAGACGAACCGCCCGCCGTCCCGCAGGGCCGCCCGGGCCGCGCGCAGACAGAGCCGGATCTCCTCGTCGCCCACCAGCTGCTGGAAGGCGTGCCCGGTCATGACGACGAGGTCGAACTCCGCCTGCCACCGCCGCACCCGCACATCGCCGAGCACCCACTCGACGTCGGGACACGCCCCGCGCGCCTGGACGAGCATGGCGGCGGCCGGATCGAGGCCCATCAGCCGGCCCCGGTGCCCCTCGGCCCGGGCCCGCCGCAGCAGCTGCCCGGTACCGCAGCCGATGTCCAGCACGGACCCGGCCTCTCGCACCAGACCGAGGTAGAAGTCGTCCCCCGGCCCCCAGGGATTGAGGCTGTCGTACAGCTCGGCGAGCGAGAGATCGGCATAGACGTGATCCACCACCGCGGCAGTGTGCCACACGATGCTGAACGGTGTGTCAGGAACGAGGCACTCCGAAACCGCTTGTGCGCCGCGGCCGTCGGCGGAGTCCGGCGAGGCCGCCGAACGCAGAGGAGGGCCCGCGCCTGGGGAGGCGCGGGCCCTCGTCCCCTGGAGCGGACGTTCATGGGCTCGGGTCAATGGGCCGGTGAAAGTCCGTTCCGCAAGGGGGCGGCTGACGGAAAGGGGTGTGTCAGGCCGCCGCCTCGGGGTCCTTGGCCAGGCGCGGTGCGGGGACCGTCTCCGCCGTCTCCGGGTAGTGGCACGCGGTCAGGTGGCCGGGCTTGTTGCCCTCGACCTGGACCAGCGGCGGAGCCTCCGTCGCGCACTTCTCGGTCGCCTTCCAGCACCGGGTGCGGAAACGGCAGCCGGAGGGCGGGTTGATCGGCGACGGCACGTCACCGGTCAGCCGGATGCGCTCCCGCGGCTCCTCGTCCACCGTGGCCTCGGGCACGGCGGACAGCAGGGCCCGCGTGTAGGGGTGGCGCGGGTTGCCGTACAGGTCCTCGCGGTCGGCGATCTCGACGATCTTACCCAGGTACATGACCGCGACGCGCTGTGAGAAGTGCCGCACGATGGCG
>NZ_JBEYCX010000074.1:0-1905 GCF_040632975.1 Streptomyces sp. NPDC013455 | reverse complement strand
GCCCACACCCGCGCCCTGTTCGAACACCGGGCCACCATCATCGCCACCAACCGCGACCAGGCCCTGGACGCCCTCGCTGCACTCGCCGCCGGGCACCCCCACCCCAGCGCTGTCGCCCTCTCGCCCAGCGGCACGGGGACGGGTGGGAAGACCGCGTTCGTCTGTTCCGGGCAGGGCACCCAGTACCCCGGGATGGCCAACGGCCTCTACCAGGCCTTCCCCGCCTTCGCCGCCGCCCTGGACGAAATCTGCGCCCACTTCACCGAACACCTCGACCACCCCCTCCGCGACCTCCTCCTCCACACCGACACCGACACCGAGTCGGGCAGCAACCCGGGGGAACTACTCGCGCAGACTCTGTACGCCCAGCCCGCCCTCTTCGCTCTCCAGGTCGCCCTGCACCGGCTGCTGACCGAGACGTACAAGATCAGCCCGCACTACCTGGCCGGGCACTCCCTGGGCGAGGTCACCGCCGCCCACCTCGCCGGCATCCTCACCCTGCCCGACGCGGTCCGTTTCATCGCCACCCGCGCCCGCCTCATGCAGGCCCTGCCCCCCGGCGCCATGACCACCCTGCACACCACACCCGACATCCTCGCCCCCCAGCTGGAAGGGCTGGAGGACAAGGCCGCCATCGCCGCGATCAACACCCCCACCTCCCTCGTCATCAGCGGCGACCCCGACACCGTCGAACACCTCACCACCTGGGCCCGCAGCCAGAACATCACCACCAAACCCCTGACCAGCGGCAAAGCCTTCCACTCCCCCCACACCGACGCCATCCTCGACCAACTGCGCACCACAGCTGGTGAGCTGACGTTTCACCCGCCCCACACCCCTCTCATCACCTCCAGCGATGGCGACCCCCTCACCCCGGACTACTGGGCGCGTCAGGCGCGGGAGTGCGTCCACTACCGCGACACCACCCGCACCCTCCACGACGAGCAGGTCGGCACCTTCATCGAGCTCGGCCCGGACCACACCCTGACCGCCCTCACCCACCACACACTGCCCGAACACAACCCCACCGCCGTCACCCTCCTCAACCCCCAGCACCCCAACCCCACCGGCCACCTCCTCACCGCCCTCGCCCACACCCCCACCCCCTGGCACACCCACCACCACACCCAACCCCGCACGACCCACGTCGATTTACCCACCTACACCTTCCAACGTGAGCACCTATGGCTCGACGGGCCGAAGCGTGGTGCCACTGCCACCGTCTCCGGCAGTAACCAGGCAGCCAACTTGGCGTCTCTGGAAGCCGAGTTCTGGCAGGCCGTCGAGGAAGCCGACGTCTCCACCATCGCCGACACCCTCAACCTCGACACCACCACCCTCGACACCGTCCTGCCCGCACTCTCCACCTGGCACCAACAACAACGCGACCACGCCCGCATCAACACCTGGACCTACCAGGAAACCTGGAAACCACTCCACCTCCCCACCACCCAACCCCCACACCCCACCACCTGGATCATCGCCATCCCCCACACCCACACCCACCACCCCCACACCACCAACCTCCTCACCAACCTCCCCCACCACAACATCACCCCCATCCCCCTCACCCTCACCCCCACCACCAACACCCACCACGCCTACCACCACGCCCGCCAACAAGCCACCACCCCCATCACCGCCGTCCTCTCCCTCCTCGCCCTCAACGAAACACCACACCCCCACCACCCCCACACCCCCACCGGAACCCACCTCAACCTCACCCTCACCCAAACCCACACCCAAACCCAACCACCCACCCCCCTCCACCACCTCACCACCCAAGCCACCACCACCCACCCCAACGACCCACTCACCCACCCCACCCAAGCCCAAACCATCGGACTCACCCGCACCGCCCACCTCGAACACCCCCACCACACCGGCACCCACATCGACCTCCCA
>NZ_JBEYCX010000073.1:0-1950 GCF_040632975.1 Streptomyces sp. NPDC013455 | reverse complement strand
ACGCACCACTCCACGCATACGGCAGGCACTCCTCGGAAGCCACCAGTCCGGCGAGCTGAACAGCAGCATCCAGCAGCGCCGGATGGATCCCGAACCCTCCCGAACCCACCAGCACTTCGTCCGGCAGCCCGACCTCGGCCACCAGCGACTCACCGCACCGCCAAGCCCCTGCCAGCCCCTGGAAGACGGGCCCGTAGAGGAATCCGGCGTCCGCCAAGCGGTCGTAGAACCGGTCGAGATCGACAGGCTCGGCACCCGCAGGCGGCCAGACGCCGGCCAGAAGTTCATCATGGTCCGCTTGTCCGGAAGCAGACGCACTCACCGTGCCTTCCGCGTGCCGTGTCCACGCCTCCTCGCCCGTCGAGCGTGCATACACGCTCAGCGCGCGGCACCCGGTCTCGTCCGCCGTCGAGACGGTCACCTGGACCGTCACGTCACCGGTTTCGGGGACGACGAGCGGTGTGTGGAGCGTCAGTTCCTCCACGCGGGGGCAGCCGGTGCGCTCACCGGCATGCAGGGCCATCTCCAGCAGCGCAGCACCGGGAAGCAGGACCGTACCGGCGATGCAATGATCGGCGAGCCAGGGGTGAGCCGACAGCGACAGCCGCCCGGTGAACACCACGGCATCACCGTCAGCGACCTCGACGACGGCCCCCAGGAGGGGGTGGTCGCAGGTGTCGAGTCCTGCCGCTGTCACATCTCCCACGCCGGCCGACGCATCGAGCCAGTACCGCGCACGCTGGAACCGGTAAGTCGGCAAGTCCAGCAACGAAGTTGCTTCTCGGGGGTGGTGGTGGGTGTGCCAGGGGGTGGGGGTGTGGGCGAGAGCGGTGAGGAAATGCTGTGCCGGTTTGGGGTGCTGGGGGTTGAGGAGGGTGACGGCGGTGGGGTTGTGTTCGGGCAGTGTGTGGTGGGTGAGGGCGGTCAGGGTGTGATCCGGGCCGAGCTCGATGAAGGTGCCCACCTGGTGTTCGTGGAGGGTTTGGGTGGTGTCGCGGTAGTGGACGCACTCCCGCGCCTGACGCGCCCAGTACTCGGGGGTGAGGGGGTCGCCGTCGCTGGAGGTGATGAGGGGGGTGTGGGGTGGGTGCAGTGTCAGCTCACGGGCCATCGCACCGAGTTGGTCGAGGATGGTGTCGGTGTGGGGGGAGTGGAAGGCTTTGCCGCTGGTCAGGGGTTTGGTGGTGATGTTCTGGTTGCGGGCCCAGGTGGTGAGGTGTTCGACGGTGTCGGGGTCGCCGCTGATGACGAGGGAGGTGGGGGTGTTGATGGCGGCGATGGCGACCTTGTCCTCCAGCCCTTCCAGCTGGGGGGCGAGGGTGTCGGGTGTGGTGTGCAGGGTGGTCATGGCGCCGGTGGGCAGGGTCTGCATGAGGCGGGCGCGGGTGGCGATGAAGCGGACCGCGTCGGGCAGGGTGAGGATGCCGGCGAGGTGGGCGGCGGTGACCTCGCCCAGGGAGTGCCCGGCCAGGTAGTGCGGGCTGATCTTGTACGTCTCGGTCAGCAGCCGGTGCAGGGCGACCTGGAGAGCGAACAGCGCCGGCTGGGCGTAGAGGGTTTGCGCGAGTAGTTCCCCGGAGTCACTGCCGGTGTGGAGGAGGAGGTCGCGGAGGGGGTGGTCGAGGTGTTCGGTGAAGTGGGCGCAGACCTCGTCCAGGGCGGCGGCGAAGACGGGGAAGGCCTGGTAGAGGCCGTCGGCCATCCCGGGGTACTGGGTGCCCTGCCCGGAACACACGAACGCGACCTTCCCGCCTGCCCCGGCACCACCGGACGCAAGGGCGACGACACCGGGATGGGGGTGCCCGGCGGCGAGCGAGGCCAGAGCCTCCAGGGCCTGGTCGCGGTTGGTGGCGACGATGGTGGCCCGGTGTTCGAACAGGGCGCGGGTGTGGGCCAGGGTGTGGCCGAGGGCGGCCGCATCCAGGTCGGGGTTGTCACGGAGGTGGGAGT
>NZ_JBEYCX010000072.1:0-1974 GCF_040632975.1 Streptomyces sp. NPDC013455 | reverse complement strand
ACGCGGGCAAGAAGTACCTCGACTCGCTGCCGCAGCCCCCGAAGGACGGCAGCCCGAAGGACAACGCGGCCTGGTGGAAGGGGCTCACCGACGAGCAGAAGGCGGCCTACGTCTCCCTGCGCCCGGACAGCGTGGGCAAGCTCGACGGCATCCCGTCCGCCGTGCGCGACGAGGCCAACCGCATCGTCCTGGACGAGACCCGGGCCCGCTACCAGCTGGAGTTCAACTCCATCCCGAAGCCGCCGGTGAACGAGTGGACCTACATCACCAGCGGCGGCTTCGCGTCCAAGGTGCACACCGACGAATGGATGGAGTGGAACCGGAAGTACGGCGACCGGTACAACCACCTGGACAAGTCGCTGCACGGCATGGAGGCCATCGAGAAGCGCTTCGACAGGACCGGCGAGCGCGGGCTTCCCGAGGCGTACCTGCTGGGCTTCAGCGCCGACGAGGACGGCCGCGCGATCATCGCCAACGGCAACCCGGACACCGCGGCCCACCAGGCCGTCTACGTACCGGGCACGACGTCGGACCTGAACAGCATCGAGGGCAACATCAACCGGATGGTCAACCTCTGGGACGTGGCCGACTCCAAGTCCGGCGGTCAGCCCGTCTCCACGATCACCTGGCTGGGCTACGACGCACCCGACGAGGTCGTCAAGGACGCGCGGAACGACAGCTACGCGTACGACGGTGCGCCGGCCTTCAACAGGTTCCTGGACGGGCTGGAGGCGTCACACACCGGTGACACGCCACCGCACCGGACCGTGATCGGCCACTCGTACGGATCGACCGTCATCGGTGCCGCGGCCCAGAAGGGGACCCTCAACGCCGACGACGTCGTCTTCGCGGGCAGCCCCGGCGTCCTGGTGTCCGGCGCCGACGAGATGGACGTCCCCAAAGGCCACGTGTGGAACGAGGAGGGCGGCTCGGACCCGGTTCCGGAGCTCGGCCGCTACTTCCTCGGCGGGGACGGCACCATCATCCCGAGCGACAAGGACTTCGGCGCCAATCAGATGGGGACGAACACCCATGGGCACGGCGGGTACTGGGACCCCAATTCCAAGAGCCTGCTGAACCAGGGGCTGGTCGTCGTCGGGAAGGGCGACGACGTGGAGCTGAAGCCCTCGTACGGCACGTTCGGGCCGCCCGGTTCCTGGGACCACGTGAAGTAGGAGAGACTCCCTGACGTGAAGATCAAGCTGGGCGTCCTCGCCGTCGCCGTGCCCCTTGCGCTCACCACCCTCACCGGATGCGACATGACTGACAACGACTCCGACATCCCCACCGCCGGCACGAGCACGTCGAGTGACGCCGCCGACGTGCTGGAGAAGACATCCAGCGGCATCTACGACCTGATCGGTGTCAAGGGCAAGACGTCCGACAGCCGCGCCACGGTGACGGAGTGTTCCGGCAAGGACCCGGACAAGTACTTCCGGGTCCTGCACCCGTGGAGTTTCACCCCGGCGTCCCCCGGTGACCTTGAGGCGGCCATGCGCCACCTCAAGGAGAGGCTGCCCGAGCACGGCTGGAAGATCGTCGAGTACGGGCCGGACGCCAGCAAGAACAAGAACATCAGGCTCACGGCCGACCACGACGTGAAGAAGGCCAGTGTCCACATCATCCAGATGGCGAAGGACAACCCCCCGATGCTGAGCGTGGACGTCGTCTCCGGCTGCTATCAGGTCCCGGAAGGCCAAGAGGTCGAGCACTTCTAGTGGGGTAACGGCGAAACGGGGAGGACGACGCGCATGTCCTGGGACGAGTGGGAGCAGCCGGCGGCGGACGCCGCCGCCCGCGGCTCCGCGTGGATGCAGCTGAACCAGACCCGGACGATGGCCGGCGGGCACACCGAGGGCCTCCGGGACCACATCGGCGGGGCGAAGGGCCGGTGACGGGGCGGTCATGGACATAGCGACGCTGAAGGCGCTGAAGCCGGCCGAGTTCGAGGAGGCGGCCGACGGGTACCGCGCC
>NZ_JBEYCX010000071.1:0-2099 GCF_040632975.1 Streptomyces sp. NPDC013455 | reverse complement strand
GTATCGAACGTGACGGGGCGGCTCGCCGAGCCGGGACAGCTGACCGATCCGGCCTACTGGGTGGACCATGTCCGCCGCCCGGTGCGTTTCGCGGACGGTATCAGCGCCTCCGGCGGTTCGGTGTTCCTCGAACTCGGCCCCGCCGGTGCGCTCTCCGGTGCGGTGGCGGAGTCGGCCGACGCGGACGCGGTCAGCGTCCCGGCCCTGCGCGACGACCGGGACGAGGTGCGCACGCTGCTGCTCTGCCTCGCGGAGCTGTTCGCGCGTGGGACCAAGGTGGACTGGGCCGCGGCCCTTCCCGAGGGCGCCACCGAGGTCCACGTGGACCTGCCGACGTACGCCTTCGACCACCAGCACTACTGGCTCCGCATGTCGGAGTCGGTCGCCGACGCGGCGGCCCTCGGGCTGGCCGGTGCCGGGCATCCGATGCTGGGCGCTGTGGTGCCGCTGCCGCAGTCGGACGGCCTGGTCCTCACCTCCCGGCTGTCGCTGCGCACCCACCCCTGGCTGGCCGACCACGCCGTCGGCGGAGTGGTCGTCGTACCCGGTGCCGGACTCGTGGAGCTGGCCGTCCGGGCCGGCGACGAGGTCGGCTGCGGAGTGCTCGACGAACTGGTCGTCGAGACGCCGCTGATCGTGCCCGAGCAGGGTGCCGTACGCGTGCAGATCGCCGTCGGCGGGCCCGACGAGGCCGGCACCCGCAGCGTGGAGGTGTACGCCGCCCCCGACGACACCGCCGTGGCCGACGGGACGGTCGCCTGGACCCGGCACGCCACCGGCATCCTCGCACCGGCGGCCGGCGAGGCCGCGACCGGCACCTTCGACTTCACCGCCTGGCCGCCGCCCGGGGCCCAGCGTGCGGAGACGGACGACATGTACGCCGAGCTGGTCGCCCACGGGCACGCCTACGGCCCGCTCTTCCAGGGCCTGCGCGGGCTGTGGCGGCGCGGGGACGAGCTGTTCGCCGAAGCCGCGCTGGCGGAGGAGGACCAGACCGAGGCCGACCGGTACGGAGTCCACCCGGCACTGCTGGACGCCGTCCTGCACCCTGCCGTGCGGGAGGCCGCCACCGGCGATGACGCCCAGGTGTGGCAGCCGCTGGAGTGGAACAAGGTCGTCCTGCACGCCACCGGGGCCACCGTGCTGCGCGCGCGGCTGCTGCCGTCCGGCCCGGGCGTCCTGTCGGTGCAGGCCGCCGACGAAGCCGGCGGTGTCGTCCTGACGGCGGACGCCGTCACCCTCCGACCGGTGGCCGCCGACCACCTGGCCACGGCGGACACCGCCGCGGGCGCCGACGAGGCGCTGTTCCACGTGGTGTGGACCGAGCTGCCGGCGCCCCGGTCGACCTCGGTACCCGACTGGATCACCCTGACCGACCCCAGCGGGGTGACCGCCCTGCTCGACGGCGCCGCGCCCCCGGCCGTCGCCGTCTTCGACTGCGTCACGGACGTCACGGACGCCACGGACGCCACGGACGCCACGGACGCCACGGACGCCGCGGACGCCGCGGACGCCGCGGCGCTCGCGGTGACCAGCAGGGCCCTGGAGGTCCTCCAGGCATGGCTGGCCGGACCGGGCCTCGAAGCGACCCCCCTCGTCGTCCGTACCCGGGGTGCCGTACCCGCGGGCGGCGACGCCGCCGTGACCGACCCGGCGGCCGCGGCCGTCTGGGGCCTGGTCCGGGTCGCCCAGGCCGAGCACCCGGACCGGATCGTGCTGCTCGACACGGACGAGCCGCGGGACGACGACACCTTCGGCACCCTGCTCGCCGCCGCGCTCGCGACTGGCGAACCCCAGCTGGCAGCCCGGGGCACCACCCTGTCCGCCCCGCGCCTCACCCGCCCCGAGCCCGCCGTCGACCGGGTCGGTGTGGGTGGGGTCGGTTTCGATCCGGTGGGTGCGGTGTTGGTGACGGGTGGAACAGGGGCGTTGGGTGGTTTGGTGGCGCGGCATTTGGTGGTGCGTCATGGGGTGCGGGATCTGGTGTTGGTGAGTCGGCGTGGTGCGGCGGCCGGTGGTGCGGCGGAGCTGGTGGCCGAGTTGTCGGGGTTGGGTGCGGAGTCGGTGTCGGTGGTGGCGTGTGATGTGTCGGATCGTTC
>NZ_JBEYCX010000070.1:0-2099 GCF_040632975.1 Streptomyces sp. NPDC013455 | reverse complement strand
GCCTCGACACCGGCCTCCGCCGTCCCCCACTCCTCCAGCAACCGGACCCGCTCCTCGGCACCGAGCAGATCCACCTCACTCAACCGGGACTGCGGTGCCGTGACCATGGCCCTCAGCACACGCACCCAGCGCGCCGTGAACGCCTCGATCGTCGAGCGGTCGTACAACTCCGTGGAGAACTCCACCACCCCGGTGAGACCGGCCGGGCTGCCGTCGGCCGAGGTGGTCTCGGTGATGCTCAGCGACAGGTCGAAGCGGGAGGTTCCGGTGCCCTGGCTCTCCTGCCGTACCCGCAGCTCGGAGAGCGTGAAGTCGGCCTCGGCGTTGTTCTGCAGGACCATGGCGATCTGGAACAGAGACTGGTGCGACGCCGACCGCAGCGGGTTGATCTTCTCGACGAGGTACTCGAACGGGATGTCCTGGTGCGCGTAGGCGGCGAGGCTCGTGTCGCGTACGCGCTGGAGCAGTTCGCTGAAGGCCGGATCGTCGGATGTGTCGGTGCGCAGCACCACCATGTTGACGAAGAAGCCGACCAGGTCGTCGAGTTGTTCGTCGGTGCGGCCGGCCACGCCCGCGCCGACCACCACGTCCGTTCCCGCGCCGGACCGGGTCAGCAGCGCGGACAGCGCCGTCTGCAGCACCATGAACAGGGTCGAGCCGGTCTGCCGGGCCAGTGCCGTCAACCCGGCGTGCAGTCCCGCGTCCACCTGGAAGGTGCTCACGTCACCCTGGTAGCCGGCCACTGCCGGACGTGGGCGGTCGGTGGGCAGGGTCACTTGCTCCGGCAGGCCGGCGAGCCGTTCCCGCCAGAACGCCAGCTGGCGGCCGAACTCGCTGTCGGGGTCCGTGTCGTCGCCGAGCAGTTCCCGGTGCCAGAGGCTGTAGTCGGCGTACTGCACCGGCAGCGGGGACCAGTCCGGGGTCCGGCCGGCCGCACGCGCGGCGTACGCGGCTGCCAGGTCGCGGGCCAACGGCCGCAGTGACCAGCCGTCGGCGACGATGTGGTGCAGGACCAGCATCAGCACCCACTCGTCGTCGCCGACCACGAACAGCGAGGCCCGCAGCGGGATCTCGGCGGCCAGGTCGAACCGGTGGCGTGCCGCGTCCCGCAGCTCCTCGTCCAAGGCGGCACCGTCGGCCTCGCGCACGGGCAGTCGGAGCGTGACCTCTTCCATGTCCAGGATCCGCTGGTACGGCTCACCGTCGTGCTCGCCGAAGACCGTGCGCAGCGCCTCGTGCCGGGCGACCACATCGGCCAGCGCCATCCGGAGCGCGGGCGCCTGGAGGGGGCCCGTCAGACGCAGTGTGAGCGGCATGTTGTAAGTGGGTGAGGGTCCTTCCAGCTTGTGCAGGAACCACAGGCGCTGCTGGGCGAACGACAGCGGCAGCACCTCGGGGCGGGACATCGGTACGAGGGCGCCCCGGGCCGGCGAGTTCGCTTCGAGGACCGCCCGCGCCAGCCTGGCCGGGGTCGGGGCCTCGAAGAGGGCGAGCAGGCGGACCTCGACGCCGAGTTCGGCACGGATGCGGCTGATCAGCCGGGTGCCCAGCAGCGAGTGGCCGCCCAGATCGAAGAAGCTGTCCTCTACACCGACCCGGTCCAGTCCGAGGATCTCGGCGAAGAGCCCGCAGAGGATCTCTTCCTCCGCTGTACGCGGGTTTCGTCCACCCGACGTCTCGAACTCGGGTTCCGGCAGGGCAGCCTGGTCGAGCTTGCCGTTCGGCGTCAGCGGGAGCTCCGGCAGCGCCACGAGTGCCGCCGGTACCAGGTGGTCGGGCAGCAGACGGCGGAGGTCCTCGCGCACGGCCCCGGGGTCGACGTCGGGCTGCGTGGGAACCAGGTAGCCGACCAGCGCCGGCTCGCCCCGTCGATCGCCGCGGACCACGACGGCGGCCCGGGCGACATCCGGGTGCGCCGCCAGCGTGGCCTCGGCTTCGCCTGGTTCGACGCGGATGCCCCGGATCTGGAGCTGGTGGTCGGAGCGGCCGAGGTATTCGAGTTCACCGTCGGCGTTCCACCGGACCACGTCACCGGTCCGGTACATCCGCGAACCGGCCGGCCCATACGGATCGGCGACGAACCGCGACGCCGTCAGCCC
>NZ_JBEYCX010000069.1:0-2118 GCF_040632975.1 Streptomyces sp. NPDC013455 | reverse complement strand
ACCTGCGACATCACCGACCCAGAACAACTCACCCACCTCCTCAACCACCTCCCCACCCCACACCCCCTCACCACCCTCATCCACACCGCAGGAACCCTCGACGACGCCACCCTCACCAACCTCACCCCCACCCAACTCGACAACGTCCTCGCCGCCAAAACCCACACCGCCAACCTCCTCCACCACCACACCCAACACCTCCCCCTCCACCACTTCGTCCTCTACTCCTCCGCCGCCGGCACCCTCGGCGCCCCCGGCCAAGCCAACTACGCCGCCGCCAACGCCCACCTCGACGCCCTCGCCCACCACCGCCACACCCACAACCTCCCCGCCACCACCATCGCCTGGGGCACCTGGCAAGGAAACGGCCTCGCGAGGGGCGACGTCGGCGAGCACCTGCGCCGCCGCGGGATGAATCCCATGGACCCGGAGTCGGCTCTTCGCGCCCTGGACCGAGCGCTCGCCAGCGGTCGGCCCAGCACCTTCATCGCCGACATCGACTGGCCCAGGTTCAGCCGCAACAGTTCGGCCGGACTGCGCGCCCTGTTCGAGGACATTCCCGAGGCCCGGCAGCCCGAGTCGACGCCCGCAGGCGCTACCGACCCGCTGTCCGAGCCGGGCAGCCTCCGAGAGCAGTTCTCCCACCGACCCCCGGCGGAGCAGCTCGACGCCCTGCTGACGCTCATCCGCACCCAGGCGGCCACCGTCCTGGGACGTGACCGCGCCGACTCCGTCGAGACCGAGCAGCCCTTCAGGGAACTCGGGTTCGACTCGCTCTCCGCCGTCGAGCTCCGCAACAACCTCGGCAGCGCCACCGGGCTCGTACTTCCGACGACGCTCGTCTTCGACCACCCGACACCAGCCCGGCTCGCGGCCTTCCTCCACGCCGAGCTCTTCGGTGCGGTCCAGGACGAAGTCGCCACCGTCCTGGCACCCCGCGCCGACACCGACGAACCCATCGCCATCATCGGCATGGCCTGCCGCTTCCCCGGCGGGGTCACCTCGCCCGAGCAACTCTGGGACCTCATCTCAGCCGAACAGGACGCCATCGGCACGTTCCCCACCGACCGCGGCTGGGACCTGCGCAACCTCTACCACCCCGACCCCGACCACCCCGGCACCTCCTACACCCGGCACGGCGGATTCCTGTACGACGCCGGGGAGTTCGACGCGGACTTCTTCGGAATCAGTCCTCGAGAAGCCCTCGCGATGGACCCCCAGCAACGGCTCCTCCTGGAGACTGCCTGGGAGGCCGTCGAGCGGGCGGGGATCAATCCCAGGACGCTCCAAGGTACGTCCACCGGCGTCTTCACCGGCATCAACGCCCAGGACTTCGCCGCACAGGCCCACGCGATCCCCGACACCGCCGAGGGCTACGTCCTGACCGGGACCGCCGGCAGCATCGCCTCGGGCCGGGTCTCCTACACCTTCGGCCTCGAAGGCCCCGCCGTCACCATCGACACCGCATGCTCCTCCTCCCTGGTCGCCCTGCACCTCGCCTGCCAGGCCCTGCGCGCCGGCGAGTGCACGATGGCGCTCGCGAGCGGCGTCACGATCATGACCAGCCCCATCACGTTCACCGAGTTCTCCCGTCAACGAGGGCTGGCTCCCGACGGGCGCTGCAAGCCCTACGGCGCGACAGCCGACGGCACCAGTTGGAGCGAGGGCATCGGCACCCTCCTCGTCGTAAGGCTCTCCGAAGCCCAGCGCTTGGGACACCGCGTCCTCGCGGTCGTACGGGGCAGCGCGGTCAACCAGGACGGCGCGTCCAACGGCCTGACCGCACCCAACGGGCCGTCGCAGCAACGCGTGATCCGTCAGGCCCTCGCCAACGCGGGACTGTCGGCGGCGGACGTCGACGCCGTCGAGGGCCACGGCACGGGCACGAAGCTCGGCGACCCCATCGAGGCCCAGGCCCTCCTCACCACCTACGGCCAGGAACACTCCGAGGAACGACCACTGTGGCTCGGCTCGGTGAAATCCAACCTTGGCCACACCCAGGCGGCAGCAGGCATGGCCGGCCTCATCAAGATGGTGATGGCGTTGCGGCATGGGGTGCTGCCGCGAACCCTGCACGCCGAGGAGCCGTCGCCCCACATCGACTGGACCTCGGGTGCC
>NZ_JBEYCX010000068.1:0-2148 GCF_040632975.1 Streptomyces sp. NPDC013455 | reverse complement strand
ACCCAACTCATCACCGCCATCACCCACCCCCACCCCCACCAACACCTCACCATCCGCAACCACACCACCTGGACCCGACACCTCACCCCCACCACACTCCCCACCACCACCAACACCCCAACCCACAGCACCCCCACAACCACCACCCCCGGCACCACCCTCATCACCGGCGCCACCGGAGCCCTCGCCACCCACCTCACCCACCACCTCACCACCCACCACCCCCACCAACACCTCCTCCTCACCACCCGCCAACCCACCCACACCCCCCAACACCAAGCCCTCGCCACCCAACTCCGCCAAACCAACCCCAACGCCACCCTCACCACCTGCGACATCACCGACCCAGAACAACTCACCCACCTCCTCAACCACCTCCCCACCCCACACCCCCTCACCACCCTCATCCACACCGCAGGAACGCACCTCTTCGCGCCCTTGGCGGCGACCGACGGAGACGCGCTCGCTTCCGTCCTCGCCGGCAAGACAGCGGGCGCGACGTACCTGCACGAACTGCTGCGCGATCACGACACGTTGCAGCACTTCGTCCTCTTCTCTTCCGGGGCAAGCGCATGGGGCAGCGGCAATCTCGGTGCGTACGCCGCCGCCAACGCGCACCTCGACGCCCTGGCCGCGTACCGCCGGGCTCGTGGGCTCCCAGGCATGTCCATCGCCTGGGGACCGTGGGGCGGGGACGGAATGTCGGCCGGTGAGGAAGCGCAGCGGTACCTCAGGGAGCGCGGCGTACCCCCGATGGAACCTCGGCTCGCCGTCAAGGCCTTCGACCTGGCGCTCCGGGCGCACCCGAACACCAACCTCGTCATCGCCGACATGGACTGGGACCGCTTCGTCCCGACGTTCACCACGCGTGGTGACACCTCCCTGATCCAGGACATCCCCGAGGTCCGGCGTCTACTGGCACGCGAGGAAGAGTCGGCGAAGACCGCCGCGACCACCGAGCCCGACACCCAGCCCCTGCGCGAACGCCTCACCGGCCTGACGGCCAGGCAGCGGCGCCAGGAACTGCTCCGGCTGGTCCGCACGCACATGTGCGAAGTTCTCGGCCGCGATGAGACGGATGAGTTCGAGGAACACCGCGCCTTCCACGACCTCGGGTTCGATTCACTCACGTCCGCCCGGTTCAGTCAGCGCATGGCCAAGGCCACCGGCCTCCAGCTCTCCCCCACCCTCGTCTTCGACCATCCGACCCCCGCGGACTGCGTAGCCCTGCTCCAAGCTCAGCTGCTGGGCGCCGACGACGGGCCGGCGACGCGCGAGGAGGAGAGGGACCGACGGCCGTCCGCCGGCGACGAGCCGATCGCCATCGTCGGAATGGCCTGCCGGTTCCCCGGTGGAGTGCGGTCCGCCGAGGACTTGTGGAACCTCCTGGTGTCTAGGACCGATGCGATCAGCGCGTTCCCCACCGACCGCGGCTGGGACCTAGAGCGTCTCTACCACCCCGACCCGGACCACCCTGGAACCGCCTACACCCGGCACGGTGGATTCCTCACCGCCCCAGGCGACTTCGACGCCGACTTCTTCGGCATCAACCCACGCGAAGCGCTCGCCATGGACCCCCAGCAACGGCTCCTCCTCGAAACCGCCTGGGAAACCATCGAACACGCCGGTCTCAACCCCCAGACGCTCGGCGGGACATCCACCGGCGTTTTCACCGGCATCAACGCCCAGGACTACGCCGGACACGTCCGTCAGGCCAAGGACAAGGTCGAGGGCTACGCACTGACCGGAAGCTCAGGAAGCGTGGCGTCCGGCCGGGTCGCCTATGCGCTCGGCCTGGAAGGACCCGCCGTCTCGGTCGACACGGCCTGCTCCTCCTCCCTGGTCGCCCTGCACCTGGCCTGCCAGGCACTGCGCTCGGGCGAGTGCACGATGGCCCTGGCCGGCGGTGTCATGGTCCTCTCCTCCCCTGAGACCTTCGTGGAGTTCTCGCGCCAGCGGGGGTTGTCGGCCGACGGCCGGTGCAAGTCCTTCGCAGCCTCCGCCGACGGGACGGGCTGGGGCGAAGGGGTGGGCATGTTGCTGGTGGAGCGGTTGTCGGATGCCGAGCGCAACGGTCACCGCATCCTCGCGGTCGTGCGCGGCAGCGCCGTCAACCAAGACGGCGCCTCCAACGGCCTCACCGCCCCC
>NZ_JBEYCX010000067.1:0-2285 GCF_040632975.1 Streptomyces sp. NPDC013455 | reverse complement strand
GAGACGACGGTGGCGGCGTCGGTGAGCCGCCCGCTGTCGGGCCGGGCGCATCCGATCGGTGCTCCGCTGGCGGGGACGCGGGTGTATGTGCTGGATGCGGGTCTGGGGTTGTTGCCTCCGGGTGCGCGGGGTGAGCTGTACATCGCCGGTGCCGGGGTGGCCCGGGGCTATTTGGGGCGTGCCGGGCTGACGGCGTCGCGGTTCGTCGCCGATCCGTATGGGCCGGCCGGTTCGCGGATGTACCGGACCGGTGACGTGGTCCGGTGGAACGCCGACGGCGAACTCGAATACCTCGGCCGCTCCGACCATCAGCTCAAGATCCGGGGCATCCGCGTCGAGCCCGGCGAGATCGAGGCCGCGCTGCTGCGGCAGCCCGGCGTCTCACGGGCCGTCGTGGTCGCCCGCCCCGACCAGCACGGCTTCCAGACGCTGTACGCGTACGTCACGCCCGGCGAGGAACCGGCCGACGCCGCCCGGCTGCGCGAGGAACTGCGCCGCGAACTGCCCGACCATCTGGTGCCGGCCGCGGTCGTCGTCCTCGACGAGTTCCCGCTGACACCGAACGGCAAGCTGGACCGCGACGCGCTCCCCACGCCGCATCCCGTCACCACGGGCGCGGACGACCGGTCGCCGGGCACACCCCAGGAGGAGATCCTGCGGTCGGTGTTCGCCGACGTCCTCGGGATCAGCCGGATCGGAGCCGAGGACAACTTCTTCGACCTGGGCGGCCATTCACTCCTGGCCGGACGGCTGATCTCGCGGATACGCGGCGCGCTCGGCGTCGATGTGCCGATGCGGACCTTCTTCAACGCCCCGACCCCCCGGCGGCTCGCCGACCGGCTGGTGGAGGGCGGCCCCGTCCCGTCCCGGCTGCGGCCGATGCCCCGCCCCGACGTCCTGCCACTGTCGTTCGCCCAGCAGCGCCTGTGGTTCCTGCACAAGCTGGAAGGCCCTTCGGCGACCTACAACTCCCCGCTGGCCATACGGCTCTCCGGTGACCTGGACGTCCCGGCGCTGCGGACGGCGCTGGCCGACGTCGTCGCCCGGCACGAGGCGCTGCGCACCGTCTTCGCCGAGCGGGGCGCCACCCCCTGCCAGCGGATTCTGGACGTGGCCGAGGCCGTGCCCGAGCTGGAGATCCGGGAGACCACCGAGGGGGAGCTGCCCCAGGCCTTGCGCGAGGCCGCCCGGTACGAGTTCGACCTGGCCCGTGAGATCCCACTGCGGGCGTGGCTGTTCGCGACCGGTCCCGGCGAGTGGGTGCTGATGCTGGTGCTGCACCACGTCGTCGCCGACGGCTGGTCGCTGCAGGTCCTCGTGTCCGACCTGACGGCCGCGTACACCGACCGCCGGGCCGGCACCGCACCGTCGTGGCAGCCGCTCGCCGTGCAGTACGCCGACTACACCCTCTGGCAGCGCGAACACCTCGGCACCGACGACGACCCCGACAGCGTCTTCAGCCGCCAGGTCGCCTACTGGCTGGACGAACTGGCGGAGCTGCCGGACCAGATGACGCTGCCCACCGACCGGCCGCGTCCCGCCGTTGCCAGCTACCACGGCGAGACGGTCACCTTCGACCTCGACGCCGAACAGCACGCCCAGCTCGTCCACCTGGCCCGGGAGACGGGCACCACTCTCTTCATGATCCTTCAGACGGGCCTGGCCGGGGTGCTGACCCGTCTCGGCGCCGGAACCGACATCGCGGTCGGCTCACCCATCGCCGGGCGCACCGACGACCGCCTGGAGGACCTGGTCGGTCTCTTCGTCAACATGCTGGTGCTGCGCACCGACACCTCCGGCGATCCCACGCTGAACGACCTGCTCACCCGGGTGCGCGAGACCTCTCTGGCCGCCTATGCCCACCAGCACATGCCCTTCGAGTACCTGGTGGAACGGCTCAACCCGCACCGGTCCGCCGCCCATCACCCGCTCGTCCAGATCCTGTTCGGACTGCAGAACACCGCCGAGCAGAAGATCGACCTGCCGGGCCTCACCGCCTCCGGCACCTCGATCGACACGGGCGTCTCCCGCGTCGACCTCTCCATCAACATCGTCGAGGCCGCCGCGCCCGACGGCAGCCCGGCCGGTCTCACCGGGGTGGTGGAGTTCTCCACAGATCTGTACGACCGCTCGACGATCCAGGCGTTCACGGCGCGCTGGGCACGCGTGCTGCAGACCATGGTGACCACGCCGCAGTCCCGGTTGAGTGAGGTGGATCTGCTCGGTGCCGAGGAGCGGGTCCGGTTGCTGGAGGAGTGGGGGACGGCGGAGGCCGGTGTCGAGGC
>NZ_JBEYCX010000066.1:0-2510 GCF_040632975.1 Streptomyces sp. NPDC013455 | reverse complement strand
TGCTCCAAGATCACGTGCGCGTTGGTGCCGCTGACGCCGAAACCGGACACGCCCACCCGGCGCGGCCGGTCGGTCCGCGGCCAGTCACGGGCCTCCGTCAGGAGCCGGACGGCACCTGCTTCCCAGTCGACACGGCTGCTGGGTTCGTCGGCGTGCAGTGTGGGCGGCAGCATGCCGTGGCGCAGGGCCTGCACCATCTTGATCACGCCGGCGACTCCGGCGGCGGCCTGCGTGTGGCCGACGTTCGACTTCAACGAGCCGAGGTAGAGGGGCTCTTCGCGGTCCTGGCCGTAGGTGGCGAGGACGGCCTGGGCCTCGATCGGGTCGCCGAGGACCGTGCCCGTGCCGTGGCCCTCGACGGCGTCCACGTCCGCGGGGGTGAGTCCGGCCGCGGCCAGCGCCTTGCGGATCACGCGCTGCTGCGAGGGGCCGTTGGGGGCGGTCAGGCCGTTGGAGGCGCCGTCCTGGTTCACCGCGCTGCCGCGCACGACGGCGAGGACGCGGTGGCCCTTGCGCTGCGCCTCCGACAGGCGCTCCAGGACGACCACGCCCGCGCCCTCGGCCCAGCCCGTGCCGTCCGCCGCCTCGGCGTACGACTTGCAGCGGCCGTCCGAAGCCAGGCCCCGCTGGCGGGAGAAGTCCACGAAGGTGTGCGGGGTGGCCATGACGGTGGCGCCGCCCGCCAGGGCCATCGAGCACTCCCCGCGGCGCAGGGCCTGCGCGGCGAGGTGGATGGCGACCAGGGAGGAGGAGCAGGCGGTGTCCACGGTCACGGCCGGACCCTCGAAGCCGAAGACGTAGGAGACGCGGCCGGAGGCGACGCTGCCCGCGCCGCCGGTTCCGGCGTAGCCCTCCAGCTCCGGCGGGAGGTTGCCGCCGAAGAAGTAGTCGACGCCCATGATCCCGTTGAAGACGCCGATGTCCGCGCCTTTCAGGGAGAGGGGGTCGATGCCGGCCTGTTCGAGTGCTTCCCATGACGTTTCCAGCAGCAGCCGCTGCTGCGGGTCCATCGCCAGCGCCTCACGGGGTGAGACGCCGAAGAAGTCGGCGTCGAACAGGCCGGCGTCGTGCAGGAATCCGCCTTGGCGGGCGTAGGTGGTGCCCGCCTCGTCGGGGTCGTCGGCGAACAGCGTGTCCAGGTCCCAGCCGCGGTCGGCGGGGAAGTCGGACACGGCGTCCCGGCCCTCGGCGACCAGGCGCCACAGCTCCTCCGGCGTCGTCACCCCGCCGGGCAGCCGGCACGCCATGCCGACGATCGCGACCGGCTCGTCGGCGCTGCGCCGTACCTGCCGGCGCAGGTCGTGCAGTTCCGTCGTGACGCGCTTGAGGTACTTGAGGAGTTCCTGCTCTGTGGCCATCTTCCATTCCTCACCGAGGGTTTGACGGTCCGCGAAACGGGGCGGTCAGACGATTCCGAGTTCGTCGTTGATGAAGTCGAGGACCTCATCGGCGGAAGCGGATTCCAGTTGGTCCGCCACGGCGGAACCCGGTGTCTCCTCGACTGCTCCGTTGCACTTCGCGACCAGGCCCTGGAGGCGAAGCACGAGGTCGGCTTTCTTGGACTCGTCGGAGAGCAGTCCGGCGATCAGCGACTCGATGTCCTCGATCTTTTCGTGCACCAGCGACAGGGCGTCGTCGGTGGTGCCCAGTTCCGCGTGGAGGTGGCGGGCCAGGGCGAGCGGGTTCGGGTAGTCGAACACGACGGTCGCGGCCAGCTTGAGTCCGGTGGTCTCGCGGAGCCGGTTGCGCAGTTCCACGGAGGTCAGCGAGTCGAACCCGGCGTCCTTGAACGCCGTCTCGGGGCCGACGTTCTCCGCCCCGGCGTGGCCGAGGACGGTCGCGACGTGGCCGCGTACGAGGTCGAGCAGCAGGGTCTCCTGCTCGGCCGGGGTGAGTCCGGCGAGCCGGCGGGTGAGTCCGCCGGTGCCGTCAGCGGCCGTGCCGCGGGCCGGCTGGCGGCCGGTGCGGACCAGGCCGTGCAGGAGGGGCTGTACGGGTCGGCCCGCCGCCGCGTCGGCGCGCAGGGCCCGCAGGTCCAGCTTGATGGGGGCGAGGAGCGCCGTGCCGGTGGCCAGGGCCGCGTCGAGGAGGCGCATGCCCTCGGCGGGTCCGATCGGCAGGACGCCGCCCCGGCTCATCCGGGCCTGGTCGGCCGCGCCCAGGTGGGCGGTCATGCCGCTGGTCTGCTCCCACAGGCCCCAGGCCAGCGAGGTGGCGGGCAGGCCGGCCGCCCGGCGCTGGTGGGCCACGGCGTCGAGGTAGGCGTTGGCGGCCGCGTAGTTGCCCTGGCCGGCCGAGCCGAACAGGCCGGACGCGGAGGAGAAGACGGCGAACACCGTCAGGTCCAGGGTGCGGGTCAGCTCGTCCAGGTGCCGTACCGCGCTCACCTTGGGGGCGAAGACCCGGGCCAGGCGCTCGGGGGTGAGGGCGCCGATGACGCCGTCGTCCAGCACACCGGCCGTGTGCACGACACCGGTGAGCGGGTGCTCGGCCGGGACGGCGTCCAGCAG
>NZ_JBEYCX010000065.1:0-2762 GCF_040632975.1 Streptomyces sp. NPDC013455 | reverse complement strand
AAGGCCGTCCCTGCGCATCTGCCGCTCCTCGCAGAGTTGCTGTCGCGCAAGGAGGCGGCCACTGCGGCGCGTACGTGGGTCGTGGGTGGTGAGGCCTTGCCCGGATCGGTGGTTCGCGACTGGCTCTCGCGGGCTCCTGAGTCCGTGATCGTCAACGAGTACGGGCCCACCGAGACCGTGGTCGGCTGCTGTGTCTTCGAGATCGCAGCGGGCCAGGAGGTCGGGGAGTCCGTCCCGATCGGGCGTCCCATCGCGAACACCCGCTTGTACGTCCTCGACGAGTATCTCCAGCCGGTCGCTCCGGGTGTCGCGGGTGAGCTGTACATCGGGGGCGCCCAGCTCGCCCGGGGGTACGTCAGGCGTCCGGGTCCGACGGCGGAACGCTTCATCGCGAACCCCTTCGAGCCGGGGGTGCGGATGTACCGCACCGGGGACGTGGCCCGCTGGAGCGCGGACGGGCTCCTCGAATACCTGGGCCGCGCCGACGAGCAGGTCAAGGTGCGTGGTTTCCGGATCGAGCCCGGTGAGGTCCAGGCCGTCGTGGCCGCGCACCGCGAGGTCGCCCAGGCGGCGGTCGTCGCCCGCGAGGACATCCCTGGCGACACCCGCCTCGTCGCCTACGTCGTCCCCGCCGACCGGGAGGAGGTGGGCGGGCAGCTGGGCGAGGCGGTCAAGGCGTTCGCCGGTCAGCGGCTGCCCGAGTACATGGTCCCGTCCGCGGTCGTCGTCCTGGACACACTCCCGCTGACGGCCAACGGCAAACTCGACCGCGAGGCCCTCCCCGCCCCCGATGCCTCCGGCTCGGCCGGAACCGGACGCGCACCCGCCACCCCCGAGGAAGAAATCCTCTGCGCAGCCTTCGCCGAACTGCTGGGCCTCTCCGAAGTCGGCGTCGACGACGACTTTTTCGCACTCGGCGGCCACTCGCTGCTCGCCGTCCGCCTGACCAGCAAGATCCGCGCCGAGCTGGGCGTCGAGGTCCCGCTCCGGGTGCTCCTCCAGGCATCGACCGTGGCAGCACTCGCAGAACAACTTGCCAACCAAAAGAAAGCAAGGCCGGCGTTGCGGCCGATGCGTAACCAGGAGGAGTCCTGATGATTCCGTTGTCTTTTGCGCAGCGTCGGTTGTGGTTCATCAGCCAGTCCGAGGGGCCGAGCTCCACGTACAACATCCCGGTCGTGCTGCGGCTTTCCGGAGGGATCGACGCCGAGGCGCTCGGTGCGGCCCTGCGGGACGTGATCGGCCGCCACGAGGTGCTGCGCACCGTCTTCAAGGTCGCGGACGGCGAGCCGTACCAGCACATCCTGGAGATGGCCGACCTGGACTGGGCGCTGACGGTGGCCGAGGTCGCCCCCGCAGAGCTCGACGGCCTGGTTGCCGATACCCTTGCGTACACCTTCGACCTGTCGACCGAGATACCGATCCGGGCCTCCCTGCTCTCCACGGACTCCGCAGGCACCGACGAGCAGGTGCTCGTCCTGGTGATGCACCACATCGCGAGCGACGGCTGGTCCAAGCAGCCGCTGGCCCGTGACCTGTCTGTCGCCTATGCGGCGCGTTGCGAGGGCAAGGTCCCCGAGTGGGAGCCGCTGCCCGTCCAATACGCCGACTACACGCTCTGGCAGCGCGAACTGCTCGGCGACGAGTCGGACCCCGACAGTGTCATGTCCACCCAAATGGCCTACTGGCGTGAGGTGCTGGCGGACATTCCGGAGGAGCTGGAGCTCCCCGTCGACCGTCCGCGGCCGGCCGTGCCCTCCCACCGTGGTCACAAGGTGCCGCTGACCGTGCCCGCCGAGGTGCACGCGCGCCTCGCCGAGCTGGCGAAGGCCGAGGGCGTCACCCCCTTCATGGTGCTGCAGGCAGCCCTCGCCGCCGTGCTCTCCCGCCTCGGTGCGGGCACGGACATCCCGATCGGCGCGACGGTGGCCGGGCGTACGGACGTCGCCCTCGACGATCTGGTCGGCTTCTTCATCAACTCCCTCGTCCTGCGTACGGACGTGTCGGGCGACCCGACGTTCATCGAGCTGCTCTCGCGGGTGAGGCAGGCCGGCTGGGCGGCGTTCGAGCACCAGGAGGTGCCGTTCGAGAAGCTGGTGGAGGAACTGGCGCCGACGCGTTCCCTGTCCCGGCACCCGCTGTTCCAGGTCATGCTGAAGGTGCAGAACACCGGTGAGGCGGTCCTCGACCTGCCAGGCATGGGCGCGGGCGATGCGCCGGCCCCGTCGACATCCGGCGAGCGCGCCGCCGTGCAGAACGGTCCGGCGACCAGCGAGTCCGCGGCCAAGTTCGACCTGGACGCGTCGGTGTCCGAGGTGTTTGACGCGGAGGGTGCGCCGGCGGGGTTGCGTGGTTCGGTGGTCGCTTCGGCGGATCTGTTCGATGTGGAGACGGCCGAGCGCATTGTGGCCCGTTGGGTGCGGGCGATCGAGTCGTTGGTGCGGGATCCGGGGGTCCGGCTGAGCGCTGTCCAGGTGATGGATGAGGCTGAGCGTCGCCGGGTGCTGGTGGAGTGGAACGACACGGCGGCTGCGGTCGGGGCGGGGTCGCTGCCGGAGCTGTTCCAGGCCCAAGTCGCCCGTGTGCCGGACGCGGTCGCGGTGGTCGCCGGTGACGTGGCGCTCTCTTACGCCGAATTGGACGCGCGGGCGAACCGTCTGGCTCGTTATCTGGTGGCTCGGGGTGTTGGTCCTGAGTCGTTGGTGGGGGTGTGTCTGGAACGGGGGGCCGACCTGATCGTTGCGCTGCTGGCCGTGTTGAAG
>NZ_JBEYCX010000064.1:0-3164 GCF_040632975.1 Streptomyces sp. NPDC013455 | reverse complement strand
CGCGCGGGCCTGACCGCCGAGCGGTTCGTGGCGAGTCCGTTCGAGTCGGGTGAGCGGATGTACCGCACCGGTGACCGGGCGAAGTGGACGGCGGATGGTCAGGTGGTGTTCCTGGGCCGCGCCGACGACCAGGTCAAGATCCGAGGCTTCCGGATCGAGCCGGGCGAGGTGCAGGGCGTGCTGACCGGCCACCCGCTGGTGGACCAGGCGGCGGTCGTGGTCCGGGAGGACATCCCCGGCGACCGGCGTCTCGTCGCCTACGTCGTCCCGGCTGGCACCGAGGGGGTGGCTGCCGAGCTGCCGCGGGAGGTCGTCGAGTCCGCGGCCCGGCGGCTGCCCGGTCACATGGTGCCGTCGGCGGTCGTCGTCCTGGAGGCGATGCCGCTGACCGGCAACGGCAAACTCGACCGCAAGGCGCTGCCCGTGCCGGAGTACGCCTCCGGTGCCGGCCGGGGCCCGTCCAACGCCCGCGAAGAGATCCTGTGCGCCGCCTTCGCTGAGGTCCTGGGGGTGGACGGGGTTGGCGTGGACGACGACTTCTTCCGGCTGGGCGGCCATTCCCTCCTGACGATCCGTCTGGTCGAGATCCTGCGCGGCCGCGGGGTGACGGTGTCGGTGCGGGCGCTGTTCCAGACGCCGACCCCGGCCGGGCTCGCCGTCGCGGCCGACGCCGTTCAGGTCGAGGTGCCGGAGAACCTGATCCCGGCCGACGCGATCGAGATCGCCCCCGAGATGCTGCCGCTCGTCGACCTCACCGCCGAGGAACTGGAGCGGGTCGTCGCATCGGTGGCGGGCGGCGCGGCGAACGTCGCCGACGTCTACCCGTTGGCCCCGCTCCAGGAGGGCCTGCTCTTCCACCACCTCCTCGCGGACGGCGGGGACGACGCATACGTCCTTCCGACGGTGGTCGAGTTCGACTCGCGTGAACGGCTCGATGCCTTCCTCGACGCGCTGCAGAAGGTACTCGACCGCCACGACATCTTCCGTACGTCGATCGTGTGGGAGGGCCTGCGCGAGCCGGTCCAGGTCGTGTGGCGCCACGCGACCCTGCCCGTTACCGAGGTCGTCCTCGAAACGCGGAGCGACGACCCGATGGCCGATCCGATCGCCGACCTGGTGGCGGCCGGGGGCGCGACGATGGACCTCGGCGAGGCGCCGCTGATCACCGTCCACACGGGCCGGGTCCCGGGGTCGGGCCAGTGGCTGGCGCTGGTACGGGTGCACCACATGGTGCGCGACCACACAGCCCTCGAAGTGCTGCTCGCGGAGGTGCGGGCGTTCCTGGAGGGGCGCGGCCGGGAACTGCCGGAGCCGCTGCCGTTCCGTACCTTCGTCTCCCAGGCGCGTGGCGGGCTCGACCGCTCGGAGCACGAGCGGTACTTCGCCGAACTGCTCGGCGACGTCACCGAGTCGACGACCCCCTTCGGGATCGCGGACGTACACGGTGACGGGGCGGGAGCGGCACGTCGCGTGGTGCCGTTCGAAGACGAGTTGACCGTTCGGCTCCGGGAGGTCTCCCGCCGTCTGGGCGCGAGCCCGGCGACACTGCTGCACCTGGCGTGGTCCCGGGTGCTCGCGGCGGTCAGCGGCCGGACGGACGTGGTCTTCGGGACGATCCTGTTCGGCCGCATGAACGCGGGCGAAGGCGCATCCCGCGTGCCAGGCCCCTTCCTGAACACGCTGCCGGTCCGCCTCCGCACGGATCGACTCGGAGTCCGCGCGGCGGTCACCGCGATGCGTGGTCAGCTGGCGGAGCTCCTGGAGCACGAGCACGCGCCGCTCACGCTGGCACAGCGGGCCAGCGGGATGCCGGGCAACACTCCGCTCTTCACGGCCCTGTTCAACTACCGGCACAACACAGGTGCCGGTGCCCACGAGCGCCCGCGTGACGGTGCGGACGAGGTGCGCGATGAGCCGCTCGCCGGCATCAGGACGGTCTTCTCGCGCGAACGCACCAACTACCCACTCCTCGTCTCCGTTGACGACGACGGCGACAGCCTCTGGGCCGCCGTGGACGCGGTGGCGCCGATCGACCCGGAGACCGTGGGTGTCTTCCTGCGCACCGCCACCCGGAACCTGGTCGCCGCCCTCGAATCCGCCCTGGTCGGCAACCTGGACGTGCCGTTGAGCACGGTCCAGGTGATGGACGATGCCGGGCTGAGCCAGGTGCTGACGGAGTGGAACGACACGGCTGCCGAGGTGGTTTCCGGTTCCGTTCCGGAGCTGTTCGAGGCGCAGGTGGCGCGGACGCCGGGGGCGGTCGCGGTGGTCTCGGGCGGTGTGGAGGTGTCGTACGCAGAACTCGATGCCCGGGCGAACCGGTTGGCCCGTCACCTGGTCGCGAAGGGTGTGGGCCCGGAGTCGCTGGTGGGGGTGTGTCTGAAGCGCGGTGTCGAGTCGGTGGTGGCGCTGCTGGCGGTGCTGAAGGCCGGGGGCGCGTATCTGCCGATCGATCCGGGTTATCCGGCGGAGCGGATCGCGTACATGCTCGGCGACGCGAAGCCGGTGGTGGTGCTGGTCTCGACGGGCACTGTGGCGGTGGTGCCGCAGTCGGGCGCTGTGGTGGTGGTGCTGGATGAGGTCGAGCTGGCTGGTGTTGAGGATGGTCCGCTGGGGGTGGTGATCCGGCCGGAGCATCCGGCGTATGTGATCTACACGTCGGGTTCGACCGGGCGGCCGAAGGGTGTGGTGGTCGAGCACCGGTCGGTGGCGGGATTGTTGGGTTGGGCTGTGGCGGAGTTCTCGGGTGAGGACTTCCGCAGGGTGCTGGTCTCCACGTCCTTCAACTTCGACGTCTCGGTCTTCGAGTTGTTCGGTCCGCTGGTGTCGGGCGGCAGTGTGGAAGTGGTGCCGGATCTGCTGGCTCTGGCCGATGCGGGTGTGGGTGATGTCAGCCTGGTGAGTGGTGTGCCGTCGGCGTTCGCGCAGATGGTGGCCGCAGGTGAGATCCAGGCCCGTCCGCGTACGGTCGTCCTGGCCGGTGAGGCGCTGACGGCGGATGCGGTGGCCGGGATCCGTACGGCAATCCCCGGCGCCCGGGTCGCCAACATCTACGGTCCGACCGAGGCCACGGTGTACACGACGGCCTGGTATGCGGATGCCGAGGTGGAGGGTGTCGTCCCGATCGGCCGGCCGATCTCCAATACCCGGGTCTACGTCCTGGA
>NZ_JBEYCX010000063.1:0-3362 GCF_040632975.1 Streptomyces sp. NPDC013455 | reverse complement strand
TACGTGCCGCGGCTGGCGCGTGTCGCCCCGGGGGACGGCTCGGCGCGGCCGGTGCCGGACCCGGAGGGCACGGTGCTGATCACCGGCGGCACCGGGACGCTGGGCGCCGAGATCGCCCGGCACCTGGTGGACCGGCACGGGGCACGCCACCTCGTGCTCGCCGGCCGGCGCGGGCCGGAGGCGGACGGGGCGCGGGAGCTGGTGGCCGAGCTGGAGGCGCGGGGCGCCGGGGTGTCGGTGGTCGCCTGTGATGTCACCGACCGGGAGGCGGTCGCCGCACTGCTGGCTTCCGTGCCGGACGCGCACCCGCTGACCGCCGTGGTCCATGCGGCCCGCGTCTTCGACGCCGGCGTGATCGGGGAGATGGACCAGGACCGGGTGGCCCGGGTCCTCGCCCCGAAGGTGACCGGGGTACGGCACCTGGACGAGCTGACCCGCGAACTCGCTCCCGACCTCGCCATGTTCGTCCTGGTCTCCTCCGCCTCCTCCGTCTTCCTGGGCGCGGGCACCGGCGGCTACGCGGCGGCCAACGCCTATCTCGACGCGGTGGCCCACCAGCGCCGGGCGGCCGGTCTGCCCGCCGTCTCGCTGGCCTGGGGACCCTGGGAGACGGCGGGCGGCCGGGGCGCCGGCACCGCGGAGACCGTACGGAACCGGACCGGCCGGCGCGGAGGTGTCGTACCGCTCACGCCGGCGGAGGGGATGGAGCTGCTCGACGCCGCTCTGCCGGCGGGCGAGGCGCTGGTGGTGCCCGTCAAACTGGACCTGCGGGCGCTGCGTGCCGACGCCGCGCTGGGTGGCGGGGTCGCACCGCTGCTGCGGGCCCTGGTGCGCACCGGCCGGAAGGCCGCACGGGCGGGCGCCGGGGACTCCGGCGGACTCGCCCGCCGACTGGCCGCGCTGTCCCCGGCCGAGCGGGAGACCCTGCTGCTGGAGCTGGTCCAGGGCCAGGTGGCCACCGTCCTCGGGCACACCGGACCGGACCAGGTCAGGGCCGAATCCGCCTTCAAGGACGCCGGCTTCGACTCCCTCACCTCCGTCGAACTGCGCAACCGCCTCCGTGAGGCCACCGGACTGAACCTGTCCGCCACCGCCGTCTTCGACTATCCGACACCCCTCGCCCTCGCCCGCCACCTGCTCGAACGGCTGGCCCCGGACGGCGATGCCACCCCTGCCACCCATCCCCTGCTCGCCGAACTCAGCAAGCTGGAAACCCTGTTGGCCGACACCGCCCCCGACGACGCCACCCGCACCCAGGTCGCCACCCGACTCCAGGGCCTGCTGTCCACCTGGTCCACGGCGAACGGCACCGAGCAGGACGCCGCGGACGGTCTCGACTTCGACTCCGCCTCCGACGACGAACTCTTCGAACTCATCGACACCGAGTTCGGCAATTAGCCGGGCACCGGCCGGGCTGCCCGTCACCAGGCGCCGGGCAGCCCGGACCGCGCCGCACGCCCACCCCCACGCCCGCCCGCAGTCCACCTGACGCCTTAGCCCCACTAGGAGCTGACCCGCAATGGCGGATGAAAGCAAGCTTCGCGACTACCTCAAGCGCGTACTCGCCGACGCGCGCCGCTCCCAGCAACGCGTCCGTGAACTTGAGGCCGAGAAGGCGGAGCCGATCGCGATCGTGGGCATGGCGTGCCGGCTGCCCGGCGGGGTGACCGACCCCGAGGACCTGTGGCGACTCGTCCGCGAACGCGGCGACGGGGTCTCACGGTTCCCCACCGACCGGGGCTGGGACCTGGACGAACTGTTCGACGCCGACCCCGACAAGACGGGCAAGTCCTACGTCGACCAGGGCGGGTTCCTGCACGACGCGGCCCTGTTCGACGCCGGTCTCTTCGGTATCTCGCCGCGCGAGGCCGTGGCCATGGACCCGCAGCAGCGGCTGCTGCTGGAGATGTCGTGGGAGGCGCTGGAGCGGGCCGGCCTCGACGCGACGACGCTCAAGGGCTCCGACGTCGGCGTCTTCGTCGGCGTGATCAACGAGGGCTACGCGACCGGCGGCCCGGTCCCGCCCGAGCTGGAAGGCTTCACCGGCACGGGCACCACCGGAAGCGTGGCCTCGGGACGCATCTCGTACGTCTTCGGCCTCGAAGGCCCGGCGGTGACCGTGGACACCGCCTGCTCCTCCTCCCTGGTCGCCATGCACCTCGCCGCGCAGGCCCTGCGGCGCGGGGAGTGCTCCATGGCCCTGGCCGGCGGTGCCACCGTCATGGCCGGCCCCGGCATGTTCATGCAGTTCTCGCGGCAGCGGGCGCTGGCCGCCGACGGCCGCTGCAAGTCGTACGCGGACGCGGCCGACGGCACCGGCTGGGCCGAGGGCGCGGGAGTCGTCGTACTGGAACGGCTCTCCGACGCCCGCCGCAAGGGCCACCGGGTCCTCGCCGTCGTCCGCGCCTCCGCCGTCAACCAGGACGGCGCCTCCAACGGACTCACCGCCCCCAACGGCCCCTCCCAGCAACGCGTCATCCGCAAGGCACTGGCCGAGGCCGGACTGACCCCGGCGGACGTCGACGTGGTCGAGGGCCACGGCACCGGCACGGTCCTCGGCGACCCCATCGAGGCCCAGGCCCTGCTCGCCACCTACGGACAGGACCGCGAACGACCGCTGTGGCTCGGCTCGTTGAAGTCGAACGTCGGCCACACCCAGGCCGCCGCCGGCGTGGCCGGTGTGATCAAGATGATCCAGTCGATGCGGTACGGAGTCCTCCCCGCCACCCTGCACGTCGACACCCCCTCCTCCCAGGTCGACTGGTCGGCCGGCGCCATCGAGCTGCTGACCGAAGAGCGCGAATGGCCCCGGACCGGCCGCCCTCGCCGGGCCGGCGTCTCCTCCTTCGGCGTCAGCGGCACCAATGCCCACCTCATCCTCGAAGAGGCCCCGGACGAGCCCGCCGGGGACCCGGCGGCCGCGCCCGACGGCGCGGTCCCGCTCGTGGTCCCGCTCGTCGTCTCGGCCGCGTCCGAAGGAGCGCTCGCGGGTCAGGCCGGGCGTCTCGCGACCCACACCACGGACACGGACACGCCACTCGCGCAGATCGCCACCGCGCTCGTCACCCGGCGGGCCCTGCTGTCCGAGCGGGCCGTCATCGTCGCCGGCTCCCGCGACGAAGCCGTGACCGCGCTGAGCGCACTGGCGAACGGCGAGAACAGTCCCGCCCTGGTGACCGGCGCCGCGCAGTCCACCGGGCGGACGGTGCTGGTGTTCCCCGGGCAGGGCTCGCAGTGGCTCGGCATGGGCCGTGAACTGCTGGAGACCTCTCCGGTGTTCGCGGAGCGGGTCGAGGAGTGCGCCCGGGCCCTGGAGCCGTGGACGGACTGGGACGTGAAGGCGGTCTTGCGGGGTGAGGTCG
>NZ_JBEYCX010000062.1:0-3511 GCF_040632975.1 Streptomyces sp. NPDC013455 | reverse complement strand
GTGGGTGCGGAGTCGTTGGTGGGTCTGTGCCTGCCGCGTGGGGTCGAGATGGTGGTGGCGGTCCTGGCGGTGTGGAAGGCGGGGGCCGGCTACCTCCCGGTCGATCCGGAGTATCCGGCTGAGCGGATCGGGTTCATGCTCGCGGACAGTGGTGTGGCTCTGACGCTGACGACCGAGGAGATCCTCGATGATCTTCCGGCTGGGCGGAACCGGTTCGTGGCGCTGGACGCGGCGTCGGTGCGGGTGCAGCTGGCGGCGGCGGATGCGGCTTCGCCGGGGGTGGTCGTCAGGCTGCAGTCGCTCGCGTATGTGATCTACACCTCGGGTTCGACGGGCCGGCCGAAGGGTGTGGCCGTCCCCCATGGCGGCCTGGCGAACTATGTGGCGTGGGCTGCGGACGCATACGGCATGAAGGCTGCGGGCGGGGGTGCTCCGCTGCACTCCTCCCTCGCCTTCGACCTGACGGTGACCAGTGTTGTGGTGCCGCTGGTCTCGGGCTGCGCGGTGGTGACGAGTGAGGCCGGTGGCGCCGAGGGGCTGGCGGAGGTGGTCCGGGAGTTTGGTGGCTTCGGTCTGGTGAAGGCCGTCCCTGCGCATCTGCCGCTCCTCGCAGAGTTGCTGTCGCGCAAGGAGGCGGCCACTGCGGCGCGTACATGGGTCGTGGGTGGTGAGGCCTTGCCCGGATCGGTGGTTCGCGACTGGCTTTCGCGGGCTCCTGAGTCCGTGATCGTCAACGAGTACGGGCCCACCGAGACCGTGGTCGGCTGCTGTGTCTTCGAGATCGCAGCGGGTCAGGAGGTCGGGGAGTCCGTCCCGATCGGGCGTCCGATCGCGAACACCCGCTTGTACGTCCTCGACGAGTATCTTCAGCCGGTCGCTCCGGGTGTCGCGGGTGAGCTGTACATCGGGGGCGCCCAGCTCGCCCGGGGGTACGTCAGGCGTCCGGGTCCGACGGCGGAACGCTTCATCGCGAACCCCTTCGAGCCGGGGGTGCGCATGTACCGCACCGGGGACGTGGCCCGCTGGACCGCGGACGGGCTCCTCGAATACCTGGGCCGCGCCGACGAGCAGGTCAAGGTGCGTGGGTTCCGGATCGAGCCCGGTGAGGTCCAGGCCGTCGTGGCCGCCCATCCGGAGGTCGCCCAGGCGGCGGTCGTCGCCCGCGAGGACATCCCTGGCGACACCCGCCTCGTCGCCTACGTCGTCCCCACCGAAGTCGACGAGACTGACGAAGGACTACCGTCCGCGGTGCTGGAGTCGACGGCCCGGCGGCTCCCCACGCACATGGTCCCGGCCGCGGTCGTCGTCCTCGATGCCCTCCCACTCACCGCCAACGGCAAGCTCGATCGCAAGGCCCTGCCGGCCCCGGACTACGCCGAGGCGACGGGCTCCGGGCGGGCGCCCGAGAGCCATGAGGAAGAGGTTCTGTGCGAGGCGTTCGCCCAGGTCCTGGGCGTCCCCGACGTGGGGGTGGACGACGACTTCTTCGCACTCGGCGGCCACTCGCTGCTCGCGGTGCGACTGGTCAACCGCATCAGGACGGCCCTTGGCGTCGAGGTGGAGATCGCGGCGCTGTTCGACGCTCCCACAGTGGCGGGACTCGCCCAGCAGCTCGGAAGCGTGCAGTCAACCAGGCCGGCGTTGCAGCCGATGCGTAACCAGGAGGAGTCCTGATGATCCCGTTGTCATTCGCGCAGCGGCGGCTGTGGTTCATCAGCCGGTTGGAAGGCCCGAGTCCGACCTACAACGTTCCGGTCGTGCTGCGCCTGCCGGGCGGCGTGGAGCGCGACGCGCTCGCCGCGGCCCTGCGGGACGTGATCGGGCGGCACGAGATCCTGCGCACGGTCTACGAGGTCGCGGACGGTGAGCCCTACCAGAGGATCCTCGGGCTCGACGAACTGGACTGGGAGCTGACGGTCGCCGAGGTCGCCCCGGCAGAGCTGGCCGGCGCGATCGACGAGGCCGGGCGGTACACGTTCGACCTGGCCGCCGAGCTGCCCATCAGGGCGTGGCTGTTCGAGGCGGGGGTCGAGGCCGGCACCGGCATCGAGACCGGGGCCGGGTCCAGGTCCGGGGCCGACGAGCGGGTCCTGGTCGTCGTCATGCACCACATCGCGAGCGACGGCTGGTCAGAAGCCCCACTGGCCCGGGACCTCACGACCGCCTATGAGGCGCGTGTGCGGGGCCGGGCACCCGAGTGGAAGCCGCTGCCGGTCCAGTACGCGGACTACGCGCTCTGGCAGCGCAAGCTGCTCGGCGACGAGGCGGACCCGGACAGCGTGATGTCCCGCCAGACCGGTTACTGGCGCGAGGCGTTGGCGGGCGTACCCGAGGAGCTGGAACTCCCCACCGACCGCCCCCGTCCGCCGGTGGCCTCCCACCGCGGACACATCGTCCCACTGAGCGTCCCCGCCGAGGTGCACGCGCGCCTCGCGACGGTGGCGCGGGCCGAGGGCGTGACGACGTTCATGGTCCTCCAGGCCGCCCTGGCCACCCTCCTGTCCCGGCTCGGCGCGGGCACCGACATCCCCGTCGGTACGGCCGTGGCGGGGCGTACGGACGAGGCGCTGGAGGACCTGGTCGGCTTCTTCATCAACACGCTGGTGATCCGCACGGACCTGTCGGGCGACCCCACCTTCCGTGAGGTGCTCGCGCAGGTGCGGAAGACCGGGCTGTCGGCCTTCAAGCACCAGGACGTGCCGTTCGAGAAGCTCGTGGAGGAGCTGGCCCCGGCCCGCTCCCTGGCCCGGCACCCGCTCTTCCAGGTCATGCTGACCGTCCAGAACAACCAGCGGATTGTCCTTGCCTCGGCCCGAACGCCATCCGAGGCCTACTCCGAAGCACTCTCCGAAATGCCCTCCGGCCCCCGGTCCCGCACCACGTCCGGGGCCAGGACCACGTCCGAGGGCCCGGAAGCGGGCACGCGGGCGGCCAAGTTCGATCTCGACGTCTCGGTCCGCGAGGTCTTCGACGCGAAGGGTGCCCCGGCGGGCCTGCGCGGCTCGGTGACGGCGGCGGCCGACCTGTTCGACGTGGCGTCGGTCGAGCGTATCGCCGCACGGCTGACCCAGGTCCTCGACCAGGCGACCGCGGACCCCGGCCGCGCGCTGAGCGCGATGAGCATCGTCGACGAGGCCGAACGCCGCCGGGTGCTGACCGGCTGGAACGATACGGCGACCGGCCTCGACGTCGATCTCGTGCACGCCCTGTTCGAGCGGCAGGCGAGCCGCACGCCCGACGCGATGGCGATCGTCTCCCAGGGTTCCCGGGTGGCGTACGGAGAGCTGGAGGCGCGGGCGAACCGGATCGCGCACTACCTGATCGGTCAGGGGATCGGCGCCGATGCCGTGGTGGGTCTATGCCTGCCGCGTGGCGTGGACATGATCGCGGCGATCCTGGGCGTGTGGAAGGCGGGCGCGGCCTATCTGCCCGTCGACCCGGCCCAGCCGACGGACCGGATCGCGTTCATGCTGCGGGACAGCGGTGCGGCGCTGGCGCTGACGACCGAGGA
>NZ_JBEYCX010000061.1:0-3673 GCF_040632975.1 Streptomyces sp. NPDC013455 | reverse complement strand
CTGAACGACGGGGTGTGGGCCGAGTGCGACAACAAGGTGACCGCCACCCCGGTCTCGGCGGCCAAGCCTTCCTGACCCCCCGTCCCCACAAATCGCGCAGCCTGCATGACGATCGCAAGGCTCTGACCTACCCGTCTACGAGGAACTGCCCATCACCACAGGTCATCGACTCAGCGCGCCTTCGGTGCGCTGAGTCGATGACCTGTGGTGATCAATGACACGTCCGCCTGCTGCACCACAGCCGCATCGGGGGAGCCCGTCATCGAGAAAGCCCCAACGACTGGCTGCGGACCGTCCAGTTTCCTGGCCATCACGTCGGTGCCACGATGCCTCACGGCGCCGCTGGCGGTGTCACGTACATCCACGCGATACGACGCGGATACGGTGCCGGTGACCGCGCCGATGATTCCCTCCGCTGTGATACGGGTCCACCTTCAGCCACCCACGCTTTCCTGGCCGTACTTGGCGTTCGGCGAGGATGCTGAATGGACCATGCGCTTCAGGTTGGGGTCTGTGTCCTTCCCGCCGGCACGATGGCGGTGTTGGTCGACATCGCGGCCGTAACTCCTGCTTTTCGCCGTGGGCCCGGCCATGACCGGTCCGGTCGTTCCCACCTTCAGCCACGTCACACCGCGCGGGCGGAGTCGAATCGGCGCCGGGCCTCCTCGATGTGGTCCAGATAGGTGCGGGTCCAGGCGCACATACCGTTGACCGTGGTGCGCAGTGCCTGGCCGGCTTCAGTGAGCCGGTATTCGACACGTGGCGGCACCATCGGATGAACGGTTCTGTCGACCAGCCCGTCCCGTTCGAGGTGCCGCAATGTCTGGGACAGCATCTTGTGACTGATGCCTCCGACCTGCGTCTGCAACTCGGTGAACCGCAGGGTGCGGTCGGCCAGGACATTGATGAGCAACAACGCCCATTTGTTGGCCACACCCGCGAAGATCTCACGGGCCAGCGAGTCGGCGCGGCTGAGATCCGTGTCGGCCGCATCACGGGCGCGGTGCTTGGTTACCACGAGGTGCCCCTCTCACGGAAAGGTGCGTTCTTCCAGCTCGGAGCATACTCTCCTACGGTTAGTCCGTACCTGCTGGAAACCCCGGCAGCCTAACGGACTTCGGAGCAACGGTGATCCTCAAGACGTACGCCCGCCTTTGGGCCGACGACCTGAGCACGACCCTCCCCCTGCTGCAGCGCCTGACGGGAATGCGTCCGGACTTGCACTTCGCCTTCGACGAGATCGAGCTCGCCGCCATCGGTGACTTCCTGGTCATTGCCGGACCTGCCGAGGAGCGCTCCCGGTATGCCCATGCCACGGCCACAGTGATTGTCTCCGACTTGGACCAGGCGCGCGTGGCACTGGGCGAGGCAGGCGCCGAGATCACCACGGAGGAGGCAACCAGCGCAACCGGCCGCTTCCTCTACGCCCGTCATCGGGGCGGAGTGGAGGTCGAGTACGTCGAGTGGAAGCCGGAGGTGCGGCGTCGGATACTCGGCGCGTAGGTGTCGGACGGCTCCTTCGAAGCAGACGGGGTTGTGTGCGAACGGTAGTCGTAAGCAGGCGACTTGCCGGACGAGTAGTTGCTGGTACCCCGTTTCCGACCACTCACCCAGCCAACCCCGGCGGACCACGCACCGGATCGCCCAGGGTCTCCTCACGTTGGACGCTGGTGTGGGCTGGTTCGCCGGCCTGGCCCCGGCACGCCGACGGGAAGTTCTGCGGGAAGTCGCCGACTATACGATGCAGGCGCACATCACAGCGGCGGACGGCGTATCCCGGCCGCGCTCGCGTCTGGGTCCGCGCGACCCACGGCGAGCACCCCCGTCTGCGCGATCACAAGGAGTCCCGACACTCATGCCCGTCCGCACAACGGCTACGCTCGCCACCTTCGTGGTGGCGGGCCTCATCCCCCTCGCTCTGCCCACCGCGGCAGCGAGCGCCGCGCCCGCGCGGCACGGCGACGACTTCAACGGCGACGGGTACCGCGACTACGCGTACTCGAGCTTCAGCGCAAGAGGAGGCGGCGGTGTCACCGTGGTCTTCGGCACTGCCACCGGGCCCGGCCCCAAGCAGCAGCGCATCACTCAGGCGAGCCCTGGCGTACCCGGATCCGACGAGGCCGACGACATGTTCGGCGAGGTGCGGGCCGCCGCGGATTTCGACGGCGACGGTTACGGCGACCTCGCGGTGTCAGCGACCGGCGAGAACCATTTTCAGGGCGCCGTGACGATCCTGTGGGGGTCACCCTCCGGCCTGTCCACGGGTACGGCCCTGCCGAACAAGAACCCGGGTCGCAACAACTACATGGGCAAGGACCTGGCGACCGGCGACTTCAACGGGGACGGCAAGCAGGACCTGGCCGTCATCAACGAGTCCATGACCTACGTCTACCGCGGCCCCTTCAAGCGCACCGGTACCACCGGCACCGTGACCAAGCTCGACAAGACGTCGTCCTTCTACGCCACCGCGCTGATCTCCGGCAAGGTCAACGGCGACAAGAAAACCGACCTCGCGATCATCGGTGACGTGGTCAGCCCCGAATACATCGCGTCCGACGCCTGGTTCATCAAGGGAGGCGCGAGCTCACTCACCCCGGGCAAAAGCCTCCGCCTGGAGTCGGAATCCGGCAATGGCGGCAGCTCCGAACGCGGCGGCGACGGTGTCATCGCCGACTTCGACAAGGACGGCTACGGCGACATCGCCGTCGGCACACCCCTCTACTCGAAGCACAAAGGCCGCGTCAGCGTCTGGTACGGCTCGTCCGCCGGCCCGTCCCGGAGCACCCGCCTCACCCAGTCGACCAATGGCGTCACCGGATCTCCCGAGAGCTGGGACGGATTCGGATCATCGATTTCGGCGGGTGATGTCAACGGCGACGGCTACGCGGATCTCGCGGTCGGCGTGCCGGGCGAGGAGATCGATGACCACGCCTACGCGGGCGGCGTGCACATCTTCAAGGGGCGGGCGGGTGGCCTGTCCGGTGCCGGCTCGCAGTGGTTCGCCCGCAACACGCGAGGCGTCCCGGGTGCGTTGACGGCCGACGAGCAGTTCGGCGGCCTGGTACGGCTGCGCGACACCGACGGTGACGGAACGGCCGACCTGTACGTGAGCGGTGCCGGCGCTCTGCGGCTGCCCGGTTCAGCTGGCGGCATCACCACTGCGGGCGCGACGGAATACCACGCGGCACCCATCGACAGCTTCCTGGAGTGATGTGGCGTAACTGACTCGTGTGACTGCACCAGCTGCTCCCGGGCCTCGCTGATCAACTGCTCGATCCGGGAGCGGAGCGTCCACTGTGGCCCGCCGCCGGGTGCTGTCCGAGCCGCCCGACTGCTGCTCGGCCGCCGTGACGCGCAACTGGCCGGCCATCATGGCGGGTAAGAGGGCCGCCTCTCCGGTCCCGGCCTCGCCGCCCGAGCCCCGGGCCCGCACGCTGCGCGACCGCGTCCAGAGCGTTCTGGACGCGCACGAGGACCCGCTGGACGCGCTCCGAATCCGGGAGCTGGTCGACGCCGAGGGTGGCCGCGAGGTCAGGCTTGGCAGCGTCCGCGACACCCTGACCGCGGTCAGGAACCGACCCACCTCCCCCCCCCGGGGGGGGGGGGGGGGGCGGGGCGGCGCGGGGGGGGGGGGGGCGCCGCCGGCCCCCGCGCCCGGCCGCGGGGGGGTACA
>NZ_JBEYCX010000060.1:0-4137 GCF_040632975.1 Streptomyces sp. NPDC013455 | reverse complement strand
CCACACCACCGGCCTACGCCTGCCCACCACCATCGCCTTCGACCACCCCACCGCCACCACCCTCACCCACCACCTCACCACCCTCCTCACCGGCACGACCGATGCCGCCGCACCTTCGGCGCCCGCCGCCGTCGCGCTGGAGCCAGGCCGGCAGGAGCCCATCGCGATCATCGGTGTGGGATGCCGGTTCCCCGGCGGCGTGCGCTCGCCGGAGGATCTGTGGGAGCTGGTCGTCTCGGGCGGTGACGCGATCGGGGAGTTCCCGGCCGACCGAGGCTGGGATGTCGAGACGCTCTACGATCCCGAGCCCGGACAGCCCGGCACCTCGTACACGCGGCACGGCGGGTTCCTGTACGACGCCGGGGAGTTCGATGCCGGATTCTTCGGGATCTCCCCGCGCGAGGCACTCGCCATGGACCCGCAGCAACGGCTGCTGCTGGAGACCTCGTGGGAGGCGTTCGAGCGGGCCGGAATCGACCCCGCTACCGTTCGCGGCAGTCAGACCGGCGTCTTCGCGGGCGTCATGCCGCAGGAGTACGCCTCACGTTCCCGACAGCACGCCGACGCCGACATCGACGGCTACGTCCTGACCGGCACCTCCGGAAGCGTGGCGTCGGGCCGCATCTCCTACACCTTCGGCCTCGAAGGCCCTGCCGTGTCCGTGGACACCGCGTGTTCCTCCTCCCTGGTGGCCCTGCACCTGGCCTGCCAGGCCCTGCGCGCCGGCGAGTGCACCATGGCACTCGTCGGGGGCGCGACGGTGATGTCGACCCCCACCGCGTTCGTCGAGTTCTCACGGCAGCGGGGGTTGGCGGCCGACGGCCGGTGCAAGGCGTTCTCCGCGGCGGCCGACGGGACGGGATGGAGTGAGGGTGTGGGGATGCTGCTGGTGGAGCGGTTGTCGGATGCGGAGCGCAACGGTCATCGGGTGTTGGCGATGGTGCGGGGCAGTGCGGTCAATCAGGACGGTGCGTCGAACGGCCTGACGGCACCGAACGGGCCGTCGCAGCAGCGGGTGATCCGGCAGGCCCTCGCCAACGCGGGACTGTCGGCGGCGGACGTCGATGCGGTCGAGGGCCACGGCACGGGCACGAAGCTCGGCGACCCGATCGAGGCCCAGGCCCTCCTCGCCACCTACGGCCACGACCGCTCCGAGGAACGACCACTGTGGCTGGGCTCCCTGAAGTCGAACCTCGGGCACGCGCAGGCTGCTGCCGGTGTGGGCGGCGTCATCAAGATGGTGATGGCGTTGCGGCATGGGGTGCTGCCGCGGACCTTGCACGCCGAGGAGCCGTCGCCGCACATCGACTGGACCTCGGGTGCCGTGCAGCTGCTGACGCGGGCACAGCCGTGGGACGCGGGCGCGGGGCGGGTACGGCGGGCTGGGGTGTCGTCGTTCGGAGTGAGCGGGACCAATGCCCACGTGATCGTGGAAGAAGCCCCCCAGCCGGAGCCGGTGGAGGTAGCCCCCCGGCCAGAACCGATGGTGGAGGCTGAGGCGGAGGCCGATGGCGCGGAGCCGGTGCTGCCGCTGGTGTGGGTGGTGTCAGGCAAGACCGAGGCCGCGCTGCGTGCGCAGGCCGGCACCCTGCACTCCCACCTCCGTGACAACCCCGACCTGGATGCGGCCGCCATCGGCCGCACCCTGGCCCACACCCGCGCCCTGTTCGAACACCGGGCCACGATCATCGCCACCGACCGCGACCAGGCTTTGGAGGCTCTGGCCTCGCTCGCCGCCGGGCAACCCCACCCCAGCGCTGTCGCCCTTGCGTCCGGTGGTGCCGGGGCGGGTGGGAAGACCGCGTTCGTGTGTTCCGGGCAGGGCACCCAGTATCCCGGGATGGCCGACGGCCTCTACCATGCCTTCCCCGTCTTCGCCGCCGCCCTGGACGAGGTCTGCGCCCACTTCACCGAACACCTCGACCACCCCCTCCGCGACGTCCTCCTCCACACCGGCAGTGACTCCGGGGAACTACTCGCGCAAACCCTCTACGCCCAGCCCGCCCTCTTCGCTCTACAGGTCGCCCTGCACCGGCTGCTGACCGAGACGTACAAGATCAGCCCGCACTACCTGGCCGGGCACTCCCTGGGCGAGGTCACCGCCGCCCACCTCGCCGGCATCCTCACCCTGCCCGACGCCGTCCGCTTCATCGCCACCCGCGCCCGCCTCATGCAGGCCCTGCCCCCCGGCGCCATGACCACCCTGCACACCACACCCGACATCCTCGCCCCCCAGCTGGAAGGGCTGGAGGACAAGGTCGCCATCGCCGCGATCAACACCCCCACCTCCCTCGTCATCAGCGGCGACCCCGACACCGTCGAACACCTCACCACCTGGGCCCGCAGCCAGAACATCACCACCAAACCCCTGACCAGCGGCAAAGCCTTCCACTCCCCCCACATCGACACCGTCCTCGACCAACTCGGCGCGATGGCCGGTGAGCTGACGTTTCACCCGCCCACCACTCCGCTTATCCCGTCCACCAGCGGCGACCCCCTCACCCCCGAGTACTGGGCGCGTCAGGCGCGGGAGTGCGTCCATTACCGCGACACCACCCGCACCCTCCACGAACACCAGGTGGGCACCTTCATCGAGCTCGGCCCGGATCACACCCTGACCGCCCTCACCCACCACACACTGCCCGAACACAACCCCACCGCCGTCACCCTCCTCAACCCCCAGCACCCTGACCCGGCACAGCACTTCCTCACCGCCCTCGCCCACACCCCCACCCCCTGGCACACCCACCACCACCCCCGAGAAGCGACTTCGTTGCTGGACTTGCCGACTTACCGGTTCCAGCGTGCGCGGTACTGGCTCGATGCGTCGGCCGGCGTGGGAGATGTGACAGCGGCAGGACTCGACACCTGCGACCACCCCCTCCTGGGGGCCGTCGTCGAGGTGGCTGACGGTGATGCCGTGGTGTTCACCGGGCGGCTGTCGCTGTCGGCTCACCCCTGGCTCGCCGATCATTGCATCGCCGGTACGGTCCTGCTTCCCGGTGCTGCGCTGCTGGAGATTGCCCTGCATGCCGGTGAGCGCACCGGCTGCCCCCGCGTGGAGGAACTGACGCTCCACACACCGCTCGTCGTCCCCGAAACCGGTGAGGTGACGGTCCAGGTGACCGTCTCGACGGCGGACGAGACCGGGTGCCGCGCGCTGAGCGTGTATGCACGCTCGACGGGTGAGGAGGCGTGGACACGGCACGCGGAAGGCACGGTGAGTGCGTCTGCTTCCGGACAAGCGGACCGTGATGAACTCCTGGCCGGCGTCTGGCCGCCTGCGGGTGCCGAGCCTGTCGATCTCGACCGGTTCTACGACCGCTTGGCGGACGCCGGGTTCGTCTACGGGCCCGCCTTCCAAGGACTGAGGGGGGCTTGGCGGTGCGGCACGTCGGTCGTGTCCGAGGTCGAACTGCCGGACGAGTCAGTGACGAACCGGGGACAGTTCGGCATGCATCCAGCACTGCTGGACGCTTCCATCCAGGTCGCCGGACTGGTCACCTCCGGAGAGTGCCTGCCGTACGCATGGAGTGGTGCGTCGCTGCATGCGCGGGGTGTGAACAGACTGCGGGTGCGCATGACGCCTGCGGACGAGGCCGGTACGACGGTGACTCTGCACCTCGCCGACGAGACGGGGACCCCGGTCCTCTCCCTCGAAACACTCACCCTGCGCCCCCTGCCGACCCACGGACCCTGGACCACCACCAAGCGCGGAACCCTCCACGAAATGCAGTGGGTTACGTGCGAGACCCAGACTGAGGCCGTCCCAACCGAGTTCACGGTGTGGGAGTGCCCGAGTGGCGAGGTGGCCGACGTCACCGCCGCTGCGTTGGAAGCTGTGCAGAACTGGCTCGCAGAAGACCATCCGGACCCTGCGCGGTTGGTCATCGTCACGCGCGGTGCGATGGCCACCGGCCCCGGTGAGGACGTGGTGGATGTGGCGGGGGCGGCGGTGTGGGGTCTGCTGCGTTCCGCGCAAGCCGAACACCCGGACCGGTTCGTGCTGCTCGACCTCGACAGCGACCTCGACAGTGACAGTGACAGTGACAGTGACAGTGACACGGACGGCGTCGGTGATGTTCCGCTCGCTGCCGTGCTGTCCTGTGGTGAGCCGCAACTGGCGGTGCGGGCGGA
>NZ_JBEYCX010000059.1:0-4357 GCF_040632975.1 Streptomyces sp. NPDC013455 | reverse complement strand
CCCTCCACCGCAACCACGGCACCCTCCACCACTTCATCCACTCCGCCGCCCACGCCTGGACCCACGGCACCACCATCAACTGGCCCACCCTCCTCACCCCCTACCACCCCCACACCACCCCACTCCCCACCTACCCCTTCCAGAAACAGCACTACTGGCTAGACCCCACACCCACCGCGACCGATGCCCGAGGGCTCGGCCTGACGGCGGCCGGGCATCCGCTGCTGGGCGCGGTGGTCGAACTGGTGGAGCAGGACCGGCTGGTGTACACGGGGCGGCTCGCACTCGACGCCCAGCCGTGGCTCGCCGACCATGCCGTGCACGGCACCGTGCTGCTGCCCGGCACCGCGTTCCTGGAACTCACGATGGCGGTGGGAGCCCGGCTGGGCTGGGGCCGGCTGGCCGAGCTCACCCTGCAGACCCCGCTGGTGCTGGCATCGGACACGGCCGTGCAGCTCCGGGTGACCGTCGAGCCGCCGGCCGCGAACGGGCAGCGGGAGCTGGCCGTGCACTCGCGGCCGCAGGACGCCGAGCCCGGCAGCCCGTGGACGCGGCACGCCGTGGCGCTGCTCGACATCGACGACGACACCGCCGACTTCGACCTCGTCGAGTGGCCGCCGGCCGGCGCCCAGGAGATCGACGTGGAGAGCCGCTACGACGCCCTGACCGAGGCCGGGTACGACTATGGTCCCGCCTTCCAGGGCCTGCGGGCCGCCTGGCGGACCGACGGGGGTGTGTACGCCGAGGTGAGCCTGCCCGCCGAGCTGGACGGCACCGCCTTCGGCCTGCACCCGGCGCTGCTGGACGCCGCCCTGCACGCGGTCGGTCTGCTGCGCGAGGACGGGGGGACCGTCCTGCCCTTCTCCTGGTCCGGCGTCACCCGTCACACCGAGGGCACGGACACGCTGCGGGTGTGGCTCGGCGCCACCGGGAAGGACGGGGTGGCCCTGCGCGCGGCCGATGGCACCGGCAAGCCCGTGCTGTCGGCGGAGGCCGTCACGATGCGGCCGTTCACGGCCGGCCCGGCCGCCGGAGACGGTACCGACTCGCTGTACCGGCTGGAGTGGCAGCCGGTCCGGGCCGCCGAGGCCGACGTCGACGTGTGCCTGGTCGCGGACCTGGCCGACGTCCCGGATCCCGTACCGCAGGTGGTCGCCCTGCGATGTCCGGTCGCGGTGGGGGACGCGGACGGCACGGGAGCCGGTCTCGCGCGGGAGGCGCACCGGGCCGCGGGCTGGGCACTGGGCGTGGTCCAGGAGTGGCTGGCCGACGTCCGCTTCACCGGGTCCCGGTTGCTGGTGCTGACCGACGGCGCGGCCGGTCCCGGCCTCGCGGACGCCGCCCAGGCCACCGTGTGGGGCCTGGTCCGGACCGCACAGTCCGAACACCCGGACCGTTTCGGCCTGCTGGACGTGGACCCGGCACACCGGACCGACGCCGTGTCGGCAGCCGTCCTCACCGAGCCGCAGCTCGTACTGCGTGACGGTGCGTTGCTCGCGCCCCGGCTGGTGCGCCACACCGGCGGCGCCGGTACGGCCGGTGCCGTCCGGCTCGATCCGGACGGCACCGTGCTGGTCACCGGTGGCACGGGCGTGCTCGGCGCGGCGGTCGCGCGGCGTCTGGTGACCGAGCACGGCGCCCGCAGGCTGCTGCTGGTCAGCCGTCGCGGCCCCGCCGCGCCCGGCGCCGGGGAACTCGCCGCCGAGCTGACCGAGTCGGGTGCCGAGGTCACGGTCGCCGCCTGCGACACCGCCGACCGGGACGCGCTCGCCCAGCTGCTGACCGGCGTACGGCTCACCGCCGTCGTACACACCGCGGGCCTTCTGGACGACGGTGTGGTCGGGTCGTTGACCGCGGACCGGCTGGCCGCCGTACTGCGGCCCAAGGTGGACGCGGCGGCCCATCTGGACGAGCTCACCGCGGGGCAGGACCTCGCGGCGTTCGTCCTGTTCTCCTCGGTGGCGGGCGTGCTCGGCAACCCGGGCCAGGCCAACTACGCGGCGGCGAACGTCTTCCTCGACGCGCTCGCCGCCCGCCGCCGCGCCGCCGGGCGTCCCGCCACGTCGCTCGCCTGGGGTCTGTGGGCCGAACGCACCGGCCTCACCGGACACCTGGACGGCGGCACCCTCTCGACGCGCGGCATCGCCCCGCTGTCCGCCGAGGAGGGTCTCGGGCTCCTCGACCGGGCGCTGGCCGACGACAGCGCGGTACTCGTACCGGCCCGTCTCGATCCCGCCGCGCTGCGCGCGGACGCGCTCGCCGGGACCCTGTCCCCGGTGCTGCGCTCGCTGGTCCGGGTCCCGCAGCGGCGGCCCGGCGAGTCCGGTCTGCGCCGCAGGCTCGGCCGGATGCCGGTGGAGGAGGGCCGCCGGCTGCTGCTCGACCTGGTCCGCGCCCAGCTCGCCGCGGTCATCGGCCGTGATTCCGCGGAGGGGATCGACCCGGACCAGCCGTTCAAGGGTTTCGGGGTCGACTCGCTGCTCGCGGTGCAACTGCGCAACCGTCTGAACTCCGTCACCGGTCTGCGTCTGCCGGCCACCCTCGTCTTCGACCATCCGACGCCGGCCGCCGTCGCCGACTTCACACTGGCGCTCGCTCGGGAACGCACCGGGCGCGCCGCCCCGCCCTCCGCCGCCGTCGTCGCCCCGCGCACGGACGACGATCCGATCGTGATCGTCGGTATGGGCTGCCGTTTCCCGGGCGGGGTGGACTCGCCCGAGGCGCTGTGGCGGGTCGTCGCCGAGCAGCGCGACGTGATCTCCGGCTTCCCCGCCGACCGCGGCTGGGACCTCGACGCCCTCTTCCACCCCGACCCGGACCACTCCGGCACGTCCTACGTCCGGCACGGCGGGTTCCTCCACGAGGCCGCCGACTTCGACCCCGGCTTCTTCGGGATCTCGCCGCGTGAGGCGCTGGCGATGGACCCGCAGCAGCGCCTGCTGCTGGAAGTGTCGTGGGAGGCGTTGGAGCGGGCCGGGATCGCGCCGGGGTCACTGCACGGCAGCGACACCGGTGTGTTCGCCGGGGTGATGTACCACGACTACGGCGGTGGCGGCCGGCTGCCCGAGCAGGCGGAGGGTCACTTCCTGACCGGCACCACCGGCAGCGTCGCCACCGGCCGGGTGGCGTACACGCTGGGGCTGCACGGGCCGGCGCTCACGGTCGACACCGCCTGCTCGTCCTCGCTGGTCGCCCTGCATCTCGCGGTACGCGCCCTGCGCTCCGGCGAGTGCTCCCTCGCTCTCGCCGGGGGCGTCGCGGTGATGTCGACGCCGAACACGTTCATCGAGTTCTCGCGTCAGCGGGGACTCGCCGCCGACGGCCGCTGCAAGTCCTTCTCGGCCGACGCCGACGGCACCGCATGGGCCGAAGGCGTCGGCGTACTCGTGGTCGAACGGCTCTCCGACGCCCAGCGGCTGGGTCACGAGGTCCTCGCCGTCGTCGCCGGTACGGCCGTGAACCAGGACGGCGCCTCCAACGGCCTCACCGCACCCAGCGGCCCCGCCCAGGAACGAGTCATCCGCGCCGCCCTCCACGACGCGGGCCTGGCCCCCTCCGAGGTCGACGCCGTCGAGGCGCACGGCACCGGAACCGTCCTCGGCGACCCCATCGAGGCACAGGCCCTCCTCGCCGCCTACGGCCAGGAACGCGACGGCGGACCGCTGCTCGTCGGCTCGTTGAAGTCCAACCTCGGCCACGCGCAGGCCGCCGCAGGCGTCGGCGGCATCATCAAAATGGTCATGGCCATGCGCCACGGCGAACTCCCGGCCTCCCTCCACGTCGGCAAGCCCAGCGAGCTGATCGACTGGGACTCCGGCGGCGTGGAACTGCTCACCGAGCCGCGACCGTGGCCGACCGCGGACGGCAAAGTCCGGCGGGCCGGCGTGTCCTCCTTCGGGATCAGCGGCACCAACGCCCACGTCGTCCTGGCAGAGCCGCCGCTCGCTGACATCCCGGACGACACGGATGCGTTGGACGGGTCTCACCTGCCGTGGGTGCTGTCGGCGCGGTCGGCCGAGGCACTGGCCGAGACGGCCCGCCGCCTGGCCGAGCACGTGCGGGCACGGCCCGAACTCCGCCCCGCCGACGTGGCGTTCTCGCTGGCCACCGGTCGCTCCGCGTTCGAGACACGGGCCGTGGTCGACGGCTCCGGGGGCCGCGAGGGTATCCTCGCCGGCCTGGACGCGCTGGCCTCCGGTGAGGCCGATGTCGTGTCCGCGGCCGTTTCGGGGGCGAAGCCCGGCCGCGGGTCGGGAGCACCTGTCGTGTTCGTGTTTCCGGGGCAGGGCTCGCAGTGGGCGGGCATGGCCACCGACCTGCTGGACACCTCACCCGTCTTCCACGACACCATCACCCA
>NZ_JBEYCX010000058.1:0-4464 GCF_040632975.1 Streptomyces sp. NPDC013455 | reverse complement strand
CCGCACCAGCCCCCACACGGCCGCACCGCCCGCGTCCGTGACGTCCGCGTCACCACCGGCCGGCACCGCACCCCGTGTCACCACCACCAGCCGGCTCTCACCGGCCTCCTCCGCCAGCCACGCCCGCACCGCCGCAAGCACCCGGCCCACCAGCGCCACCGGCTCCTCCCCGTCACCGGAACGGGCCTCGACCACCGTCACCGCCGGAACCCCACCACCGGCGGACACCGACGACAGCGCACTCCACTCCACCCGGAACAACCCCTCGGCACCGGACCCACCGGACGCCGCTGCCAACTGCTCGGCGGAGACCGGTCGGAGTGTGACGGCCCGGGCGGTCACGACCGTGCCGCCGGTCTCGTCGGCGGCCTGGACCGCCAGGGCGTCGGAGGCGGACCGGGCCAGGCGCACGCGCAGCACCGTGGCACCCTCCGCGTGCAGCGTCAGCCCGCGCCACTCCAGCGGCTGGCGGATCCCGGCGTCGTCGGCCGCCGTGACGTCCAACAGCGCGGGCTGCAGGGCGGCTTCCAGCAGTGCCGGGTGGATACCGAACCGGGTCGCCACCTCCCGCTGCCCGTCGGGCAGGGCGACTTCGGCGAACAGCTCGTCACCGCGCCGCCACAGCGCCCGCAGCCCTTGGAAGAGCGCGCCGTACTCGTAGCCGTGCCGGAGCATCCGCTCGTCGGCGTCGGAGAGGTCTGCCGCCTGCGCTCCGGGCGGGGGCCAGGCGGTGAAGTCGAAGTCGGGCGTGGGCACGGCCGAGGTGGTCAGGGCACCGGTGGCGTGCCGGGTCCATGCGTCGGAACCGATCTCGCCGACCGTGTCCTCCCGGGCGGAGTGGACGGCCACCGTACGGCGGCCCTCCGCGTCGGGAGCCTCGACGGTGACCTGGACCCGCACCCCGCCCTGCTCGGGTACGACCAGGGGTGTCTCGATGACGAGTTCGTCCACGACTCCGCAGCCGACCTCGTCACCGGCCCGGACGGCCAGCTCCACGAGTCCGGCACCGGGCACGACGACCACTCCGCCCACGACGTGGTCGGCCAGCCAGGGGTGGGTGCGCAGTGACAGCCGGGAGGTGAAGACCAGCCCGTCGGAGTGCGGGAGCTGGACCACGGCGCCGAGCAGCGGGTGGTCCGCCGTGCTCTGCCCGAGGGCGACGGCGTCGGTGGCGGGGGCCGTCTGCAGCCAGTAGTGCCGGTGGTCGAAGGCGTACGTCGGCAGGTCCACGTGCGCCTCGGTGGCACCCTTGGGGAGGACGGCCGCCCAGTCCACCCTGGTCCCGCGCACGAAGAGCCGCGCCACGGCAGACAGCAGGCTCTGAGCCTCGTCCCGGTCGTCACGCAGGGCCGGAACGGCCACCGCATCCGCGTCGGCCGACTCCGCTATCACACCGGTCAGCGCACCGCCGGGGCCGAGCTCCAGGAACACCGAACCGCCCGAGGCGCTGACGCCCTCCGCGAAACGCACCGGGCGGCGGACATGGTCCACCCAGTAGGCCGGATCGGTGAGCTCTCCGGGCTCGGCGAGCCGCCCCGTCACGTTCGAGATCACGGGGATGGCCGGCTCGTTCCAGGTCAGGTCCGACAGGGCCGCGGCGAAGTCCGCCAGCATCGGCTCCATCAACGCCGAGTGGAAGGCATGTGAGACGGTCAGCCGCTTCACCCGGCGGCCCTGCTCACGCAGCTTCTCCGCCACCGCCACGACGGCCGCCTCATCACCCGACAGCACCACCGAACCCGGCGCGTTCACCGCCGCCAGATCCACACCCCCACCCAGGTGTTCGGCGATCTCCGCCTCACTCGCGGCCACCGCCACCATCGCCCCACCCGACGGCAACGCCTGCATCAACCGGCCCCGCGCCGCCACCAACACCGCCGCATCCTCCAGCGACAGCACACCCGCCACATACGCGGCGACCACCTCACCGATCGAATGCCCGGCCACCACATCCGGCCGTATGCCCCAGGACTCCACCAGCCGGAACAGGGCCGACTCCACCGCGAACAGACCGGCCTGCGTGAACACCGTCTGATCCAGCAGACCCTCACCAGCCCCGAAGATCACATCCTTGACCGAATGCTCCACGAAACCCGCCAGCCGGGCGTCCAACGCGGCACACGCCTCGTCCAACGCCTGCGCGAAGACGGGATACCGCTCATACAACTCACGCCCCATACCGACGCGTTGCGATCCCTGACCGGGGAACACGAACACACTCTTGCCGTCGACCACGGAACCCGAGACCACCAGCGGAGACGCCTCGCCCGCGGCCAGCGCACCCAGCCCCGCAACCGCCTCCTCCGCAGTGCCCGCGACCACCACCGCCCGCTCCGACAGCACCGCCCGCCGGGACACCAACGCCCCCGCGACAGCCGCCAGCGGCACCTCCGTCCCATCCACGAACTCCGCCAGCCGACCCGCCTGCCCGGCCAGCGCACCACCCGACCGCGCCGACACCACCAGCGGCACCACACCACCCACCGGCACCACCGGCGACTCGACAGCGGACTCCTCCGGCGCCTGCTCCAAGATCACGTGCGCATTCGTACCGCTCAGTCCGAAGGCGGACACGCCGGCCCTGCGGGGGTGCTCCGTCCGGGGCCAGTCGCGTGGTTCGGTGAGCAGTTCGACCGCTCCGGCGGTCCAGTCCACTTGGGAGGACGGCTCGTCCACGTGCAGTGTGGGCGGCAGGACGCCGTATTGCATGGCTGTCACCATCTTGATGACACCGGCGACTCCGGCAGCGGCCTGGGTGTGGCCGATGTTCGACTTCAACGACCCCAGGTACAGCGGCCTTTCGCGGTCCTGGCCGTAGGTGGCGAGGAGGGCCTGCGCCTCGATCGGGTCGCCGAGGGTGGTGCCGGTGCCGTGGCCCTCGACCGCGTCCACGTCCGCCGGGGTCAGACCGGCGTTCGCGAGGGCCCTGCGGATCACCCGCTGCTGCGAGGGGCCGTTGGGGGCGGTCAGGCCATTGGAGGCACCGTCCTGGTTCACCGCACTGCCGCGCACGACGGCGAGGACGCGGTGGCCCTTGCGCTGCGCCTCCGACAGACGCTCCAGCACGACCACGCCCGCGCCCTCGGCCCAGCCCGTACCGTCCGCCGCCTCCGCGTACGACTTGCACCGGCCGTCCGAAGCGAGACCGCGCTGCCGGGAGAACTGGACGAACGCGCCGGGGCTGGACATGACGGCCGCGCCGCTGGCCAGGGCCAGGGAGCACTCGCCGCCCCGCAGGGCCTGCGCGGCGAGGTGGATGGCGACCAGGGAGGAGGAGCAGGCGGTGTCGACGGTCACGGCCGGGCCCTCGAAGCCGAAGACGTACGAGACGCGGCCCGAGGCCACGCTGCTGCCGGCTCCGGTGGTGACGAATCCCTCCAGTTCGGCGGGGACTTCGCCACCGGAACCGTAGCCCTGGCCCATCAGGCCGGAGAAGACACCGACGTCGGTGCCCTTCAGGCCCAGGGGGTCGATGCCGGCCCGTTCCAGTGCCTCCCACGACGTCTCCAGCAGCAGTCGCTGCTGCGGGTCCATCGCCAGCGCCTCACGCGGCGAGATGCCGAAGAAACCCGCGTCGAAGAGGCCCGCCTCGTGCAGGAAGCCGCCCTGGTCCACGTAGGACGTGCCCGCCTTGTCGGGGTCGGAGTCGAAGAGGCCCTCCAGGTCCCAGCCCCGGTCGTCGGGGAAGCCGGACATCGCGTCGCGGCCCTCGGACACCAACTGCCAGAGCTGATCGGGGCTGTTCACGCCGCCGGGCAGCCGGCAGGCCATGCCCACGATGGCGATCGGCTCGTCGGGGTCGGCGAGCGTGACCGCCGTTGGCGGTGCCGGGGTGCTCGCCACCGTCTCCCCCAGTTCGCCGTGCAGGTGGCGGGTCAGGGCGAGGGGGGTCGGGTGGTCGAAGACGGCGGTCGCGGGCAGCTTGAGGCCGGTCGCGTCGCGGAGCCGGTTGCGCAGTTCCACCGAGGTGAGCGAGTCGAACCCGGAGTCGCGGAAGGCGGTCTCCGGCTTGATGCCCTCGGGACCCGCGTGGCCCAGCACGGTCGCCGCGTGCGTCCGCACCAGGTCCAGCAGCAGCGCCTCCTGCTCCGCGGGCTCCAGCCCGGCCAGTCGCCGTGCGAGTTCACCGGTGCCGTCGGTGGCGGCCGCTGCCCGGGCGACCTGCCGGGTCACCTTGACCAGGCCGCGCAGCAGGGGCGGTACGCCGCGTCCGGCCGTGGCGTCGGTGCGCATCGCGCGCAGGTCCAGCTTGATCGGAACGAGCAGCGGGTCACCGGTGCGCAGGGCCGCGTCGAACAGGTCCAGCCCCTCGGTGTTGCCGATCGTCTGGCTGCGGCTGCGGCTCACCCGCGCCTGGTCGGCAGTGTCGAGGTGGGCGGTCATGCCGGTGGCCTGCTCCCACAGACCCCACGCCAGCGACACACCCGACAGCCCCGACGCCCGCCGCCGCTGCACCACCGCGTC
>NZ_JBEYCX010000057.1:1671-4605 GCF_040632975.1 Streptomyces sp. NPDC013455 | reverse complement strand
TGTCACCACGCTTCTACCTCGAACCTATCTACCTCATCATCTTTGAGGGATCTTACTCACTTGACGTGATGGGAGGTCTCATCTTGAGGGGGGCTTCATGCTTAGATGCTTTCAGCACTTATCCCTGCCACACGTAGCTACCCAGCTGTGCTCCTGGCGGAACAACTGGTACACCAGCGGTGTGTCCATCCCGGTCCTCTCGTACTAAGGACAGCTCCTCTCAAACCTCCAACGCCCACGACGGATAGGGACCGAACTGTCTCACGACGTTCTGAACCCAGCTCGCGTACCGCTTTAATGGGCGAACAGCCCAACCCTTGGGACCGACTACAGCCCCAGGATGCGATGAGCCGACATCGAGGTGCCAAACCTCCCCGTCGATGTGAACTCTTGGGGGAGATAAGCCTGTTATCCCCGGGGTAGCTTTTATCCGTTGAGCGATGGCCCTTCCATGCGGAACCACCGGATCACTAAGCCCGACTTTCGTCCCTGCTCGACTTGTAGGTCTCGCAGTCAAGCTCCCTTCTGCCTTTACACTCTGCGAATGATTTCCAACCATTCTGAGGGAACCTTTGGGCGCCTCCGTTACCTTTTGGGAGGCGACCGCCCCAGTCAAACTGCCCGCCTGACACTGTCTCCGGACCGGATCACGGCCCTGGGTTAGAAGGTTCATACAGCCAGGGTGGTATCCCACGGGTGCCTCCACGTAAGCTGGCGCTCACGCTTCGATGGCTCCCACCTATCCTGTACAAGCTGTACAAACATTCAATATCAGGCTACAGTAAAGCTCCACGGGGTCTTTCCGTCCTGTCGCGGGTAATGCGCATCTTCACGCATCGTATAATTTCACCGGGTCTCTCGTTGAGACAGTGCCCAAGTCGTTGCACCTTTCGTGCGGGTCGGAACTTACCCGACAAGGAATTTCGCTACCTTAGGACCGTTATAGTTACGGCCGCCGTTCACTGGGGCTTCAGTTCTACGCTTCGTACCGAAGTACTAACGCTTCCCCTTTACCTTCCAGCACCGGGCAGGTGTCAGCCCCTATACTTCGCCTTTCGGCTTCGCAGAGACCTGTGTTTTTGCTAAACAGTCGCTTGGGCCTATTCACTGCGGCTCCTCCTACAAGGAGCACCCCTTCTCCCGAAGTTACGGGGTCATTTTGCCGAGTTCCTTAACGAGAGTTCTCCCGCTCACCTTAGGATTCTCTCCTCGCCTACCTGTGTCGGTTTGCGGTACGGGCACCTATGAGCTCACTAGAGGCTTTTCTTGGCAGTGTGAAATCCGGAACTTCGGTACTCATGTTCCCTCCCCGTCACAGCTTAGAATTATCGGACGGATTTTCCTATCCGACTCCCTTGCTGCTTGGGCGCACGCTTCCATCCGTGCGCTTTCCTTATCCTACTGCGTCCCCCCATCGCTCAAACACTCATGAGGTGGTACAGGAATATCTACCTGTTGTCCATCGCCTACGCCTTTCGGCCTCGGCTTAGGTCCCGACTAACCCTGAGAGGACGAGCCTTCCTCAGGAAACCTTAGGCTTTCGGTGAAAGAGATTCTCACTCTTTTTTCGCTACTCATACCGGCATTCTCACTTCAAAGCGCTCCACCAGTCCTCACGGTCTGACTTCACTGCACATTGAACGCTCTCCTACCATTGTTCCGAAGAACAATCCGCAGCTTCGGTGATACGTTTAGCCCCGGTACATTTTCGGCGCAGAGTCACTCGACCAGTGAGCTATTACGCACTCTTTAAATGGTGGCTGCTTCTAAGCCAACATCCTGGTTGTCTATGCAACTCCACATCCTTTTCCACTTAACGTATACTTTGGGACCTTAGCTGGCGGTCTGGGCTGTTTCCCTTTCGACTATGAACCTTATCACCCATAGTCTGACTCCCAAGGATAAGTAGTTGGCATTCGGAGTTTGACTGAATTCGGTAACCCGATGAGGGCCCCTAGTTCAATCAGTGCTCTACCTCCAGTACTCTTTCCTTGAGGCTAGCCCTAAAGCTATTTCGGAGAGAACCAGCTATCTCCGTGTTCGATTGGCATTTCACCCCTACCCACACCTCATCCCCGCATTTTTCAACATACGTGGGTTCGGGCCTCCAGTCAGTGTTACCTGACCTTCACCCTGGACATGGGTAGATCACACGGTTTCGGGTCTACGACCGCATACTCTGTTCGCCCTGTTCAGACTCGCTTTCGCTGCGGCTCCGTGTCTTCCACTTAACCTTGCATACGATCGTAACTCGCCGGTCCATTCTACAAAAGGTACGCCGTCACCCATTAACGGGCTTCGACTACTTGTAGGCACACGGTTTCAGGTTCTCTTTCACTCCCCTCCCGGGGTGCTTTTCACCTTTCCCTCACGGTACTGGTTCACTATCGGTCACTAGGGAGTATTTAGCCTTGGGAGATGGTCCTCCCGGATTCCGACGGAATTTCTCGTGTTCCGCCGTACTCAGGATCCACTCCGGAGGAAGTTCCTTTTTGATTACAGGGCTGTTACCTCCTTTGGCGGATCTTTCCAGATCGCTTCATCTAAAGAACTTCTTGGTAACTCCTATGGAGTGTCCTACAACCCCAGAAGGCAAGCCTTCTGGTTTGGGCTCGTTCCGTTTCGCTCGCCGCTACTTGGGAAATCGCATTTGCTTTCCTTTCCTCCGGGTACTGAGATGTTTCAGTTCCCCGGGTCTGCCTCCTCTACCCTATGTATTCAGATAGAGGTACTGTTCCATTACGAACAGTGGGTTCCCCCATTCGGAAATTCCCGGATCAACGTCTACTTACGACTCCCCGAGACATATCGGTGTTAGTCCCGTCCTTCTTCGGCTCCTAGTGCCAAGGCATCCACCGTGCGCCCTTATTCACTTAACTAACTCGCTTTATGTGAAATAAGCTAGACGCTTTTTCGCCTTTATTGCTTTTGGTT
>NZ_JBEYCX010000057.1:0-1573 GCF_040632975.1 Streptomyces sp. NPDC013455 | reverse complement strand
CTTATTCCTTAGAAAGGAGGTGATCCAGCCGCACCTTCCGATACGGCTACCTTGTTACGACTTCACCCCAATCATTGGTCCCACCTTCGGCGGCTGGCTCCTTACGGTTACCTCACCGACTTCGGGTGTTACCAACTCTCGTGGTGTGACGGGCGGTGTGTACAAGACCCGGGAACGTATTCACCGCGGCATGCTGATCCGCGATTACTAGCGATTCCGGCTTCATGCAGGCGAGTTGCAGCCTGCAATCCGAACTGAGAATGGTTTTGTGGGATTTGCTTGGCCTCACGGCTTCGCTGCCCTTTGTTCCATCCATTGTAGCACGTGTGTAGCCCAGGTCATAAGGGGCATGATGATTTGACGTCATCCCCACCTTCCTCCGGTTTGTCACCGGCAGTCACCTTAGAGTGCCCAACTGAATGCTGGCAACTAAGATCAAGGGTTGCGCTCGTTGCGGGACTTAACCCAACATCTCACGACACGAGCTGACGACAACCATGCACCACCTGTCACTCTGTCCCCGAAGGGAACTCCCTATCTCTAGGGCCGTCAGAGGATGTCAAGACCTGGTAAGGTTCTTCGCGTTGCTTCGAATTAAACCACATGCTCCACCGCTTGTGCGGGTCCCCGTCAATTCTTTTGAGTTTCAGCCTTGCGGCCGTACTCCCCAGGCGGAGTGCTTAATGCGTTAACTGCAGCACTAAGGGGCGGAAACCCCCTAACACCTAGCACTCATCGTTTACGGCGTGGACTACCAGGGTATCTAATCCTGTTCGCTACCCACGCTTTCGCACCTCAGCGTCAGTTACAGACCAGAGAGTCGCCTTCGCCACTGGTGTTCCTCCACATCTCTACGCATTTCACCGCTACACGTGGAATTCCACTCTCCTCTTCTGTACTCAAGTCCTCCAGTTTCCAATGGCCCTCCACGGTTAAGCCGTGGGCTTTCACATCAGACTTAAAAGACCGCCTGCGCGCGCTTTACGCCCAATAATTCCGGACAACGCTTGCCCCCTACGTATTACCGCGGCTGCTGGCACGTAGTTAGCCGGGGCTTTCTGGTTAGGTACCGTCAAGGTGCCGCCCTATTTGAACGGCACTTGTTCTTCCCTAACAACAGAGTTTTACGATCCGAAAACCTTCTTCACTCACGCGGCGTTGCTCCGTCAGACTTTCGTCCATTGCGGAAGATTCCCTACTGCTGCCTCCCGTAGGAGTCTGGGCCGTGTCTCAGTCCCAGTGTGGCCGATCACCCTCTCAGGTCGGCTACGCATCGTCGCCTTGGTAGGCTTTTACCCCACCAACTAGCTAATGCGCCGCGGGCCCATCTGTAAGTGACAGCTTGCGCCGCCTTTTAACGTCTCCTTATGCAAGAAAACGTATTATCCGGTATTAGCCCCGGTTTCCCGGAGTTATCCCAGTCTTACAGGCAGGTTGCCCACGTGTTACTCACCCGTCCGCCGCTCGTTCCACATGCGTCACCCCCGAAGGGGTTCTGCTTGCTTCCCGCGCTCGACTTGCATGTATTAGGCACGCCGCCAGCGTTCGTCCTGAGCCAAGATCAAACTCTCCA
>NZ_JBEYCX010000056.1:0-4799 GCF_040632975.1 Streptomyces sp. NPDC013455 | reverse complement strand
AGACCGGCCTGCGTGAACACCGTCTGATCCAGCAGACCCTCACCGGACCCGAAGATCACATCCTTGACCGAATGCTCCACGAAACCCGCCAGCCGGGCGTCCAACGCGGCACACGCCTCGTCCAACGCCTGCGCGAAGAAGGGATACCGCTCATACAACTCGCGCCCCATACCGACGCGTTGAGACCCCTGACCGGGGAACACGAACACACTCTTGCCGTCGACCACGGAACCCGAGACGACCAACGGCGACGCCTCGCCCGCGGCCAGCGCACCCAGCCCCGCAACCGCTTCCTCCGCACTCGCGGCGACCACCACCGCCCGCTCCGACAGCACCGCCCGCCGGGACACCAACGCCCCCGCGACAGCCGCCAGCGGCACCTCCGTCCCATCCACGAACTCCGCCAGCCGACCCGCCTGCCCGGCCAGCGCACCACCCGACCGCGCCGACACCACCAGCGGCACCACACCACCCACCGGCACCACCGGCGACTCGACAGCGGACTCCTCCGGCGCCTGCTCCAAGATCACGTGCGCGTTGGTGCCGCTGACGCCGAAACCGGACACGCCCACCCGGCGCGGCCGGTCGGTCCGCGGCCAGTCACGGGCCTCGGCCAGCAGCTGGACCGCTCCGGCCGACCAGTCGACCTGGCTTGTGGGAGCGTCGACGTGCAGCGTGGCGGGGAGTACGCCGTGCTGCATGGCCTCCACCATCTTGATCACGCCGGCCACGCCCGCGGCCATCTGCGTGTGACCGATGTTGGACTTCAACGAGCCGAGGTAGAGGGGCTCTTCGCGGTCCTGGCCGTAGGTGGCGAGGAGGGCCTGCGCCTCGATCGGGTCGCCGAGGGTGGTGCCGGTGCCGTGGCCCTCGACCGCGTCCACGTCCGCCGGGGTCAGACCGGCGTTCGCGAGGGCCCTGCGGATCACCCGCTGCTGCGAGGGGCCGTTGGGGGCGGTCAGGCCATTGGACGCGCCGTCCTGGTTCACCGCGCTGCCGCGCACGAGTGCCAGCACCCGGTGCCCCTTGCGTCGGGCCTCCGACAGGCGCTCCAGGACGACCACGCCCGCGCCCTCGGCCCAGCCCGTGCCGTCCGCCGCCTCCGCGTACGACTTGCACCGGCCGTCGGCAGCCAGGCCCCGCTGCCGCGAGAACTCCACGAAGGTGCCCGGGGTCGCCATGACGGTGGCGCCTCCGGCGAGGGCCATCGAGCACTCCCCGCTCCGCAGGGCCTGGGCCGCGAGGTGGATGGCTACCAGGGAGGACGAGCAGGCGGTGTCGACGGTCACGGCCGGGCCCTCGAAGCCGAAGACGTAGGCGACTCGGCCGGAGGCGACGCTGCCCATGCCTCCGGTGCCGGTGAAGCCCTCCAGCTCGGGTGGGACCGGGCCGGTGGTGCCGTAGCCCTGGCCCATCAGGCCGGAGAAGACACCGACGTCGGTGCCCTTCAGGCCCAGGGGGTCGATGCCGGCCCGCTCCAGCGCTTCCCAGGACGTCTCCAGCAGCAGTCGCTGCTGCGGGTCCATCGCCAGCGCCTCACGCGGCGAGATGCCGAAGAAACCCGCGTCGAACAGGCCCGCCTCGTGCAGGAAGCCGCCCTGGCTCACGTACGACGTGCCCGCCTGGTCGGGGTCGTCGCTGAAGAAGCCGGTCAGGTCCCAGCCCCGGTCGTCGGGGAAGCCGGACATCGCGTCGCGGCCCTCGGACACCAACTGCCAGAGCTGATCGGGGCTGTTCACGCCGCCGGGCAGCCGGCAGGCCATGCCCACGATGGCGATCGGCTCGTCGGGGTCGGCGAGCGTGACCGCCGTGACGGGTGCGGCCGCGGTCGTCGCCACCTCGCCCAGTTCGCCGTGGAGGTGGCGGGCGAGGGAAAGCGGGTTCGGGTGGTCGAAGACGGCGGTCGCGGCGAGTTTCAGGCCGGTCGCGTCGCGGAGCCGGTTGCGCAGTTCCACCGAGGTGAGCGAGTCGAACCCGGAGTCGCGGAAGGCGGTCTCCGGCTTGATGCCCTCGGGACCCGCGTGGCCCAGCACGGTCGCCGCATGCGTCCGCACCAGGTCCAGCAGCAGGGCCTCCTGCTCCGCCGTGCCCAGCCCGGCCAGCCGGTCCGCCAGGCCGCCACCGCTGCCACGGGCCGCGGCCCGCACGGTCTGCCGTCCGGTGCGTACCAGCCCGCGCAGGAGCGTGGGGATCGCCCGGCCGGCGCCGGCGTCGGTGCGCAGCTGCCGCAGGTCGAGTTTGGCCGGGACGAGCAGTGCCTCGCCGGTGCGCAGCGCCGCGTCGAAGAGGTCCATGCCCTCGTCGGGGCTCATGGGCAGCACACCGCCTCGCCGGTTCATCCGGCTGCGGGTGAGGTCGTCCATGCCGGCCGCCATACCGCCGGTGGCCTGATCCCACAGACCCCAGGCGAGCGAGGTGGCGGGCAGGCCGGCGGCCCGGCGCTGGTGGGCCACGGCGTCCAGGTAGGCGTTGGCCGCGGCATAGCTGCCGGTGCCGGCGCCGAGGAAGACGGAGGAGACGGAGGAGAAGACGACGAACGCGGCGACCTCAGGCGCGAGTTCGCGGGTCAGTTCGTCCAGGTGCCGGACCGCCGTCACCTTCGGCGCGAACACCTGGGCCACCTGTTCGGGCCGGATGGTGCCGATCACTCCGGCGTCGGCGATGCCGGCGGTGTGCACGACCCCGGTCAGCGGGCGACCGTCCCGACGTGCTCGGGCCAGCAGGGCGGCGACGGCGTCGCGGTCGGTGACATCGCAGGACGCCACCGTGACCTCGGCGCCGAGTTCGGTGAGCTCGGCCACCAACTCGGCTGCTCCTTCCGCCGCTTGGCCGCGACGGCTGGCGAGCAGGAGGTGGCGGATGCCGTGCCGGGTGACCAGGTGCCGGGCCAGCAGTCCACCGAGCGAGCCGGTACCGCCGGTGATCAGTACCGTGCCCTCCGGATCCAGTGTGACGGGCGCCTCGGGCGTCGTGGTGGCCTCGTCGTGACCGGCGGCGGTGGCCCGGGCGAGCCGGGGTATGTACAGCGTCTGCCCGCGCAGGGCGAGTTCGGGCTCGGCGTCGGTGAGCACCCGGCACAGGGCTCGTTCCAGGGGGTCGTCCAGGGCGTGGTCGGCGTCCGGCTGCGGTGCGGTCCCGGACGGGGCTCCCGGTTCGAGGTCGAGCAGCACGATCCGGTCGGGGTTCTCGGACTGCGCGGCCCGGATCAGGCCCCAGACGGCGCCGCCCGCCGGGTCGGTCACCGCGCCGTCGGCGCCGGCCGGTACGGCACCCCGGGTGGCCACGACGAGCCGGGTCGGCTCCAGGGCAGGGGCGGCCAGCCAGGTCTGTACCGCCGCCAGCACCCGGTTCGTCAGCGCAAGCGCCGGGTCGTCCACGCCGTCGTCCTGGACCGTGGCGGCCTCCAGCACGATCAGCTCGGGCAGCTCGGACAGCACGCTCAGCTCGGACGGCTCGGGCGAGTCCGGCTCCGGCGGCTCGGTCGCCGCGGTCGCACGCTCCGCCAGGGCGGTGATGTCGGCGGCCGAGCGCACCCGGGCCCACGCGGGCGGCTGGTCCGGCGTCGCATCGGCTCCGGGCAGCGCGGTCCACTCGACGCGGAAGAGGGAGTCGTCGCTCCCCGTACCGGCGGCGGAGTCCAACTGCTCGGCGGACAGTGCCCGCGGCTCAGCCGACTCGGCCCGCAGCACCAGCCCGCCGGCCTGGTCGACCGCCTCCAGAGCCAGGGCGCCCCGCCCGAGCGGCGTGATCCGTACGCGCAGCGTCGTGGCCCCGACGGCATGCAGCGCCAGGCCGTGCCAGGTCAGGTACTGCCACACGCGCGGCCCGCCGTCGGCACCGGCCGTGTCCAGCAGCGCCGGGTGCAGGGCGGCGTCCAGCAGCGCCGGATGGAGCCCGTACCGCCCGGCCTCCTCGCGCTCGTCCTCGGGTACGGCGACCTCGGCAACGATCTCCTCACCGAGCCGCCACAGCCCTCGTACGGCTTGGAAGAGGGGCCCGTACGCGTAGCCGCGCCGGGCCAGACCGTCGTACAGCGTCTCGACGTCGAGGCGCTGGGCACCCGGCGGGGGCCAGGTGGCGAAGTCGCCCCGCGGGCTCTCGCCCGGCTTGGGGGTCCCCGTCAGCACACCGGTGGCGTGCCGGACCCAGCCCTCCGCCACGCTGCCCTCGCCGGCGTCCTCCCGCGTCGAGTAGACGGTGACGGTACGGCAGCCGCTCTCGTCCACTTCGCCGACGGCGACCTGGACGCGCACCCCGCCCTGCTCCGGCAGCACCAACGGTACCGTCACAGTGAGTTCGTCGAGCGTCCCGCACCCCACCTCGTCGCCGGCCCGGACGGCCAGCTCCACCAATGCGGCGGCGGGGAGGAGCACCAGGCCGCCGACGGTGTGGTCCGCGAGCCAGGGGTGGGTCCGCAGGGAGAGCCGGGAGGTGCACAACACCCCGCCCGTCTCCGGGACCTCCACCACCGCACCGACCAGCGGATGGTCCGTGGGCGCCTGCCCGAGGGCGGTGGCGTCGGTCGCTCCGTTCAGCCGGAGCCAGTAGTGGCGGTGGTCGAAGGCGTACGTCGGCAGCTCCACGTGGGTTCCGCCGGCGCCCTCGGGCAGCACACCGGTCCAGTCGACCGGCACGCCCTTGACGAACAGCTCGGCCATCGACGCCAGCAGCCGTCGCAGTCCGCCCTCTTCACGGCGCAGCGAGCCGGTGACGACGGCCTCCGCCTCGGTGCCGTCCACGATCTCGTTGACCGGCTGGACGAGGACGGGGTGGGCGCTGGACTCGACGAACACCGTGTG
>NZ_JBEYCX010000055.1:0-4854 GCF_040632975.1 Streptomyces sp. NPDC013455 | reverse complement strand
CACACCCGGCCGGGGACCGCCGACCACGACGCGACCCTCGCCGAACGCCTCGGCACCCTCACCCCCGAACAGCAACACGACACCCTCCTCACCCTCGTGCGCAGCCACATCGCCACCGTCCTGGGCCACCCCACCCCCGACACCATCCACCCCGACCACGCCTTCCGCGACCTCGGCTTCGACTCCCTCACCGCCGTCGAACTGCGCAACCACCTCACCCACACCACCGGCCTACGCCTGCCCACCACCATCGCCTTCGACCACCCCACCGCCACCACCCTCACCCACCACCTCACCACCCTCCTCACCGGCAACGCTGACAGTGACGTCGCCCCGGTGCTGGCAGAGCTCGACAAACTGGAATCCGCGCTCGACGCACTGGACAGGGACGACTCCGCCTGCGAACGGGTGACTCTGCGATTGCAGTCGCTGATGCTCAAGTGGAGCGGTTCTCGGCAACCCACGACCGAGGGCACCGACGACTCCGGCAGGTTCGCGTCGGCGACCGCCGACGAACTCCTCGAATTCATCGACCGAGACCTCGGCCTCTCCTGAACCAGACCGACGCGGTGTCCCCGTACGCAACGGGTTCTCTCCAAGGACGTGAACTAGACGTGGCGAACGATCAGAAGCTCCTCGAGTACCTCAAGCGAGTGACCGCCGACCTGGACCGGACCCGACGGCGCCTGTACGAGGTCGTCGAACGGGAACAGGAGCCGATCGCCATCGTAGGGATGGCCTGCCGCTACCCGGGCGGGGTCGGGTCGCCCGCGGATCTGTGGGAACTCGTCGATGCGGGCACGGACGCGATCGGTGAGTTCCCCACCGACCGCGGTTGGGACCTGGACGGCCTCTACGACCCCGACCCCGACCGCCCCGGAACCTCCTACACCCGGCACGGCGGATTCCTCTACGACGCCGGGGAGTTCGACGCGGAGTTCTTCGGAATCTCGCCGCGCGAGGCGCTCGCCATGGACCCCCAGCAACGACTCCTCCTGGAAACCGCTTGGCAGGCGCTCGAACACGCCGGGATCGACCCGACCTCCGTCCGCGGCAGCCAAACCGGAGTCTTCGCGGGCGTCAACCCGCAGGACTACACGACCGATCAGCACGGGCGGCGTCCGGACGTCGAGGGCTACCTGCTGACCGGGGCGGCCGCCAGCATCGCGTCCGGTCGCATCTCCTACACGTTCGGCCTCGAAGGACCCGCGGTCACCATCGACACGGCGTGCTCCTCGTCCCTCGTCGCGCTGCACCTGGCCTGCCAGGCTCTGCGCGCCGGCGAGTGCACGATGGCCTTCGCGGGCGGCGCCTCGGTGTTGTCCACCCCGATGGTGTTCATCGAGTTCGCCCGCCACCACGGCCTCTCGGTCGATGGTCGGTGCAAGGCGTTCTCCGCTTCGGCCGACGGCACCGGGTGGAGTGAGGGTGCCGGCATGCTCCTCCTCGAACGGCTCTCCGACGCGGAGCGCAACGGCCGCCGGATCCTTGCCCTGGTACGTGGCAGCGCGGTCAACCAGGACGGCGCGTCCAACGGCCTCACCGCACCCAACGGCCCCTCGCAACGCAGGGTGATCCGCCAAGCCTTGACCAATGCCCACCTCGCCCCCGCTGACATCGACGCAGTCGAGGGCCACGGCACCGGCACCCGGCTCGGCGACCCCATTGAAGTCCAGGCCCTGCAAGAGGCTTACGGCGAAGACCGACCCGATGGCCGCCCACTCTGGCTCGGCGCCCTGAAGTCGAACATCGGCCATTCGATCGCCGCGGCGGGTGTGGGCAGCGTCATCAAGATGGTGATGGCGTTGCGGCATGGGGTGCTGCCGCGAACCCTGCACGCCGAGGAGCCGTCGCCCCACATCGACTGGACCTCGGGTGCCGTGCAGCTGCTGACGCGGGCACGGCCGTGGGACGCGGAGGCGGGTCGGGTACGGCGGGCTGGGGTGTCCTCGTTCGGAGTGAGCGGGACCAATGCCCACGTGATCGTGGAAGAAGCCCCCCAGCCGGAGCCAGAGCTGGAGCCGGTGGGGTGTGAGGCGGAGGCCGGTGGCGGGGAGCCGGTGCTGCCGCTGGTGTGGGTGGTGTCAGGCAAGACCGAGGCCGCGCTGCGTGCGCAGGCCGGCACCCTGCACTCCCACCTCCGTGACAACCCCGACCTGGATGCGGCCGCCCTCGGCCACACCCTGGCCCACACCCGCGCCCTGTTCGAACACCGGGCCACCATCATCGCCACCAACCGCGACCAGGCCCTGGACGCCCTCGCTGCACTCGCCGCCGGGCAACCCCACCCCAGCACTGTCGCCCTCTCGCCCAGCGGCACGGGGACGGGCGGGAAGACCGCGTTCGTCTGTTCCGGGCAGGGCACCCAGTACCCCGGGATGGCCAACGGCCTCTACCAGGCCTTCCCCGTCTTCGCCGCCGCCCTGGACGAAATCTGCGCCCACTTCACCGAACACCTCGACCACCCCCTCCGCGACCTCCTCCTCCACACCGGCAGTGACACCAAGTCGGGCAGCGAGCCGGGGGAACTACTCGCGCAAACCCTCTACGCCCAGCCCGCCCTCTTCGCTCTCCAGGTCGCCCTGCACCGGCTGCTGACCGAGACGTACAAGATCAGCCCGCACTACCTGGCCGGGCACTCCCTGGGCGAGGTCACCGCCGCCCACCTCGCCGGCATCCTCACCCTGCCCGACGCCGTCCGCTTCATCGCCACCCGCGCCCGCCTCATGCAGACCCTGCCCCCCGGCGCCATGACCACCCTGCACACCACACCCGACACCCTCGCCCCCCAGCTGGAAGGGCTGGAGGACAAGGTCGCCATCGCCGCGATCAACACCCCCACCTCCCTCGTCATCAGCGGCGACCCCGACACCGTCGAACACCTCACCACCTGGGCCCGCAACCAGAACATCACCACCAAACCCCTGACCAGCGGCAAAGCCTTCCACTCCCCCCACACCGACGCCATCCTCGACCAACTCGGCGCGATGGCCGGTGAGCTGACACTGCACCCACCCCACACCCCCCTCATCACCTCCAGCGACGGCGACCCCCTCACCCCCGAGTACTGGGCGCGTCAGGCACGGGAGTGCGTCCATTACCGCGACACCACCCAAACCCTCCACGAACACCAGGTCGGCACCTTCATCGAGCTCGGCCCCGATCACACCCTGACCGCCCTCACCCACCACACACTGCCCGAACACAACCCCACCGCCGTCACCCTCCTCAACCCCCAACATTCCGAACCAGCACAGCACTTCCTCACCGCCCTCGCCCACACCACCACCCCCTGGCACACCCACCACCACACCCAACCGCCCAGCCGCCGCCTCGACTTGCCCACCTATTCATTCCAACGCACCCGCTACTGGCTACAGACACGCCCCGTCACCAGCAGCCCATCTCTCCCGACGGATGCCGCCGCACCCGAACCGCGCGTGACCTCGCTCCGCGACACTCTTGCCGGCCAATCCCCCCAAGAGCGTGACGAGGCGCTTCTCGACCTGGTCCGGCGGGAGGTCGCCGCAGTGCTCGGCCATGCCACGCCAGAGGTTGTAGACCCTGAAAAGGCATTCAAAGATCTCGGCTTCGACTCACTGGCCGCCATCAAGCTGCGCAACCAGCTGGCCGCCGTCACCGGCCTCGCCTTGCCCAGCACGCTGGTCTTCGACCATCCCACTCCGATGGCCCTGTGCCGGTACTTCCAGTCGGAGATCGTCGGGGCGGAAGACACCAGCAGCCGTCTCCCTCTCCGGGCTGCGGTCGCCGACGAACCCATCGCGATCGTCGGCATGGCGTGTCGCTTCCCTGGCGGCGTACGGACGCCCGACGGCCTGTGGCGCCTTGTGAACGACGAAGACGACGCGGTCGGCGGGTTCCCCACGAACCGTGGCTGGGACTTGGCGGCGCTGTACGACCCGGACCCGGGACATCACGGGACCACGTACACCCAGCAGGGGGGCTTCCTCTATGACGCGGGCGAGTTCGATGCCGACTTCTTCGGCATCAGTCCCCGCGAGGCTCTCGCCATGGATCCACAGCAACGGCTGCTTCTTGAGACCGCCTGGGAGACCATCGAACACGCCGGTGTCAACCCGGAATCTCTGCGCGGTACGCCCACCGGCGTCTTCGCCGGGCTCATCTACCACGATTACGCGGGCCGATTCCTTACCGCACCGGCCGGTTACGAGGGTTACCTGGGGCACGGGAGCGCGGGCAGCATCGCGTCGGGCCGCATCGCTTACACGCTGGGTCTCGAAGGCCCTGCCGTAACGGTCGACACCGCGTGTTCCTCCTCTCTGGTCGCCCTGCACCTGGCCTGCCAGGCACTGCGCTCGGGCGAGTGCACCATGGCGCTCGTCGGCGGCGCGACGGTGATGTCGACCCCTGCCGCATTCGTAGAGTTCTCGCGCCAGCGGGGGTTGTCGGCCGACGGCCGGTGCAAGGCGTTCTCCGCTGCGGCCGACGGGACGGGCTGGGGCGAGGGAGTCGGCATGCTGCTGGTGGAGCGGCTGTCGGATGCCGAGCGCAACGGTCACCGCATCCTCGCGGTCGTGCGCGGCAGCGCCGTCAACCAAGACGGCGCCTCCAACGGCCTCACCGCCCCCAACGGCCCCTCCCAGCAACGCGTGATCCGACAGGCCCTCGCCAACGCGGGACTGTCGGCCGCGGACGTCGACGCCGTCGAAGCCCACGGCACCGGCACGAAACTCGGCGACCCCATCGAAGCCCAGGCCCTCCTGGCCACCTACGGTCGAGACCGCTCCGAGGACCGGCCACTGTGGCTGGGCTCGCTGAAATCCAACATCGGCCACGCCCAGGCCGCCGCAGGAGTGGGCGGCATCATCAAAA
>NZ_JBEYCX010000054.1:0-5015 GCF_040632975.1 Streptomyces sp. NPDC013455 | reverse complement strand
GACGCGGTGGTGCAGCGGCGGCGGGCGTCGGGGCTGTCGGGTGTGTCGCTGGCGTGGGGTCTGTGGGAGCAGGCCACCGGCATGACCGCCCACCTGAACGACGTCGACCAGGCCCGTATACACCGCGGCGGGTTCCAGGCGATCGCCTCCGACGAGGGGCTGGAGCTGTTCGACGCGGCCCTGCGCACCGGGCAGGCGTTGCTCGTCCCGATCAAGCTGGACCTGCGGGCGGTACGCGCCGAGGCGGCGGCCGGCGGCACCCCGCCGTCCCTGCTGCGCGCGCTGGTACCGCACAGCCGCCGCGCCGCCGCCCGCATCGCCGCGGGCCGCGGCAGCGGCCTGGCCGGCCGGCTCGCGGCCCTGACCCCGGCCGAGCAGGAGGCGCTGCTGCTGGACCTGGTCCGCACCCACGTCGCGACCGTCCTCGGCCACGCCGGACCGGAGAACGTCAAGGCGGAGAAGGCGTTCAAGGACGCCGGCTTCGACTCCCTGACCGCCGTCCAGCTGCGCAACCGGCTCCGCGAGGCCACCCGGCTCAGCCTCCCCGCCACCCTCGTCTACGACTACCCGACCCCGCTCGCCCTGGCCCGCTTCCTCCGGGACGAATTCGACGGACTGCGCGGCAACGCCACCGGTACGGCGGCCCCAACGGTCCTCCTCGCCGACCCGGACGAGCCGATCGCCGTCGTCGGCATGGCCTGCCGGCTGCCCGGCGGCGTCGACAGCCCCGAGGCACTCTGGGAGCTGGTGGCCGAAGGCCGGGACGCCATCTCCGGCTTCCCCGCCGACCGCGGCTGGGACGTGAGCGACCTCGTCGACGCCGACCCCGAGAACATCGGCACCTCCTACGTCGACCAGGGCGGCTTCCTGCACGACGCGGGCATGTTCGACGCGAACTTCTTCGGCATCTCGCCGCGTGAGGCCCTCGCGATGGACCCGCAGCAGCGGCTGCTGCTGGAGACGTCCTGGGAGGCGTTGGAGCGGGCCGGCGTGAACCCGTCCGCGCTGAAGGGCACCGACGTCGGCGTCTTCTCCGGCGTCATGACCCAGGGTTACGGCATCGGGGGCGACATCCCGCCCGAGCTGGGCGGCTTCACCGCCACCGGTACCGCGGTGAGCGTGGCCTCGGGCCGGGTGTCGTACGTGTTCGGCTTCGAGGGCCCCGCGGTGACCGTCGACACCGCCTGCTCCTCCTCCCTGGTCGCCATGCACCTCGCGGCCCAGGCGCTGCGCAACGGCGAGTGCTCCCTCGCGCTCGCCGGCGGCGCCACCGTCATGGCCACACCGGCCACCTTCGTGGAGTTCTCCCGCCAGCGGGCCCTCGCCCCCGACGGCCGCTGCAAGGCCTTCTCCGCGACAGCGGACGGCACCGGCTGGGCCGAGGGCGCGGGTGTGGTCGTCCTGGAACGCCTCTCGGAGGCGCGCCGCAAGGGCCACCGCGTCCTCGCCGTGCTCCGCGGCAGCGCGATCAACCAGGACGGCGCCTCCAACGGCCTGACCGCCCCGAACGGCCCCTCGCAGCAGCGGGTGATCCGCCGCGCCCTGGCGACCGCCGGCCTCGCGCCGTCGGACGTGGACGTGGTCGAGGCACACGGCACCGGCACGGCGCTCGGTGACCCGATCGAGGCGCAGGCGCTGCTGGCGACGTACGGACGCGACCGTGAACAGCCCTTGTGGCTTGGGTCCGTGAAGTCCAACCTCGGGCACACGCAGGCCGCCGCCGGTGTCGCCGGTGTCATCAAGATGGTGGAGGCGATGCGGCACGGCGTCCTTCCCCCGACCCTGCACGTGACGGAGCCGTCCCCGCAGGTCGACTGGTCGACGGGCGCCGTCGAACTGCTCACGGAGGCCCGGCCGTGGCCGGAGACCGGCCGCCCGCGCCGCGTCGGCGTCTCCTCCTTCGGCCTCAGCGGCACCAACGCCCACCTCATCTTCGAGCAGGCACCCGAGGAACCCGCCACCGCGTCGCCCGACGCCGGTGGTGTGCTGCCGCTGGTGGTGTCGGCGGCTTCCGAGGGCTCGCTGACGGGACAGGCGCAGCGGCTCTCGGCCTTCGTCGGCGACACGGACGTGTCACTGGTGGAGATCGCCGGGGTCTTGGCGGCCCGCCGGGCCGTGCTGTCGGAGCGGGCCGTGGTGATCGCCGGGTCCCGGGACGAGGCGGTGGCGGGCTTCGCGGCGCTCGCGCGGGGCGAGACCGCGGCCGGCCTGCTGACCGGCAGCACCGCCTCCACCGGGCGGACGGTGCTGGTGTTCCCCGGGCAGGGCTCGCAGTGGCTCGGCATGGGTCGTGAACTGCTGGAGACCTCTCCGGTGTTCGCGGAGCGGATCGAGGAGTGCGCCCGGGCTCTCGCGCCGTGGACCGACTGGGACGTGAAGGCCGTCCTGCGGGGTGAGGTCGATCTGCTGGGGCGGGTCGACGTCGTGCAGCCGGCGAGTTTCGCCGTGAACGTCGGCCTGGCGGCGGTGTGGGCGTCGGTGGGTGTCGTGCCGGATGCGGTGGTCGGTCACTCGCAGGGTGAGATCGCCGCTGCGTGTGTGGCGGGTGCGTTGTCGCTGGCGGACGCGGCCCGGATCGTGGCGGTCCGCAGCAAGGTGATCGCCGGTGAGCTGGCGGGTCGCGGTGGGATGGCGTCGGTGGCGCTTCCCGAGGCCGAGGCGGCCGCGCGGATTTCCGCGTGGGACGGCCGTGTGGAGGTCGCTGCGGTCAACAGTCCTTCGTCGGTGGTGATCGCCGGTGACGCGGAGGCGTTGGACGAGGCGCTGGCGGTGTTGGAGGCGGACGGTGTGCGGGTGCGCCGGGTGGCGGTGGACTACGCCTCCCACACCCGTCATGTCGAAGCGATCGAGCAGGCCCTGGACAAGGCGTTCGCGGACATCCGCAGCCAGGCCCCGCTGGTGCCGTTCTTCTCGACGGTGACCGGTGGGTGGGTGCGCGAGGCGGGGGTGCTGGACGGCGGTTACTGGTACCGCAACCTGCGTGGCCAGGTCCGCTTCGGCCCCGCCGTCGCCACGCTCCTCGCCGAGGGGCACACGGTGTTCGTCGAGTCCAGCGCGCACCCCGTCCTCGTCCAGCCGGTCAACGAGATCGCGGACGAGACTGAGGCGGAGGCCGTCGTCACCGGCTCGCTGCGCCGTGAAGAGGGCGGACTGCGACGGCTGCTGGCGTCGATGGCCGAGGTGTTCGTCCGGGGTGTGGCCGTGGACTGGACGGGTGTCCTGCCCGCCGGTGCCGACACCGCGCGGGTGGAGCTGCCGACGTACGCCTTCGACCACCGCCACTACTGGCTGAAGACCGCTCCCGCGACGGACGCGGCCTCACTCGGGCAGGCACGCGCCGATCACCCCCTGCTCGGCGCGGTGGTCGAAGTGCCCGAGACCGGCGGGGTGTTGTGCACCTCCAGGCTGTCCCTGCGCACCCACCCCTGGCTCGCGGACCACGCGGTCGGCGGGGCGGTGCTCGTCCCCGGCACCGGGCTGGTGGAACTGGCCGTCCGGGCCGGCGACGAAGTGGGCTGCGGGGTCCTCGAAGAGCTGGTCATCGAGGCGCCGCTGGTGCTGCCGGAGCAGGGCGGGCTGCGGGTGCAGGTCGCCGTCGGCGGCCCGGAGGACGCGGGCTCCCGGACGGTCACCGTGTACTCGGCACCGGAAGGAACCCCCGGAGACGTCGGGGCCGAAGCCTGGACCCGGCACGCCACCGGCACCCTCACCAGCCTGGACCAGGCCGCACCGGCCGAGCCGGCCGCCGACCTCGGCCTGTGGCCCCCCACCGGCGCCCGGCCGGTGGACATCTCCGGCGGCTACGACCTGCTCGCCGCGGCCGGTTACGGGTACGGGCCGGTCTTCCAGGGCGTACGGGCGCTGTGGCGGCGCGGTGACGACCTCTTCGCCGAGGTCGCCCTGCCCGAGGACCAGCGGACCGGCGCCGCCCGGTTCGGCATCCACCCGGCGCTCCTGGACGCCGCCCTGCACCCCGCGATGCTCGACGTGGCGCTCTCCGACCCCACGGGCGAGAACCGCACCGGCGACGGCGACGGCGTCCACCTGCCCTTCGGCTGGAACGGCCTGCGCCTGCACGCCGCCGGTGCCACCGCCCTGCGCGTACGCCTGACCCGGTCCGCACCCGACGCCCTGTCCCTGGAGGCGGCCGACGAGACCGGTGCCCCCGTGCTCACACTGCGGTCACTGGTCTCCCGCGAGGTGTCAGCCGACCAGTTGGGCGCGGCCGCGGACGACAGCCGGCACTCCCTGTTCCGCGTCGAGTGGACGGAGGTGCCCGGCGCCCCGGAGCCCGGCACGAACCTGCCGCCCGCCTGGGTGCCGATCACCGAGCCGGCTCATGTGGCCGCCCTCACCGACGGTTCGGGCGTACCCCCGGTCGTCGTCCTGGAGGCCGGCCGTACCGGGGACCCCCGGACGGCGGACGACGACGCGGCGCTGGCGCTGACGGGCCGGGTGCTGGAGATCGTCCAGAAGTGGCTGGCCGGCCCCGGCCTGGAGGCGGCCCGACTCGTCGTCGTCACCCGGGGCGCGGTGCCGGCGGACGGTGAGCGGACGGTGACCGACCCGGCGGCCGCGGCCGTCTGGGGCCTGGTCCGGGTCGCCCAGTCGGAGCACCCCGACCGGATCGTGCTGCTCGACACGGACACCCCCGCCGGCACCGACGTGGAACCGCTGCTCGCCGCCGTACTGGCCACCGGCGAACCCCAGGTCGCCGCCCGCGGCACCCGCCTGCTCACGCCGAGGCTCGCCCGTGCGACCGAGGCCACCGCCGACCGGGTCGGTGTGGGTGGGGTCGGTTTCGATCCGGTGGGTGCGGTGTTGGTGACGGGTGGAACGGGGACGTTGGGTGGTTTGGTGGCGCGGCATTTGGTGGTGCGTCATGGGGTGCGGGATCTGGTGTTGGTGAGTAGGCGTGGCGCGGCGGCCGGTGGTGCGGCGGAGCTGGTGGCCGAGTTGTCGGGGTTGGGTGCGGAGTCGGTGTCGGTGGTGGCGTGTGATGTGTCGGATCGTTC
>NZ_JBEYCX010000053.1:0-5090 GCF_040632975.1 Streptomyces sp. NPDC013455 | reverse complement strand
TGCCGCTCCACCAGGTGCCGCGCCACCAGCCTGCCCAGCGAGCCGGTACCACCGGTGACCAGCACCGTGCCCCCGGCCCGGAACCCGGCCGCCGGCTCGCCTTCGGCCGCTCGCACCAGACGCGGCACCGACAGCACCGGACCACGCACCGCCACCTGCGGCTCACCCGCGGCCAGGACCGCCGCGAGCAGGTCGTCGACGGGTTCGTCGGCGGCCGGGTCCAGGTCGAGCAGGACGATCCGGCCGGGGTTCTCGGCCTGTGCGGCGCGGACCAGGCCCCAGACGGCCGCACCGGCCGCGTCCGTCAGCGTGGCCGCGCCGCCCGCGGGCACCGCGCCCCGGGTCACCACCAGCAGCCGCGCGTCCTCCAGTTCCTCCTCGGCGAGCCATGCCTGGACGACCTCCAGGGCGGCGGCGGTCCGGGCGAGCGCCTCCTCGTCGCCGTCCGTGGAGCCGTCCAGCTCCAGGACCGCGACTTCGGGCACTTCGCCGCGCAGCGCCGTCACCTCGCCGGCGGTGGCGACTCGCGTCCACGCGGGCGCCGTTTCCGCGGTCGGGGCGGGTAGGGGGAGTTCGGTCCAGTCGACGGCGAACAGTGCGTCGCGGCCTTCGCCGGCCGTCGCTGCGGCGTCGAGCTGCCCGACGTCCACGGGGCGGAAGGTGACCGAGTCGACGCTCAGGACGAGTCCGCCGTTCTCGTCGGCCGCGACGAGGGACAGGACGTCGGTTCCGCGCGGTGCGATCCGCACCCTGAGGGAGGCGGCACCGGCGGCGTGCAGGACCAGTCCGTTCCAGGAGAACGGCAGGACGTTGTGGCCGTCGGCGGGCTGGGCGAAGGCGTCGGTGTGCAGGGCCGCGTCCAGCAGTGCCGGGTGCAGTCCGAACCGGGCGGCCTCGTCCCGCTGTGCGTCCGGCAGGGCGACCTCGGCGAAGATCTCCTCGCCCCGCCGCCACACCGCTCGCAGGCCCTGGAACGCGGGGCCGTAGGCGTAGCCGTGGCTCGCGAGGTCGGCGTAGAAGGAGGTGGTGTCGAGGTCGACCGGTTCGGCGCCGGCCGGCGGCCAGACCGTGGTGTCGAAGGCGGGTGTGTCCCCGGCGGAACCGGTCAGGGTGCCGGTGGCGTGCCGGGTCCAGGCGGCGGTGCCGATCTCGCCGGCGGTGTTCTCGCGGGCCGAGTAGACCGTCACGGTCCGTGCGCCGTCCTCGTCCGGTGCGCCGACGGCGACCTGGACCCGGACGCCGCCCTGCTCGGGGACGACCAGGGGGGCTTCGATGACGAGTTCGTCCACGACTCCGCAGCCCGCCTCGTCACCGGCGCGGACGGCCAGCTCGACCAGGCCGGTGCCGGGCACCAGGACCACTCCCCCGACGGCGTGGTCGGCCAGCCAGGGGTGGGTGCGCAGGGAGAGCCGGGAGGTGCACAGGATTCCGCCGGTCTCGGGCACCTCCACGACGGCTCCGAGCAGCGGGTGGTCCGCCGTGCTCTGGCCGAGGGCGGCCGCGTCGGTGGCGGGGGCGGTCCGGAGCCAGTAGTGCTGGTGGTCGAAGGCGTAGGTGGGCAGGTCGACGTGGGCCTCGGTGGCGCCCTCGGGGAGGACGGCCGCCCAGTTCACGTGCGTCCCGCGGACGAACAGTTCCGCGACGGACAGCAGGAGCGTCCGCGCCTCGTCGCGGTCGTCGCGCAGGGCCGGAACGGCCACCGCGTCCGCGTCGGCCGACTCCGTGATCGGACCGGTCAGGGCGCCGCCGGGGCCGAGTTCGAGGAACACCGAGCCACCGGAGGCGCTGATGCCGTCCGCGAAACGGACCGGGCGGCGGACGTGGTCCACCCAGTAGGCGGGGTCGGTGAGCTGTCCCGGCTCGGCGAGCCGGCCCGTCACGTTGGACACGACGGGGATGGCCGGCTCGTTCCAGGTCAGGTCGGACAGGGCCGCGGCGAAGTCGGCCAGCATCGGCTCCATGAGCACCGAGTGGAAGGCGTGCGAGACGGTGAGCCGCTTGGTCCGGCGGCCCTGCTCGCGCAGCTTCTCCGCCACGGCGGTGACGGCTCCCTCGTCGCCCGAGAGGACCACCGAGCCGGGCGCGTTGACCGCCGCGAGGTCGACGCCCGCGCCGAGGTAGCGCTCGATCTCCGTCTCCCCGGCGGCGACCGCGACCATCGCCCCGCCCGGTGCCAGGGCCTGCATGAGCCGGCCGCGCGCGGCGACCAGTGCCGCCGCGTCGGTCAGCGACAGCACGCCCGCGACATGCGCGGCGACGACCTCGCCGATGGAGTGTCCGGCGACCACGTCCGGCCGTACGCCCCAGGATTCCACGAGCCGGAACAGGGCCGACTCCACCGCGAACAGACCGGCCTGGGTGAAGACCGTCTGGTCCAGCAGACCGCCGCCCGCGTTGCCGACCTCGCCGAAGATCACGTCCTTGACGGCGTGGTCCGCCCAGCCGGCCAGCCGCGCGTCCAGTGCGGCGCACGCCTCGTCCAGCGCCTCGGCGAAGACGGGGTACCGGTCGTACAGTTCGCGTCCCAAGCCCAGGCGCTGCGCGCCCTGGCCGGGGAAGACGAACACCGTGCGGCCGGTGCTCTCCGTGCCGACGGCGACGTTCGGCGACGCCTCGCCGGCGGCCAGCGCCCGCAGTCCGGCCACGGCCTCGTCGCGCGAGCCGGCGACGACCACGGCCCGTTCGGGCAGCACCGCCCGCCGGGTGACGAGCGCTCCGGCCACGGCCGCCGGCGGGACGTCGGTCCGCCCGGCGAACTCGGCCAGCCGTGCGGCCTGTCCGGCGAGCGCGGCGGTGCTCCGGGCCGAGACCACGACCGGCAGCACTCCGTCGGCCGGGGCCGGCCGCGCACCGTCGCCGGGGGCCGGCGGCACCACGGCCGGCTCCTCGGGAGCCTGTTCCAGGATCACGTGCGCGTTGGTGCCGCTGACGCCGAAGGCGGAGACGCCGGCGCGGCGCGGGCGGCCGGTCTCCGGCCAGGGCCGGGCCTCGGTGAGCAGTTCGACTGCGCCCGCCGTCCAGTCCACCTCGGTCGACGGCTGGTCGACGTGGAGGGTGGGCGGCAGCACCGCGTGCCGCAGCGCCTCGACGGTCTTGATGACGCCGGCGACGCCGGCCGCGGCCTGGGCGTGGCCGAGGTTGGACTTCACCGAGCCGATCCACAGCGGCTCTTCGCGGTCCTGGCCGTAGGTGGCGAGCAGGGCGTGGGCCTCGATCGGGTCGCCGAGGACCGTACCGGTGCCGTGCGCCTCCACCGCGTCCACGTCGGACGCCGAGAGACCGGCGCTCGCCAGCGCCTTGCGGATCACGCGCTGCTGCGACGGGCCGTTGGGGGCGGTCAGGCCGTTGGAGGCGCCGTCCTGGTTCACCGCGCTGCCGCGCACGACGGCGAGGACGCGGTGGCCCTTGCGCCGGGCCTCGGACAGGCGCTCCAGGACGACCACGCCCGCGCCCTCGGCCCAGCCGGTGCCGTCGGCGGACGAGGAGAACGCCTTGCAGCGGCCGTCGGGTGAGAGGGCCTGCTGGCGGGAGAACTCCACGAAGGTGTACGCGTTGGCGAGGATGGTGGCGCCGCCGGCCAGGGCCATCGAGCACTCTCCGTTGCGCAGGGCCTGCGCGGCGAGGTGGATGGCGACCAGGGAGGAGGAGCAGGCGGTGTCGACGGTCACCGCGGGGCCTTCGAGGCCGAAGACGTACGACACCCGGCCGGAGGCCACGCTGCCCGCGGACCCGGTCGCCGTGAACCCGGCGAGTTCCGCGGGGAGTTCGCCGCCGAAGCCGTAGCCCTGGGTCATCACGCCGGAGAACACGCCGACGTCGGTGCCCTTGAGGGAGAGGGGGTCGATGCCCGCCCGTTCCAGTGCCTCCCAGGACGTCTCCAGCAGCAGCCGCTGCTGCGGGTCCATCGCGAGGGCCTCACGCGGGGAGATGCCGAAGAAGCCCGCGTCGAACAGGCCCGCGTCGTGCAGGAACCCGCCCTGGTCGACGTAGGAGGTTCCGACGCGTCCGGGGTCGGCGTCGAACAGGCCCTCCAGGTCCCAGCCCCGGTCGGACGGGAACCCGGACAGCGCGTCCCTGCCCTCCGCCACCAGCTCCCAAAGCCCTTCGGGGCTGGTGACCCCGCCGGGGAGCCGGCAGGCCATGCCCACGATCGCGATCGGCTCGCCGGGGTCGGCGGTGGCGACGGCCGGTTCCGGGGCGGCCGGGGCGGCGGTGACGTGCCCGAAGTGGCTGTGCAGGTGACGGGCGAGGGCGAGCGGGGTCGGGTAGTCGAAGACGACGGTCGTCGGCAGGCCGAGGCCGGTGGCCTCGCGGATGCGGTTGCGCAGTTCGACGGAGGTGAGGGAGTCGAACCCGGCGTCCTTGAACGCCTTCTCCGCCTTGACCTGGTCGGCCCCGGCGTGGCCGAGGACGGTGGCGACCTGGCCGCGGACGACGTCGAGGAGCAGCGCTTCCTGCTCGGCCGGGTCGAGTCCGGCGAGCCGGTCGGCCAGGCCGCCGCCGCTGCGGTCCGCCGCGGTCGTCCGGGCGGCCTGCCGGGTGACCCGGATCAGGCCGCGCATCAGGGGCTGCACGGTGCCGCCGGCGGCCGCGTCGGCGCGGGCGGCCCGCAGGTCGAGCTTGATCGGGACGACGAGGGCCTGGCCGGCGCCGAGTGCGGTGTCGAAGAGGGCCAGGCCCTCCGCCGGGGTGAGGGCGCGGACGCCGCCCCGGCTCATGCGGGCCTGGTCGGTCTCGCTGAGGTGGGCGGTCAGGCCGGTGCTCTGCTCCCACAGGCCCCAGGCGAGGGAGACCGCCGGCAGGCCGGCCGCGCGGCGGCGGGCCATCAGGCCGTCGAGGTAGGCGTTGGCGGCCGCGTAGTTGCCCTGGCCGGCCGAGCCGAACAGACCGGCTCCGGAGGAGTAGACGGCGAACACCGTCAGGTCCAGGGTGCGGGTCAGCTCGTCCAGGTGCGCGGCCGCGGCGGCCTTCGGGCCGAAGACGCCCGCCAGGCGTTCGGGGGTGAGGGCGCCGATGACGCCGTCGTCCAGCACACCGGCCGTGTGCACGACACCGGTGAGCGGGTGCTCGGCCGGGACGGCGTCCAGCAG
>NZ_JBEYCX010000052.1:3793-5190 GCF_040632975.1 Streptomyces sp. NPDC013455 | reverse complement strand
GGACAAGCCCTCGGCCTATTAGTACCGGTCACCTCCACACGTTACCGTGCTTCCAGATCCGGCCTATCAACCCAGTCGTCTACTGGGAGCCTTACCCCATCAAGTGGGTGGGAGTCCTCATCTCGAAGCAGGCTTCCCGCTTAGATGCTTTCAGCGGTTATCCCTCCCGAACGTAGCCAACCAGCCATGCCCTTGGCAGAACAACTGGCACACCAGAGGTTCGTCCGTCCCGGTCCTCTCGTACTAGGGACAGCCCTTCTCAAGACTCCTACGCGCACAGCGGATAGGGACCGAACTGTCTCACGACGTTCTAAACCCAGCTCGCGTACCGCTTTAATGGGCGAACAGCCCAACCCTTGGGACCGACTCCAGCCCCAGGATGCGACGAGCCGACATCGAGGTGCCAAACCATCCCGTCGATATGGACTCTTGGGGAAGATCAGCCTGTTATCCCCGGGGTACCTTTTATCCGTTGAGCGACGGCGCTTCCACAAGCCACCGCCGGATCACTAGTCCCGACTTTCGTCCCTGCTCGACCCGTCGGTCTCACAGTCAAGCTCCCTTGTGCACTTACACTCAACACCTGATTGCCAACCAGGCTGAGGGAACCTTTGGGCGCCTCCGTTACCCTTTGGGAGGCAACCGCCCCAGTTAAACTACCCATCAGACACTGTCCCTGATCCGGATCACGGACCCAGGTTAGACATCCAGCACGACCAGACTGGTATTTCAACGACGACTCCACAACCACTGGCGTGGCTGCTTCAAAGTCTCCCAGCTATCCTACACAAGCCGAACCGAACACCAATATCAAACTGTAGTAAAGGTCCCGGGGTCTTTCCGTCCTGCTGCGCGAAACGAGCATCTTTACTCGTAGTGCAATTTCACCGGGCCTATGGTTGAGACAGTCGAGAAGTCGTTACGCCATTCGTGCAGGTCGGAACTTACCCGACAAGGAATTTCGCTACCTTAGGATGGTTATAGTTACCACCGCCGTTTACTGGCGCTTAAGTTCTCAGCTTCGCAACCCCGAAAGGTCACTAACCGGTCCCCTTAACGTTCCAGCACCGGGCAGGCGTCAGTCCGTATACATCGCCTTACGGCTTCGCACGGACCTGTGTTTTTAGTAAACAGTCGCTTCTCGCTGGTCTCTGCGGCCACCCCCAGCTCAGAGCGTAAAGCTCATCACCAAGCGTGGCCCCCCTTCTCCCGAAGTTACGGGGGCATTTTGCCGAGTTCCTTAACCATAGTTCACCCGAACGCCTCGGTATTCTCTACCTGACCACCTGAGTCGGTTTAGGGTACGGGCCGCCATGAAACTCGCTAGAGGCTTTTCTCGACAGCATAGGATCATCCACTTCGCCACAATCGGCTCGGCATCAGGTCTCAGACATATG
>NZ_JBEYCX010000052.1:1914-3704 GCF_040632975.1 Streptomyces sp. NPDC013455 | reverse complement strand
CCGTCCTACACCCTTACCCCGGGACAACCACCGCCCGGGATGGACTACCTTCCTGCGTCACCCCATCACTCACCTACTAACCGCTTGGTTCGGCGGCTCCACCACTTTCCTTTCCCCGAAGGGTCCGGAACGGCTTCACGGCCTTAGCATCACGATGCTCGATGTTTGACGCTTCACAGCGGGTACCGGAATATCAACCGGTTATCCATCGACTACGCCTGTCGGCCTCGCCTTAGGTCCCGACTTACCCTGGGCAGATCAGCTTGACCCAGGAACCCTTAGTCAATCGGCGCAAACGTTTCTCACGTTTGTATCGCTACTCATGCCTGCATTCTCACTCGTCAACCGTCCACGACTACCTTCCAGTGCCGCTTCACCCGGCAGACGACGCTCCCCTACCCATCCATACACCCGTTGGGGCTATATATATGAATGACACGACTTCGGCGGTACGCTTGAGCCCCGCTACATTGTCGGCGCGGAATCACTAGACCAGTGAGCTATTACGCACTCTTTCAAGGGTGGCTGCTTCTAAGCCAACCTCCTGGTTGTCTGTGCGACTCCACATCCTTTCCCACTTAGCGTACGCTTAGGGGCCTTAGTCGATGCTCTGGGCTGTTTCCCTCTCGACCATGGAGCTTATCCCCCACAGTCTCACTGCCGCGCTCTCACTTACCGGCATTCGGAGTTTGGCTAAGGTCAGTAACCCGGTAGGGCCCATCGCCTATCCAGTGCTCTACCTCCGGCAAGAAACACACGACGCTGCACCTAAATGCATTTCGGGGAGAACCAGCTATCACGGAGTTTGATTGGCCTTTCACCCCTAACCACAGGTCATCCCCCAGGTTTTCAACCCTGGTGGGTTCGGTCCTCCACGAAGTCTTACCTCCGCTTCAACCTGCCCATGGCTAGATCACTCCGCTTCGGGTCTTGAGCGTGCTACTCAACCGCCCTATTCGGACTCGCTTTCGCTACGGCTTCCCCACTCGGGTTAACCTCGCAACACACCGCAAACTCGCAGGCTCATTCTTCAAAAGGCACGCAGTCACGAGAACAGAGCAAGCTCCATTCCGACGCTCCCACGGCTTGTAGGCACACGGTTTCAGGTACTATTTCACTCCCCTCCCGGGGTACTTTTCACCATTCCCTCACGGTACTATCCGCTATCGGTCACCAGGGAATATTTAGGCTTAGCGGGTGGTCCCGCCAGATTCACACGGGATTTCTCGGGCCCCGTGCTACTTGGGTGTCTCTCAAACGAGCCGCTGATGTTTCGACTACGGGGGTCTTACCCTCTACGCCGGACCTTTCGCATGTCCTTCGCCTACATCAACGGTTTCTGACTCGTCCCACGGCCGGCAGACCGTGGAAGAGAGATCCCACAACCCCGCATGCGCAACCCCTGCCGGGTCTCACACGCATACGGTTTGGCCTCATCCGGTTTCGCTCGCCACTACTCCCGGAATCACGGTTGTTTTCTCTTCCTGCGGGTACTGAGATGTTTCACTTCCCCGCGTTCCCTCCACTTGCCCTATGTGTTCAGACAAGGGTGACAGCCCATGACGACTGCCGGGTTTCCCCATTCGGAAACCCCCGGATCAAAGCCTGGTTGACGACTCCCCGGGGACTATCGTGGCCTCCCACGTCCTTCATCGGTTCCTGGTGCCAAGGCATCCACCGTGCGCCCTTAAAAACTTGGCCACAGATGCTCGCGTCCACTGTGCAGTTCTCAAACAACGACCAGCCACCCGTCACACACCAGCTTCGCTGGAGCTTTACCGGGGCCGGCG
>NZ_JBEYCX010000051.1:0-5347 GCF_040632975.1 Streptomyces sp. NPDC013455 | reverse complement strand
AGTGAGGCGGAGATCGCCGAACACCTGGGTGGGGGTGTGGATCTGGCGGCGGTGAACGCGCCGGGTTCGGTGGTGCTGTCGGGTGATGAGGCGGCTGTCGTGGCGGTGGCGGAGAGGCTGCGTGAGCAGGGCCGCCGGGTGAAGCGGCTGACCGTCTCGCACGCTTTCCACTCGGCGTTGATGGAGCCGATGCTGGCGGACTTCGCCGCGGCCCTGTCGGACCTGACCTGGAACGAGCCGGCGATCCCCGTCGTATCGAACGTGACGGGGCGGCTCGCCGAGCCGGGACAGCTGACCGATCCGGCCTACTGGGTGGACCATGTCCGCCGCCCGGTGCGTTTCGCGGAGGGCGTCAGCGCCTCGGCCGGTTCGGTGTTCCTGGAGCTCGGCCCCGGCGGTGCGCTGACCGGTGTGATAGCGGAGTCGGCCGACGCGGATGCGGTGGCCGTTCCGGCCCTGCGTGACGACCGGGACGAGGCTCAGAGCCTGCTATCGGCCGTGGCGCGGCTCTTCGTGCGCGGGACGAGGGTGGACTGGGCGGCCGTCCTCCCCAAGGGTGCCACCGAGGCGCACGTGGACCTGCCGACGTACGCCTTCGACCACCGGCACTACTGGCTGCAGACGGCCCCCGCCACCGACGCCGTCGCCCTCGGGCAGAGCACGGCGGACCACCCGCTGCTCGGCGCCGTCGTGGAGGTGCCCGAGACCGGCGGAATCCTGTGCACCTCCCGGCTCTCCCTGCGCACCCACCCCTGGCTGGCCGACCACGCCGTCGGGGGAGTGGTCCTGGTGCCCGGCACCGGGCTCATCGAACTGGCCGTCCGGGCCGGCGACGAGGTCCGCTGCGGAGTCGTGGACGAACTCGTCATCGAGACACCCCTGGTCGTACCCGAGCAGGGCGGGGTGCGGGTCCAGGTCGCCGTCGGCGGAGCGGACGAGGACGGGCTGCGGACGGTGTCGGTGTACTCGGCGCGGGAGGACACGCCCGGTGAACTCGGCACCGTCGCCTGGACCCGGCACGCCACCGGCACCCTGACCAGCTCGGCCGGGGACACACCCGCCTTCGACTTCACCGCCTGGCCCCCGCCCGGCGCGGACCACGTCGACGTCGACGTCGACACTTTCTACGCCGGCCTGGTCGAGAAGGGCTACACCTACGGCCCGGTGTTCCAGGGGCTGCGGGCGGTATGGCGGCGCGGTGACGAGGTGTACGCCGAGGTCGCCCTGCCCGACGGGCAGCGGGAGGAGGCGGCCCGGTTCGGACTCCACCCTGCGCTGCTCGACGCGGCGCTGCACGCCAACGGGTTCGTCGCCCCGGCCGGCGCGGCGGAGCCCGGTGACGGACCGCGTACGGTTCTGCCGTTCGCCTGGAACCGGCTGACGCTGCACGCGGCGGGGGCGTCGGCGCTGCGCGTGCGGGTCGCGCCGGCCGGGCCGGACGCGGTCTCGGTGCAGGCCGCCGACGAGACCGGCGAGCCGGTGCTGACGACCGACTCCCTGGTGTTCCGTGCGGTCAGTGCCGAGCAACTGGAGGCCGCGGCCGGTGCGCCCGGCGCGGACGCCCTCTTCCACGTGGAGTGGACCGAGCTGCCCGTACCCGCCCGCGCGGGGGCCCCGGCGCCAGTCTGGGCACGAGTGGCGACGGCCGCCGATCTCGCCGCCGCGGCCGCCGGGGCCAGCGTGCCGGAAGTGCTGCTGCTGCCGGCCGACGGCTCCGACGACGACGCCCTGGAGCGCACGTCCCGGATCCTGGACGTCCTGCAGGCGTGGCTGGCCGCCGAGCGGCTCGCCGGCTCCCGGCTCGTGGTGGTGACCCGGGGCGCGGTGCCCGCCGAAGGCGAGGACACCCTGACCGATCCGGCCGGGGCGGCCGTGTGGGGGCTCGTGCGGGCCGCCCAGGCGGAGAATCCCGAGCGGATCGTCCTGGTCGACACCGACGCCCCACGAGACGACGACGGACATCTCGCCGCGCTCGCCACGACCGCTCTGGCGGCCGGCGAGCCGCAGCTCGCGGTGCGCGGTTCGACCGTCCGCGTCCCGCGCCTGGTACGGGCCGCCGCCGCGGACGCCGTACCGGAGCGGGCGCGCTGGAACCCGGACGGCACCGTCCTCGTCACCGGCGGCACCGGCTCGCTGGGCGCCCTGCTGGCCCGGCACCTCGTCGAGCGGCACGGCGTACGGCACCTGGTACTGGCCGGCCGGCGCGGCCCGGACGCCGAGGGCGCACAGGAACTGGTGGCCGAGCTGACGGCCCTCGGCGCGACGAGCGTACGGGTGGCCGCCTGCGACATCGCCGAACGCGATGCGGTGGCGGCCCTGCTGGACTCCGTACCCGACGCGCACCCCCTGACCGCGGTCCTGCACACCGCGGGTGTCCTGGACGACGGCGTGATCGGCACGCTCGACCCGCGGCGCCTGCACCGCGTCTTCGCGCCGAAGGTGACCGCCGTACGGCATTTGGACGAGCTGACCCGCACCCTCGACCTGACGACGTTCGCCGTCTTCTCCTCCGCCTCGGGACTGTTCGGCTCGGCCGGCCAGGGCAACTACGCGGCCGCCAACGCCTGGCTGGACGCCGCGATGGCCCGGCGCCGGGCGGCCGGCCTGCCGGCGCTGTCCCTGGCCTGGGGCCCGTGGGAGCAGACCACCGGGATGACCGCCGGAGCGGAGGCGGCGGCCCGCACCCGCGGCAGCCGGCGCGGCGGCATCCTGCCGCTCGCCCCGCAGGAGGGCACGGCCCTCCTCGACAAGGCCCTGGCCGGCGACGACACGGTGCTCGTCCCGGTCAAACTGGACCTCAGGGCCGTACGGGCCGAAGCGGCCGCCGGTACCGGCGTGCCGCCCCTGCTCCGCCAACTGGTGCGGGCCGGGCGGCAGTCGGCGCGGGCCGCCGCCGGAGACGGCGGGGACGGCCTGCGGCGCCGGCTCGCCGGGCTGGACCGCGACCGGCAGGAGGCGGCCCTGCTGGACGTCGTCCGCGGACACGTGGCCGGCGTGCTCGGCCACACCGGAACGGACGGCGTCGGCGCCGAGACGGCGTTCAAGGACGCCGGGTTCGACTCCCTCACCTCCGTGGAACTGCGCAACCGGCTGCGCGCCGCGACCGGCGTCAACCTCTCCGCCACCGTGGTCTTCGACTACCCGACACCGCTGGCCCTGGCCCGGCACCTGCACGGCGAACTCCTCCCGGAGGGCGCACGGCAGCGGCCGGCGGCCGAGGCGGACGAGGAACGGCTGCGCCACGCGCTGCTCGCCCTCCCGCTGGACCGGTTCCGGGAGGCGGGGCTGCTGGACGCGCTGGTCGAACTGGCCGCCCTGGAACCCGGCGCACCCGCACCCGGCGCACCGGACACCGCCGGTGGCGCCTTGGCCGACCTGGACGTCGACGACCTCGTACACCTCGCGCTCGGCGACAGCGAATCCCTCGAAAGCTGACGCGGCACACGACTGATTGGGGCAGTGAAGTGAGTGCTTCCTACGAGAAGCTTGTCGAGGCGCTGCGCAAGTCGCTGGAAGAGGTCGGCACGCTGAAGAAGCGGAACCAGCAGCTGCTGAGCGCCTCGCGCGAGCCGATCGCCATCGTGGGCATGGCCTGCCGGCTGCCCGGCGGCGTCGACACCCCGGAAGACCTCTGGGAGCTGGTCGCCGAGGGCCGCGACGGAGTGTCGGGCTTCCCGGACGACCGCGGCTGGGAGCTGGACACCCTGCTGGACGCCGACCCCGAGAAGACCGGCACCTCCTACGTCGACCAGGGCGGCTTCCTGCACGGGGCCGGCCGGTTCGACGCGGAGTTCTTCGGGATCTCGCCGCGCGAGGCCCTCGCCATGGACCCCCAGCAGCGGCTGCTCCTGGAAACCTCCTGGGAAGCGATGGAGCGGGCCGGCATCGACCCGGCGACCCTCAAGGGCGCCGACGTCGGTGTCTTCAACGGCATCATGGGCGTCGACTACTTCGCCGGCGGCAGCGTCCCGCCCGAGCTGGAGGGCTTCACCGGAACCGGCGCCGCGTCCAGCGTGGCCTCCGGCCGCGTCTCCTACGTCTTCGGCTTCGAGGGCCCGGCGGTCACCCTCGACACCGCCTGCTCGTCCTCCCTGGTCGCCATCCATCTCGCCGTGCAGGCCCTGCGGCGCGGCGAGTGCACGATGGCCCTGGCGGGCGGCGCCACCGTCATGGCGACGCCCGGCCTGTTCATCGACTTCTCCCGGCAGCGGGGCCTCGCCGCCGACGGCCGCTGCAAGGCGTACTCGTCCGCGGCGGACGGCACCGGCTGGGCCGAGGGCGCGGGCGTGGTCGTCCTGGAGCGTCTGTCGGAGGCGCGGCGCAAGGGGCACCGGGTCCTCGCCGTCGTACGCGGCACAGCGGTCAACCAGGACGGTGCCTCCAACGGCCTCACCGCACCCAACGGGCCCGCCCAGCAGCGCGTGATCCGCAAGGCGCTCGCCGCCGCCGGGCTCACCCCGGCGGACGTCGACGCGGTCGAGGGCCACGGCACCGGCACCACCCTCGGCGACCCGATCGAGGCGCAGGCCCTCCTCGCCACCTACGGCCAGGACCGCCAAGAGCCCCTTTACCTGGGCTCGTTGAAGTCCAACATCGGACACACCCAGGCCGCCGCCGGCGTGGCCGGCGTGATCAAGATGATCCAGGCCATGCGCCACGGCGTGCTCCCGGCCACCCTGCACGTCGACGAACCGTCCCCCCGCGTCGACTGGGACGCGGGCGCCGTACGACTGCTCACGGAGGCCCGTGACTGGCCGCGGACCGACCGGCCGCGCCGGGCGGGCGTGTCCGGGTTCGGCGTCAGCGGCACCAACGCCCACGTCATCCTGGAAGAGGCGCCGGAGGAGCCCGCTGCCGGGCCGGCGGACGAAGCCGACGGCCCGTTCCCGGTGCTGGTCTCGGCCCGGAGCACCGGCGCCCTCGCCGGGCAGGCCGCACGGCTGGCGGACTTCGTCGCCGACACCGGCACCCCGCTGCCGGCCATCGCCGGAGCACTGGTCTCCCGGCGGGCCCACCACGGCGAGCGGGCCGTGATCCTCGCCGGATCGCGGGACGAAGCCCTGACCGGGCTGAAGGCACTGGCCGATGGCGAGCCCGCCCCCGCGCTCGTCTCGGGCTCGGGCACCGATGCGACAACGGTGTTCGTGTTCCCCGGTCAGGGTTCGCAACGCGTCGGTATGGGGCGTGAGTTGTATGAGCGGTATCCCGTCTTCGCGCAGGCGTTGGACGAGGCGTGTGCCGCGTTGGACGCTCGGCTGGCGGGTTTCGTGGAGCATTCGGTCAAGGATGTGATCTTCGGGTCCGGTGAGGGTCTGCTGGATCAGACGGTGTTCACGCAGGCCGGTCT
>NZ_JBEYCX010000050.1:0-5525 GCF_040632975.1 Streptomyces sp. NPDC013455 | reverse complement strand
AGACGAGAACGGCCCGCCGGAAGCTCGTCCAGGATCTCCTCGGTCGTCAGCGCCAGCGCCGCACCGCTGTCCCGCAGCATGAACGCGATCCGGTCCGTCGGCTGGGCCGGGTCGACGGGCAGATAGGCCGCCCCCGCCTTCCAGGTTCCGAGGATGCCCGCGATCATGTCCGCGCCACGCGGCAGGCACAGACCCACCACCGCGTCGGCGCCGATCCCCTGACCGATCAGGTAGTGCGCGATCCGGTTCGCCCGCGTCTCAAGCTCTCCGTACGCCACCCGGGAACCCTCGGAGACGATCGCCATCGCGTCGGGCGTGCGGCTCGCCTGCCGCTCGAACAGCGCGTGCACGAGATCGACGTCGAGGCCGGTCGCCGTGTCGTTCCAGCCGACAAGGACCTGGTGGCGCTCCACCTCGTCGAGCGCCGGAACGTCGCTGAGGCGGGTCTGCGGGCTGTCGGCGAGCAGGTCGAGCACGCGCACCCAGGCCCGGGCGATCCGCTCGGCCCACTCGGGATCGAACAGGTCGGCGGCCACCGTCACCGAGCCGCGCAGCCCGGCCGGGGCGCCCTCGGTGTCGTACGTCTCCCCCACCATCACGTCGAGGTCGAACTTCGCCGCACGGGTACCGGTGGACATGCCCCCCGTCCACACGACGGGCGTGGCCAGCGCGTCGAGACCGGCGCTGACGGTGTTCTGCTTCGTCAGGACGACCTGGAAGAGCGGGTGGCGGGCCATGGAGCGCGCCGGGGCCAGTTCCTCCACCAGCTTCTCGAACGGCACGTCCTGGTGGGCGAAGCCGGACAGGACCGCTTCCCGGACTCGGGCGAGCAGTTCGGTGAAGGCGGGGTCGCCCGAGAGGTCCGCCCGCAGCACCTGCGTGTTGACAAAGCAGCCGACCAGGTCGTCCAGGGCCTCGTCGCCGCGGCCGGCGTGCGCCGAGCCGATCGGGACATCGGTGCCCGCGCCCAGCTTCGACAGCAGGATGGCCAGGGCGGCCTGCAGCACCATGAACGTGGTCACGCCCTCGGCCCGCGCCATCTCGACGAGCCGCGCGTGCACCGGCGCCGGGACGTCGAGCGGGACGCTGTGCCCCAGGTGCGAGGCGGCTGCCGGGCGGGACCGGTCGAAGGGCAGCTCGAGCTCCTCCGGCGCTCCCGCCAGTGTCTCGCGCCAGTAGTCCAGTTGACCGGAGATCACGCTGCCGGGGTCGCTTTCCTCGCCGAGCAGCTCGCGCTGCCAGAGCGCGTAGTCCGCGTACTGGACCGGCAGCGGCGCCCACTCAGGGGCCCGCCCCTCGACCCGCGCCGCGTAGGCCGTGGAGAAGTCCCGGGCCAGGGGCGCCCGCGACCAGCCGTCGCTGGCGATGTGATGGACGAGGACGACGAGGACGCGCTCTCCCTCGCGGGTCTCGAAGAGGGTGGCCCGGATCGGCACCTCGACGGAAAGGTCGAAGGCGTACCGCGCGGCCTCGGCGACCGCGCTCTCCAGCTCCGCCGCGTTGATCGGGACGACATCCACCTGCCAGTCGAGATCGTCGGATCCGATGACCTTCTGGTACGGCTCGCCGTCCGCGACGCCGAAGACGGTACGGAGGACCTCATGGCGGCCGATGACGTCGCGCAGGGCCGCGTTCAGGGCCTGCCGGTCGACCTCGCCGGACAGGCGGACGGCGATCGGACTGTTGTAGGTGGCGTTGGGGCCTTCCAACTGGCTGATGAACCAGAGGCGTTGCTGGGCGAAGGACAGCGGAACGCGCTCCGGGCGCTCACCGGCCACCAGCGCCGGCCGTGCCCGCCCCGCACCCGCCAGCCCGGCCGCGAGACCGGCAACCGTGGGCGTGTCGAACAACGCCCGCAACGGCACCTCGACGCCGAAGACCGTCCGCACCCGGCTGACCAGACGGACAGCGAGGAGAGAGTGCCCGCCCAGGGCGAAGAAGTCGTCGTCCACCCCCACCTCGGGCAGACCAAGGACCTGCGCGAACACTCCGCACAGCAACTCCTCCTGCGGCGTGGCCGGGCCCCGGCCCCCGCTCCCGGTGGCATACTCCGGCGCGGGCAGCGCCTTGCGGTCCAGCTTGCCGTTGGCATTCAGGGGCAGCGCGTCCAGGACCACCACCGCCGACGGCACCATGTAGGACGGCAGTCGGTCGCTGGCGAACTCGGCGACTCTGGCGGGCAGTCCAACCTGCGCCGTACCGTCGTTCGGGACGACGTACGCGACCAGCCGCTTGTCGCCCGGCACGTCCTCGCGGGCCACGACAACGGCCTGGGCGACCTCCGGGTGGGCCGCCACCACCGACTGCACCTCGCCGAGTTCGATCCGGAATCCTCGGATCTTGACCTGCTCGTCGGCGCGGCCGAGGTACTCGACCTGGCCATCCGGCGACCAGCGCACCACGTCACCCGTGCGATACAGACGGCCACCAGTGGTGGAGAACGGGTCGGCGACAAATCGCTCACCCGTCAGCTCCGGACGCCCCAGATAGCCGCGGGCCAGACCGGCACCCGCGATGTACAACTCACCCGCGACCCCGGCAGGGACCGGGGACAGGCTGCCGTCCAGGACGTAGACCCGGGTATTGGAGATCGGCCGGCCGATCGGGACGACACCCTCCACCTCGGCATCCGCATACCAGGCCGTCGTGTACACCGTCGCCTCGGTCGGACCGTAGATGTTGGCGACCCGGGCGCCGGGGACCGCCGTACGGATCCCGGCCACCGCATCCGCCGTCAGCGCCTCACCGGCGAGAACGACCGTACGGGGACGGGCCTGGATCTCACCCGAAGCCACCATCTGCGCGAACGCCGACGGCACACCACTCACCAGGCTGACATCACCCACACCCGCATCGGCGTCAGCCAGGGCGAGGAGATCACCGACAACCTCGACACTGCCACCCGACACCAGCGGACCGAACAACTCGAAAACCGAGACATCGAAGTTGAAGGACGTGGACACCAGCACCCTGCGGAAGTCCTCACCCGAGAACTCCGCCACAGCCCAACCCAACAACCCCGCCACCGACCGGTGCTCGACCACCACACCCTTCGGCCGCCCCGTCGAACCCGACGTATAGATCACATACGCCGGATGCTCCGGCCGGATCACCGTGCCCAGCGCACCGTCCCCAAGGCCCGCCAGCTCGACCTCGTCCGGCACCACCACCACAGCGCCCGACGACGGCACCGCCGCAACCGTGCTCGTCGAGGCCAGCACCACCACCGGAGCGGCGTCAGCCAGCATGTACGCGATCCGCTCCGCCGGATAACCCGGATCGATCGGCAGATACGCGCCCCCGGCCTTCAGCACCGCCAGCAGCGCCACCACCGACTCGACACCGCGCTCCAGACACACCCCCACCAGCGACTCCGGGCCCACACCCTTCGCGACCAGATGACGGGCCAACCGGTTCGCCCGGGCATCGAGTTCTGCGTACGACACCTCCACACCGCCCGAGACCACCGCGACCGCCCCCGGCGTCCGCGCCACCTGCGCCTCGAACAGCTCCGGAACGGAACCGGAAACCACCTCGGCAGCCGTGTCGTTCCACTCCGTCAGCACCCGGTGCCGCTCCGCCTCGTCCAGCACCTCGACCGTGCTCAGCGGCACATCCAGGCCGCCCACCAGGGCGAATTCCAGGGCGGCGACCAGGTTCCGCGTGGCGGTGCGCAGGAAGACACCCACGGTCTCCGGATCGATCGACGCCACCGCGTGAACGGCCAGCGAGATCCGGTCGCCGTTGTCGTCGACCGAGACCATCAGCGGGTAATTGGTGCGCTCCTCGAAGAAGACCCTTCTGATGCCGTTCAGCCGCTCGTCGCGGACCTCGGGCACCTCGGCCGCACCGCCGCCGCTGTTGTGGCGGTAGTTGAACAGCGCGGTGAACAGGGGCACGTCACCCGTCACCCCACTGGCCTGCTGCGCCAGCGTGAGCGGCGCGTGCTCGTGCTCCAGAAGCTCCGCCAGCTGGCCGCGCATCGCGGACACCGCGGTCAGGACCCCGAGTTCGCCGGTGCGCACGCGGACCGGCAGCGTGTTCAGGAAAGGGCCCGGCACCCGGTCGGAACCCGTGCCGGCGTTCATGCGGCCGAACAGGACGGTGCCGAAGACCACGTCCTCGCGGCCGCTGACCGCCGCCAGGACCCGCGCCCAGGCCAGGTGCAGCAACGTCGCCGGGCTCGCGCCCAGTTGGCGGGAGACGTCGAGCAGGCGTGCGTGCAGTTCGTCGCCGAAAACGACCCGGGCGCGCGTGGTGCCGGTGCCGTCGCCGCGGACGTCGACCAGGCCGAAGGGGGCCGTCGGCTCGGTGACGTCGCCGAGCAGTTCGGCGAAGTACCGCTCGTGCTCGCCTGTGGTCACTCCGGCGCGGGCCTGTGCGACGAAGTCGCGGAAAGGCAGCGGCTCAGCGAGGGCGCCGTCACGTCCGGTGAGGAAAGCGTTGACCTCGGCCAGCATGACCTCCAGGGCGGTGTGGTCTTGCACCATGTGGTGGATCCGCACCAGCGCCAGCCACTGGTCCCCGCCGGGAACGCGGCCCGCGTGGACCCGGATCAGCGGGGCCCGGCCCAGGTCCATCGACCGGCCGCCGGCCGCGAGCAGTTGCTTCACCGGATCGCCGCCCTTTGCGTCCAGGGTGACGGACTCGACGGGCAGGGTCGCCTGCCGCCGCACCACCTGGACCGGCTCGCGCAGGCCCTCCCACACGATCGACGTGCGGTAGATGTCATGGCGGTCCACGACGTGCTGGAGCGCCTTCGTGAAGGCGTCGAACCGCTCGCGCGAATCGAACTCGACCACTGTCGGCATGACGTAGGTGTCCTCGCCGCCCTCCGCGAGGAGGTGGTGGAAGAGCAGGCCCTCCTGCAGCGGGGCCAACGGGTAGACGTCGGCCACGTTCACGGCGCCGCCGTCCACGGTGGCGACGACGGCCGCGATCTCGGCGGCCGTGAGGTCGACGAGCGGCAGCATCTCGGGGGTGATCGCGGTCGCGCCGGCCGGGATCAGGTTCGCCGGGACGGCCACCTGCTCGGAGCCCGCCGAGGCGGCGAGCCGGGCCGGCGTCGGGGCGTCGAACAGCGCCCTGATCGAGACCGAGACACCGTGCGTACGGAGCAAGGCGACCAGGCGGATCGCGAGGAGGGAGTGGCCGCCGAGCCGGAAGAAGTCGTCGTCCACGCCGACCCCGTCGAGGCCGAGGACCTCGGCAAAGGCCGCACACAGGACCTCCTCGCGGGCGTTGGCGGGCCCACGGCCCCTGCCGACGACGTACTCCGGGGCGGGCAGGGCCCTGCGGTCCAGCTTGCCGTTGGCATTGAGGGGCAGCGCGTCCAGGACCACGACCGCCGAGGGGACCATGTAGGAGGGCAACCGGTCGCGGGAGAACTCGGCCAGCTGAACGGGCAGTTCGGCCGAGTCGACCCCATCGGCCGGCACGGCGTACGCGACCAGCCGTTTGTCGCCCGGTACGTCCTCACGGGCGACCACGACGACCTGGGCCACCAGAGGATGCCCGGCCAGGAC
>NZ_JBEYCX010000049.1:0-5721 GCF_040632975.1 Streptomyces sp. NPDC013455 | reverse complement strand
GTCCGCGCCACCTGCGCCGCGAACAGCTCCGGCACCAGCACAGCCCCAAGGTCGACCTCGGTGGCGTTCCACTCCTCCAGCACCCGACGCCGCTCGTCCTCACCAAGGACCTCAAGGGTGCTCAGCCGGACCTGCGGATCGGCGACCAGCAGGCCCAGGACGCGGACGAAGCGCTCGCGCAGACCCGTGACGGTGTCCCGGTCGAACAGGTCCGCCGCCCCGACCACCTGGCCCCGGACACCGGCCGGTGCGCCCTGCTCGTCGTAGGTCTCGGTGAGCCGGACCTCGACGTCGAACTTCGCCACGGCGGCGGTCTCCGAGGACGTGCCGCCTCCTTGCGCGCCGGGGAGGTCGAGGACCGCCTCGGCGTGGTTCTGGAGGTCCAGTTGGACCTGGAACAGCGGGTGTCGGGCCATCGAGCGCGACGGCGCCAGCTCCTCCACAAGCCGCTCGAACGGCACCTCCTGGTGTGCCAGGGCCGACAGACTCGTCTCCCTCACCCGGTCCAGAACCTCGCGGAACGTCGGGTCGCCGGTCAGGTCCGTGCGCAGCACCAGCGTGTTGATGAAGAAGCCGACCAGGTCGTCGAGAGCTTCGTCCGTGCGGCCCGCGTTCGCCGAGCCGATCGGGACGTCCGTGCCTGCCCCGAGGCGCGACAGCGTCATCGCCAGTGCGGCCTGGAGCACCATGAACACGGTGACGCCCTCGGCGCGGGCAACCTCCACGAGCCGTGCGTGCACCTCGGCCGGGATTTCCACCGGCACGCGGTGTCCGACGTGGGACGCGACCGTGGGACGCGACCGGTCGAAGGGGAGCGCCAGCTCCTCCGGAGAGTCCGCCAACGCTTCCCGCCAGTACCCCATGTGTCGTGCGATGACGCTGTCGGGGTCGGCCTCGTCGCCCAGCAGCTCGCGCTGCCACAGCGCGTAGTCCGCGTACTGCACCGGCAGCGGCGTCCACCCCGGTGCCTGGCCCGCGCTCCGTGCCGCGTAGGCCGTGGACAGGTCGCTGGCCAGGGGGGCAGTCGACCAGCCGTCGCCCGCGATGTGGTGGAGCACCACGGCCAGCACGCACTCGCCGGGTCCGGCCTCGAACAGCGTGGCCCGGATCGGCGCCTCGTCCGAGAGGTCGAAGGCGTACGCCGCCGCCTCGGCCACGGCGGCGTCGAGCTCGGCGGGCTCCACCTCGACGACACTCAATCGCCAATCGATGTCACCTGGTTCGATCACCTTCTGGTACGGCGCGCCGCCCTCGGCCGTCGGGAAGACGGTCCGCAGGACCTCGTGCCGCCCGATCACGTCCCGGAAGGCAAGACCGAGCGCCTCCCGGTCGACGTCATCAGCCATCCGCAGTGCGAACGGGATGTTGTACGTCGAGCTCGGCCCCTCCAACTGGTCGATGAACCACAGCCGTTGCTGGGCGAAGGAGAGCGGCACCAGCTCCGGCCGCTCCCCTGCCGTCAGCGCCGGCCGTGCCTGCCCGGCGCCCGCCAGGCCGGCCGCGAGACCGGCGACGGTCGGGGTCTCGAACAGGGCCCGCAGCGTCACCTCGACGCCCAGGACGGTACGGACCCGGCTGATCAGACGCACCGCGAGCAGCGAGTGGCCGCCGAGGGCGAAGAAGTCGTCGTCCACGCCGACCTCGGGAAGGCCCAGGACTTGCGCGAACACGCCGCACAGCAGTTCCTCCCGCAGGTTCGAGGCGCCGCGCCCGGCTCCCGCCTTGCCCGCCGAGTAGTCCGGCGCGGGCAGGGCCCCGCGGTCGAGCTTGCCGTTGACGTTCAGCGGCAGGGCGTCCAGGACCACCACCGCCGAGGGGACCATGTACGAGGGCAGTCGGTCGCTGGCGAACTCGGCCACCTTGGCGGGCAGTTCACCCTGCGCCGCACCGTCGTTCGGGACGACGTACGCGACCAGGCGCTTGTCCCCCGGCACATCCTCGCGGGCGATGACGACCGCTTGCGCGACCTCCGGCTGGGCGGCGACCGCCGACTGGACCTCGCCGAGTTCGATCCGGAACCCGCGCACCTTGACTTGCTCGTCGGCGCGGCCGAGGTACTCGATCTGGCCGTCTGCGTTCCAGCGCACCACGTCACCGGTGCGGTACAGGCGACCACCGTCCGACGAGAACGGGTCGGCGACGAACCGCTCACCCGTCAGCTCCGGACGCCCCAGATAGCCGCGGGCCAGCCCCGCACCCGCGATGTACAACTCACCCGCGACCCCGGCAGGGACCGGGGACAGGCTGCCGTCCAGAACGTAGACCCGGGTATTGGAGATCGGCCGGCCGATCGGGACGACACCCTCCACCTCGGCATCCGCATACCAGGCCGTCGTGTACACCGTCGCCTCGGTCGGACCGTAGATGTTGGCGACCCGGGCGCCGGGGACCGCCGTACGGATTCCGGCAACCGCATCCGCCGTCAGCGCCTCACCGGCCAGGACGACCGTACGCGGACGGGCCTGGATCTCCCCTGCGGCCACCATCTGCGCGAACGCCGACGGCACACCACTCACCAGGCTGACATCACCCACACCCGCATCCGCATCGGCCAGAGCCAGCAGATCCGGCACCACTTCCACACTGCCACCCGACACCAGCGGACCGAACAACTCGAAAACCGAGACATCGAAGTTGAAGGACGTGGACACCAGCACCCTGCGGAAGTCCTCACCCGAGAACTCCGCCACAGCCCAACCCAACAACCCCGCCACCGACCGGTGCTCGACCACCACACCCTTCGGCCGCCCGGTCGAACCCGACGTGTAGATCACATACGCCGGATGCTCCGGCCGGATCACCACCCCCAGCGGACCATCCTCAACACCAGCCAGCTCGACCTCATCCAGCACCACCACAGCAGCGCCCGACTGCGGCACCACCGCCACAGTGCCCGTCGAGACCAGCACCACCACCGGCTTCGCGTCGCCGAGCATGTAAGCGATCCGCTCCGCCGGATAACCCGGATCGATCGGCAGATACGCACCGCCGGCCTTCAGCACCGCCAGCAGCGCCACCACCGACTCGACACCGCGCTCCAGACACACCCCCACCAGCGACTCCGGGCCCACACCCTTCGCGACCAGATGACGGGCCAACCGATTGGCACGCGCGTCGAGTTCTGCGTACGACACCTCCACACCGCCCGAGACCACCGCGACCGCCTCCGGCGTCCGCGCCACCTGCGCCTCGAACAGCTCCGGAACGGAACCGGAAACCACCTCGGCAGCCGTGTCGTTCCACTCGCCGAGGAGCAGTCCTCGCTCGGCATCGTCGAGCACGTCCAGCGCGCCCAACCGCAGCTGCGGGTCGGATGCCAGCCGCTCCAGGACCCGCACCCAGCGAGCCGCGAGCCGTTCGGCCGTCTCCATGTCGAACAGGTCCGCCGAGGCGACCACCGAACCGCGCAGCCCCGCCGGGGCGCCCTGCGCGTCGAACACTTCCGACACCGACGCGTCCAGGTCGAACTTCGCCGCCGTCGTGCCGGCCGTCACACCACCGGTCCGCACGCCTTGCAGGTCCAGGACCGCCTCGGCGTTGTTCTGCACCTGGAGCATGACCTGGAACAGGGGGTGCCGCGCCATCGACCGGCTCGGGGCCAGCTCCTCTACGAGCCGCTCGAACGGCACGTCCTGGTGGGCGAAGGCGGACAGGCTCGTCTCCCGTACGCGAGCGAGCACCTCCCGGAGTGTCGGGTCGCCGGTCAGGTCCGTGCGCAGGACCAGCGTGTTGACGAAGAAGCCGACGAGGTCCTCCAGCGCCTCGTCAGTACGGCCCGCGTTCGCCGAGCCGATCGGGATGTCGGTTCCGGCGCCCAGCTTCGACAGCAGCATCGCGAGTGCCGCTTGGAGCACCATGAACGTGGTCACGCCCTCGGCCCGTGCCAGCCCCACGAGGCGTGCGTGCACGTCGGCCGGCACCATCAGCGCGATGTCGTGTCCCCGGTGCGAGGGAGCCGCCGGCCGGACGCGGTCGACCGGAAGCGCCAGCTCCTCGGGAGCACCGGCCAGGGTGTGACGCCAGTAGTCGATCTGCTGGGAGATCAGGCTGTCCGCGTCGCCCTCGTCGCCGAGCAGCTCCCGCTGCCACAGCGCGTAGTCCGCGTACTGCACCGGCAGCGGCTCCCAATCGGGCGCCCGGCCCGCGCGCCGCGCCGCGTACGCCACCGACAGGTCACGCGCCAGCGGGCGCTTCGACCAGCCGTCGCCGGCGATGTGGTGCATCGCCAGGACGAGCACCCGCTCGTCCTCCCCGGCGGCGAACAGCCAGGCGCGGAGCGGCGCTTCGGCCGCGAGGTCGAAGGCGTACCCGGCTGCCGCGGCGACCGCGTCCTCCAGCTCCTCCGGAGCCACCTCGACCAGGGGCAGTTCCCAGCACAGTTCGTCGATGCCGATGATCCGCTGGCAGGGCTCGCCGTCCGCGACCTCGAAGACCGTACGCAGCACCTCGTGCCGCCCGATCACGTCCCGCAGCGCCGCTTCCAGCGCCTCCCGGTCCACATCACCGCCGAGGCGCAGCGCCACCGGGACGTTGTAGACCGCGTTCGGGCCTTCCAGCTGCCTGATGAACCACAGCCGTCGCTGGCCGTACGAGAGCGGGATCCGCTCGGGGCGTTCCCCGGCCGTCAGCGCGGCCCGTGCCGTACGGGCACCCGCCAGCCGGTCCGCCAGGCCCGCCACCGTCGGCGCCTCGAACAGCGCCCGGATCTCCACCTCGACCCCGAGGACCGAACGGATCCGGCTGACCAGCCGCACCGCCAGCAACGAGTGACCGCCCAGCTCGAAGAAGTCGTCGTCGACACCGACCTCGGGCAGGCCCAGGACCTCGGCGAAGGCCAGGCACAGGATCTCCTCCTGCAACGTGCCCGCCCGACGCCCACCCGACGCCAGCGACGAGGAGTAGTCCGGCGCCGGCAGCGCCCTGCGGTCCAGCTTGCCGTTCCCGGTCAGCGGCAGCACGTCCAGGACCACGACCGCCGACGGAACCATGTGCTCCGGCAGCCGCTGCCCCGCGAACTCCCGCAGCACGCCCGGCAGTGCGTCGTGCGCCCCTTCGACATCCGACGGCACCACATAGGCGACGAGCCTCCGGTCACCCGGGATGTCCTCCCGGGCGACGACCGCCGCCTGGTCCACCAGCGGGTGGCCGGTCAGCACGCCCTGCACCTCGCCCGGTTCGATCCGGAAGCCACGGATCTTGACCTGGTCGTCGGCGCGGCCCAGGAACACCACCTGACCGTCCGCCGTCCACTTCGCCCGGTCACCGGTGCGGTACATCCGCTCACCCGACTCGAACGGACTCGCCACGAACCGCTCCGCCGACAACCCCGCGCGGCGCACATAGCCGCGCGCCAGCCCGGCACCAGCGACATACAGCTCGCCCGCCGCGCCGGGCACGACCGGGTTCAGGTGCTGGTCCAGCACGTAGAAGCGGGTGTTCGCCACCGGAGACCCGACCGGGACCGCTTCCCCGGCCACCCGCTCCGCAGTCAGCCGCACGGTCGCCACGCCGATCGTGGTCTCGGTCGGCCCGTAGTGGTTGTGCACCTCCCGCTCACCGGCTGCCGCGATCAGCTCCCGCAGCCACAGCGGCGACGCGGCCTCCCCACCGAGAACCAACGACCGCGCCGGCAGGACGCCTTCGACGCCGCCGGCGGCCGACAGGGCGGCCAGGTGCGAGGGCACGGCCTTGACGTGGTCGATCCGGTGCTCGGCCAGATAC
>NZ_JBEYCX010000048.1:0-11181 GCF_040632975.1 Streptomyces sp. NPDC013455 | reverse complement strand
GTCGCCCGTCACCTCGTCACCACCCACCACGCCCGCCACCTGGTCCTGGCCAGCAGGCGCGGTGCTGACGCCCCCGGAGCCGACGCCCTCACCGCGGAACTCACCGCCGCCGGCGCATCGGTCACAGTCGAGGCGTGTGATGTCGCCGACCGGGAGGCGCTGGCCGGACTGCTGGACCGTATTCCTGCCGACCGGCCGTTGACGGCCGTCGTCCACACCGCCGGAATTCTGGACGACGCGACCGTCACCGGCCTGGACGAGGGCAGGATCCGTCGGGTGCTGGGGCCGAAGTGGGAAGCGGCCCGGCATCTGCACGAGCTGACCCGGGACATGGATGTGGCGGCGTTCGTGTTGTTCTCCTCGGCCGCCGGGGTCCTGGGGGCCGGCGGGCAGGGCAACTACGCCGCGGCGAACGCGGCCCTGGACGCCCTGGCGCACCACCGCCGCGCATCCGGACTGCCTGCCCTGTCCCTGGCCTGGGGTTTGTGGGAGCAGGACAGCGGGATGACCGGACACCTCCAGGCCGGCGACCGCCGGCGCATCACCCGCTCCGGCCTGCACCCCCTCACCACCCCCGACGCCCTCACCCTCCTCGACCAGGCCATGGCCGGCGACCGCCCCGCCCTCCTGCCCGCCGACCTACGCCCCACCCACCCCCTCCCACCCCTCCTCACCCACCTCAACTCCAACCCCAGCACCCGCCGACCGCGTACCGCGCACACCCGGCCGGGGACCGCCGACCACGACGCGACCCTCGCCGAACGCCTCGGCACCCTCACCCCCGAACAGCAACACGACACCCTCCTCACCCTGGTGCGCGCCCACGCCGCCACTGTCCTCGGCCACCCCACACCCGACAGCGTCGAGCCCGAACGCGCCTTCCGTGAACTCGGCTTCGACTCCCTCGCCGGCGTCGAGCTGCGCAACCGGCTCGCCCGGACGACGGGGCTGCGACTGCCCAGCACCCTGGTGTTCGATCACCCGACCGCGACCGCCCTCGCCCGGCATCTACGGGCCCGGCTGCTCCCCGACGACGCGACCGCGCTCGCGACCACGCCCGAGCAGTCACTGCTCGTCGAACTCGGCCGGCTGGAGGAGACGCTCTCCTCCGCCGTGTCGCCGTCCTCCGGCACAGCCGCCCTGGACGAGGCGGCCCGCACCCGCCTGGCCGCGCGGCTCCGCTCGCTCGCCCAGACACTCGGCGGGACGGAGGATCCCCGCCCGGACCTCGCCGAGACGACGGACGAGGAGATGTTCGCACTCATCGACGGCGAGATCGGCACGGACTGACGCCGTGGCCCCCGGCCACAAGCGCATCCGCCCCACCCCGCCTCCCGAACCTCGCCCACCCCGCCCCCCGGCCCCCGCCCCACAACTCCCGCAGCTCTCACCCGGCCCTTCTCCCGTAAGGAGCAGCAGTGTCCGTGACTCCGTCGAGCATCCCCGAGGCACCCGGCGCCTGGCCGGTCCTCGGTCACCTGCCGGCGCTCATCCGCAACCCGCTGGGCTTCCTGTCGTCCGCGTCGGACCACGGGGACCTCCTCCGGCTCCGGCTCGGCCCCACCACCGTCTACCTCGCCACGCACCCGGACCTCGTCCGCACCATGCTGGTGTCGAACGCGACCGACTTCACCCGCAGCAAGGGCGCGGCCGGCGCGAGCCGCTTCATCGGCCCGATCCTCGTGGCCGTGTCCGGGGAATCCCATCGACGCCAGCGGCGCATGATGCAGCCGGGGTTCCAGCGCGAGCAGCTCAAACGCTACGTCGTCGGTATGACGGCCGCCGCTCGGGCGACCGCCGACGCATGGCGGCCCGGCCAGGTGGTGGACGTGCAGAAGACCGCCGCCGACCTCTCGTTGGCGATGATCACCAAGGCGCTCTTCCGGTCCGACCTGGGGGCGACCGCCGAGGCGGAACTGCGCGTCACCGGGCACGACATCCTGAAGGTGGCCCGGCTGAGCGCGATCGCCCCGAAGCTCTACGCCGTCCTGCCCACCGCGGCCAAACGCAACATGGGCCGTACCAGCGCGGCCATCCGGGAGGCGGTCGCCGCCTACCGGGCCGACGGCCGCGACCACGGCGACCTGCTGTCCATGATGCTGCGCGCCCAGGACGCCGAGGGGCTCACCATGACGGACCAGGAGGTGCACGACGAGATCATGGGGCTCGCGGTCGCCGGGATCGGCGGACCGGCAGCGCTCACCTGCTGGATCTTCCACGAGCTCGCCCACGACGCCGTCCTCGAACAGCGCCTGCACGCCGAACTCGACACCGTCCTCGCCGGCCGGCTGCCCACCAGCGCCGACCTGCCCCTCCTGCCGTACACCCAGCGCCTGGTGAAGGAAGCGCTGCGCATGTACCCCGGCTGGGTGGGCTCCCGCCGCACGGTGCGGCCGGTCCGGCTCGGCGGACACGACGTGCCGGCCGACGTGGAGATCATGTACAGCTCGTACGCGCTCCAGCGGGACGCCCGCTGGTACCGCGCCCCCGAGCGGCTGGACCCGGACCGCTGGGAGTCGAAGGAGACGACCCGGGACGTGCCGAAGGGCGCCTGGGTCCCGTTCGCGCTCGGCACCTACAAGTGCATCGGCGACAACTTCGCCCTCATGGAGACGGCCGTGGCGGTCGCGGTGATCGCCTCGCGCTGGCGCCTGCGTCCCGTCCCCGGCGAGGCGGTCCGCCCGGTGGCCAAGGCCACCCACGTCTTCCCCAACCGCCTGCGGATGATCGCCGAACCCCGCACCCCGGCCGCCCCGCGCGACCCCGCGCCCGACACCGCCTCGCACTCCGCGTCCGCCCCCGTGTGTGACGCGCAGCCCGCGCCCGACTCGGCGTCCGCCTGCCCGTCCGCCCCCGGGTCCGACCCGGCGTCCGCGTGCCCGGCTGCGTCCGCGCCCGCCTATCCGTCCGCCTCCGCAACCGACTCGGCGTCCGCCTGCCCCTCTGCCCCGCCCACGACTCCGCGTCCGCGGTGATGCGTGACCGACGGATACCGATGGACGCTGACGGACGCTGACGGACGCTGACGGACCGAGCTCCCGGCCAGGGGACACCTTCGCTCGAAGGCGGTGTGGCTCCGTCTTCATCGCCGCATACTGCTTGGGCGCCTGCCCTCGGTGGCGGGCCCGTGCGTGAGCCGTCCGTCGCGGTCGGCAGGATCAGCAGGGGAAGGTGCCGCTGTAGAGGGCGTGTCCGTAGGAAGAGGTTCCGGAACCGAAGCCGTAGATGCCGTCGTCGCTCCAGACCGCCTCGCGGAAGCCGCCCACGCAGGTCGACGTCGGCGCGATCGCGAAGCCCTCCAGGTTGTCGGTCGGCATGACGGCCGGGTTCGTGTAGGACATGTCCGGAACGATCACGCCGTCGGCGTTGACCTTCATGAAGGTGTGCGTCTCGCCGCAGGTGTTGTCGCAGGTCGCGATGGCGCGCTGGGTTCCGGCGTCGAATGTCACATCCATCACGGAGACCTTGCCGGTCGCGATCGTGCCGAACGTGGTGAACGTGCCGTCTGAGTTCAGGCCGTAGACGTGCAGCGTGCCGTCCCACTCCAGGCCGGCGAAGAACAGGCCCGACCCGTGCAGTGGGTACTTCGCAGGGTTGTAGGCGGCACCGGTGAGCGGGTCGACCCAGCCGTTCGCGGTCAGCCAGCTGTCGGGTACGTAGCCGACGCCCTCGAAGCCCAGGTTGGCGTCGTCCTTGCTGCCGGTGTCCAGCTGCGGGAACTGCGAGGTCATGTCCCACTGGCGGATCGGTGTCAGCGTCGATCCGGTCGCGGCCGGGTCGAACTCCATGATCGTGTTCTTGGGGACCGTGTTGTTGGCGTTGTCCCGCTCGGAGGTCACGTAGACGTGGCCGTTGGCGCCGACCGTCAGGCCCTCGGAGTCCGGCTGGCCGGTGCCGCCGGCGAAACGGATCTGCTTGCCTGTCGCGCTCCACGACGCGTCCGGGATCCACTTGCCGTTGCTCTTGACCAGCTTGTACAACCAGTTCTTGTTCTTGACGGCCCAAAGCACCGACGGGTTCGCCGGGTCGAACGCCAGGCCGCTCAGGTCCCGGCCTTCAGGGCCGGTGGAGGTGGTGAACGCGCAGACGTTGTCGGCGATCGTGACGTCCAGCCCGCCCGGCCATGCCAGGGTGCCCGCCGGGGTGGGACCCGTACCGGACGGCGCCTCGGGGGTGCAGCCGCTGGTGAGCGAGCCGCCGCCACCCAGCAGCCGACCGCCGCCGCCACCGCTACCGCCGCCGATGCCGGAGCAGGAGTTCGCGCTGCCGAGCGTCGCGGTCGTGGAGGTCCGGAACCAGCCGCCGCCGTCGGCGCAGCGCTCGGCCGACGGCTTGGCGCCGTCGGTCGCCCAGGTCACCGAGTCGACGGTGTTGCCGTTGCCGTCGAGGAGGAAGAGGGAGTCGCTGTCGCCCAGACCGAGGGTGGAGTCGAAGGTGACGTAGCCTCCCGCGGGGATGCTGGTCGCGCTCGGCGAGGAGGACGAGATCGAGACCGGGGAACGGGTGGTGTCATTGTCGACGTACTTCCACGCGCCGATGCCGACTGCGCTCGTCCCGCCGTTGTACAGCTCCACCGTGTCGCTGTTCGACGAGGTGACCTCGTTGATCCGCACCCGGCTCGCCGCCGGTGTCGAGGACGGGCAGCCAGCGGCGTTCGGGGCGCCGAACGTGGACGCCACGGTCATGGTCACCCACCCCCCGGTGCCGTCGCCGCCGCAACGCGCCATCGCCGGCTTCGCCCCGTTGGTTGCCCACTCAACGCGGTCGACCACCGTGCCGCCGGCCGTGTAGATCACCAGCTTGTCCGAGTCACCGAGCCCCTTGGGCGAGTTGAAGGTGACGAAGCCGCCTGCCGGAATCGTGCTGGAGGACGGGCTGAACGACTGCGGTGAGAAGCTGTCGTCGGACATCTTCCAGCCACTGATGCTCACTGCGACCGAGCCGGTGTTGTACAGCTCCACCGTGTCGCTGTTCGACGAGGTGACCTCGTTGATCCGGACATTCTGATAATCCGCCGGGTCTGCGGCAGCCGCCGGCTGAGCGGCAACCACCCCTGTCACGAGCAGTCCTGAAAGCGTCAGAGCCGCGGCGCATACAGAGGCGACGCCGGCACGCGAGTGTGAGGTAGACACGAGGCGGAACTCTGGCGACTGGATCTTGAAACAGCGTGTACTCCAGCTGAATGCCACCTGCTGGCCACCGGAACGCCGGACGCCAGTACCCGTCACCGCAGTCGGCGCAACCTGAGCCGTTCGAATGCCGCGGCGCCCAGCCGCTGTCGAAAGCCGTGGACACGTGCTGTCGGAAGTCGGGTTCTGGCTCGCTTTCCGTGATGCGCGCACGCTGGAACTATGCCTTCGTCCAAGGCAGCCGTATCAGGAGCCAGGCATGGGAACGTGGGGAACCGGCCCGTTCGACAGCGACCTCGCCGCAGACTTCGTCGATGGACTCGAAGGGCTCACCCACCAACAGGTCATCGACGTGCTGGAACGGGCATTCCAGCGAGTCACCGACTCGGGAGAGCGCGTCGATGGCGGAGACGGGGCCGAAGCCGTTGCCGCCGGCGCCCTCGTCGCCGGCACCCTCCCCGACAGCCCCATCGTGATTGACCCCGATGACGGCCCCAGGAAACCACTGCCCGAACTGCCCGCCACCCTTCGCGTGTCGGCGAGACTCGCACTGGGCCGGGTTCTCCAGGACGGATAAGAGATGGCAACCGGCTGGGTGGACAACGCCGATGCCGACCAGTGGCGCCAGGTAGTGCGAGAGATCCTCCAAGCACTCGAAACACCCGCTGATCACTGATCGTGACCGCTTCACGGAAGTCGTGCCAGAACCGGAAGTCGGGTCTGGCACAGATCCAGGGCGTGTATCGAAAGTGCCTGGTGAGAAGAGTCAGGGCCCATTTGTGATCCAGAATGGTTGGATGGTCACGCTTGAGACTCCCCGTTTGATCCTGCGTCGCTGGCGCGAGGAAGACGTTGCGCCCATGGCTGCCGTCAATTCCGACCCCGAGGTCATGCGGTGGATCCGTGACGGCAGCGTCCTTGACGAACAGCAGACTCGCGGCCGGGTCCAGGCATGGGAGAGCGAGTGGGAGTCACAAGGCTTCGGCCTGTTCGCCGTGGAGATCCGGTGCACCGGCGAGCTGGCCGGGTTCACCGGTCTCTCGGTGCCCGACTACTTGCCCGAGGTACTGCCGGCGGTCGAGGTCGGCTGGCGGCTGGGACGTTCCCACTGGGGGCAGGGCCTGGCCACCGAGGCCGCTGCGGCCGCTGTACGGTTCGGGTTCGAAGAGCGAGGGCTGAAGCGGATCGTCAGCATCACTCAAGTGGGCAACGACGCCTCTGAACGCATCATGACCAAACTGGGGATGCGTCTGTTCCGTGAGACCGTCAACCCCACCGGTGGTCGGCGAGTGCGGGTGTTCGAGTTGTCGTCGGACCGGTACGTCACAACCACTCGGTCGGCGGGTCAGGGCCGTGGGACGTTGAGCGGCAGATCTCGGTGGAAGACGGCCATAGCCCGGCCTGGGCCGTTGTAGCCGTCGACGATCTTCGTGTCGAAGCCGAGGCTGCGATGGAAGGCGATCGAACCGGTGTTCTCGACTGACGTGATCGCCTTCAGCCTCCGTGCACCGTGACGTTCCGCTGCTTCCGCGAACGCCGTGTACAGACGCCGCCCGAGACCGGTGCCACGGGCATCATCCCGCGTGGCGATCAGATGCACGTACCCGGTGCCGTCCGGGGTGACGAACCCGAATATGTACCCGCGGATTCCGTCCTCGGCCCGGGCAACCAAGCAGGTGGAACCGAACTCCTGCACCAGGGCCAGAAGGTGCAGCGCCCGAAGGTCGCGTTCGCCCCAGTAACGGGAGTGATCAGACAGGACCTGGTGGAAGTCGGCCACCGCGGCCGGTGCGATGTGTATCCCCATGCTGACGATCATGGCAGGCGCCCTGGCCGTCACAACGGCGGGGCGGAGACCGCAGGGGCCGTTGGGGCCGGGCCCCTTCTCTGCGGACGGCAGGCGGCCGGTGGTCAGTAGGCGGCCGGTGGACCGAAGAAGTCCGGCAGCGCGCCGGGCGGTTGGCCGCCGATCAGCGACAGGGCCGCCTGGAGGACGGAATAGCCCAGCATCACCGCGTTGACGGCGCCGACCACAGCCAGGAACCGCACCCACGGCCGCACCCGCCCCGGCAGCCGCCACGCGCCGCGCTCCACCAGTGTCTCGTCACGTTCGTCACGAAAGAACCGGAGCGCGCTCAGCGAGCCGCTCGCCAGCCCCGTGCCCAGGAGCTGGTACAGCGGGAACTGGTACCACGCGCCGCTCCACAACGTCACCGCCGGCAGCGCCCGCGACCACACGGAGACCCCGGCGAAGGAGATGAACGGCTCGGACAGGTCGAAGGCCACCGCCGTGAGGAAGGCCGCCCCGACCAGCTGCCACGCCCGGACCCCGGGCCACCGGCCCCGTACCCGCGCCATGACATGGCAGCAGCCCAGCACGCCCAGCAGCACCGTCGAACACAGACTGAACGTGACCAGCGGGAGTTCGGCCTCCTGCCCCGGCGGCAACCCCCGCCACCCCGGCACGTACGGGCCCCAGGAGCCCACCGACCCCAACACGTGCGTGTTCGCGATCAGTACGGGGTGGAACCAGTTCATCAACGGGCTCAGCCACCCCGCCAGCACCACCCCGGTGAACAGCAGCGCGTCGAAGGACAGCCGGCGCTCCGCCAGCGACCGCCGGACGAGCCAGAATCCCAGCACGAGGACGCCCGCCACCGACGTCGCAGGGAGGAGAACGTCCACGATCCGCCGGTGCCCGAGCTGCCCGCCGCCCCCGCCCGGCACGTCGACGAGGCGGTAGCCGCCGTCGGCGGCCCAGCGGACGAACACGTAGGTCTGGAGGGCCAGGAAGGCCGCCCCGGCCGCGGCCCACCCGAGCACGGGCCGGCGTACGACGGGCCGCGTCCGGTCCTGATCCGCGGTGACCTGAGTGACCCCGGCCGTGACGGCGGCCCGGCCGTGGGGTGGTAACTGCTGCGTCATGCGCTCTCCGCATCCGTGAACGTCGGGTCAGCCCTCGGACGGGGCCGGGCCGGAGCCGGAACCATCCTCGTGGGCCAGGTCGATGAGGCTGTCGATGTCCATGGCGTCGATGTCCTCGGCCGACACGGACCTCTGGGCGGGCTCAGCCGCCGCACTGCCGGAGGAAGCCGCTGTCGAACCCGCCGCCGGGGCCGCGAGTTCGAGAAGACGATCGAGCAGGCCCGCCTCCCGGAGCCGGTCGACCGGGATCGAGGACAGCAGTCCGCGCAGCTCCGCCGCGCCGACCGCCGACGCGGCGCCGTCCTGCGGGGCCAGCCGGCTCCCCAGGTGCTCCGCCAGCGCCACCGGCGTCGGGAAGTCGAAGGCGAGCGTCGCCCGCAGGGCCAGCCCGGTGGCGACCTTCAGGCGGTTGCGCAGCTCCACGGCCGTGAGCGAGTCGAACCCCAACTCGCGGAAAGCCCGCGACTCGGGCACCGCCTCCGTGCCGTCGTGACCCAGCACCGCGGCCACGTGCGAACGCACCAGCCGCAGCAAGGTGCCCCGGCGCTCGGCCTCGCTCTGCCGGGCCAGCCGCTCGCGCAGCCGCTCCGCCTCGTCCGCACCACCCGATCGCGCCCCGTCGGCCGCCCCCCGGGCCTGGCGGGCGCCGGGCAGCCGGACCAGACCGCGCAACAGCGGCGGCAACGGGCCGTACGCGGCCCGGGAACGCGCGGCACGCAGGTCGAACCGGGCCGGGACGAGGAAGGGCTCCGCCGACGACAGCGCGGTGGAGAACAGGTCCAGGGCCGCGGGTGTGGGCAGCGGCGCCATGCCCGCCCGGTTGATGCGGTCGTGGTCGCCGGTGTCGAGGTGCCCGGTCATACCGCTGCCCTCCGCCCACAGTCCCCACGCGAGGGAGAGAGCGGGCAGCCCCGCGGCGCGGCGCCGGTGGGCGAGCGCGTCGAGAACGGCGTTGGCGGCCGCGTAGTTACCCTGCCCCGGAGAGCCCAGGACACCCGCCGCCGAGGAGAACAGGATGAACGCGGACAGGTCGTGAGGGCGAGTCAGCTCGTCCAGCAGGAGCGCCGCGTCCGCCTTCGCCCGCAGGACGGCCGCCAGCCGGTCCGGGGTGAGCGAGGTCAGCACCCCGTCGTCCAGGACCCCGGCAGCGTGCACGACCGCGCTCAGCGGATGCGCCTCCGGAACGCCGGCCAGCAGGGCCGCCAGCTGCGCCCGGTCGGCCGTGTCGCACGCGACGACGCCGACCGTCGCGCCACGCTCGCGCAACTCGCCCGTCAGCGCCTCCACGCCCTCGGCCGCCGGGCCGCTCCGGCTCGCCAGCAGGAGATGCCGTACGCCGTGCTCCTCCACCAGACGCCGGGCGACCAGGCCGCCGAGCAGGCCCGTGCCACCGGTGATCAGCACCGTGCCCCGGGACGGCAGCGACCGTGGAGCGGATCCGGGCGCGGTGCCCTGCCCCGGCCGGGCCAGCCGAGGCGCGTGCAGCGTCCCGGCACGCGCGGCGAGCTGCGGCTCACCGCACGCGATGGCCGCCGCGACCACGTCCGGTGTGGCGGAGGTTCCGTTGGCGCAGTCCAGCAGTGTGATGCGGTCCGGGTGTTCCGACTGGGCGGAACGCACCAGCCCCCAGACGGCGGCGCCCGGTACGTCGGTCACCTCGTCCCCGGGCACGGCGGCGACGCTGCCGGACGTGACGACCACGAGACGGCTGTCGGCCAGACGCTCCTCCGCCAGCCAGTCCTGGACGACGGACAGGACCCGGGCGGCCACCGCATGGACGGCACCGACGGGATCACCGGTGACGGCAGGGCCGGCCGCCGGCCCCAGGACCACCACGGCGGGCACCGGCGCACCGTCGTCCAGTACGGCGATCAGGTCGTCGACGCCGTCGTGGAGCCCCATGCTCCCCTCGGCCAGACCCGCGACCGCCGGGCCTGAGCCGATCACGGCCCAGGGCAGTTCCGCCGCGGCCGGGGAGCGCGCGGGCGGTGCCGTCGGCACCCACCGCACCTGGAACAGCGACTCCTGCCCGGCACCCCGCGCAGCCGCCCGCAACTGATCGGGGGACACGGGCCGCAGGGCGAGCGACCCCACGGACAGCACCGGGCGACCGTCCTCGTCCACGGCCGTGACGGACACCGTGTCCCACGCGTCCGGCGAGCACGGCTCGACCCGTACGCGGAGCATCGCGCACCCCCGTACGAACAGTGCCACGTCGGTCCAGACGAACGGCAGCCGACCACGCCCCGGCGAACCGTCACCCACGGTGCCGCCCACTGTCTCGGCCACGGTGTCGCCCACTGTCCCGCCCGCGGTGTCGCCAACTGTTTCACCCGCGGCGTCCCGCCCGGTGCCCGCCGCCGACGCCAGCGCCGTCACATGCAGTGCGGCATCCAGCAGGGCCGGGTGCACACCGAATTCCGACGCGTCGGCCGACTCCTCCTGCGGCAGTCGCACCTCGGCCACGATGCCGCCGCCGTCGCGCCAGGCGGCGTGCAGCCCCTGGAACACCGGCCCGTAGGCCAGCCCGGCCTCCGCCATCAGGTCGTAGAGGCCGTCGAGTTCCAGCGGTCGGGCGCCCGGTGGCGGCCAGGTGACCGAACCGGAATCGTCCGAAGCGTCCGAAGTGGCCGAGGCGGCCGAGGCGGCCGAAGCGATCGGGGTGGCCGAAGCGATCGGGGCGCTCGTGGCCATGGAGGCGATCGCGTTGGTCGAAGGGGAGAGCGTGCCGGTGGCGTGGCACGTCCAGGCGCGCTCCGCCGGGTCGTCCTCCGCGTCCGAGCCGCTACCGCCGCGCGAGTGAACGGTGAAGGCGCACCGGCCGGAGTCGTCGGCTGCCGCGACCGCCACTTGAAGCTCCACGTGACCGGAGTCGGGGATGACGAACGGCGTGTGGAGGGTCAGCTCGTCCACACGCTCGCACCCGGTACGCCGGCCCGCGTGCAGGGCGAGTTCGAGGAGGGCGGTGCCGGGGAGGAGGGTGGTGTGGTTGATGGTGTGGTGGGTGAGCCAGGGGTGGGTGTGGGTGGAGAGGTGGCCGGTGTGGAGGTGGCTTCCGTCGGCGAGGTGGATGGTGGTGGTGAGGAGGGGGTGGGGGTTGGGTTGGGTGCCGGGTGGTGTGGTGGTG
>NZ_JBEYCX010000047.1:0-11472 GCF_040632975.1 Streptomyces sp. NPDC013455 | reverse complement strand
TGATATCAGTACCAACGATGCGTTCTCTTCGACGAACGTCATGCTTCTCGGGCTGACGGCTCTGGCTTTGCATGTGGCCGGGGGCGGTGACGGTCTGTCACCGCAGGCCGCCGAGTCATGGGGTCAGCGTCTGCGGGCCCAACCGGCACCGACCCCGGCCACATGCAAAGCCAGAGCCGTCAGCCCGAGAAGCATGACGTTCGTCGAAGAGAACGCATCGTTGGTACTGATATCAGCCGCGTTGATCAAAAACGCAAAGAAGAACAGTACTGCCGCGACTATGCCGAGCATGAGGAGCTCCTTCCACAAGGGGTGAAGCCCGTATGCCCGGCTAACGCTCCCGCAGACGCACGGAGGTCCGGGCCGTTCCTCAGCAGTCAGGCATGCGCATGGCGTCGCCGGGTCGCCCACCGTGGTGCGGCGTGGCGGGCGGGTTCAGCCGAGTCCGTGAGCTGGAGACGCTGGAGCCATATGGAGGATGTGAGCAGCAGGCCGGTGAAGATGGCCAGGAGGAGGGCGGATACCCACATCTGCCGGCTTCCGGCTGTCTGCCAGCCGGTCCAGGCGGTCGATGCCGCCCACACCAGGACGCCCACCGCGTAGAAGGTGCGGACCCGGCGCAGCTGCCGCACGGCCCGCAGGGACAGGATGCGATCAGTCGTGGATGCCATGCCGGCCCGTGTACCCCCGTTCACGCTGCTCACCAGACCGGGTTCACGCCTGCTGGTTCGGTCACCTCTGCTCGTGCTGCTGGGTTCGTCCTTCGAAGTCGCGTCGCACTGCGGCTCCTTGGTCTTCGATCAGCCCGTCACTGTCGGGGAGGTCCAGGACGGCGCCGCAGCGACTGCATAGTTTCCCGTCTTCGGCGGGCGTGCCGCAGGCCTTGCAGAACCGGTTGCCTCGGTTGTTCTCGGTCTTCTGTTCCATGATCTCTCCCGGATGATGGACAGTGATGACTGCGGAGTACCCGTGGCTTCCGTGTCGATTCTCTGGAGTGTCTGCTTCATTTTTTTGCTGCGATAGACTCTGGACTTAGGTGGCTGTAGCGCTGTGAAGGTGTGTAATCCGCTGAGACGGTTGTCTGTGCCCCGCACGGAGGTGTGCAGCCGGTGTCGTGATGGGAGCCGGGTCACTCAATCTTGGTTGTATGCACGGGGATTGGCTGTGTGTGGGCGCCTGAGAGCTGTTGTCCAGCTCGCCGGAGAGGGTGGATCGGATGGCTGTGAAAGGACTTCGTCCTCATCAGCGTGAGGCCGTGGACGCGGTTCTCCGAGCGCTCGAATTGCCTGCAAGATCTACTGTGACCGAGCGGGGGCTGCGGACTCAGGTGGTCATGGCGACCGGCTCGGGCAAGACCCTCGTCGCCGTGCGCAGCGCGGAGGAGCTCCGTGCAGGGCGCGTCCTGGTGCTCGTGCCCTCCCTCGATCTGCTGGCTCAGACCGAGGCCGCGTGGCGCGAGGGAGGCCGGACGGGCCCGATGATCGGGGTCTCGTCTCTCCGGGGTCCGGAGGCATCCTTCTCCAACACCACGGACGTGGACGAGCTGGTCTGCTGGGTCCGGCCGTTCGACAAGGTCACCGTGTTCGCCACTTACGCCTCCCTCGGGCTCGGCACACTCGAGCGAGCGCACACCGCGGGACTCCCAGGGTGGGACCTGATCGTCGTGGACGAAGCCCACCGGACTTCCGGACGGGTCGGCAAGCCCTGGGCAGTCGTCCACGACAACACCCGCATCCCCGCCCTGCGCCGCCTCTACATGACCGCCACCCCCCGGCTGTGGCAGCTGGACGACGACTCCGAGGCTTCGCCGGGCGGGCCCGGTGAGCTGGTGGCGAGCATGGACGACGACCCGGAGGGCCCGTTCGGCAGCAGGGCCTTCACCTTGACGCTCTCGGATGCCATCGACAGGGGAATCTGCGCGCCGTACCAGGTGGTGTGCGTGGACATCACCGACACCCACCTCCAGGCCGCACAGCTCCTGGGCGCGGAGGCACGGTCCGAGCAGGTGCGCGGGGCGCGGCTCGCCGCTCTGCAGACAGCGCTGGTGAAGGCCTCGGCCGAGGAAGGCTTCCGCAGGACGCTGGTCTTTCACCACCAGGTGAAGGAGGCCGAGGCCTTCGCGGCCGGCCTCTCCCAGGTCGCCGACCGGCTGCACGGGACCGATCCTGGGCTGTACCCGCGCACCGTGTGGGCCAACTGGCTGTGCGGCGACCACAAACCGGGCCACCGGCGTCGTGTGCTGGACGAGTTCTCCAGAGGGATCACTGCTGACGGCACGGTGGTGGAGAAGACGTTCCTCGGGTCCGTTCGCGTGCTCGGCGAAGGGGTCGACACCCGGGAATGCGACTCCGTGTACTTCGCCGACGTCCGCGGCTCCATGCCCGACCTCGTCCAAGTCGTCGGCCGCGCCCTACGCATCCAGCCCGGCGACGGCAAGGTCGCCTCGCTCGTGGTGCCGGTCCTGCTCGGGCCCGGGGAGACAGTCGACAACATGCTGACCTCGCGGGCCTACGGTGGCCTGGCGAAACTGCTGGAGGCGCTCAGGGCGCACGATGCCCGGGTGGTGGAGCAGCTCGCCGAGCAGCAGGCGCCAAGCCGTGTCAGAGGCGCACAAACCCGCTCCAGCGGCGACGAGGGCGAAGGGGAGGCCAGCGACCGAAGCGACCGACTCTCGGTACCGGCCCGGGAACTGCTGAAGTTCAGCACGCCCCGGGACCCGGCGCAGCTGGCCGCGTTCATCAACCTGCGCGTACTCAACCCCGAACACGCCCACTGGCGACGCGGCATCGAAGCCGCCACCCTCTACAACCGGCTCCACGGCGACCTGCGCGTGCCCTTCACCTACCGCGTGCCGGCGGGTGGGGAAGCGGAAGCCGAGGGCTGGCCCGCCTCCCTCGCCGCATTCCCTCTGGGGCAATGGGTGGCCGACGCCAGGCGCTTCTTCGCCTGCGGGGACATGGCCCCTGACCACGTTGTCCAGCTGGAGAAGCTCGGCATGGTGTGGTCGCACTACGACGTTGCGTGGGAAGAAGGACTCGCCGCAGCCCGCGGCTGGGCCGCCGAAAACGGACACCTCCTGGCCCCGACCGACACCACCTACAAGGGATACCGGGTAGGCATCTGGCTGAAGAACGCCAGGGCCGCCGCCCGCAGGGCCGCCGAGATCCAGCAGCGGCGCGCCGAAGGCCTCCCCGTTCAGTCGGTAGCCGGGGCACTGTCCGAGGAGCGGCGCGCACAGCTGGAGGACATCGACCCCTCGTGGTGCCCGGCCTGGCCCATCGACTGGCAACGCGCCTTCCACCTCACCCGACAGCACCTCGACGCCGGCGGAACACTGCCCATGACGCCGGGTGAGACCGTGCATCAGGGCGAGGACCTTGGACGATGGGTACTGGCGCAGCGGCTCGGCTGGGACAAGCTCACCGGTGTCCAGCAGTGGCTGTGCGAGCAGGTCCTCGGGATCGGGCCCGCCACCCAGGACGAGAAGCCCCGCCCGCGCCGTGCCCAGGCCGACAAATGGGCGATCAACCTGGCCGCCGCCACCCAGTACTACGAGCGTGAGGGCCACCTGCGGGTACCGAGGAGCCATATCGAAACGATCACCGTCGGCGGCGGGGATGGCGGCCGCGACGGTCAGGGGATGAAGGAACACCAGGTGCGACTAGGAGCATGGGTCGGGAACCAGCGCTCCAGAGCCGCGTCCCTGTCACCGGAGCGGGTGGAACAGCTCTCCGCCATCGGTATGCGCTGGGCATAACCCAGACGTACTGCGTACCCGTGGCGCCCCGGGAAGCGTACGTATCGCGTACGGGCCCACCCCTGAGTGTGCGGGTCGCGCGACAGGCGGCTGCTGGCAAGCACCCCCGGCCGCAGAGCACCCGCGACCTCGAGGCCTACCCCGGGGCCCGCTTTCCGTGCCCACCGCGACACCCGGCGTTCCGGGGCTGGGTATCCGTTATGAAAGCGGCCCGCCCAGGCGGCGAGCACGAGACCGTGGTGGAGTGACCCGCTACCCCGGCCTCCTGCGGACTGCTCCCCTTCAGGGAGAGACGACCTCGTCGCTGATCTGCCGCATCGCCCTCCGCTACGGGATGGAAGCGAAGGGTGCTGCGGGCCTGCTGGAAGTGGCGCAACTACCCGCCCGGGCATGAGGGCGGAGGTGCGCGGGCCGACGCCGAGGTGCTGCTGAACCCGGCCGGACGTCAGCTGCTGGCAGACATGTGCGGCGTCGAGGAAGCTGTGCTGGCACGGGCGTTGCCGTCCTGGGCGGAAGAGGATGCCAAGGTGCGTGCCGAGGATGGCGATCCGGTGGGGCTGTGGCGGATCGGTGGCGCGGTGGCCGGTCCGGTGGCGTTCGGCTGCCGTCTGTGCACCGCCCGGCGCACGGGGACGGCTCTCCGGGCGGTGCGGTACGCGCCGCGGTGGGAGCGGGCGTGTGTTCGGCATGGGCGTTGGCTGCTGGACGCCGACGCCGACCAGCCGCTGGAGCACCTCGACCTGCGTGCCCTGCCGGAGGTGGTGGCGGCGCAGCGGCGGTGGGTCTCGCTGGCGCGGCGGGCGGTGCGGGCCGGTGTGGAGCCGGAGCGGGTGTTCGCGCTGGCGCGGGCGGTGGTGGCCCGGTGGTGGGAGCAGGCTTACGGCTGGGAGCGGGAGATGGTCTGGCCGCGGCGCCTGCACCATGTCGCGGGCGGGGATGCCGGGGGTGATCTGGAGCGGTGGCGGGTCGTGGGGCGGGACGCGGTCGTCTTCCCGGAGGTGGTGGCGGTGGCCGAGGTGCTGCTGGACCCGGGCATGGCCGAGCTGGTGTGGGTGGACAGCGGTGCCGGGCGGCCGCGGGCGCTGCCCGCCGACGGGATGTTCTGCCGCAGGCTCGGTGAGCGGGTCGGCCGGCCGTGGCTGGGGCCGCTGGCCGCGACGGACCACGGCGGGCCGCTTCTGGCGTGGATGGGCAGTGTCATCCGTCTCCGCCGCGGCGCTGGCGGGTCGCCCGGGTACGACAACGACCCGTGGTGGCTGCGGCAGGAACACCGGGCCGCGACCATGGCCGGCCAGATGCGGGTGCTGGGCAAGGAGAAGAAGGCGCCCGGTTCGGGGACGATGTGGCGGGCTGCGGTGCCCGCCGAGCAGCGCAGGCTGATCACCAGCACGCTCGACAGCGTCCAGGAGCAGCTGCTGCAGCTGCGCGGGGTACAGACCGGACCGACCGCCGACGTCGCCCGACGGCTGCTGCGCGGCCTCGGTCACAGCGCCGGCCTGATCGAGAACGCCTGGAAGCGGACCGCTCTGGCCGCGGTGAACGGCGGCGTGCCCCTCGAAGAGGTGGCCCGATGGGTGGACATGCCCGTCGAGGTACTCCGGGAGATGCTGACCACGAGCGGGCGGGAGGGCGGCGGCTGAGCACGATGCGTTGAGGGCCGAGTCGCCTGTTAGCTGATACGGCACTCGTTCGTGGCAGAAACACTGAAAACAGCGGTGTGCACCGGCGGAAGCGGCTTGGCTGGCGCGAGTGACCAGCACAGGAGCAGCCCGGGGCCGGGCAGGGCGAGCGGGCGTGGACCAGGGCAGTGGATTCGAGGCGGTGTTCCTCGACCCGGTGGGGCACCCTGTGCAGCAGCGGTGGGCGGATGCCGCCCTGACCGTGGGGTTCGAGGACCTGCCGTCGGTGTCGGCGTTCCCGGTCATCCCGGGGCGGCGCTGGGGGCCGGGCCAGTGGTGGTCGGCGACCACCGGCAGGCATGTGGCCGCGGGGTCGAACGCGATGCGCGCCCAGCTGATGGTCCTGGACCGCGACCCGGATGTGACCGGCCTGGCGGGGCGGCCGGTGCGGCTGCTGTGGCGTGATCTGCGCGAGCAGGTGCGTTCCTGGGTGCCGCAGCTCTTCGCCCGCCGTGCCGACGGCACCGCGCTGCTCGCCGACTGCCCCAGCCACCCCGACGCGGGCGGGGAACGCGCGAGGAACGCCGCCGAGGCGGTGGCGCAGGCGTGCGCGGACATCGGCTGGACCTACCGGCGCCTCACACCGCTCGACGACGTGCTGGCCGGCTACCGCCACCCCCGCAACGCCGGCCACCCCGGCCTGACGGCGGCGGTCCTCGAGGCGTTCACGCGGCCACGGCCCCTGCTCGAGGGGGCCGGGGCAGTCGGCGACCCGATCGCAGTCCTGCCCGCCGTTGTCGCCGTACTCGTTGAAGTGCTCAGCCAGGTACGGATGAACGTGCTCAGCTTGGTGGACGGCAACCTGGCAGCCTCGTTGCGGAGACCTCAGAAATGGGGCCTCCTTGTTGCTTGGGCTGGGGAGAACGGATGATCGACGCATGGCCATGAACCGAGGTGCCTTTGACGACGTCCCGTTGACCACGCTCATCCCATTCCTGTCGCCTGCCGACGTGGAATCCCTGAGGAATGCGGCTCGGGCCGTCGATGCGGCTCGCGTCGACGGACACGGGGCGGAGTGGGAATGGGCACTGCAGCACGCGGTCTTCCCGGGCACGCAGCCGTGGACGCCGATCATCCTCGGCCTGGATGTCGTCGAGCATGCGGTTGGGGCCGATCAGCTGGAGTTCCGGCTTGAGGTGGTGTGGACAGACCGAGGCCGGCTCGCAGTCGACGCGGTGGTGAACGTGGCCTGCTGGTGCGACACCGATCACGCCACCCATGACGTCGACGCTCTCAGGCTTGTCGTCGGCGAGGAGAACTCGCTGCCTGGCGCCTTCCAAACAGGCGCTCAGGCGTGTGATCGGATGGCTGACCGACCCTCGCGACGCGGACTACTGGCGTGCCCGAGCGGGACTGCCCGCCCGCCAGCGTTGCTAGGAGGCTGGCGGGGCGACGACGGGGATTGCCTGTGGTCAGGCGACGTTGGTGTCGCGCTCGATGGCGGCGAGCCGGTTCTTGAGCCGGTAGCTCGGGCCGTTGATTGAGACGACGTCGCAGTGATGCAGGAGCCGGTCGAGGATGGCGGTGGCGAGTACTTCGTCTCCGAAGACCTGTCCCCATTCGCTGAAGGTCTTGTTCGAGGTCAGGATGATCGAGCCCTTTTCGTAGCGCTTGGAGATCACCTGGAAGACCAGATTTGCTTCAGCACGTTCCAGTGGCTGGTAGCCAACCTCGTCGACGACGAGAACGCCGGGCCGGAGGTAGGTGCGGAGTTTGCTGTTGAGGCGTCCGGCGGCTTCGGCGGCCTTGAGGTGGCGGACCATGTCATCGAGGGTGGTGAAGTAGACGGAGAATCCGGCTCGGCAGGCGGCGACCGAGAGCGCGACGGCGATGTGTGTCTTGCCGACCCCGGGCGGGCCCAGCAGGGCGGCGTTGCCCTTGGCCTCGACGAAGGCGAGGGTGGCCAGGTCCTTGATCTTGCGGGGGTCGAGTTCGGGCTGGAAGCTGAAGTCGTACTCGTCGAGCGTCTTGTGGTGCGGCAGCTTGGACAGCCGCAGGCCCTGGCGGAAGCGCCGGTCGTCGCGAACGGCGAGTTCCTCGGCGAGGACCAGGTCGAGGAAGTCGAGGTAGCCCATCTTGGCCTCGTCCGCCCGGCCGGCGTACTGGTTCAGGCTCTCGGCCAGGTGGGGCAGCCCGAGCCTGGCGGCTGTGGTGCGGATTCGGGTGCTGACCAGCTCGCTCAAGTGGGCTCCTCCGGTGTGGGGTGGGTGGTGAAGGGACGGGTCCCGGTCAGTTCGTCATAGACGGACAAGGGTCTGCGGCCGACCTCGACACGGACGGCCGCGGCCCGGTTCAGGAGAGCCATCAGCGAGCCTGCCGCCTCCTGGCCGAGTGCGTTCTGATGACGGGGCTGCAAGGGAACGTCCCCGGTGGTGGTCCGCCGGTTCTTCCCGTCGGGAAGGCCGTCCCAGTGCTTCTCGTCGACGACGCAGGCTCTGCGGCCGACGGCCCTGGGGTGGATCGCCAGCAGGGTGTCGCCGTTGGTGTCAGGGACGGTGGAATGCAGGATGATCTGAGACTTCGTGGCCCTGACTTCCACCAGCTGACGCGGGCGAACCTTGCGGGCCGGCACCGAGTAGAGGTTCGCGTCAAAGGCGACGAGGCAGTCCTTGCCGACGTAGCGAAGGTGCCGCTGAGTGACCACATAGGGCGTCGCCGGCAACGGTCTCAGGGCCCCGTGATCGCGGATCGCGCGGTGCCCGATGACCTCGCCGTGGGTGCCGTGGGACTTGGCCCGACGCATCGGCACCCAGGCGTTGAAAGCGGAGTCGAGTTCCTCGATGGAGGAGAAGGATCGTCCGGCCAGGACGTGATCGCGGACGATCAGGACTTGCCGCTCGACCCGGCCTTTGCCGGTGGGGCGGTAGGCGGCCAGGACGTCGATGTCGAAGTCGTAGTGCCCGGCGAATCCAACAGCTTCCGGGTGCAGTGGAACTGCCTCGCCCGGTGCGACGTGCCGGCGGACAACGGTCTTGGTCCGGTCGTAGACGATCGACATCGGCACCCCGCCGAAGTGGGCGAACGCTTGTCGGTGGCAGTCGAAGAAGGTGGCCAGGTCCTGGCTGGTAGTGAAGCAGCAGAACGGATCTCGCGAGTAGGACAAGGTCATGTGGAACGAGTAGACCTTTGGGATGCCGACGTGGGCGAGGATCTGCCCTTCGTCTCCCTAGTCGACCTGGGCCTGCGCTCCAGGAACGACCTCGAACCTGCGGTGCAAGCCGGCCAGCTCGCTCGGGCTGATGCCCATTTCCTCCGCGATCCGCGGTCGGGCCTCTTGCATGTAGAGCTTGACCCGCTGGTAGGTGCCGGTGAAGCCGTACTCGGCCACCAGCCGCTCGTGAACCACGGCACCCTTGATCAGAATCTCGGACCGCAGCATCGCGTCGATCAGCGGCGCAACCTCATCCACCATCCGCCGACGGCCATGTCCCGGCGCAGCCCGACGAGGCGGTGCAACCGGGCCTTCAGAGGAGAGGTACTTGCGGACCGTGCGGCGGTTCAGCCCGGTCTCCTTCGCGATCTCCGACAGGCTCATCGCCCCGGACTCGACAGCCCGCGGAAACGTCGAAGCTCCATCCACCGTTGCGGGTCCAAGACCACGGTCAGCCGCCCTCCGCCACCCTTCACAGGCCGGCAGCAGACTGCCCACGATCAACCCTCGGTACGTCCGGAGGTGAGCACGTTCATCCGTACGTGACTGGGCACGTTCACGTGTACGCCGACAGCCGTCTTCCACGCCCTGTGGCACAGACAGCTCACGGCCGGCCTGAGCACGCCGCTGCACGAACGCGCCATGGTCGGCCCGCGGGGCTGGAGCGGCCCCGAGACGGGAGATGCCGGGTGACCGCGCGGCGCAATGCCCGGCCCGCCGTGAAGGTCGGTACGCGCGTCCGGTTCCGTGGCGTGACGTGGCAAGTGGTCGCCCTTTCGGGGCAGGACATCCATCTCGTCGGACCGGACGGCGGCGGTGAGGCCGTGCTCGCCGGGCACCTGTTCGCCGACCCCGGCTTCACCCTCATAGGCGCCGATGCGCCGCAGGCGACCCCGCAGTGGGGACTGTTCGAGACCGCCCCCGCCGCCGCGCGTGAGAAGGCTCTGGCCTGGCAGCGGCACGTCAGGGAAGTCGAGTGCGGGCTGCCAGGCGGACCCGGCAGCGAAGGGGCGGTGCGGCCGCAGTACGACCCCGAACAGCACACGCTGGCCCAGCGCGAGCAGGCCAAAGCGGCAGAGTTGACCGCGCTGGGCTTCGGCCGGGTCTCGCGCACCACGGTGCAGCGCATGCGCCTGGCCTACCGCAAGCAAGGCCTGTGGGGGCTGCTCGACCACCGCACCACCCGTGCTTCCAGCCCCACCGGGCGGGCCGACGAGCGGGTCGTCGCCGCCGTCCGTGAAGCACTGCGCCGCTGCGGCCGCTCCAAGGGCACCATCAACGGCCTGTTCCCGCTGATCAACCAGATCCTTGAGGACCGGCACGGCCCCGGCACGGTGCCCGCACCGTCTCAGGCCACGCTGTACCGGCTCGTCACCAACCTCGCCCGGCCCGGCGAACTCCCCTCCGGACCCGTCCGGCAAGTACCGGCGAGCTTCGACGGGCGGGCGTTCACCCCCGCCACAGCTTTGCGGCCCGGGGAGCAGGTCCAGGTCGACACCACCCGCCTGGACGTCCTCGCTCTCTTCGACGACGGGCGCCTGGCCCGGCCCGAACTCACCATCGCCGTCGACGTCGCCACCCGCGCCATCCTCGCCGCCGTGCTGTGCCCGAGCGCGACCCAGGCCGTCGACGCGGCCCTGCTGCTGGCGGAGATGGCCGTCCCCCACCCCGCCCGGCCGACCTGGCCGGACATCCTGCGCATGGACCACGCCCCCGCACTCCCCCACCAGCGGCTGGCCGCACTCGATGAGCGTCTGGCCGGGGCTGCGGCCCGGCCCGTCGCGCTACCCGAGACGATCGTCGTCGACCGCGGCAAAGTATTCGTCTCCGCCGCGTTCACCGCCGCCTGCGAACACCTCGGCATCAGCGTCCAGCCCGCCCCGCCTCACGCCCCCACCGCCAAAGGCATCGTCGAGCGGGCCTTCGGCACCATCAACCACCTGTTCTGCCAGCACCTGCCCGGCTACACCGGATCCGACGTCACCCGCCGCGGCCCCGACACCGAGAAAGACGCCTGCTACAGCGTCGCCCAGTTGCAGGACCTCCTTGATGAGTGGCTGGTGCACTACCACCACCGGCCCCACGAAAGCCTGCGCCATCTGCTGATGCCCCGCAAAGCCCTCACGCCGAACCAGATGTGGGCCGCGCTCGTCGCCGTCGCCGGACACGTCCCTGTCCCGCTCACCGGCCGCGACTACCTCGAACTGCTGCCCGTGCGCTGGCAGGCGATCACCGCCTCCGGCATCCGCGTCCACCACCGCACCTACGACGCGGACCTCCTCGCCCCCTACCGTGGCCAGGCCTCCCCCGTCGCCGGCCGGGGCGGGAAATGGGAGATCCACTACAACCCCCACGACGTCCGCCAGATCTGGATCCGCCTCCCCGACGGCCAGCTCACCGAGATCCCCTGGATCCACCGCGACCACGTCCACCAGCCGTTCAACGACCACACCTGGCAGCACATCCGCACCCACGCCCGGCACAGCAACCACGACGACAGCCAGCAGCGTGAAGCCGGCCTGGCCGACGCCCTCGACCAACTCATGCGCCGCGTCCCTAGCGGCCACGCCACCACCACCGAACAAGCTCTCCTCGCCCGCGCCACCACAGCACCCATCCCCGCCGCCCGGCATCCGCAACACGACACCGGACCCACCACCGACGAACCAGCGCAGCACAGCAACAACGACGAAATCCACCGCCTCAACCCCCGCACCACCACCGGCGCCCAGACCGCCGACCTGATCAAAGACCTCACCGAACGCCTGCCCGCCACGTTCGTCTACGCCGGCATCAACGTCACCGACACACCCCTGTTCACCGGCACCCGCGGCGCCCAGCTCGCCGACCGCGCCACCCTCATCACCTGCGGCCCCCTCCCCGCC
>NZ_JBEYCX010000046.1:0-13373 GCF_040632975.1 Streptomyces sp. NPDC013455 | reverse complement strand
CCGCCCGGGCGAGGCCGAGCTGCACCGCATCACCGGCGCCCGCACCCCCTCCGGCGTGCCCGTCGTCGTCGCCGCACCGGCCGAGGCGCGCCCCGCGGGCAAGGGGTCCGCCGGACGGCACCACAGGAGCCGGTCCGCCGCCCGGGGCCGCCGGCCCGCACCGCGGAACACCCCCTAGCACGAGCCGGGGGAAGCACGCCCTGCGGCCGGGACGAGCCGTCGCCCGTCCTGCCCGCCCCGACGACGAGGAGAAGCCTTTGACGACGTTCCCGCCCCGGACACGGCAGCTCGACTGCGCCGACGGCACCGGCCTGACCGCCCGTGACGCCATGCACGCGCCCGGGCCGCAGGTCGACGACCACATGGCGGTCGACGTGGCCCTGTCCGTGCTCATCGGTGCGCGCGTCCCGCACCTGCTCCTCCAGGACGAGGACGGCCGGTGCACGGGTCTGGTCACCCGGGCCCAGCTCGCCGCACACCGCGGCGGCTCGTGGTACAGCGACCGGACGCGGCTGCGGGACATCCCACTCGACCGCGGACCGTTCACCCCGTCCGCATCGATACTCGGTGAGGCGGAGGACGCCATGCGGGTCCGGACGCTGGACGTGTCCCCCGTGATCGACGAACACGGCTACGCCCTGGGCGTGCTCGCCCTCCACCCCTGACCGTCGTACCGACCTCGCCCGACCGCCGTCACCCGGTCACCGCCCCCGGCACTCTCCCCCACTTCGTGGAGGCAGCCATGCGCTGTGTCATCGCCCGGTACCCCTTCGACCTGACCCGGACCGCGGTCGAACAGTCCATGACCGGCGTCCCGCCCGAACCCGTCATCGGCGTCTCCGTCACCATCGACCGCCGCGTCTACCCCGTGATGCAGGTCGGGGAAGTGATCACCAGGCAGGACCGCCGTGACTTCACGGTGGCCGAGATGCGCCGGGCGCTGACCCGGCTCGGCTTCACCTGCCAGGACGCGCGCCCGGTCGCGCCGAGCTGGGATGCGCGGGCGGGCGACGACCCGCTCGGCTGGTGAACCGTTCCGGAGTCGACGACGGCTGAAGTGTCGTGTCGCGTCGGACGCGAACCGGACCCGTCGCCCTCACGCAAGAACCATGGGGCACGGGTCCGGTTCGCGTACACGACGGCTCCGTCCCGGAAACCGGCGGTGGACGCCGACGGAGTGGAGCCGAGGCATCCGGCTCCACTCCATGGTGCGGGCCTGTCACTGGAACTGTGCGAAGAACCTCCAGATCTCTGCCTTGGTCCACGTGGCGACGCCGCTTTCGCCTGTGGAGCCGTCGACCGGACCGGGTGTGTGCCCTCCGTCGAACGCGGCCCACTGGACCGGGTACCCGGCACGGCAGCCGGAGTAGGTGGTGGTGATGTGCGTCCGGCTGCCCGGCGCGGGCTCGGGCGGGCGCTGGGGGGCGCAGCCGTTGTTGGCGACGAATCTGTCGCGCAGGGAACGCCCCTGCGCGATGGCGAGGACGGAGTCGCCGATGCCGTGTATGCCGAAGTAGGCGACGGGCTGGGTGCCGCCGCTGCACCCGCTGATCTGGGCGCCGGAGATGACCGCGACGGCCCTGAAGACGTTGGCCCGGGCGCACGCGAGTGCGTAGCTCATGCCGCCGCCCCAGCTGAAGCCCGTGGCGAAACGCTGCGCCGTGTTGACGCAGAGGCCGCCCTCGATTCGCCGGAGCATGTCGTCGACGAAGGTGACGTCCTCTCCGCCCGTGTTGGCCCAGCCGTTGCCGAGGCCCTGGGGGGCGACGAGGATCGCGGTGTTGTTCGACTGCTCCTGTTGGCCGTAGTAGGACCAGGCGCGTCCGCTCGTTCCGCCCGAGGCGACTTCGGCGGCGGTTCCGCCCCGCCAGTGGAACGCGACGATCAGCCGGTAGGGGTGGCCGCTGTTGTAGTTGTCGGGGACCCTGAGGACGAAGGTGCGGCTCTTGCCTCCGCTTGAGATCGTGTGCGTACCGCTCGTCAGGGTCGGGGCGATGCCGCATCCGCCGCCGTCCGGCGCCTTTCCGCCGTCGCGGTCGGCCGGAACGTACCGGGCGGGGGTCTTCATCGCCGCGGCTCCGGCGGTCGCCGTCGTCGCCCGGGCGGGTGCGGTGATCGCCGCGACGAGCATGCCGGCCGTGAGGGCCGCCGCCGCCACCGCGGCGGTGCACCGGAACCGCCGGCGATGTCCTGGTGGAGGGGCGGGGGAAGCCGCACCGTAGGTCTTCAACGACGCACTCCTTCGTTCGTGGCAGGCCCCATCAGGTGCGGGTCCAGCGCTGGTTGCTGCCGTTCGAGCAGGAGTAGAGCTGGATCAGGGTGCCGTTGGCGGTACCGGCTGCGACGGCGTCGAGGCAGAGGCCGGACTGGACGCCGACGATGGATCCGTCGGAGTTCAGGCGCCACTTCTGGTTGTCGCCGCCCCAGCAGCTGTAGATCTGGACCTTGGTGCCGTTGCCGGTGCCGGCGGCGTCCAGGCACTTGTTGCCGTAGACCCTGAGCTCGCCGGCGGCGGTGTACGTCCACTGCTGGTTGGTGCCGCTGTTGCAGTCCCACAGCTGGACCTGGGTGCCGTCGGCGGTGCTGGAGTTGGGCACGTCCACGCAGCGACCCGAGGCGACGCCCTTGATCGCACCGGCGTCCGAGGGGGGCGGAGTGGTGGAGCCGCCGTTGAGCGCGTTGAGGACGGCGGTGTAGGCGGGCTTCTTGCTGCCGTCGTTGTTGAACAGCAGCGGCGTGTCACCGGACCGCCAGGAGTCGCTGTCGCGCACGCCCCAGACGGTGATGCCGAGGCAGCGCGAGACGGCCAGGCAGTCGTTGGTCACGGCGGCGTAGGTCGAGGACGAGGCGCCCTGGATGTCGAGTTCGGTGATGGCCACGTCGACGCCGAGGGCGGCGAAGCTCTGCAGCGTGGTGCGGAAGTTGCTGTTGTAGGGGCTGCCGCTGTTGAAGTGCGACTGGAAGCCGACGCAGTCGATCGGCACGCCGCGCTGCTTGAAGTCGCGGACCATGTTGTACACGCCCTGGGTCTTGGCCCAGGTCCAGTTCTCGATGTTGTAGTCGTTGTAGCAGAGCTTGGCGGCCGGGTCGGCGGCGCGGGCGGTGCGGAAGGCGACCTCGATCCAGTCGTTGCCGGTGCGCTGCAGGTTGGAGTCCCGCCGGCCGCCCGAACCGTCGTCGGAGTAGGCTTCGTTGACGACGTCCCACTGGGCGATCTTGCCCTTGTAGTGGCCCATCACGCCGTTGATGTGGTCGATCATCGCCTGGCGCAGGGTGCTGCCGCTGAGGCTCTGCATCCAGCCGGGCTGCTGGGAGTGCCAGGCCAGGGTGTGCCCGCGCACCTTCTTGCCGTTCTGCACGGCCCAGTTGTAGACGCGGTCACCGGCGGTGAAGTTGAACTGGCCCCGCTGCGGCTCGGTGGCGTCGATCTTCATCTCGTTCTCGGCCGTCACCATGTTGAACTCGCGGCTCGCGATCGACGTGTACGCCGAGTCGCCCAGCCTGCCCGAGGCGATGGCGGTGCCGAAGTAGCGGCCGCTCTGCGCCGCCGCGGCGCCGAGCGTGCTCTCGGCGGCGTGTGCTCTCGGCGGTCCGGCCAGTGCACCGACCGCACCGAGGACGCCGACGACCAGCGCCGTCAGCATTGCGCGGAGCTTCGGGCGGACGGCGGGCGGGGGAATGGCATTAGAGCCCATGGCTGTGCCTCCAGGTAGAAGTCACGGAAGGACTGCGGTGCGGCGGAACACGTCGCCCGCTCCCACTCGGCAGGCGCGTGAGGGGCCGGCATCCAGGTATTGCGGGACCACGGGACTTCGTGGCCGGGGAAGTCCGGGAAGTCGGGGAAAAGCAATTCGGTTCGACATATCGAATGGTGACCGGCTCCTCAGACGGGATGATTGACGGATTGACGGGGGATCGTCAATACTCGCCGCGGAAGAAGTTTCCGATCTGTGTACGAAAGTTTCGGAGACGGGAATGAACCGGCCGTCAGTCGGGACGTCTGACAGCCGGTGACCTGCTCATTTCGGCCCGCGGCGAAGCGCTGCGGCTCAAGCGCCCACAGCAATCGACTTCCCGGTACCCGCGGCGGCCTTCGCACCTCTGCGGCACCTGCCCCGGCGCTGCCGCTTCGCGGTTCACCGCGGTCACCTCACCCCCTAGGAAAAGGAGGCCCCCCCATGTGGTTCCGCCGTTCCTTCCCGCTCCCCCTGAGACGCTTACTGGCCGTCCTCGCGCCCCTGCTGCTCGTGGCCACCTTCCTCGGTGCCCAGCCCGCCAGCGCGGCGACCGTCGACTCCGACGCCTGGTACGTGCTGGTCAATCGCAACAGCGGCAAGGCCCTGGACGTCTACAACCTCGCGACCAACGACGGCGCCCGCATCACCCAGTGGACCCGGAGCGACCAGAACCAGCAGCAGTGGCAGTTCGTCGACTCCGGAGACGGCTACTACCGCATCAAGTCCCGTCACTCCGGCAAGGTCCTGGACGTCTACAACTGGTCCACCGCGAACGGCGGTTCGATCGTCCAGTGGACCGACCTGAACGCCACCAACCAGCAGTGGCGGCTGGCCGACAGCCCGGACGGCTACGTGAGGCTCATCTCGCGCCACAGCGGCAAGGCCCTCGAAGTACAGGGCGCCTCCACCGCCGACAACGCGAACGTCGTCCAGTACGACGACTGGGGCGGCAGCAACCAGCAGTGGCAGCTCGTCAAGGTCGGCGCCGACACCCCCGGCACGTGCGATCTTCCGTCGACATACCGCTGGTCATCGACGGGCGCGCTGGCGCAGCCCAAGTCGGGGTGGGTCTCGCTCAAGGACTTCACCGTCGTGCCCTACAACGGCAAGCAACTCGTCTATGCGACGACGCACGACACGGGCACGCGCTGGGGCTCCATGAACTTCAGCCCGTTCACCAACTGGTCGGACATGGCCTCGGCCAGCCAGAACACGATGGCGAATTCCACCGTCGCGCCCACGCTCTTCTACTTCGCGCCGAAGAACATCTGGGTGCTCGCCTACCAGTGGGGCGGGTCCTCCTTCTCCTACCGGACCTCGAGTGACCCCACCAACCCGAACGGCTGGTCATCCGAGCAGGTGCTCTTCTCCGGAAGCATCTCCGGCTCCGGAACCGGACCCATCGACCAGACGCTCATCGCCGACGGGACGAACATGTACCTGTTCTTCGCCGGCGACAACGGGAAGATCTACCGGGCCAGCATGCCGATCGGCAACTTCCCGGGCAGCTTCGGCACCAACTCGACCGTGGTCATGAGCGACACGACGAACAACCTGTTCGAAGCCCCGCAGGTGTACAAGCTCCAGGGCCAGAACCGCTACCTCATGATCGTCGAGGCGATCGGCGCACAGGGCCGCTACTTCCGCTCGTTCACGGCCACCAGTCTGAGCGGCTCGTGGACACCCCAGGCCGCGACCGAGAGCAATCCCTTCGCCGGCAAGGCCAACAGCGGCGCCACCTGGACCAACGACATCAGCCACGGCGAACTGATCCGCACCAGCCCCGACCAGACCATGACCGTCGATCCCTGCCATCTGCAGTTGCTCTACCAGGGCCGCAGCCCCTCCTCCGGCGGCGACTACGGTCTCCTTCCCTACCGTCCGGGCCTGCTGACCCTGCAGCGCTGACGGCGTGAGACGGGTCCGGCTCCACCTGGAGCCGGCGCGGCGGGCTCGGCGGAAGGCCGAGCCCGCCGGGTCACGCGACGGCGCCGGTCCCCGGCACTGCGGGGACCGGTTCCCGTCGTCCCGGGCTCAGTCCTCGACCCAGCCGTGACGCTTGCCGAAGTCGACCACGCGGCGCCGGATCGCGAGGATCTGCTCGCCGGTGAGCGACGGGGCCGCCGCCAGCAGCAGTTCCGTCATCTCCCTGGTCAACTCCTCCTGGGAGAGCACGTCGCACAACGGCTCGCCGTCGCCCGTGAGGCCGACGCCCCCGCCCGGGACCGGTTCCGCCACCCTCCGCTCGGCGCCTTCCGCGAGTCGGACGGACGAGGCCTTCAGGCCCCGCTCCCCTTCTTCGATCTCGAATTCGACCTGAAGACCGGAGCGCAGGTACGCCTCCGGAATCAGCAGATCGTTCACATGGAGGAAGACGTCCTCACCACCGTGCGCCGGGGAGATGAATCCGTAACCCCGCGCACTGTCAAAACGCACCACACGACCCGCAACCACAGCCACTCCCACGAAACGCGACACCACTACCCGAAACCGATGACCACCACGCGATCCAGGACCGGTCCCGGTGTGCCGGGTACTGCCGTCCGGCCTGGGCCCGCGCGTTCTCATACTAACGATCCGCCGACTCGCCGTCAGTGATCACGTGGGAGCGCGGCCCGTACCGGCGGCGGGGACGGTCCCGGCGCGGTCCCGGCACCTTCGAGCGCGGGTCGCGGCTGCCGTCCCGCGTCTCCGGCGCGGGTCGCGGCTGCCGTCCCGCGCCTACAGGCGCAGGTCGTGGATCCCGCCGTCGACGGCGAGGACCGTGCCCGTGGTGCCGGAGGCGGAGGTGGCCAGGTAGGCGATGGCCTCGCCGACCTCCTCGGGCCGTGCCAGGCGCCCCAGCGGGTGGCGGTCGTTCAGCGCGTCCCGCTCCGCCTCCGGGTCGGCGGTCTTCGCCAGCACGCGCTGGATCCAGGGGGTGTCGACGGCGCCCGGTGCGACGGCGTTGACCCGGATGCCCTCGCGGACGTGGTCGGCGGCCATCGCCAGGGTCAGCGAGTGGACGGCGCCCTTGGAGACGGAGTAGAGGACGCGCCGCGGCACACCCATCGAGGCGAAGACCGAGCAGGTGTTGACGATCGCGGCGGCGGGCGACTTGCGCAGGTACGGCAGTGCGGCGCGGGCCAGGCGGACCATGCCGATGACGTTCACGTCCAGCACCCGCCGCCATTCGTCGTCGTCGTTGTCGGCGACCGTGCCCTGGGCGGCGATGCCGGCGTTGTTGACGACGATGTCGATGCGGCCGAAGCGCTCGACGACCGCGTCGACGGCGGCGCGCACGGAGGTGTCGTCGGAGACGTCGCAGGCGATGCCGACGGCCGGGGCGGCGACCTCCTCCGGCTTCAGGTCCAGAGCGGCGACGCGCACGCCCCGGGCGGTGAGCGCGGCCGCGGCGGCCGCCCCGATCCCGGACGCGCCGCCGCTCACCACGGCCACGCGGGAATCGGACGTCTGTGCTGGGCTGTTGGCGGCCACGGCTGTGCCTCCTGGTAGTGGGTCGCGGATCGGAAAAGAGGGGGGCGGGGCGTGGTCAGCGCGCCGCGACGCGCTCCAGGCGCTCCAGGAGCGGGTGCACGTCGGCGCCGGCGGCTCCCACCGCGCGCCGTGCCCACCAGGCCGCCGCGAGGTTGGACGTCAGGAGCGTGGTCCGGCCGAATTCGCGGTCGAGTTCGGCGAGGGCGGCCAGGGTGCCCATGCCGGTGCCGGTGAACAGGACGGCGCCTTCGTCGGGGAGGCCGGCCTCGCGCAGCTGCGTGAGGATCGTCCTGGTCGTCACCCGGTAGGGATCGAAGTCGTGCTCGTCCTCCGTGCGGCCCGGCACGGCGGGGGCGAGGACGACGCGGTCGACCGTGACACCGGCCTCCTCCCAGAAGGAGGCCGAGGTGTCCGTGAGCCAGGGCCAGTAGGGCGAGACGAGGGTGAGCCGGGATATGCCGAACGCCTCGCACACGGCGAGGATCGCCTGCGTGGTCGACTGCACGGGGAAGCCGAAACGTTCCGACAGCTCGGTGACGAAGGCACGGTCGCCGTCCGGGCCGAGCAGGTAGTGCGAGGCGTTGCACGCCACCACGGCGGCGTCCAGGCGCATACGGCCGAAGGCGCCGATGATGTCGGCGAGGACGTCGTTGTAGCTGAGCATCGTTTCCTTCACCCCCATTCCGGGAGTGAGCGGGAAACGCGAGGTGTACACATTCATCTCGGAACCGATCAGGCGGTGGAACTCCGGTTCGGCGATCGGGTTTTCCGGAGGAACGACGAGCCCCAGCCGGGGCAGGGGGTAAATGTCCATGGCGGCACAGTAGTTGCCGCGCACGGCCGGTCCCGGCGCATTCCACGCAACTTGACGTTCCACCGGGCCAATCTTGCAACTCCCCCCGGTCTTGACATTGCTTGACAATCGGCCACGCATTCTTGACCGGGCAGCCTTTGCCCTTCCCCCGGGTTTCGGTGGAAGGTAGTGAATCGGTGCTCGCCCGATCCGGAAACCTCGCGGCCTTCCGAGCGACCGGCACCGCGGCACCCGCAGCCTTTGGCACCCCTCCCACACCGAACGGAGCCCACCCATGTCCAGCGCCACCCTCTCCGGCGCCTGCCCCGAGTGCGAGACCGACCTGACCGTCCCGCCGATCGTCCAGGGCGAGACCCTCTCCTGCCCCGAGTGCATGCTCACCCTGCGCGTCGAGGACGTCCGGGACGGCCGTCTGACCCTTGAGATGGTCGAGGTCCAGCTGCGCGACTGGGGGCAGTGACCGTCATGTCCGACGCCCCGCCCATTCCCATGTCGGCGACCCTGGCCGCCGACGAGGCCCTGGCCCGCAGGCGCGCAGCCGGGGAGCAGGTCCTGCCGATGGCCGGCGGGGAGATAGGCCTGCCCGTGCTGCCCGCGCTGCGGGAGCGGCTCGCCGCCGCCGCGCACGAGAACGCCTACGGCCCCGTGCCCGGCAGCCACGCCCTGCGTGCCGCGGCCGCCGGGTACTGGGGCCGGCGCGGCCTGGTCACCGATCCCGGGCTCGTGGTGGCCGGGCCGGGCAGCAAGCCCCTGCTGTTCGCGCTGCTGCTCGCCATCGGCGGGGACGGGGTGGTGGTGCCCGTACCCAGCTGGGTCAGCTACGCGACGCAGGCCCGGCTCGTCGGGTCCCGCCCCCTCCCCGTGCCGATCGCGCCGGGCCAGGGCGGGGTGCCCGACCCGGAGCGGCTGCGCACGGCCGTCACCGCGGCGCGTGCCGCCGGCCGGGACCCGCGGTGCGTGGTGGTGACGCTGCCGGACAACCCGACCGGCGCCGTCGCCTCGCCGGACACGGTGCGCCGTCTCGCGGCCGTCGCCCGGGAGCTCGATCTCGTCATCGTCTCCGACGAGATCTACTGCGACCTCGTCTACGACACCGCGGTGCCGGCCGAGTCGCCGGCCCTGCACGCCCCGGAGCGCACCGTCGTCACCACCGGGCTCACCAAGAACCTGGCCGTCGGGGGCTGGCGCACGGGTGTGGCCAGGCTCCCCGACAGCGAGGCGGGGCGTGCCCTGCACCGCCGCCTGGTGTCGGTCGCCAGCCAGATCTGGTCCAGTCCGCCCGCGCCCATGCAGGCCGCGGCCGCGTACGCGTTCGGCGAGCCACCGGAGGTCACCGAGCACATCGCGGCCTGCCGCCGGCTGCACGAGACCGTGGTGCGGGCGGTGGCCGGCCGGCTGACCGCCGCCGGGGCGCTGCTCGCACCGGTACGCGCGACCTGCTACCTCTACCCGGACTTCGAGCCGCTGCGCGCCCGCCTGGCCGCGGCCCACCGGGTGAGCGGCGGGGCGGACCTGGTCCGGTTCCTCGGTGAGCGCCACGGCGTCGGCGTGCTCCCGGCCGGTGCCTTCGGCGAGTCCGGTGACCCGCTGCGGATCCGGGTCGCGACCAGCCGCCTGTACGGCGAGGACGACGCGCAGCGCTCCGCCGCGCTCACCGCGCCGGACCCGCCGGCGCTGCCGTGGATCCGGAAGAACCTGGAGCAGTTCGGCACCGCTCTGGCCGACCTCACCGGCGTCCGCGTTCCGCAGTCCTGATCCCCGTCGGGCCCCACCCTCACACCGAAGGTTCCTGCATCCCATGACCAGCGCCGAGCCGTCCACCGGCACAACCGTCCCGTCCCTGCTCGCCTCCGACACGACGTCGGCCGCCGACCGGAAGATGCCGATGGCGGCACTGCTCGCCCTGGCGGTCGCGGTGTTCATCACGAGTCTCACCGAGACCCTGCCCGCCGGGCTGCTGCCCGACATGAGCTCCAGCCTCGGCACCAGCGAGTCGGCCACCGGTCAGACGGTGACCATCTACGCGCTGGGGACGGTGCTCACGGCCATCCCGCTGTCCGCGGCCACCGCCCAATGGCCGCGCAAGCGGCTGCTGCTGACCGCGATGACCGGCTTCGCCGTGGCCAACACCGTCACCGCCTTCTCGGCGAACTACCCGCTGACCCTGGCCGCCCGGTTCGTCGCCGGTGTCGCCGCCGGCCTGGCCTGGGCACTGCTGGCCGGCTACGCCCGCCGTATGGTCGCCCCCCACCAGGAGGGCCGGGCCATCGCCATCGCCATGGCCGGCATTCCCGTCGCCCTGTCCCTGGGCGTCCCGGCGGGTACCTTCCTGGGCCAGGTGGTCTCCTGGCGGGCCGCCTTCTGGGCCATCACCGCGGTGACCGCCGTCCTGCTCGTCTGGATCGCGGTGGCCGCACCGGACCAGCCCGGACAGGAGGCCGCGGGCAAGATACCGATGCGCCGGACCCTGAACGTGCCGGGTGTGACGCCGGTGCTGTTCGTCACCCTGGTCTTCGTGCTGGCCCACACCATCCTCTACGCCTACGTCGCCAGCTATCTCGACCACATCGGCATGGGCGGCCAGGTGGACGCGGCCCTGCTGGTCTTCGGTGTCGCCTGCCTGGTCAGCATCTGGGCCGTCGGCACCTACATCCACGCCCACCTGCGCACCCTGACCGTCGCCAGCACCCTGCTGGTCGGTGCCGCCGTCGCGGTCATGGGTGCCTTCTCCGGCACCGATGCCCTGGTCTACGTCGCGGCCGCCCTGTGGGGACTGGGCTGGGGCGGGGTGCCGACGCTGTTGCAGACCGCCGCAGGCCAGGCCGGAGGAGAGGCGGCCGACGCCGCCCAGGCCATCCTGGTGACGCTGTGGAACGTCGCGATGGCCGGCGGCGGCATCGCCGGCGGCCTCCTGCTGGAGGCCGCCGGGGCCGAGGCGTTCCCCTGGACGGTGCTGGTTCTCCTGGTGCCGGTCCTCGCCGTCGTGCTCGCGGCCCGCGCGCACGGCTTCCCCGGCCGGCGTGCGGCCGGCCCGGCGACGCCGCAGCAGTGACCGCCGCGTCGACCCCTCACCCGCCCTTTTCCAAGGAGGTCCGACAACCATGACAGCCACGACAGGCACGACAGGCACGACAGGCACGTCGATCGTCTTCGAGTGCGAGTACCAAGGCCGGCGGTACGCGGGCCACGGCCTGCCGCAGCCCGGCAGCCCCCTGGAGCTGTACCCGGTGGCCGCCGGACAGCTGCACGCGGCCCTCGTCGCGGGCAGCGGCCCGCAGGACCTCGGTCCGGCCGTGACCGGGGAATCCGCGCCGGCCGAGGTGGCCCTCGACGACCCCGGCCTGCGGTTCCTGCCCCCGCTGCTGCCGACCGCCGGCGACAACTCCCTGATCAACGGCTTCATGGGCACGCACCGCACCAAGTTCGACCGCGCCCCGGAGCCGGACGAGGAGTTCATCCCGCCGAACTACTACATCAAGGGCTTCGGCTCCTGGCTGCGCATGCCGGAGGAGCCGCTGCTCACCCCGGCCGACCCGGTCTGGCTCCTGGAGGAGCCCGAGGTGGTGCTGGTGTACGCCAACGACGACCAGGGCGTTCCGCACTACGCCGGCTACACCTTCGGCAACGACCTGAACGACATCGGCCTCCACCTCCAGAAGCCGTGGGCGTGGACGCCGTACGCGAAGCTGTGCGAGACGTCCATCGCGCCGTACCTCTTCCTCGACGCCCCGCCGGAGCGGGTGACGGGCAGCGTCACCATCGAACGCGACGGCGCCAAGGCGTGGTACGGCGACTTCTCGTGCGGCGCCGACTCCATCTTCCACCGGGTGCCGGACATGACGGAGTACCTGTTCTCCTACCCCGCGCTGCGCCGGCCGGGCCTGGTCAACTACCTGTTCCTGGGGGCGGACAAGGCCACCTACCACGACGGGTTCCGGATCGAGGACGGTGACCGGATGGTCCTCGACGTGTCCAGCCACGGCGTGGTGCTGGCCAACGAGGTCCGCTACTGGGACCGGTCGGCGCCCGCGGTGCCGCGTCCGCAGTAGTTCCCCGAGCCGCTCGTGCCGGTCGTCGCGCGGAATCGGCGGGAGCGGATTCCGCGCACGACCACACGACCACGGAGGGACACCACATGGCCGACCAGACGCACGAGCCGGTGCGGGGCACCGCCAGGGGCAGGGCTCCGGTCCCGCTCTCCGTCCTCGATCTGGTGGCGGTCGGCGAGGGCCACACCGCCGGTGAGGCCCTGCGGACCTCCGCACGGCTCGCCCGGCTGGCGGAGGCGCGCGGCTTCCACCGCTACTGGGTCGCCGAGCACCACTCGATGCCCGGCATCGCCAGCAGCAGCCCGGCGGTGATCCTGGCCTACCTGGCCTCGCAGACCACCCGGATCCGGCTCGGTTCCGGGGGTGTCATGCTGCCCAACCACGCCCCGCTGGTGGTGGCCGAGCAGTTCGGCACGCTGGCGGCGATGGCTCCCGGCCGGGTGGACCTCGGGCTCGGGCGGGCGACGGGCACCGACCAGGTGACCGCGCGGGCGCTGCGCCGGGCCGGCGGGGCGGCGACCGGCGACTCCTTCCCGGCGGACGTGGCCGAGCTGCTGGCCTTCCTCCACGACGACTTCCCCGACGGGCACCCGTACCGCCGGGTGCACGCCGTGCCGGGCCCCGTCCAGGGGCCCTCGGCGCGGCGGCCCGCGGTGTGGCTCCTCGGCTCGTCCGGTTTCAGCGCTCGGCTCGCCGGCCACCTGGGCCTGCCGTTCGCCTTCGCGCACCACTTCGCGGCCCACAACACGATCCCGGCGCTGGACCTGTACCGGACGACGTTCCGGCCGTCCCCGCTGCTGTCCGAGCCCTACGCGATCGTGGGTGTCTTCGCGTTCGCCGCGGAGACGGAGGAACGGGCCCGCGACCAGGCGCTCACCGGGGCGTTGACCACGGTGCGCTTCCGGACCGGGCACCCGGGGCTCGTCCCGACCCCCGAGGAGGCCAGGTCCCACGTCTTCACCCCGCGGGAGCGGGAAATCCTCGCGGGCTGGCTCGACAACGCCGTGTACGGCACGCCCGACACCGTGCGGGACCGGCTCGACGCCCTGCGGAAGCGGACGGACGCGGACGAGCTCATGCTCGCTTCCAACGCGCACGGCCTGCGGGAGCGTGTCACCTCGCTGTCGCTGATCGCGGACAGCTACGGACTGCCGTACCAGGCGCCCCAGCCGGCGTAGGAGCACCGGTACGACGAAGCGGCGGACGACCACCGGCTGCGTGCGGTGACGCGGGTGCTGGCGGAGCAGGCCGCCGGGGTGCCGGACGCTCCCCGGGTGACGGCCACCACGGACCTCG
>NZ_JBEYCX010000045.1:0-14806 GCF_040632975.1 Streptomyces sp. NPDC013455 | reverse complement strand
AGCTGGTTCCACGACGCATCGAAAGACACCGACGTCGTCAACGCCACCCGCAACACACCCCCGCCCGTGGCGAACACCGTCCGGCCATGACCCTCGCACAGGCTCACCACACCCCCATGCGACACCACCACACCCTTCGGCCGCCCCGTCGACCCCGACGTATAGATCACATACGCCGGATGCTCCGACCGCACCACCACACCCAACGGCCCCGCATCCAACCCCGCCAGCGCCGCCATCGTCGCCGCGTCGTCGACGACCACCAACGGCACCTCCGACGGCGGCAGCACACCCGCCGTCGCGGCCGAGGCCAGCACCGCCACGGGCGCCGCGTCCTCGACCATGAACGCGATCCGGCCGGCCGGGTACTCCGGGTCCAGCGGCAGATACGCACCACCGGCCTTCAACACGGCCAGCAGCGCAACGATCAGGTCGGCCCCCCGTTCCAGACACACCCCCACCAACGACTCAGGACCAACACCCCGAGCCACCAGATGGCGGGCCAGACGGTTCGCCCGACGCTCCAACTCGCCATAGGACAGCGACGCTTCGCCCGCGACCACCGCGACCGCGTCCGGCGTACGAGCCACCTGCGCCTCGAACAGCTCCACCAGCGAACCCGCGACCACCTCGGCGGCCGTGTCGTTCCACTCGGCGAGCAGCCCGCGCTCGGTCTCCTCCAGCACGTCCAGCGCGCTCAGCGACAGCTCCGGCTCGGTGGTCAGCCGCTCCAGTGCCCGCACCCAGCGGTTCACGAGCCGCTCGGCCGTCGCCGCGTCGAACAGGTCGGCCGAGGCGACGACCGAACCGCGCAGGCCCGCCGGGACGCCCGCCTCGTCGAAGACCTCCGACACCGAGGCGTCCAGGTCGAACTTGGCGGTCGAGGCGCCCGCCGGGAGTCCGGTGGCCCGCACGCCCGGCAGGTCGAGGACCGCCTCACCGGTGTTCTGCACCTTCAGCATGACCTGGAACAGCGGGTGCCGGGACAGGGAACGCGTCGGCGCCAGCTCCTCCACCAGCTTCTCGAACGGCACGTCCTGATGGGCGAATGCGGACAGGCTCGTCTCCCGTACGCGCCTCAGGACCTCCTGGAACGTCGGATCACCGGTCAGATCCGTGCGCAGCACCAGCGTGTTGATGAAGAAACCGACCAGGTCGTCCAGCGCCTCATCCGTACGCCCGGCGTTCGCCGAGCCGATCGGGATGTCCGTGCCGGCACCCATCTTCGACAGCAGTATCGCCAGGGCGGCCTGGAGCACCATGAAGGGAGTCACGCCCTCGGCGCGCGCCACCTCCACGAGGCGGGCGTGCACCTCCGCCGGAACCACCAGGGGGATGTTGTGCCCCAGGTGGGAGGGGACGGCGGGCCGCGGGCGGTCGGTCGGCAGCACCAGCTCCTCCGGCGTGCCCGCCAGCGCCTGACGCCAGTAGGCGACCTGGCGGCTGATCACGCTGTCCGCGACCCGCTCGTCGCCGAGCAGCTCCCGCTGCCACAGCGCGTAGTCCGCGTACTGCACCGGCAGCGGCTCCCACTCGGGCGCCCGGCCCGCGCGCCGCGCCGCGTACGCCACCGACAGGTCACGCGCCAGCGGCTCCATCGACCAGCCGTCGCCCGCGATGTGGTGCACGGCCATGACGAGGACGTGCTCATCGGTTGCGGTTTTGAACAGCCAGGCCCGGACGGGCACTTCGGCGGCCAGGTCGAAGGGGCGCGCCAGCGCCCCGGCGACCGCCTCGTCCAGCTCCGCCGGGGCCACCTCGGCCACCGAGAGCTGCCAGGCCAGGTCGTCCAAGGCCGTGATCCGCTGGTACGGCTCGCCGTCCGCCACGTCGAAGACGGTGCGCAGCACCTCGTGCCGGCCGATCACGTCCCGCAGGGCCGCGCCGAGCGCGTCCCGGTCGAGGGTGCCCGAAAGGCGCAGCGCCACCGGGATGGTGTACGTCGCGCCCGGGCCCTCCAGCTGGCCCACGAACCACAGGCGGCGCTGGGCGTAGGAGAGGGGGATCTGTTCGGGGCGCTCCATCGGAACGAGCGCGGTGCGGGCCGACGCGGCACCCTCGAGCCTGGCCGCGAGCCCGGCAACCGTGGGCGTATCGAACAGGGCCCGCAGCGGCACCTCGAGGCCAAGGGCCGTACGCATCCGGCTGATCAGCCGGGTGGCGAGCAGCGAGTGCCCGCCGAGCGCGAAGAAGTCGTCGTCGACGCCGACCCGGGGCACGCCCAGGACCTGGGCGAACACGGCGCACAGCAGTTCCTCGTGGAGCGTGGCGGGGCCGCGCCCCACGCTCGCCGGGTACGCGGGCGCGGGCAGGGCGGCGCGGTCGAGTTTGCCGTTGGCCGACAGGGGCAGGGCGTCCAGTGCGACCACCGCCGCGGGCACCATGTGCTCGGGCAGCCGTGCGGCGATGAACTCGCGTACCGCACGGGGTAGGTCGGCGGCGTCCTCGGCGGGCACGACGTAGGCGACCAGGCGCCGGTCGCCAGGGGCGTCCTCGCGGGCGACGACCGCCGCCTGCGCGACGCCGGGGTGCGCGGCCGCCACGGCCTCGACCTCGCCGGGCTCGATGCGGTAGCCGCGGATCTTGACCTGGTCGTCGGCGCGGCCCAGGTACTCCATGCGGCCCTCGGCGTCCTGGCGCACCAGGTCGCCGGTGCGGTACATGCGGGTGCCCGGCTCGAAGGGGTTGGCGACGAACCGTTCGGCGGTCAGGGCGGCGCGGCCCACGTAACCTCGGGCCAGGCCCGCGCCGGCCACGTACAGCTCGCCGGCGACGCCCGGGGCGACGGGGCCGAGGCGGCCGTCGAGGACGTAGGCGCGGGTGTTGGGCAGGGGGCGGCCGATCAGTGGGCGCTCGCCCTGGTCGGTGTCGTGGCAGAGCACGTGGACGGTGGCCTCGGTCGGGCCGTAGAAGTTGAGGCCCAGCGTCCCGTCGGTCGCCCGCAGCCGCTCCCACAGGGCGCTGCCGACGGCGTCGCCACCGAGGAGCAGCGCGCGGGGCCGGTGAGCGGAGTCGTCGAGGAGTCCTTCGTCGAGGAGCTGTTCGGCCTGCACGGGGGTGACCACGATCAGGTCGATGCGCCGGTCGCCGGTGTAGCGCGCCAGTGCGGTGGTGTCCCGCCGTACGTCGTCGGGAACGATGTGGAGTTCGTGGCCCGCGGCCATCCAGAGCAGCGGTTCCCAGGAGGCGTCGAAGGACAGGGAGTAGGTCAGTGCCACGCGCATGCGCGACCCGGAGCGCGCGAGGGTTCCGGCGCGCTGGAAGGCGGCGAGGTTGGCGAGTCCGCGGTGCGGTACGGCGACGCCCTTCGGACGGCCGGTCGAGCCCGAGGTGTGGATGACGTACGCCAGGTGCTCGGGGCGGAGCCCGGTGCCGAGCGGGCCGTCGGGGAGCCCGCTCAGCTCGGCGGCGGTGGCCTCGTCGTCCAGGACGAGCACGGTCGCGCCGGAGGCGGGCAGGGCCGCGGCCGTGCCGGTCGTGGCGAGGATCACGGAGGGCGCCGCGTCCTGGACCAGGTACGCGATGCGGTCCGCCGGGTAGCCGGGGTCGACGGGCAGGTGGGTGCCTCCGGCCTTGAGCACGCCGAGCAGGGCGACGACCGGGCCGGTGCCGCGCTCCAGGCACACGCCGACGACCGACTCGGGCCCGACGCCCCGGAGGGCGAGCAGCCGGGCGACCTGGTTGGCGCGCGCGTCCAGTTCGGCGAAGCTGAGGGTGTCGCCGTCGGCGACGACGGCCACCTGGTCGGGGGTGCGCGCGGCCTGGGCCTCGAACAGTTCGGGGAAGGTGGCGGGCGGCACCTCGGCGGCGGTGTCGTTCCACTCGGCCAGGATGCGGTGCTGCTGGGCCTCGTCCAGGACCGGGATGTCGGTCAGCGGCCGGTCCGCGGCGCCGTCGGCGGCCGCGTCGAGGGCGTTGAGGAGACCGGCGAGCGCGGTGTGCAGGAGGGCGCCGACCGCGTGCGGGTCGACGGGGGTTCGGGCGTCCACGGCGAGCGACAGCGCGTCGCCGTCGTCGTCGACGGAGACGGCGAGCGGGTAGTTGGAGCGCTCCTGGGCGAAGAGGGTGCGGATGCCGTCGAGGCCGCCGCCGTCCGTCCTGCCGCCCGCGGTGCCGCGCCGGTAGTTGAACAGGGAGGTGAACAGGGGCGTGTCGCCCGTGACACCGCCGGCCCGCTGGGCCATGGCGAGCGGCGCGTGCTCGTGCTCCATGAGCCGGGCGAGTTGCTCACGGAGCGCGGACAGGGCGGCCAGGGCGCCGAGTTCGCCGGTGCGTACGCGCACGGGCAGCATGTTGACGTACGGGCCGGGGGCTTGGCGGGCGCCGCCGACGGCGCTCGTGCGGCCGGACAGGACGGTGCCGAACACCACGTCGTCGCGGCCGCTGACGGCGGCGAGGACCCGGGCCCAGGCGAGGTGCAGGACGGTGGCGGGGCTCGCGCCCACGCTGCGGGAGACGTCCCGCAGGCGCGCGCCGAGGTGCGGCGCGAGGGGGGTGCGGGCGCGGGACGAGCCGGCGCCGTCGCCTCGTACGTCCACCAGGCCGTAGGGAGCGGTGGGCTCGGTGATGTCGCCGAGCAGCTCCGCGAAGTACGGCTCGTGTCCGGCGCGTTCGAGGCCGCCGCGCACGCGGGCCACGAAGTCGCGGAAGCGCGTGGGCTCGGGGAGTTCGGCGCCGCGCCCGTCGAGGAAGGCGCGTACCTCGTGGAGTACGGCTTCGAGCGCCGTGTGGTCCTGCACCATGTGGTGGGCCCGGACCAGGGCCAGCCAGCGGCCGCCCGCGGGGTCGGCCGCGATGTGCAGGCCGAGCAGCGGGGCCCGGGACAGGTCCATCGCGGCGCCGCCGACGGCGAGCAGCTGCCGGACCGGGTCGCCGCCCCGGGCGTCCAAGGCGGCTTCCTCCACGGGCAGGGTGGTGCGGCGCCACACGACCTGGACCGGCTCGCGCAGGCCCTCCCAGACGACGGCGGTACGCAGGATGTCGTGCCGCTCCACCACCTGGCGCAGGGCCTGGGTGAACGCGTCGAGCCGGCCGCGCGAGTCGAATTCCAGGACCGTGGGCTGGACGTAGGCGTCCTGGCCGCCGTCGGCGAGCAGGTGGTGGAAGAGGAGTCCCTCCTGGAGGGGAGCCAGCGGGTAGACGTCGGCGATGTTGGCGGCGCCGCCGTCCACGGTGGCCACGACCGCGGCGAGTTCGGCGGCGGTCAGGTCGACCAGCGGCAGCATCTCGGGGGTGATCGCGGTCGCGTCCGCCGGGAGGAGGTTCGGCGGTACGGGGGCGGGGGCCGTGCCCGCCGAGGCGGCGAGCCCGGCCGGGGTCGGGGTCTGGAACAGCGCCCGCACGGGCACGTCGATGCCCAGGGCGGCCGTGATCCGGTCCATGAGTTCGACGGCCAGCAGCGAGTGGCCGCCCAGGGCGAAGAAGTCGTCGTCGACGCCCACCCGTTCCAGGCCCAGCACTTCGGCGAAGACCGCGCACAGCAGTTCCTCGCGCAGGTCCGCCGGGCCCCGGCCCGCACCCACCGCGTACTCGGGCGCGGGCAGCGCCTTGCGGTCGAGCTTGCCGTTCGCCGTCAGCGGCAGCGCGTCCAGCACCAGCACCGCGGACGGCACCATGTGGCCCGGCAGGCCGGCTCCGACGTGGGCCCGCAGCTCAGCGGCGTCCGGTTCCTCCTCGCCGCCCGCGGTGGTCACGTAGGCCACCAGGCGAGCGTCGCCCGGGGTGTCCTCGCGGACGACGACGGCGGCACGGGCGACCCGGGCGTGGCGTTCGAGGACCGCCTCGATCTCGCCCGGCTCGATCCGGAAGCCGCGGACCTTGACCTGGCCGTCGGTGCGGCCCAGGCATTGGAGCACCCCGCCGGGGCGCCAGCGTGCGAGGTCCCCGGTGCGGTACAGCCGCCCGCCGGGGAGGAACGGGGAGGCGACGAACCGTTCGGCGGTCAGGCCCGCGCGGCCCAGGTAGCCGCGCGCCAGCTGGGCGCCCGCGAGGTAGAGCTCACCCGTCGCGCCGGGGGCAACGGGGCGCAGCCGGGCGTCGAGCACGTAGGCGCGCGTGTTCGCGAAGGGGCTGCCGATGACGACGGGGCCTTCGCCGATCTCGGCGGAGGTGGTCCAGATGGTGGCTTCGGTGGGCCCGTACAGGTTCACCGCCGGCACGCCGAGCGCGTGCAGCCGCGCGGCCAGTTCCTCGGGCAGGGCCTCGCCGCCGACGAGGGCGCGCACCGCGGGGGGCCAGTCGCCGGCGTCGAGGAGCGCCCGCCACAGGGACGGCACGGCCTGCAGGGCGGTCGCGCCGCTGGTGCGGACCAGGTCGAGGAGGGCCTTGGGGTCACGGACCGTCTCGCGCCGGGCGAGCACGACGGCGGCGCCGGAGACGAGGGGCAGGAACAGTTCGAGGGCGGCGATGTCGAAGGACACCGTGGTCACGGCCACCAGGCGGTCGCCCATGCCGAGCGGGACGCGCTCGGCGGCCGCGTACAGGTGGTTGACCAGGGCCTGGTGGCTGACGACGACGCCCTTGGGGCGGCCGGTCGAGCCCGAGGTGTGGATGATGTACGCGGGATGCTGGGGCAGGAGCGGCGCCGGGCGCCCGGCGCCGGTGGGGTCCGCCGCGTCGAGGCGGGTGAGTTCCTCCCGTACAGGGGCGTCGTCGACGGCCAGGATCGCGGCGTCCGTCGACCCGGGCAGGGCGGGGGCGCAGGCCACGCTGGTGAGCACGCACACGGGCCGGGCGTCGGCGAGCATGTACGCGATGCGCTCCTGCGGGTACTCCGGGTCGACCGGCAGATAGGCGCCCCCGGCCTTGACCACGGCGAGCAGCGCGGCCACCAGGTCCGCTCCGGGCTCCATCTGGACGGCGACGACGGACTCGGGGCCGACGCCCCGGTCCACGAGCAGGCGGGCGAGCCGGTTCGCGCGGGCGTCGAGTTCCGCATAGGTGAGGGTGTCCTCGCCGTCGACGAGGGCGACCGCGTCGGGCGTGCGGGCCGCCTGGGCCTCGAAGCACTCCGGCAAGGTGGCGGCCGGAACCTTGGTCCCGGTGTCGTTCCACTCGTGCAGCACCTGGTGCAGTTCGGCGTCGTCCAGCGTCCGTACGTCGCCGATCCGGGTGTCCGGGGCGTCGGCGAGGGCCTCGACGACGCGGGCGAGCCGCTCGGCGATCCACTGGACGGACTCGGCGTCGAACAGGTCGGCGGCCGCGTTGACGGTGCCGCGCAGCCCGGCCGGGGTGCCGTCGGCGTCGAACGTCTCGCCGATGCCGATCTCCAGGTCGAACTTGGCGGCGGAGTTTCCGGTCGGCACGGGGTCGGCCTGGATTCCGGGCAGCCGCAACGCCGCCTCGCCGGTGTTCTGGAGCATCAGCATGATCTGGAACAGCGGGTGCCTGGCCAGCGAGCGGGTCGGGGCGAGTTCCTCGACCAGCTTCTCGAAGGGGACGTCCTGGTGCTCGAATGCCGACAGGCTCGCCTCCTGCACCCGGGCGAGGAGTTCGCGGAACGTCGGGTCGCCCGACAGGTCGGTGCGGACCACGAGGGTGCTGACGAAGAAGCCGACCAGGTCGTCGAGGGATTCGTCGCCGCGGCCCGCGTTGACGGAGCCGATCGGGATGTCGGTGCCCGCGCCGAGCCGGGACAGCGTCACGGCGAGGGCGGCCTGGAGCGCGGCGAACAGGGTCACGCCCTCGGCGAGCGCGACCTCCGCGAGGCGCGCGTGCACCCGGGCCGGCAGTTCGAAGGGGACGGTGTGGCCACGGTGGCCGAGTACGGCCGGACGCGTCCGGTCGTACGGCAGTTCCAGCTCCTCCGGCACGTCCGCCAGCGCCTGGCGCCAGTAGGCGGTCTGGCGGGAGAACAGGCTCTCGGGGTCACTCTCGTCGCCGAGCAGTTCGCGCTGCCACAGGGTGTAGTCCGCGTACTGCACGGCCAGCGGCTTCCACGCCGGGGCCGCGCCGTTCACGCGCGCCGCGTAGGCCGTGGACAGGTCGCGGGCCAGCGGGCCCATCGACCAGCCGTCGCCCGCGATGTGGTGGACGACCATGACGAGCACGTGTTCGTCGGGCGCGGTCGTGAACAGCGAGGCTCGGACGGGCACTTCGGTGGTGAGGTCGAAGGCGTACCCGATGGCGGCGGCGATCTGCCCGTCGAGGTCGTCCGGGGCGACGTCGACCGCCGCCAGCCGCCAGTCGAGGTCCGCGGCCTTGAGGATGCGCTGGTAGGGCTCGCCGGCCGCGACACCGTAGACGGTGCGCAGGATCTCGTGGCGGCCGATCACGTCCCGCAGGGCCGCCTCCAGCGCCGCGCGGTCCACCGCGCCGCTCAGCCGTTGCGCGACCCGGATGTTGTAGGCCGGGCTCGGGCCCTCCAACTGGGAGATGAACCACAGCCGACGCTGCGCGAATGACAACGGAATCATCAGGACTCCTCCTGGGTACGCATCGGCCGCAGCGCGGGCCTAGCAGAGCTCACAGTTCCAAGCTGTCGTACGAGGCCGGACACCGTCCGCGCCCTGAAGAGCACCCGCAGGGGCACCTCGAGGCCGAGCACCGTGCGCAGTCGGCCGGTGAGGCGGGCGGCGAGCAGGGAGTGCCCGCCGAGGGCGAAGAAGTCGTCGTCGAGGCCCACGCTCTCCAGGCCGAGCACCTCGGCGAATGCCGCGCACAGGACCCTTTCCCGGTCGGTGGTGGGCGCGCGGCCCGCGCCGACGGCGGGTCCGGGGTCGGGCAGGGCCCTGTGGTCCACCTTGCCGTTGGCCGTCAGCGGCAGGGCGTCGAGTACGACGACCGCGGACGGCACCATGTGCTCGGGCAGTCGCGTCTCGGCGAACTTCCGCACTTCCAGTTCGAGTTCGGGGTCGCCGGTCCGGTCGGGCACGACATAGCCGACCAGCCGCCTGCCGCTCGGGCCGGCGTCTCGGACCGCGACGGCGGCCTGGGTGACGCCGGGGTGCGCCGCCAGGGTGGCCTGGACCTCGCCCGGCTCGACGCGGAAGCCGCGGATCTTGACCTGGTCGTCGGCGCGGCCGGCGAACGCCAGTCGGCCGTCCGCGGTCCAGCGGACCCGGTCGCCGGTGCGGTACATCCGCTCCCCCGCCCCGTCGAAGGGCGAGGCCACGAACCGTTCCGCGGTCAGGGCCGGGCGGCCCGCATAGGCGCGCGCGAGCCCGGCGCCCGCGACGTACAGCTCTCCGTCGACGCCGACCGGGACCGGGGTGAGGCTGTCGTCGAGGACGTACACCCGGGTGTGGGTGATCGGTGTGCCGATGCCGGGCCGGTCGTCGTCCTCGCGCAGGGCGTCGGAGATCGTCGCGCACACCGTCGTCTCGGTCGGGCCGTAGGCGTTGACGAAGCGGCGGCCGTGCGACCAGCGCGCCACGAGTTCGGCGCCGAGCGCCTCACCGGCCGACACCAGCGTGGTGACCGGGGCGAGGTCATCGGGTTCCAGTACGGACAGGACGGCGGGCGGCAGCGTGGCGTGCGTGACCCCGTGGCGCGCCACGAGTTCGGCGAGCCCGCCGCCCGGCAGCAGCGTCCCGGCGGGGGCGACCACGAGGCGCGCGCCCGAGCACAGCGCCATGACCAGCTCCCAGGTCGCCGCGTCGAAGCCCGGCGAGGCGAACTGCAGAACCCGGCTGTCGGCGCTGACGTCGAGCCGCTGGATCTGCGCGGCCACCAGGCCGGCGATGCCGGTGTGCGTGACCACCACGCCCTTGGGCACGCCCGTCGAGCCCGAGGTGAAGATCATGTACGCGGGGTGGGCGGGCCGCAGCGGCGCGCTCCGTTCCGCGTCGGTCACGGCACCGCCGTGAAGCGCCTCGACCTCCGCCGCGAGCGGCGGCGCGTCGAGTACCAGCACGGGCGCACCGGTCGCGGCCGGTACCGCGGGCGCGCACCGCGCCGAGGTCAGGACGGCCGCCGCGCCGGACTCCCGCACCATGAAGGCGATGCGATCCGCCGGGTACTCCGGATCGACCGGCACATAGGCGCCGCCGGCCTTGAGGACACCGAGCAGGGTGACGATCAGATCGACGCCGCGCTCCCGCACGACCGCGACCACGGACTCGGGTCCCACGCCATGGCTGATCAGGAACCGGCCCAGCCGGTTGGCCCGCGCGTCCAGCTCCGCGTAGGTGAGCTCGGCGCCGTCGGACGCCACGGCAACCGCGTCGGGCGTCGCCCGCACGCGCGCCGCGAACAGCTCGGGCACCACCGCGGGCGGCACCTCGGCCGCGGTGTCGTTCCACTCGGCGAGCACCCGGCGGCGCTCGGCCTCGCCGAGCACCTGGACGGCGCTCAGCGGCAGGTCGGGCCCGCCGTCCAAAGCGTTCTCGGCGGCTCGCACCAGTTGTTCGACGGCGGTGTGCGCGAGGGCGGCGACCGCCTCCGGGTCGATCGGGGCGACCGCGTCGACGATCAGCTCGATGCCCTCCCCGTCGTCATCGACGAGCAGCGCGAGCGGGTAGTTGGTGCGTTCACGCGTGAACAGCAGCTTGGTGCCCGGCAGGGACGCGTTCCAGCGCGCGTCCAGGTCCTCGCCGATGCTGCGCCGGTAGTTGAGGCAGGCGGTGAACAGCGGGGCGTCACCCGTCAGGTCGGCGGCCTGCTGCGCCACCACCAGCGGCGCGTGCTCGTGCTCCAGGAGGCGCGCCAGCTGGCCGCGCATGGCGGTGATGGCGCTCAGCGCGCCGAGCCGGGTGGTGGGCACGCGCACCGGAAGCGTGTTGATGAACGGTCCGGGCACCCGGTCGGCGCCCACACCCGCGTTCATGCGCCCGAACAGGACCGTGCCGAAGACCACGTCGTCGCGGCCGGACACGGCGGCGACGACGCGGGCCCAGGCGACGTGCAGCACGGTCGCCGCGCTCACACCCGCGCGCCGCGCCACGTCCCGCAGTCGCGCGCTCAGCTCGGGGGCGGCCGAGATGCGCGCCCGCTCCAGGGTGGCGCCGTCGCCGCGCACGTCCACCAGCCCGAACGCGGCCGTGGGCTCGGTGACATCGCCCAGCAGTTCGCCGAAGTACCGCTCGCGCTCGGCCCGTTCGACGCCGCCGCGGGCCTGGACGACGAAGGTGCGGAACGGCAGCGGCTCGGGCAGCTGGTCGCCCCGCCCGTCGAGGAACGCCGTCACCTCCTCCAGGAGCACCTCCAGAGCGGTGCCGTCGCGCACCATGTGGTGGGCGCGGATCAGCGCGAACCAGCGCTCCGGGTCGGTGCCGGGAACGGCAGCGACGTGCAGGTCGAGCAGCGGGGCCCGGCCCAGCTCCATGCGCGCGCCGCCGGCCTCGACCAGCTCGGCGACCGGGTCGGTGCCGTGCGGGTCCAGGGCGACCTCCGTGACGGGCAGCGCGGCGCGGCGCCACACCACCTGTACGGGCTCGCGCAGCCCTTCCCATGCGTAGGAGGTCCGGTAGATGTCGTGCCGGTCCACCACGCGCCGCAGGGCGTCGACGAAGGCGTCGAGCCGCGCGCGCGAGTCGAACTCCAGGACCGCCGGCATCACGTACGCGTCGTCGCCGCCGTCCGCCAGCATGTGGTGGAAGAGCAGGCCCTCCTGGAGCGGAGCCAGCGGGTAGACGTCCGCGACGTTGGCCGCGCCGCCCTCGACGGTGGCCACGACCGTGGCGACCTCGTCGGCGGATAGGTCGACCAGCGGCAGCATCTCAGGGGTGATCTCGGTGGCGCCGGCCGGGATCAGGTTGTCCGGGGCGACGACCTGTTCCGTACCGGCGGATGCCGCGAGGGACGCGACGGTCGGGTGGTCGAACAGCGTGCGCACGGAGATGGAGACACCGCACCGGCGCAGGAACTCGACCAGGCGCACCGCCACCAGCGAGTGTCCGCCCAGCTCGAAGAAGTCGTCGTCGACGCCCACGCTCTCCAGGCCGAGCACCTCGGCGAAGGCCATGCACAGGATCTCCTCCCGCACGTCGGCCGGGGGACGGCCCGCCCCGGCGATGGCCGCGAAGTCGGGGGCGGGCAGGGCCTTGCGGTCCAGCTTGCCGTTGCCGGTCAGGGGAAGGGCGTCGAGGACGACGACCGCGGACGGCACCATGTGCTCGGGCAGCCGCCGGGCCGCGAACCGCCTGATGTCACCCGTGAGTTCATCGCCTACGTCGTGCCGGTCGTCCGGCACGACGTAGGCGACCAGGCGCCGGTCGCCCGGGGTGTCTTCGCGGGCGACCACCACGGCCTGCGCGACCAGCGGGTGGCCGGTCAGCACGCCCTGGACCTCGCCGGGCTCGATCCGGTAGCCGCGGATCTTGACCTGGTCGTCGGCGCGACCGAGGAAGACCACCTCGCCGTCCGCCGTCCACTTGGCCCGGTCGCCGGTGCGGTACATCCGCCGGCCCTGCTCGAAGGGGCTGGCGACGAACCGCTCGGCGGTCAGCCCGACCCGGCGCACGTAGCCGCGTGCCAGTTGGGCCCCGGCGACGTACAGCTCGCCGACGACGCCAGGCGCGACCGGCCGCAGCCGCTCGTCCAGGACGTAGAAGCGGGTGTTGGCGACCGGGGTGCCGACCGGGACGGGACCGTCGGTGACGCGGTCGGCGGTGAGCCGGGTGGTCGCCACTCCGATGGTGGTCTCGGTGGGCCCGTAATGGTTGTGGATGCCGCGCTCACCGGCGGCGGTGATCATCTCCCGCAGCCAGAGCGGGGACGCGGCCTCGCCGCCGAGGACGAGGGACCCCGTCGGCAGGACTCCCTCCACGCCGCCGGCGGCGGAGAGCGCCGCAAGGTGCGAGGGTACGGCCTTGACGTGGTCGATCCGGTGCTCGGCGAGGTACGCGGAGACCGCGACCGGGTCCGTGACGGCGCCCTCCTCCAGGATGTGCAGCTCGCCCCCGCTGGCGAGGCTGGCGAAGACCACGGTGTTGCCGAGGTCGGTGGCCTGCGCCTGCAACAGGGCGTAGCGGGCGCCGTGGCGGCCGAATCCGACGCGTTCCGGGACGGAGGAGAAGTAGTTCGCGAGGCCGCCGTGCGTGACGGCGACGCCCTTGGGCTGACCGGTCGAACCCGAGGTGTAGATGACGTACGCGAGCGACCGCGGGTCGACGGAGCGGCCGGGGGTCTCGCTCGATGCGGCCGCGAGCTGCATCTGTACGAACCTGTCGTCGATCGCCACCAGACGAGAGCGGCCGGCCGGAAGCTCGTCCAGGATCTCCTCGGTCGTCAGCGCCAGCGCCGCACCGCTGTCCCGCAGCATGAACGCCACGCGGTCGGCAGGCTGCCCCGGATCGATCGGCAGGTAGCCCGCGCCCGCCTTCCACACGCCCAGGATCGCCGCGATCATGTCCACGCCCCGCGGCAGGCACAGACCCACCACCGCATCGGCGCCGATCCCCTGACCGATCAGGTAGTGCGCGATCCGGTTCGCCCGCGCGTCCAGCTCGGCGTACGAGACCTCCGTGCCCTCGCTGACGACGGCGGCGGCCTCCGCAGTGCGGGCCGCCTGCCGCTCGAACACCTCGTGCACCAGCCCGGCCGGGGTCGCACACGCCGTGTCGTTCCACTCCACCAGCACCCGGCGGAGCTCGTCCTCGGGCAGGACCTCGATCGCGCCGAGCGGCACGTCGGGGCCACCGTCGAGCGTGGCCTCCAGCGCGGACACCAGGTGCTGCGTGGCGGTGCGCACGAGGACGCCGACCGCGCGGGAGTCGATGGGCGCGACGGAGTCGACCGCGACCTCCGTACGGTCGCCGTAGTCGTCGACCAGGACCACCAGCGGGTAGTTGGTGCGCTCGCGCACCGACAGGAGCCGCACCCCGTCCATGCCCTCGTCGGCGGCACGGCCCGGGTTGCGCCGGTAGTTGAGGAAGGACGTGAACAGCGGGGTGTCGCCGGTGATACCGCTGGCGCGCTGCGCCACGACCAGCGGCGCGTGCTCGTGCTCGAGCAGCTCCGCGAGCTGGCCGCGCATCGCGGAGACCGCCGCCAGCGCGCCCCGTTCCGCCGTCCGTACGCGCACGGGCAGGGTGTTCATGAACGGGCCGGCCACGCGGTCGGCTCCGGCGCCCGCGTTCAGCCGTCCGTACAGGACCGATCCGAACACCACGTCCTGGCGGCCGCTGACGGCGGCGAGGACCCGCGCCCAGGCGACGTGCAGGACGGTCGCCGTGCTGATGCCCAGACGGCGTGCGACCGCGCGCAGGCGCCGGTCCAGCTCCGGGGGGAACGGTACGACTGCGTGGACGGTGTCGGCACCGTCGCCGCGCACGTCCGCCATCCCGTAGGGGGCGGTGGGCTCGGTGACGTCGCCGAGCAGTTCCGCGAAGTAGCGCTCGTGTCCGGCCCGGTCGGCTCCGCCGCGCGCCTGGGCGACGAAGTCGCGGAACGGCAGCGGTGCGGGCAGTTCGGCGCCCCGGCCCGCGAGGAAGGCCCGCACCTCGTCGAGGACCACCTGGAGCGCGGTGTGGTCGCGGACCGTGTGGTGCATCCGGACGAGGACCAGCCAGCGGTCGCCGCCGGGGTCGGCGGCGACATGGGCGTCCAGGAGCGGGGCCCGGCTCAGGTCCATCGAGGCGCCGCCGACGGCGATCAGCTCGGCCACCGGGTCGGTGCCGTGCGGGTCGAGGGCGACCTCGGTGACGGGCAGGGTGGCACGGCGCCACACGGCCTGGACCGGCTCGCGCAGGCCCTCCCAGACGAACGAGGTCCGGTAGATGTCGTGCCGGTTCACGACCTGCTGGAGGGCGGCCGTGAACGCGTCCGCACGCTCCCGCTCGTCGAATTCCAGGACGGCGCGCATGACGTAGGCGTCCTCGCCGCCCTCGGCGAGGAGGTGGTGGAAGAGCAGGCCCTCCTGGAGCGG
>NZ_JBEYCX010000044.1:0-15590 GCF_040632975.1 Streptomyces sp. NPDC013455 | reverse complement strand
CCTCCGCCTTGCAGCTGCACGCACCAAGCCCCGCTCACCGGCACCACCAACGAACCGCACCCCGGAGTCGGGCTGATCCGAAAGACACGGCCTAGAAGACGCCCTTGTAGCCGCCCCAGCCGGTGGCGATCTTCGTGCGGGCGCCGAAGGAGCCCTTGCCGTTGCCGTTGGCGCGCCACAGTGTGCCGGAGCTGTCGCGTGCCACGAGGTCGGCCTTGCCGTCACCGGTGAGGTCGCCCGCGCCGACGACGGCGTTGTAGGACGCGCCCCAGTCGGCGGCGACCTTGGTACGGGCGGTGAAGGTGCCCGACGCGGTGCCGTTGTAGCGCCAGAGGGTGTTCGACCGGTCCTGGACGAGGAGGTCGCCGCGGCCGTCGCCGTCGAGGTCCCCCGCGCCGACGACCTTCTTGTAGGTCCGCCAGTCCGCGTACAGCTTGACCCGCGTGGACAGCTTGCCCGTGCCGGTCGCCTTGTACAGGTACACCGCGCCGGTGCGGGCGTCGCGCGCGATCAGGTCGGCACGCCCGTCGCCGGTGACGTCACCCGGTGAGGCCAGGACGTCGTACTGGTCGAACCCGCTGCCCAGCGAGGTGTACGGCGTCGACGTGGTGAGGGCCTTGCCGCAGCCGGGCCGGTAGGCGCGCAGCGTACCGCCCGAGAAGCGGACCAGGACGTCGTTGCAGCGGTCGCCGTCGAGGTCGCCGACCGGGGCGGCCTTGACCGAGAGCGGCCAGCCGGAGGCGGAGACCTTGCCGGAGAGGCCGCCCTTGCCGTCGCCCTTGTGGATGGCCAGGGAGCCGGAGGAGTCGAGGGTGAACAGGTCGCCGATGCCGTCGGAGCCGGCGTGGTCGCGCCGTACGGCCGCGGCGCCGGAGACGCGGACGGTGCCGGTGGCGGACAGCGCGGCCCCGGTGCCGTCGGCGGGGGCGGCGGACAGCGTCCAGGTGTACGCGCCGTTGGGCACGAGGGCGCCGGTCTCGCTCCGGCCGTCCCAGGCGACCCGCACCGAGCTGCGGGCGGCGCCGCCCTGCCAGGTGCGCTGCACGGCCCCGGTGGCGGCGCTCTTCACGGTGATTTTCCAGGACGCGGCGGGCTTGGACAGCCACCAACGGCCGTTCCACCGGGCGCTGCCGCCGGCCGCCGCGAACGAGGCGGGGGCGACGGAGTCGGGCACGGTGAGCCGGGCCGGCGTCCAGGTCTCGCCGTAGGCGCCGACGACGTGGACGGTCTGGTCGGCGTCCAGGTAGGCCACCTTGTTGGAGCGGCGGTCCACGGTCCAGGTGACACCGCGGGTGTCGGCCGCCGCCGTGGTGGCGACGCCGGCGATCGGATCGAGGTGGTCGGCCACGTCGTTGTACAGCCGGGTCAGCCGGATGGCCTTCGCCGCGGGGTCGTGGACGGCGAAGAAGCCGTCGCCGAGCAGGACGTCGCCGACCGGGGCCTGGTAGCTGTATCCGGGCTGCGCTGGCTTGACGATCCCGGCCTTGTTCCGGCCCGCGCAACTCCAGTACAGGAGCGTGCCGTTGGCGCGCAGGTCGTTCGGGACGCAACCGTCGTCCGTGGGCAGCGTGCCGACCGTCCTGCCGGTGCGCAGGCTGGTGCCGACGATCTGGCCGGCCGTGGCGGACGGCGTCCACAGCGTGCTGTAGTCGAGCGCGGCGGCCTGCGCCTGCTGTTCGCGGACGATCCTGCCGGCGGCGATGTCCACCACGTACTGCTTGCCGCCTCCCCGGTACAGCACGTACTGCGGGGAGACGTCCAGGATCCGGCCGTCGGCGGCGGGCAGCGCGATGTTCCCGTCCGGGTCGTCGGCGGTGGTGAGGACGTCCTTGCCGGTGGCCGGGTCGGTGGCCAGCTGGGCGAGGCCCTCGTCGCCGCCGTCGGCGAAGCGGCCCGGGCCGCTGCCGGCGGCGGTGGCGGCCGGCGTCAGCGGTGCCCCGCCGGCCGGTGTGAGGGCGGTGCCGATGTCCTGGCCGTGCAACGTGGCGGTGCCGCGCAGCGTGTTGAGGAAGCGGACGGTACCGCGGTCCAGGCCGAGGGCGCCGACCGTGCCGTCGTGGTGGACGGGTGTCACGGTGTGCCGGGGCGTGGCCGCGACCTTGCCGTTGCCGTCCACGGAGACGAAGTAGAGGGTGCGCGGGCCGTCCGGGGCGGCCCGGCCGAGCACGGTCAGCTCGTCGCCGAACTGCCATGCCCCCTCGACGTCGGCCAGCACCGGCGCGGCGTCCGGGCCGAGCGTCAGGTTGTACAGCGGCCCGCCGGAGCCCTCGTACCAGAGCAGGTGGTCGCCGACGAGGAAGGAGGTGACCTCCGCGTCCGGGGCCGACGTCGGCACGGTCCGCACGCCGGGGGCGCCGCCCGCGCTGGAGCGCGCCCTGATCCGGATCCCGGCCTCGCCCTCGCGGGTGTACCACGACACCCAGGAACGGTTCATCCGGAAGCTGCTCGCCGGCCCGGTCACCTGGAGGGGCGTGACCGCGCCGCTGATGCCGTTGACGATGCCGTAGGCGGCCCGGCCGTCCTGCCGGTAGCGGACGATGAAGTCGACGCCCTCACCCGCGAGGATCTCGGGTTCCGTCTCGGCCGTGGCGCCCGCGGGCAGGTGCACCGGGACGTCGTAGACCGTGCCGCCGTCCCTGCCCCGGACGACCCGGTACTCGCGGGTGCCGTCGTCGAGTTGCCGGGAGGCCAGCACCAGGCCGTTGCTGACCCGGGCGTGCTCGTAGCCGCCGGGCAGGGTCAGGGCCGAGGAGGTGCCGTCGTCCAGCTTGAGCCGGACGACGCGGGTGCGGCCGTCGTCGGCGGTGGTGCGGTAGAAGACCCAGTTGTCGTAGTCGCTGGTGAAGAAGAAGGACTCCGGGGGCACGCCCCGCAGCGCCGGGACGGTCTTGCCGCTGCCGACCCAGACGTAGCCGTCGGTGCCCTCCTCCTGGTACACGGCGCCGAGGCGGGCGCTGGTCACGACGGTGAGCCGGCGGTCGACGTCGGCGTCGGGCGCGGCGATGGTGACCCCGCCGGTGACGGCGTACGCGGGCGCGGGCGCGAGCGCGGGCAGGACGAGGCCCGCCGTGACGCCGAGCGCGGTGGTGATGGCGGCGGCTCTCCCCAGACTCGCCGGCCGATGGTGCCGTTCGGGCACTGTTCCCCCTGTATGCGGCTGTGGGTGCGCAGTACGTCAGCGTTCGACGCCTCGCACGTGTGTTCGCGAGCATACAGCGGCGCGGGTACGGGAGTTGGCTCACGGGGCGACGGCGGCGGGGGGTGCCGGGGGGGCAGGGGAGCGCGGTGACACCCCGGCGTGGCCATCGGCGTCATCGCGGCGGCGCAGGGCATACGCTTCGGCTGCGTGACCGACCGTCAACGCAGCGTGCCGGCGGCGTCCCGCGGCGCCCCCTGCGCGCGGTGCTCCCCCGGCGCGGGGGACCGTCACCCCGACCGGATCCTCGGTACAACGCAGAGAGGGAACCCGACATGTTCGACTTCGACCTGGTCGCCGGACCGGTGGTCCACGAGATCCTCACCCGCGACCGGCCGGCGGTGCTGGACCTCGTGCGGCAGACCTACCTGGACCACGAGGCCGGCGAGACCGTCAACCCGGACAGCTACTTCCTGCGTTTCCCGGAGAAGCCCGACGCGCGGATCATCGCCCTGCCGGCCTTCCTCGGCGCGGACGTCCAGCTGGCCGGCATCAAGTGGATCTCCAGCTTCCCGTCCAACACGAAGAAGTCCGTTCCGCGGGCGTCGGCCGTGCTCATCCTCAACGACTACGAGACCGGCTATCCGATCGCCTGCCTGGAGGCCGCCCAGATCAGTGCCGCCCGCACCGCCGCGTCCGCGGCCGTCGCGGCCCGTGCGCTGCGTCCCGGCGGGTACCGGGGCACGCGGATCGCCGTGATCGGCGCGGGCATCATCGCGCGCAACGTCTGCGAGTACCTGAGGGCGGCCGGGTGCGAGCCCGACGAGTTCCTGGTGCACGATCTGCACGCCGGGTCCGGCACCGCGCTGGCCGGGCACCTGAACGACGAGCTGGCGCAGAGCGCCGTCTTCACCGACGAGCTCGCCGCCGCTCTCGCGGCCGACACGGTCGTGTTCACCACCACCGCCGGCACGCCCTACGTGCACACCCCGTTCAAGCCCGGGCAGGTCGTGCTGAACCTGTCACTGCGCGACCTGGCGCCCGACGTGATCCTCGCGGCGGCGAACATCTTCGACGACGTCGAGCACTGCATGAAGGCCGACACCTCACCGCACCTGGCCGAACAGGCCACGGGCGGCCGGGACTTCGTCACCGGCACGCTCGCCGGTGTCCTGGGCGGCGACGTGTCGCTGCCGGACGACCGGCCGGTGATCTTCTCCCCCTTCGGGCTCGGCGTCCTGGACCTCGCGCTCGGCGCCTACGTGCACCAGCGGGCCCGCGCCGAGGGGAAGGCCGTCGGGATCCCCGACTTCTTCGCGGAGACGCACCGCTGGTGAGGCGGAGTACGGCGGCCCCCTGGCAAGGGAGCGGCAGAAGGCCCCTGCTGTCGTGACGGGCCTTCTGCCGCGTGCCGGCCGGCGCGGTCCGCCGGGCGCGGTGCGCTCCCGGCGGCGGGTCAGGGCAGCGGTGTGCCGCCGGTCGCGTTGAGGATCTCCCCGGTGATGAAGCTCGCCTGCGGGGAGGCCAGGTACACGTAGGCGGGCGCCAGCTCGGCGGGCTGCGCCGGGCGGCCGAGCGGGCTCTGCTTGCCGAACTCCGCCGTGTCGGGCATCGTCGACGGGATGAGCGGTGTCCACACCGGCCCCGGCGCGACCGCGTTGACCCGGATGCCGCGCTCGGCGAGCATCTGGGCCAGCCCGTGCGTGAAGGTGACGATCGCGCCCTTGGTCATCGCGTAGTCGAGCAGGTGCGGACTGGGCTGGTACGCCTGCACCGACGTGGAGTTGATGACGCAGCCGCCGGCCGGAATGTGCGGCAGGGCGAATTTGGTGAGCCAGAACATCCCGTACAGGTTCGTCCGCATCACCCGGTCGAACTGCTCGGTGGTGATCGCCTCGATGCCGTCCGGCTGGGACATCTGGTAGGCGGCGTTGTTCACGAGGACGTCGATACGGCCGAGCTCGTCGGCCGCCCGGTCGATCAGCGACCGGCAGTTGTCCTCGTCGCGGATGTCGCAGGACACGGCGACCGCCTTGCGTCCGGCGTCCTCCACCAGCCGGGCCGTCTCGCGGGCGTCCTCCTCCTCGGCGGCGAGGTGGGTGAAGAGCACGTCGGCGCCCTCCCGGGCGAAGGCGAGCGCCACCGCCCGTCCGATGCCGGAGTCCCCTCCCGTGATCACCGCCTTGCGGCCGTCGAGACGGCCGGCGCCGCGGTAGGACTCCTCGCCGTGGTCGGGCGGCGGGTCCATCGGTCCGGTCCAGCCCGGGTGCGGCTGGTCCTGGGAGGGGAAGTCGGGGCGGGCATGCTGGGTGACCGGGTTCGGCCGGTCACTGCGCCGGTCCGTCACGGTGGCCTCCTGCGTCTCGGGAAGGACGGGACAGCCGACCGGGTTCCCCCCTCGCGACGTGCGAATCCTCGCCGGTCAGGCCCCGGGCGCCTGCGGCCCGGCGGACCGCAGGCGGTCCCTGCGGGCGAGGTTGTAGATCCGCAGGAGGTGCTTGGCCACGGCACAGGGCGCGGCGTCGGCGTGGCACTGGCGGCAGGTCCGCATGTGCTGCTCGTAGGTGAACTGCGCGTTCTCCAACGCGTCGTTGACAGAAGACATGGAGTTCTCCGGGCCGGGCGCCGCTCGGGGGACGGCGCCGAGTTGACTGACTGGTACACCCGAGAACAAGGTCATCATGTTACTGGCGGTACTGGGAAACTCGTACTGTCCGCGCCCTGCACCGACGGCGCCGCCGGGCGGCGCTCACTCGCGCGGGACCGCTGCCGGTCCTCCGCCTCGTCGTCGTCCCGGGCGCCCCGGCACACACCGCCGGGCCCCGGGCGCAGGCCCCGGGCGCAGGCCCCGGGCGAACGACGCGAAGGACGGGCAGCACGGCCGCCCCCCTTGTGCATCCTTGTGCATCGGTGTCGTCGCTCCCCTGACGGGTCGGCCGGCCCCGCTCGGGGCGCCGCTCACCCAGGTACCGCGCGCGCCGGCGTCGCGGCTCCCGTCCTGCCCTCGTGACCGCATCCGGCGGCGAACTGCGCGGCGTCCCCGAGCTGTTGACGGTGGCCGGTGTCCGCGCAGAGCACCGGGGGGCCCGTCCGGCGCCCCCGGCACGGCGGTAGGATCGTCGTACGGCATCGCGTGCCGGTCACCGGCCGGGTGAGGCATGGAGGTGCCCGTGAGATTGCCTTACGGAGGCATTCCACCGATGTCAGTCGAGTTGAACCACACCATCGTCCACGCCCGGGACAACCGGGAGTCCGCCGAGTTCCTGGCCCGCATCCTGGGCCTGGAGACCGGGCCGGAGTGGGGCCCGTTCGTCCCGGTCGACACGAGCAACGGGGTGACCCTGGACTTCGCCACGATCCCGGCGGAGTCGATCGTCATGCAGCACTACGCCTTCCTCATCTCCGAGGAGGAGTTCGACGCGGCCTACGCCCGGATCCGGGAAGCCGGGATCACCTATTACGCCGATCCGCACAGGAAGCAGCCGGGCGAGATCAACCATCACTTCGGCGGCCGGGGTCTGTACTTCATGGACCCGGCCGGACACGCGATGGAGATCATCACCCGGCCCTACGGCAGCCCCGAGCAGCCGGCGGACTCCTGAGGTGACGGGCGGGCCGGGACCGAGGTCCCCGGCCCGCCCGGCCGGCCCCCGCCGGACACCCGGCACACTGTGCGGGTGAACGACTTCCCCCTGGTCGACCAGGAACCCGCCCCGCAGTGGTACGGACGGCTGCGGGCCCAGGCCGACGACCTCTCCCCCGCCGACTGGCTGACCCCGCACGGTCCCGGCCCGGCCGCCCTCGGCACGGTCGCGGGCGTCGCGGCGCCGGGCTTCGCCGCCTACGCCCGGCTCCTGCACCCGGCCCGGCTCGGCGACCGGCCGGTGCGCTGGTCCACGGTGGCCGCCGCCCACGGGACGGCGGTGACCCCCGTCAGCCGCTGGCACGAGGTCATCGGGTCGGACCAGGAGTACACCGGCCGCTCCGACGGCCTGCCCGGCGTGTGGGACGAGCACCCCGACGAGGGCCCGACCCCGCCGCCCGTCGCCCGGGCGCTGCTGCCCGTGCTGGCCCGGCACACCCCCGCACCCGAACGGTGCTGGTTCGGACTGTGGCACGGGTACGGCCGCTGGAACTGGGACCGCTTCCCGACGTTCGGGACGCCGGGCCGGGACGAGGTCCTGCTGGCCGGCCGGCTGGCCGACGTGGTCTCCCCCGTGGCCCTGGACGAGTTCGCCGAACTGCCCGACCTGTGGTGGCCGCAGGACCGCGCCTGGGTGGTGGGCGGGGACGTGGACCTGATGAGCACCTACGTCGGCGGTACACCGGAGCTGATCGCCGACCTGCTGGCCGCGGCGGACCTGGAGGCGCATCCGGTGGCCGCGGACAGCATCGTCGGCTGAGCCGGGAACGCCGCTTCCCCGAACGACGCGGGAGGTCGTCGGCCCCGGCCGCGTCTTCGGGGCGAGCGACGCCCTCCTCCCGCCCGGACGTCCGCGGACTACGGCGTCACCACGCTGCCGCCGAAGGTCACCACGAGGCGGCCGTCGGAGGCGAAGGACCAGCCGAGGGCCCCCGCGTACGAGGAGCAGCGCGAGCCGTTGGTGCCGGTCCAGAACTGGTTGGAGCCGTCGGCGTTCCCGACGGTCTTGTCGTTCGAGCCGCTCGCGGTGAAGCGGCACGAGGTGTTGCCGCGGAAGACGGACGTGCCCGCGTCGAACGAGAAGTTGCGCTCGGCGTTGCCGACGCCGACGTTGCCGGCGATCGCCATCGTGCCGGGGTTGCTGTTGTAGGTGAACCCGTGGTGGCCGTTCTTGTAGGCGATGCTGTGCTGGACGACGTGGTTCACGGCGATGCCGTCGCCGCCGAGCTTGTAGCCGTTGCGATCGCCGTTGGAGTTGACGGTGCCGTCGCTCAGGGTGCCGTTGCCGTAGGCCAGGGAGTACTCGATGGTGACCGGGCCGATGGCGCCGGTGTCGGTCTTCGTGTACAGGTCCCAGCCGTCGTCGATGTTGTGGTGCGAGACGTCGTGGCGGAAGACGTTGCCGGTGCCGGTGGTCAGCTTCGCCGCGAAGCCGTCGGCGTCCTCGCCGTCGGAGTCGGCGTTGTCGTGCGACTCCGAACCGACGATCAGGTTGTCCGACGGCCACTCGGAGCTGGGGGTGGTGGAGGAGATCCGGCCGAGCTGCAGGCCGGTGTCCCGGTTGTAGGCGGTCACCACGCGCTCGACGACGTTGTCGCTGCCGCCGACGTAGATCCCGTTGTCACCGGCGTGCTCGACGGTGAGGCCGTACAGCCGCCAGTGGTCGGCGTACAGCTGGATGCCCCGGTTGGACGGACTCTCGCTCTGGGCGGAGAAGTCCAGGACGGGCTTCTCGCCGGGGTAGGCGGAGAGGGTGGTGCGGGCGCTCGCGGTGCCGTCGGCACCGACCGGGATGGTGATCGTGGTGGAGTGGTTGTACGTCCCGCCGCGCAGGTAGATCGTGCCGCCGGGGGTGATCCGGCTGATGGCCGAGGTGAGCGTGGTCGGCGCGGACTCCGTGCCGGCCGCGCCGTCGGTGCCGGCCGGTGACACGTAGAGCACGGTGCCGGTCGCCGCCGTGGCCACGTCGGCGTCGAGGTAGTCGAGGTTCGGCAGGCCGCCGGCCGCGGTCGGGGTGAGGCGGACGGTGTTGCCGCCGGCCCTGACGGGCACCGTCAGGGCCGTGGTGGCCCAGGTGTTCCAGGTGCCGGTGGGTTCGAACGACGCGGTGGTGGCCGTCGTGCCGTTGACCGCGACGGTGGCGGGCCGGGCTGCGGTGGAGCCGTTGGCGAAGCGGATGCCCAGGGTCGCGGTGCCCGCGCCGGCGGCGTTCACGGTGAACTCCGCATAGGCGCCGGCGGCGTTGGTGCCGTTGCAGAAGCCGCTGCCGGAGTACCCGGCCCAGTCGGAGTCGACGGTGCCGGTACAGACCGCGCCGGCACCCTCGGCCTCGTAGCGGGTGGTGGCGGCCTGGGCCGTGGTGCCGGACAGCGCGACGAGCGCACCGGCGAGCAGACCGGCACACGCGATGACTGGTCTTGGTTGCATCGGGTTGTCTCCCTGCGGGTCGGGTCGGCTGTGCGGGTGTGAGTTGTCCAGGGGGGTGAACCAGACGAGCGGTCATGGCATGGTGAAGGGTGTCCGGAAAGCGCTTTCCCCTGGACCTTCTCGACGGTAGGGAGACGTCATGCACGCGTCAATGCTCGCGTACATGATTGCTATTCATATGAGTGAAGAGGCGGACGAGTTGGGGGCACCTCGCCCGGGACGACGTGTGCGCTACTCGCCGGGAGCCAGGGTGCGGGCCACGACGGCCGCCGCGTCGGCGATCAGCGCCTGGTCCACCGGAGCGTCCTGGACGCTCTTGCCGGACAGGACGGCCAGCACGACCGGGGTTCGCCGGGTGGTCCAGGCCACGCCGATGTCGTTGGCGGTGGCGTAGTCACCGGTTCCGGTCTTGTCCGCCACGACCCAGTCCTGGGGCAGGCCCTTGCGGAACCGCTCCGCGCTGGTCCTGTTGCCCTTCAGCCAGCCGACGAACCGCTCACGGTCGGCGGCGGCCAGCGCCCGGCCCAGGGTGAGGCGCTCCAGGCTCTCGGCGATCGCCTCGGGGGTCGTGGTGTCGCGCACGTCCCCCGGGACCGCGGCGTTCAGCTCCGGCTCCCACCGGTCGAGCCGGCTCACCTCGTCACCGAGCGACCGGTGGAAGCGGGTCAGCCCGGCCGGGCCGCCGACCTCCCGGAGCAGCAGGTTGCCGGCCGCGTTGTCGCTGTACTGGATCGCCGCGGCGCACAGGTCGGCCACGGTCATCCCGGTCGTCAGGTTCTCCTCGGTCCGCGGCGAGTTGGGCAGGATGTCGCGCGGCGGATAGTGCACCACCCGGTCCAGCGGGGCACAGCCGGCGTGGTCGCGCAGCACCGCCGCCGCGGCGAACGCCTTGAACGTCGAACACATCGCGAACCGCTCCCCCGCCCGGTGGGAGACGGTCCGCCCGGTGCGGACGTTGCGCGCGTACACGCCGAGCCGGGCGCCGTAGCGCCGCTCCAGCTCGGCCAACTCGGCCTGGCCGGCGCGCGACCGGGCGTCCGGGGCCGCGGAGGCGGCCGGAGCGGCGAAGGCCGAGGCGGTCATCGCGGCGCCGGTGACCGCGAGGCCGGCCCGCAGCAGGCGGCGGCGCGGCAGCGGGGTGGGGCGGTCGGTGCTGGTCATGGGCATGGTCCTCCCAGGTCGTCCTTGGTCGCGGTCGATCTCTCGATCTTTCGATCTTTCGACGGGGACAGGGAAACAGCGGAAGGGCACTCATGTCCAAGGTGAAACTTTGAAGATCCCATACCCTATTGATATGAGTGCCGGATGGACCTTCTGGCACACCTGGAGGCGTACGTGGCGACGGCCGACGAGGCGAGCTTCTCCCGGGCGGCCGACCGGCTCGGTATCGCCCAACCGCTGCTGAGCCGCCGTATCAAGACGCTGGAGGAGCACTTCGGCGGCCTGCTGTTCGACCGGACCCGGCGGCAGATCGCGACCACCGAACTGGGAGTACTGCTGCTTCCCTACGCGCGGGACGTACTGGACCGGGCGCAACGGCTGCGGCACGTGGCCCGCTCGGCCCACGGCTCCCGGGTACGCGCCGTAGGGGTGCCCGCGGACTGCGCCCCCGCCGCGCTGGCCCGGGCCATCCGCGCCGGCACCGAGCGCGGGATCACCCTCGGCATGCGCGAACTGCCGCCCGCGGACCGGGTGTCCGGGCTGACCGACGGCTCGCTGGCCTGTGCGCTGCTGCGAGTCGCACCCGAACAGGCCGCGTTCCGGGTGCCGTTGGGGCTGGCATCCGCGACGGACGGCGCCTCGGCGCTCCGGGGGCCGGTGGGGCCCAGGGCCGGGGCGGGCGGTGCCTCGGCGCGGGCGGTTCACCTCGAAGAGCTGCGTCCGCGGCGGGGCCGCGGCGTCGGAGCCACCGCCCCGCCACCATCCCTGCTGCTTCTGGCGGAGGATCAAGTGCCGTATTTCGAAGACCGGTTGGCGCGGGCCGCGGCGCGCGCCGGGCTGGCCGAGGGGCGGATCCGGCCGGCCGGGCCCGCGGCCACCGCGCTCGCCGAGACACTGGCCGGCCGGGCGCTGCTGCTGTGCGCCGAGCCGTTCGCCCGGCAGCACGGCGTGCGCTGGGCACCCCTGGCCGACGGCGCCCTCCACCGCGGGTACGACGTGAGCGCCGCGCCGGGGCGCGCTGGTACGGGGCGGAACCGTACAGAGCCGGGGCGCAACGGTACGGGGGGCGTACCCGGCTGGCTGGCCGCGCTGCTCGCGGCGGCCGTGGGCGCCGTACCCGAGCGGAGCGGCGGCCGGGTACCGGGTGCCCGGGGCGAGGACGTTCCCGCACGGCTGGCGGCGCGCGGATGAGCGCGGCGGTGCACCACCCGGTGTACACCGGCGACGACGGGACCCTCCTGGACGTCGCCGGGGCGATCGCCACGGAGTGGGCGGCGCTCGGCGTCCGCGGCTCCTTCCTCGCCCGCAACATCGACACAGGTGGGCAACTCGGCTTCGACATCGAGGAGTCGACGCCCCTGGCCTCGGTGGCGAAGGTCCCGATCGCGCTGGTGACACTGGACCGCATCGCGAGCGGGGACCTCGATCCGGCGCATCCGGTGACGGTGGACCCCGGCACCAGCAGCGTCGGTCCCACCGGGCTCGCCGCCTTCCGGCACCCGGCCACCGTGGCCGTCGGCGACCTGCTCCTGCTGATGCTGTCGGTGAGCGACAACGCCGCCGCCGACGCGCTGCTCGACCTGGTGCCGGTGGCGGACGTCGACGCACGGCTGCGGGCCTGGGGGTGCGACGGGATCCGGGTGCGGCACCGGATGAACCACCTGTACGAGTGCGCCGCCGGCGCCGCCGGCAACGACTTCTCCCTCGCGCTGGAGCTGGCCGTCCGGGACGAGCGGACGGGCCGGCACACCATCGAGACCCTGGACCCGGCCCACGCCAACGCCGGCTCCGCCGCGGCGCTCGTCGGCCTGCTGCAGCGGGTGTGGTGCGACGAGATCGCCGGGCCCGGGGCGACGGCGGAGCTGCGCCGGCTGATGGGCCTCCAGGTCTTCACCCAGCGGCTGGCGAGCGAGCTGCGGGCGGACTCGCTGCGGTGGAGCGGGAAGACCGGCACGTTCCTGCATCTCCGGCACGAGATCGGGGTGCTCGAGGCGGACTCCGGGGACCGGGTGGCGATGGCCGCGTTGACCCGTGCGGGGCGTCGGGCGGGGCTGGCCGCGGACATCGACCTGGCGATCGGGGTGGCGGGACGGGAGGCCTTCGAGGCGCTGCGGGGGTAGGGAAGGCCGAGTGCGTCAGCGCCGGGGGCAGGGGCCGGGTGCGGCAGCGCCGTGGGGGTGGATGCCGGTGGGCGGCCCCGGGTTCCATGTGGTTGGGCGCGCAGTTCCCCGCGCCCCTGGTGGGGCCCGGGAGGCGGTCGCTTGTCCTGTCAGGGCAGGAGGCGTTGTTCCTTGGCCACCGCGACGGCGCCTGCCCGGGTGTCGACGCCCAGCTTGTCGTAGATGCGGCGCAGGTGGGTCTTGACCGTGGCCTCGCTGATGTGGAGGGCGCGGGCGATGGCGTGGTTGGCGAGTCCCCGGGCGAGGTGGGCGAGGATGTCCCGTTCGCGGGGGGTCAGGCTGGGACGCGGGTTGCGCAGGCGGGACATGACCCGGTCGGCGACCGGCGGTGACAGCGCCGGGCGGCCCTGCGCCGCGGCGTGGATCGCCGTGAACAGGTCCTCCGCGCGCTCGGCCTTCAGCAGGTAGCCGGTGGCGCCCGCCTCGACGGCGCGGGTGACGTCGGCGTCGGTGTCGTACGTGGTCAGGACCAGGACGTGCGGGGCGCCCGGCTCGGCGCGCAGTCTGCGGGTGGTCTCGACGCCGTCGATGCCCTCACCCAGCTGGAGGTCCATCAGGACGACGTCGGGGGCCGTCTTGCGGGCGAGGGCGAGGGCCTCCTCGCCGCTGCCGGCCTCGCCGACGACCTCGATGTCCGGCTCGCTGTGCAGGAGGGCCAGCAGTCCGGCGCGTACGACGGCGTGGTCGTCGCAGACGAGGATGCGCACCGGTGTCCGGCCGGTCGTCCCGGGGACGTGGGTCATTTCGGCTCCAGCGGGATCGACGCCGACAGGGCCGTGCCCCGGCCCGGCGCCGACTCGATCGTGAGGGTGCCGCCCAGCTGGCGCAGGCGGGCGCGGATGGCGGGCAGGCCGTGACCGCGCGAGTGGGCCGCGGGGGCGCCGGGCGCGGCCGTGCCCGCCGTGGCCGTGTCGGGGGCGTCGGTGCCGGGGGCGTCGGTGCCGGGCGCATCGGTACCCGGTGCGGCCGTGCCGGGCGCGGCCGTGCCCGCCGTGGCCGTGTCGGGGGCGTCGGCCCCGGGGGCGTCGGTGCCGGGCGCATCGGTACCCGGTGCGGCCGTGCCGGGGGCGGCCGTGCTCGGTGGGTCGGCTTCGGGGGTGGGCGGGGTGTGCGGGTCGAAGCCCCGGCCGTCGTCGGTGACGTCCAGGACGATCTGGTCGTCCAGGCAGGTCAGGGTGAGCGTGGCGGTCGTCGCCGCGGCGTGTTCGCGGACGTTGGCCAGGGCGCCCTGGGCGATGCGCAGCAGTGCCGACTCCACGGGGCCGGGCAGTGGGGAGGGCGGGCTGCCCTCGCTGTGGACGCGGACGGTGAGCGTGGGTGTCGTCTCGCGTTCGGCGACGGCATGCAGGGCCCGCAGCAGGCCGCCGCCCTCGGCCAGGTCGGCCGGGGTCAGGTCGTGGACGAAGCGACGGGCCTCGGCGAGGCTGCGCTCGGCGATCGCCGCCGCGGTGCGGACGTGGTCCCGGGCGGTGCCGGGCGCGGTGTCCCACAGCCGGTCGGCGGCCTGGAGCAGCATGCGCTGGCTGGACAGGCCCTGGGCGAGGGTGTCGTGGATCTCCCGGGCGAGCCGTTCGCGTTCGGCGAGGGTGCCCTCGCGGCGCTCGGTGGCGGCGAGCTCGCGCCGGGTGCGGACCAGGTCGTCGATCAGCGCGTCCCGGCGGGCCGCCTGGCGCTGCATGACGACGAAGACGGTCGTGGCCACGGCGGCCACGGCGGGCGGGGCCAGCAGCACGTTGGGGTCCGGCCAGCCGGCCAGGCTGAGCTGGGCGGCCACCGCGAGCACCGTCAGCAGGGCCACCAGTGCGATCGCCGCGCGCGGTGGCAGGGTGCGCAGGCCGGTGTAGAAGAGGGGCACCGCGCACCAGGCGAAGCTCGGGGCCAGTACGACGAGCAGCGCCCAGGCCGCCACGACCAGCCCGAGCCAGGTCAGGCGGCGCGGGGTGGGCCGGACGCCGAGGGCGGGGCCGAGGACGTAGAGCGCGGCGAGCAGGAGTGAGAGGGCGATCACCCAGGGGGTGTGCGGTCCGTCGGCGTGCCGGGCCAGGTAGCGGGCGACGGACGCGGACAGCAGCACGAAGAACGCCGTGTGCATGACGACGGTGAGGGCGCGGGTGTCGTCGCGCTCGGGTACGGCCACCGCAGGCACCTTCCTCGGCTCCGCGCTGAACTGGGCAAACACCCTCCATTGTGCCCAGGTCCGAGGGCGGCGGGGTCATCCGATCGGATGACCCCCGGGACAACCGGTACGGCGACGGGGAGCGGCCCCCTCCGGGGCGAGGATCAATCCGGGGGCGACCGACGCCCCCGGCCCGGCCCTACCGGAAGGTTCCCCAGCATGCCCAGCCGCAAGAAGCCCGCTCGCCGTACCCGTGTCCTCCTGGGCGGTGCCGCCCTGGCCGTCGTCGGCGCCGGTGTCGTCGGCACGGTCGCCGCGAACGCCGCCGACTCGACGGACGCGCCGCCCGCCGCCGCCCCGATGGCGGCCCGCGGCGGCGAGCTGACCCAGAGCACGCACCTCACCCTGGACGCCGCCACGAAGGCGGCCCGGGCGGCGGTGGACGCGGCCGAGAAGGACGGCCGGCACGTGTCCGTGGCCGTCGTCGACCGCAACGGCAACACCCTGGTCACTCTGCGCGGTGACGGCGCCGGCCCGCAGTCGTACGAGTCGGCCGAGCGCAAGGCGTTCACCGCAGTGTCCTGGAACGCGCCGACCTCGGAGCTGGTGAAGCGGCTGGCGCAGGCCCCGAACCTGAAGGACATCCCCGGCACGCTGTTCCTCGCGGGCGGTACGCCGGTGACCGCCAAGGGTGCCCCGGTCGCGGGCATCGGCGTCGCGGGCGCTCCGTCGGGCGACCTGGACGAGCGGTACGCGCAGGCGGGCGCGGAGGTGCTCGGCCGCTGACGCGAGCGTTCCCGCCGGGAAACGGGAACGTCCGGGCCGGCCCCGCGGGGCAAGGAGACCAGCCCCCGTGTCCGTCCTCTCGAAGATCATGCGTGCAGGCGAAGGCAAAATCCTGCGCAAGCTGCACCGCATCGCGGACCA
>NZ_JBEYCX010000043.1:3632-19575 GCF_040632975.1 Streptomyces sp. NPDC013455 | reverse complement strand
CCAAGGTTCGCCCGAACCCGGCGTGTCATAGGGGAAGCCGGGCAGCGTTTCGGTGGCGGGACCGCCACCGGCCCCCGCCCGCCGTGCCGTCACTCCTCGCCGAGGAGCTGCTTCATCTCCTTGATCTCGGCGTTCTGCGCGGTGACGATGTCGTCCGCCATGGCCTTGGCGCCGCCGTGGCGGCCCTTCTCCTTCTCGGTGGTGGCCATCGCGACGGCGCCCTGGTGGTGCTCGACCATCAGGGACAGGAACTTCGTGTCGAAGGCCTTGCCGGTGGACTTCTCCAGGGCCGCCATGTCGTCGCCGCTCATCATCCCGGGCATGCCGGAGTGACCCGAGTGGTCCATGCCGGGCATGGGCGACTGCTCGCCCCAGGCCTTCAGCCAGCCGGTCATGGTGCGGATCTCCGGGTCCTGCGCCTTCTCGATGCGCGAGGCGAGGTCCTTGACCTGGGGCGAGGCAGCTCGGTCGGTGGCGAGCCGCGCCATCTCCAGGGCCTGCTGGTGGTGCGGGATCATGCCCTGCGCGAAGGCGACGTCCTGGGCGTTGTGCGCGCCGGCGGACGTGCTCGGGCCCGCGGCGGACGCGCTCGGACCGGCGTCGGTGCCGTGGCCGGTGTGGCCGGCGCCGTCGCCGTCTCCGCCGCCACAGGCGGCCAGGACGAGGGCGCTGGCCACGGCGGCCGTGGCGAGGGCGGCGCGGCGCGTGAAGGTACGGATGGTCATGCGGAACTCCTGCTGCTGTGGAAGGACTTTCGGGCAGGCGTGGGCACGACCGCGGCACCTGCGTACGGCAGGGCGTGCGGCCGTGGCGGCCTCTAGATCCGCAGGAGCTGGAGTTCTGCCAGGTCGGGCGGCGCACGGGCGCCGTCGGGCGCGGTGGCCGGCCGGGAGCGCGGGCAGGCGGCCGGCGCCGGGACGGCCACCGGGTCGGGAGCCAGTGCGGGCTGCTGCGGGCCGCCGCCCACCGCGGCCGAGGCGCAGGTGGGGTCGGCGTGGTGCGGTCCGTGCCCGCCGCAGTGCCCGTCATCGCCCGGGCACGCGTCCGCTGCCATGACGGCGACGACGCCGTGCGCGGCCCTGCCGTGGCCGGCGTGGACCACGCCCCCGCCGGGAGCCAGCGCGTGCATGCCGAGCAGCCCGGCCAGCACGGCCAGCACGAGCAGCGCGCGGTGCCGCCGCTGGGGCGGTCGCGGTGCGTGCGGTGCGGTGCTGGTCATCGACAGCCATCGTACGGGGCCCGTCGGCGGCCGCGGGGCAGGGGCACACCGGGCCGCGGGCGGCCGCTCCCCCGCCGCCGCACTGTCGCCGCCGCCAGGACGGGAGGAGGCGCACACCTTTCGGCGTGCGCCTCGATCGGGGCCGGCGCGGGATCCGGCCCCGGCACTTCTGCGGTCACCGCCCCCGTCCGGCGGGGGCGGTGCCGGCCCGGGTCAGAACTTGATGTGGAACTCGAGCGTGACCTCCGAGGCGTTCTCGGCGTGGCCGTGGATGTCGCCGGCGACACCCGAGTACGACCCCGTGCCGCCGGTGATGGCGGCGTCGAAGTTCTTGGGCCGGTTGCTCATGATGCCGTGGGACAGTGAGGTGGCCGTGATGTCACCGTGCTCCGACCTGAAGGTGAAGGTGCACTGCGCCTCGCCGTTGTGGTCCTCGCTGATCAGCGTGCAGATGGTGCCCGCGTTGCCGACCCTGTTGTCGTCCTCGTCGTACAGGTCGTCGGTGAAGACGACGTAGTCGCCCGCGTCGATGGTCCCGTCGTCGGCGATGTCGACGATGGTGTGTCCGGTCGTCTTCGCGACGAGCGTCAGCTCCGCCTCGCTGCGCGCCGGGGTCGGTTCGGCCGCCCCTGCGGGGGTGGTGCAGGTGAGCAGGGTGGTGAGGGTGGCGAGGGCGACGGTCGATCCGATTCCGGTTGCCTTGAGGAAGCTCATGGAAACTCCTGTGGGGGGTTCGGCTGTGGAACGAGCTCGTGCTGACGATCAGCCAACACGATGGTGTTGGTACCCACCCGATCAGCGCGGCATTGAGCTGAGGACTTCAATTCACCCTGCTCATTGGCAGGTTGACGGTGGTGCTATGGCAGGACGATCCAACGGAGGGGGCAACGACTCTGCGAAGCACGGTCCTTGGGTGGGAGTCGCCGCTGGTGGGCGCCTCGGACAGGTGCCCCGCCAGCCCCTTGGCGCACCGGGCCGCGACAGCCGCCGCCGTCTGGGGTGGGAGAGGCGCGGAGTAGGGGTGTGGCCGGAGTCAGGGGTCGTTGCTCCTGTACAGCGGGGTCCGTGACCGATCCAATGGGCGGCGTGCCGCCGGGAGTCGTGTGAAGATCCGCGACCCGGTACCGGCGGTGGAGTCGTTCCCACTCACGGAGGCGGTGTCGCGGTGACCCACGTCGATCAGGACAGCGGGAGGACGGGGCCGGCGCGGCGGGCGCTGAGCGCGGCCCGCCGGGCGCGGGCGCTGGCGTCCGCGATGGCGGCGGCCGCCGCGGAGACCGAGCGCGCGGTCGAGGCCGCGGCCGGAACGGACGGCGCGGCGGCCGCCGCCGAACTCGGCAAGGCGCTGGCGGAGGCCGCCGCACGGACGAGTGCCGCCGCCGAACGGGCCGGGACGGCGGCGTCGGCCGCCGCCCGCGCCTCGACCGCGGAGCTGGCGCGCGAGGCGGCCGCCGAGACGTCCGCGGCCGCCGCGGACGCCGCCGCGGACGGAGCCGGGGCGGCCCGCATCACGGAGGCCGCCACGGCCGCCGCCGCGGAGGCCGCCGCCGGCACCGGCGCCGCGGACATGATGGCCGCCGCGGCCCAGCACACCAGGCAGGCGTCCGGCGAAGCCGCCGTGATCGCCGAGGCCGCCGCGGAGGCGGCGCTGACGGCCCGGGAGGCGGTCGGGGCGGGGGCCGCCGACAAGGAGGACCGGTGCCGGCGGGCCGACGACACCGAGGCGGTGGTCCTGCGGCTCTACGAGGACACCCCGTGGCTGCGCAAGCACCTCCCCGACGCGTGAGGGGCCCGCGATGACGACGCTGAGGGAAGAGGCACGATGAGCGACGACGGCGAGTCCTGGGCCGGACCGCGGTCCCGGGCGGAACGGCCGGCACCGGCCGGACCCGGGGGGCGGACTCCGGCACCCGACACGCTCTTTCCCCCCGCGGCACGGCCCGAGCCGGACGGGCCCGTGGAACGGACTTCGCAACCCGCCGCGGGCCCTGCCCCGGCGGGACGGCCCGAGCCCGGCGGCCCTGGGGAACGTACACCGAAGCACGGCACGGTCTTCGTGGCGGGCACGGCGCCCGGGCACCTGCCGCTGCTGGGGCACGGCCCCGTACTGCTGCGCCGGCCGCTGCCGTTCCTCGCGTCGCTGCCCGCCCACGGCGATCTGGTGGAGCTCCGGGTGGGGCCGAGGCCGTTCCACGTGGTCTGCCACCCCGAACTCGCCCACCGCGTCCTGACCTCGGACCGCCTCTTCGACAAGGGCGGTCCGATGTTCGGCAAGCTGCGCGACCTGGTGGGCGACGGGCTGCCGTCCTGTCCGCACGCGCGCCACCGCCGGCTGCGGCGGCTGGTGCAGCCGGCCTTCGGCGCCGACCGCCTGCCCGGCTACGCCGAGGTGATGACCGCGCAGGCGCTCGCCGTGACGAAGCGCTGGCGTCACGGCCAGGTCGTGGACCTGCACACGGAGATGCTCGCCGTCAGCGCCCGCACCCTGGCCCGTACGCTCTTCACCGCGGAGCACTGCGCGGACGCCGTGGCCGCCGCGGTCCCGTTCGCGCAGACGATCACGAGCGGTCTGACCGCCCACCTGCTCACGCCCGCGGCCCTGAGGTCGGTGCCCACGCCCGCCAAGCGCCGCTTCGCCCGGCAGACCGCGGAACTGCGGACGGCGGTGCTGGGGGCGATCGACCGGTACCGCCGGGACGGCGTCGACCGGGGGGACCTGCTGTCGATCCTGCTGGCGGAGCACGACGGCGACCGGCTCACGGACGAGGAGGTCTTCACCGAGGTCGTCGGGATGGCCATCGCGGGTGTCGAGACCGTCGCCTCCAATCTCGACTGGGCGTTCCGGCTTCTGTACCGGCACCCCGAGGTCGAGCGGCGGCTGCACGCCGAGATCGACCGGGTGCTCGGCGGCCGCGCCCCGGCCTGGGCGGATCTTCCCGCGCTGGAGCTGACCGGCCGGGTCTTCCAGGAGGCGCTGCGGTTGTTCCCGTCGGACTGGCTGCTCACCCGGGCCACCACCGAGGACACCCGGCTCGCCGGTCGCGCCCTGCCGGCCGGCAGCATCGTCGCGTTCAGCGGTTACGCCGTCCACCAGCGGGCCGACCTGTATCCGCGGCCGGCCGTGTTCGACCCCGACCGCTGGGCCGACCCTCGGCTCCCGCGGGGCGGGTTCATCGCCTTCGGCGGTGGCGGCCGCAAGTGCGTCGGTGATGTCTTCGGGACGGTCGAGGGCACCCTCGCGCTCGCCGCCGTCGCGGGCCGCTGGCGACTCGCGCCCGCCCGTCCTTCCCGGGTACCGCGGGCGCCTCGGACGCAGCGGGCGGCGCTGGGGTACCCCATGCGGGTCATCGCCCGCTGACGTCCGGTGGAAGCGGCCCGCGACCCCGCTCAGGCGGGGCTGCCGGCCCCGGTGCACACCCGGACCGGTGGGGACCCGCGGCCCCGCTCAGGCCGGGCTGCCGACCCCGGTGCACACCCGGACCGGTGGGGACCCGCGGCCCCGCTCAGGCGGGGCTGCCGGCCTCGGTGCGCAGCCCGGCGTGCAGGTCCTGACGGCGGCTGATCTTCAACTTCTTGTAGACGCGGGTCAGATGCTGCTCGACGGTGCTGACGGTGATGCAGAGCTTGGCGGAGATCTCGCGGTTGGTGTGCCCGCTCGCGGCGAGTTCGGCGACCCGCAGCTCGGATCCGCTCAGTACGGTCGCGGCCCGTCCCGTGCTCTCCCGGTGCGGCCTCCGGCCGGGGCCCCCCGGCAGGATGTTGTCGCACAGCGCCCGCGCACCGCAGTCGTTGGCCAGGCGCCAGGCCCGGCGGATCGCTGCGCTCGCCCGGACCGGCTCCCCGCGCTGCTGGTAGTGGGCGCCGAGATCGGCCAGGGCGCGGGCCAGGGCCAGCCGGTCGCCGCTGTTCTTCAGGTCGTCCACCGCCTCGATCAGCAGGCCCAGCCGTTCCTCGGGTCCGGCGATCTGCGCGTACAGCCGCAGCGAGACGCCGCGCACGTACGGGTTGCCGTCGGTGCTCCGGGCGAGTTGCTCGCGGAGCAGCTGTTCGGCCTTCTTCGGCTCGCCGAGCCGCAGGAACGCCTCCGCCGCCTCGGACCGCCAGGGCTGGAGTGCCGGCCGGTCGAGACCCCAACGACGCAGCAGGCGGCCGGCGTTGAGGAAGTCGGCGACAGCGGCCACGGGCCGCTGCATGGCCAGGTAGTAGTGTCCGCGGGCCCGCAGGTAGGGCGGTCCGTACACGCTGTGGAAGAGCGATTCGGGAACCGGGTGGTCCAGTTGCCGGGTGGCGTCGTCGTAGCGTCCCATCGCGGTGGCGGCGAACACCCGGCTGGCCAGCGGTCCGCCGGCGAAGACGCTGCGGCTGCGGCCCGGTACGCAGGCCAGCGCCCGGCCGGCGTACTCCTCGGCGTCGGCGAGCAGGCCGCGGCAGAGCGAGAGTTCTGCCTGGAGCGCCAGGAACTGCGCCTGCCAGCCCGGAAGTCCGCGCCGGACGGCCTCGCCGAGCAGTCGGCCGCACCAGAGTGCGGCGGCGTCACAGCCACCGGTGCGGCAGAGCACCCGGACGGCGTTGGCGACCACCACCAGGGTGGTGTCGGTGAGCGGCAGGCTGTTCAGGACGCCCTCCGCCGCCTCGGCCGCGGAGGCGCTCGTCCCGTCACCGGGGAGGTCCCACACGGCGGCCACCGGCATGCGCGGCCGGGGTGGCTCCCCGGCCGCGGGCACCCGGTCGGCACGGGGGCGGGCCGGTAACTGCCACAGTGCGGAGGCGTGGAAACCGGTCTCGGGGCGCGGGCTGCCCGGCTCGCCGAGCCGGTGGAGCCGCCCCATGGCCTCCATCGCCTCTTCCAGGCGCCCGGCACCCAGCAGGAGTTGGGCCATGCGCTCGATCTGGCTGAGGGTCAGTCTGTCGGCACGCAGGTCGCCGACGAGCTCGGCGAGGTGGTCCTCCGCCGCGGCGAGGTCGGTACGGCGGGCGGCCACGGCGAGACGCAGCCTGATCTCGGCGCGCTGGTCCTGCCCGGCGCAGGATCCGAGGGCGAGTTCCAGACAGGAGACGGCGACCGGGACCTCGTCCCGGGTCAGCAGTTGTTCGGCCGCGTCGCGCAGGACGGACACCGCCCAGGGTCCGGCGGCGTGCCGGGCGGCGAGCAGGTGCGGGGCGATGTCACCCGGCTCCGCTCCGGCTTCGAACAGCAACGCGGCTGCCCGGCGGTGGAGTTGGGCACGGTGGCCCAGGTCCAGGGCGTCCAGGGCGGCGGCCTGCACCACGGGGTGGCGGAGGCGTCCGGAGGCGGTGAGGCCGGTCAGCTCCAGCGCGTGCATCCCGTGGGCGGCCTCGGCCCGGCCGACGCCGAGCAGGCGGGCGACCAGTTCGACGCAGCCGGTCTCGCCGAGGACGGCGAGGGCGCCCGCGGTGTGCCTGACGGCGGTCACGGTGCCGGACAGGCAGGCGAGGACGGCCTGGTAGAACCGGCCGCCGAGGGCGGGGCACGGCGCGTCCCGCACCCCCTCCGGCTGCCCACCGGACCGGCTCTCGGCGTGTTCTTCCAGCAAGGCGCGCACCAGCAGTGGATTCCCGCCGGTGACGGCCAGCAGGTCGTCCGCGGGCGGTGTCACGGCCGCGGGTCCGAGGAGGGCCGTGCGCAGCCGGGACACCCCGTAGACGGAGAGGCGGTCCAGGACGACGCGCTGGAAGGCCGGTTGGCGCAGCAGCTCGGCTGTCGACAGGGGGGCGACGGCCAGGCTGGACGGCAGCGCGGTGCACAGCAGCAGGAGGCGGGCGGTGCGGGGGTGGCCGGTGGTCTGCAGCAGGCAGTGCAGGGACTCCACGTCCGCGTGGTGCAGGTCGTCGACGCCGATCACGACCGGTCCGGTCTCGGTGAGCTGCTGGAGGGCCGCGCAGACCCGCTGCGCCGTCGGCGACACCGGCGGCTCGGCGGCCGGGTCCGTCCACGCCGTCCGGTGTCCCAGGGCGTCGCGCAGCCGGGAGCGCGAGGCGTCCGGGATCGCGGGGTCGCTCGCCAGCTGCCACAGCAGGCCGAGGGGGCCCTGCCGCTGCGCGGGACAGCCGGCGGCCCGCAGGACCAGGAAGCCGGAGGCGGCGGCCTGCCGGAGCGCTTCGGCCAGGAACGCGCTCTTGCCGCAGCCCGCCCCCGCTTCGACGGCCAGCACCCGCGTCCGCCCGGCCGCGCAGTCTTCGAGTGCCGTTCTCAGTGCGTGGAACTGAGCACCCAGATCGACGAGCGCGGACCAGGCCGGCCCGCGCTCATACCCCGAAGAGCAAACGCCCCGCATAACCGCCATCTGTCTCCCTCCCCCGATAACCGGGATGCTCGCCAATACGACAAGAGAACAACTCGACAACATAATGCCCATTCCGCGGGCCCGCGGCACACGCTTGTCACGCGACGGCGAGAAATTGCCGCTGCCGAAGACACCGGAGACCAGCGGCTGGCAGGATGGTCGGTCTCCGCGGAACTACGAGACGGATCTCAGGTTATGCGGATACCTGCAATGCGATATTCACACATACCGAGAGGACGTGGCGATGCCCCACTCGGACGATGCCGAATCCCTGTGGCTCCGCTGTTTTCAGCCGACCTCGCAGGCCCGGACCCGGCTGCTGTGTTTCCCGCACGCCGGCGGATCCGCCAGCGCCTACGTACGGCTCGCCCGCTCCCTCGCCCCGGAGGTGGAAGTCCTCGCCGTCCAGTACCCCGGCCGCCAGGACCGTCGTGGCGAACCCTGCGCCGACTCGGTGGAGGCGCTGGCGGACGCGCTGTTCACGGCCGTCCGGCACCGGGTGGACGCGTCCACCGCGCTGTTCGGGCACAGCATGGGCGCGGTGCTCGCCTTCGAACTGGCCAGGCGCCTGGAACGGGACGCGGACGTCCGCTGCGCCCGGCTGTTCGCCTCCGGGCGCCGGGCACCGGCCCGGTTCAGGGACGAGTCCGGCCCGGCCGCCAGCGACGCCGCGATGCTCGCCGAACTGCGCAGCCTCGGCGGCACCGACCTGCGCGTGCTCCAGGACGAGGAGCTGCTGACGGCGGCGCTGCCCGCCCTCCGCGCCGACTACCGCGCGATCGGCCGCTACCGCGCCGCCGAGGACGCCACGGTCGGCTGCCCGATCACGGTACTGGTCGGTGACGCCGACCCCAGGACCAGCCTGGACGACGCCCGCGCCTGGAGCGGGCACAGCACGGCGGAGACCGAGGTGCTGACCTTCGCCGGCGGGCACTTCTTCCTGGACGCCCACCACGACGCGGTGGTGGACACCGTCACCGCCCGCCTGCGGCCGGACCGCGCGGCCTGCACCGAAACCGCCTAGAGCCCCTACCCCTCCCCCGCCGGCTTCCGGCCCTCTCCGGCTCGCCCCGGCTCCGCCTGGCTCTCCCCGGCTCCGCCTGGCTCTCTCTGTCTTCCCCTGGCTCTCTCTGTCTTCCCTCTGGATCTCTCCGACGGGCGCCGGGTCGTTCCGCACGCACGGCGGCGCCCGGAACGACCCGCACGGTCCCCCGCGCCCGTCCCTCAGAACAGGGCGGGCGCGAGGGCCATGCCGCCGCTGGCGTCCAGGAGCTGACCGGTGATCCAGCGGCCGTCGCGCGAGACCAGGAAGGCGACGATGTCGGCGACGTCGTCCGGCCGGCCGAGCCGGCGCAGCGCGGTGAGGGCCGAGATGCTCGCCTCCGCACCCGGGATCTCGTGCACCCAGCGGTTCATGTCGGTGTCGGTGATGCCGGGCGACACCGTGTTGACCGTGATGCCCCGCTCGCCCAGCTCGTTGGCGAGCCGGGGGGCCATCATCTCCAGCGCGCCCTTGGTCATGGCGTAGGGCAGCAGCGGCCAGGCGATCCGGGTGACGGCCGAGGACACGTTGACCACGCGTCCGCCGTCCGCCATCAGCGGCAGGGCCCGCTGGGTGACGAAGAACGGCGCCCGGACGTTGATGCGGTGGAGCCGGTCGAACTCCTCGGGAGTGATGTCCGACAGGCCCGGCACGTGCCCGGGCTGAGCCGCCGCGGCCGGATCGGTGGGGGCGGCGGCGACGGCCGCGTTGTTCACCAGGATGTGCAGCGCCCGCCCCTCCAGGCCCTCCTCCAGCCCGGCGAAGAGGGTGTCGACGGCGTCGTCGCGGGCGAGGTCGGCCTGGACCGGGAAGGCCCGGCCGCCCGCGCGTTCGATGGCGGCCACCGTCTCCTGCGCGGCCTTCTCCTGCGTGCCGTAGTGCACCGCGACCCGCACGCCCTCGGCGGCGAGCCGCAGGGCGATGGCCTTGCCGATGCCCCGCGAGGCCCCGGTGACCAGCGCCGTCCTGTCATCGAGATCCGGCATGACGAATCCTCTCTTCGAAAATGTGATTGGATTTTCAGCTGACGTCGGACCGCGGTTCGTGACACCGGACCCAGCGAGAACTCCCACCCGAGATCACGCCCCCCGATCACTGTGCCAGAGCCGGGAGCGGCCGGGGCGAAATCGGGCGCCATACGGCAGCCCCTAAAGGGTGCGGGAAGCACCACCACCGAGTAACCCAGGGGTGGATAGGGGTTCGAAAGTCGGCCCGTGATCATTAGCTTAAGAAACACCAGAACGCGATCGCGCGGCCGCCGTCGACGACGACTTACTCCGTACCGGGCTTTACCCTGCCCGAAATTCCTTCGGCGGCTTTTCGCCATGTCATTTCGGCCGCGCACCCGAGCCGAGCGGTGAGGAGACGACACGTGCACGACGCGCAGCCGTACGGCGAGGGAGCACCGGCCCCAGCAGGTGAGGACGCGGTGGTGTTCGTCTTCCCCGGCCAGGGCCCGCAGTGGCCCGGCATGGGAGCGGAACTCATGGACGCCTCACCGGTGTTCCGGGACAGCGTCCGCGCCTGCGAGGCCGCACTCGCCCCGTACCTCGACTGGTCGGTCACCGACGTCCTGCTCGGCGCCCCCGGCACCCCGCCACCGGACCGCGCCGACGTCGTACAGCCGACGCTGTTCACCCTCATGGTGTCCCTCGCCGGACTCTGGCGCGCGCACGGGGTCGAACCCGGCGCCGTCCTCGGCCACAGCCTCGGCGAAGTCGCGGCCGCCCACGTGGCGGGGGGTCTCTCCCTGGCCGATGCCGCACGGGTGACCGCCCGGTGGAGTCAGGCACAGGCCACCCTCTCCGGCACCGGTGCCCTTCTCGCCGTCACGGCGGCACCCGAGGAACTGGCGCCCTACCTGGACCGGTGGCACGCCGACGGCCCGTCCGTCGCCGCCGTCAACGGGCCGCGCAGCACGGTCGTCACGGGAGACCCGGAGGCGGTCGCCGCACTGGCGGACGACCTCGCCGAAGCAGGCGTCCGAACCCGCCCGGTCGCGGTCGACCTGCCCGTTCACTCCCCCAGGATGCACACCCTGCGGGAGCGGATCCTCACCGATCTGGCCCCGCTGCGCCCGCGCTCCTGCGACGTCCCCTTCCACTCCTCCCTCACCGGAAGTCCCCTCGACACGCGCGAGTTGGACGCCGCCTACTGGTACCGCAACATCACCCGGACCGTCCGCTTCGCCACCGCCGCCCGCCGACTCCTGGCATCCGGGTACCGCCGGTTCGTCGAACTCAGCCCCCACCCGGTGCTCACGCTGGACCTCCAGGCGCTCGCCGACGAGCTGCCCGGCGGCACCGAAGCCCTCGTGACGGGCACCCTGCGCCGAGGCCACGGCGGCATACGGGAGTTCCGCGCGGCACTCGGCCGGCTCGGCACCGCCGCGGACCCCCGGCCGGCCCGGGCGTCGAGTCCCGCCCCCTTGCGCGACCGGCTGGCCCGGCTCTCCCCGGCTCAGCAGGAGCAGTTCCTCCTGGACCTGGTCCGCGCCGAACTCGCCGCGGTCCTCGACCCCGACGGCGACCGTCCCACGGCGCCCGTGCAGCCGTCCGCCGCCTTCGTCGACCTCGGCTGCGACTCCGTCGGCGTCATCGCCCTCGTCAGCCGGCTCCGCGCCTCGACCGGATTGCGGCTGCCCGTGACGACCGTCTTCGACCACCCGACCCCGGCCGCGCTCGCCGCACGGCTGCGCCACCTCGCGCTCGGCGGTTCCGGCCGGAGCACGGCCCCCGCACCCGCGCGGCGGGCCGGCCGCGCCGCCGGCCGGGAACCGATCGCCATCGTCGGCATGGCCTGCCGCTTCCCCGGCGGGGTCCGCTCGCCGGAGGACCTGTGGCGACTGGTGGCGTCGGGCGGGGACGCGATCGGGGAGTTCCCCACGGACCGCGGCTGGGACATCGGGAAGATCCTGCACCCCGACCCGGCGCGCCCCGGGACCTCCTGCACCCGGTACGGCGGATTCCTATACGACGCCGCCGAGTTCGACGCCGGCTTCTTCGGCATCTCACCGCGCGAAGCCCTCGCCATGGACCCGCAGCAGCGGCTCCTGCTCACCACCTCCTGGGAGGCCTTCGAACGGGCCGGTATCGACCCCATGGGCCTGCGCGGATCACGGACGGGCGTGTTCGCCGGGCTCATCCCCCTCGGCTACGGCCCCCGCATGGACGACGCCGCCCACCTGCAAGGGCACGTGCTCACCGGCACCCTGCCCAGTGTGGCCTCGGGACGCATCGCGTACACCCTCGGCCTGGAGGGCCCGGCGGTGTCGGTGGAGACGGCCTGCTCGTCGTCACTGGTGGCCCTGCACCTGGCCTGCCGGTCGCTGCACGCGGGCGAGTGCGACCTGGCGCTGGCGGGCGGGGCCACCGTGATGTCCGGCCCCGGCATGTTCATCGAGTTCTCACGGCAGCAGGGCCTGTCGGCGGACGGCCGGTGCAAGGCCTACGGGGCGGCGGCCGACGGCACGGCCTGGAGCGAGGGCGTGGGCCTGCTGCTCGTCGAGCGGCTGTCGGACGCGCGGCGGCTGGGACACCGGGTACTCGCCGTCGTACGAGGGAGCGCGGTCAACCAGGACGGGGCGTCGAACGGCCTGACCGCGCCCAACGGGGCGGCCCAGGAGCGAGTGGTTCGCGAGGCCCTCGCCGATGCGGGCCTGTCGGCGGCGGACGTGGACGCGGTGGAGGGGCACGGGACGGGCACCACGCTGGGCGACCCGATCGAGGCCCAGGCCCTCCTCGCCACCTACGGGCAGCAGCGCCCCGACGAGCGGCCGTTGTGGCTGGGCTCGCTCAAGTCCAACATCGGACACAGCATGGCCGCGGCGGGTGTGGCCGGAGTCATCAAGATGGTGATGGCACTGCGCCACGGGGTGCTTCCGCGCACGCTGCACGTCGACGAGCCGTCACGGCAGGTCGACTGGTCGGCGGGTGCCGTACGGCTGCTCACGGACGCGCGGCCGTGGCCGGGCGGGGAGGGCCGCGTGCGTCGGGCCGGGGTGTCGTCCTTCGGCATCAGCGGGACGAACGCACACGCGGTCCTGGAGGAGGCCCCCGGGGCGCTCGAGGAGGTGCCGGGGGCGGCCGAAGAGCCGCCTGGGGTGGCCGGGGAGGTCCCGGCGGCAAACGGCGAGGGCCCCTCGGTGGATGGCGGGGCGCGATCGGTGGGTGGCAGGGCGCCTTCGGTGGATGGCGGGGCGCCTTCGGTGGGTGGCAGGACGCCTTCGGTGGATGGCGGGGCGCGATCGGTGAGTGGCAGGGCGCCTTCGGTGGGTGGCAGGGCGCGATCGGCGGGTGGCAGGGCGCCTTCGGTGGGTGGCAGGGCGCGATCGGCGGATGACAGGGTGCCGGTGCCGTGGGTGGTGTCGGCTCGGTCGGAGGGGGCGCTGCGGGCGCAGGCCCGCGCGCTGGCGGACTTCGTGAGGGCCGACTCCGGTGTCGATGTTACGGACGTGGGTGCGGCGTTGGCGCGGGGGCGGGCGGTGCTGGAGCACCGTGCGGTGGTGGTCGCTTCCGGGCGTACGGAGTTCGTGCGGGCGCTGGGAGCGATCGCTTCGGGTGAGCCCGATCCGGCCGTCGTCCGGGGCAGGGCGGTGGACGGGCGTGGTGGGGTGGTGTTCGTGTTTCCCGGGCAGGGCGGGCAGTGGGCGGGTATGGGCCTGGACCTGCTGGACACCTCGCCGGTGTTCGCGGAGCGGATCGAGGCGTGCGAGAAGGCGCTGGCGCCGTGGGTGTCCTGGTCGTTGACGGGGATGCTGCACCGTGAGGCCGGGGACCCGGTGTGGGAGCGGGCGGACGTGGTCCAGCCCGTCCTCTTCTCCGTCATGGTGTCCCTGGCGGCGCTGTGGCGTTCTTACGGCATCGAACCCGACGCCGTCCTCGGACACTCCCAGGGCGAGATCGCCGCAGCCCACGTCTGCGGCGCGCTCACCCTCCAGGACGCGGCGAAGGTGGTGGCGCTGCGCAGCCGCGCCCTGGCCGCGCTGCGCGGCCTGGGCGGCATGGCCTCCATCGCGCAACCGGTGGGTGTGGTCGAGGAGTTGATCGGGGCTCGCTGGGCGGGGCGGTTGTGGGTGGCGGCGGGTAACAGTCCGTACGCCACCACCGTCTCCGGCGACACCGACGCCCTGGCCGAGCTCCTCGCCCACTGCACCGAGACCGGCACCCGTGCCCGCCGCATCCCCGTCGACTACGCCTCCCACTGCCCCCACACCGAGACCATCGAACACGAACTCCTCGATGTGCTGGGTGACATCAGCCCGGGTGAGTCGGCGGTGCCGTTCTACTCGACGGTCCAGGACGGCTGGCTGGAGACCACTGCCCTGGACGCCGGCTACTGGTACCGCAACCTGCGCATGCCCGTCCGCTTCACCCAGGCCGTCACCGCCCTCACCACCGAAGGCCACCACACCTTCATCGAAACCAGCCCCCACCCCACCCTCACCCCCGCCATCGCCGACCACGGCGACCACCTCACCGCCATCGGCACCCTGCGCCGCCACGACAACGACACCGAGCGCTTCCTCACCTCCCTCGCCCACCTCCACGTCACCGGCATCGCCGGCGCGGACGTCTGGCGCCACCACTACGCAGCACTCGGACACCCACCACGGCACGTGGACCTGCCGACGTACGCCTTCCAGCCGGAACGCTACTGGTTCGGCTCGCCCTCCGGGCCCGGAGACGTCACCACCGCCGGCCTGCGTCCCGCCGGCCACCCCTTCCTCGGCGCGGTCATCGAACTCGCCGACGGCGAGGGACTGCTCCACACCGGCCGCCTCTCCCTGCGAACCCAACCCTGGCTCGCCGACCACACCGTGGACGGTGTCGTCCTGCTCCCCGGCACGGCGCTGCTTGAACTCGGCCTGTTCAGCAGCGACATGGGCGACGTACGGGAACTCACCCTGGAGACGCCCCTCGTCCTCCCCGACGACGGCGCCCTCGACCTCCAAGTCCGCGTCGGCCCGCCCGACGGCACCGGCCTGCGCTCGCTCACCATCTCCTCGCGCGCCGAGGACGCCCGCCCCGACGACCCCTGGCAGCGTCACGCCACCGGCCTCCTGGGTACGGCCGCTTCCGCGCCGGACACCATCGGCGCCCTGTTCGCCGACCTGTCCGGCTCGTCCGGGGTGTCGGGCTCATCCGACGCCTCCGGCTCATTCGACGCGTCGGGCTCTTCGGATGCGTCAGGCCCGTCCGGCTTGCCCGGCCTGCCCGGCCTGCCCGGCCTCGTCGGCGCCTGGCCTCCGGCAGGAGCCTCGCCCGTGCTCCCCGGCGACGGCCTGGGCGATCCGGCGCGGTGCTACGCGCGGCTGGCCGAGGACGGATTCCGGTACGGGCCTTCGTTCCAGGGGCTGCACGCGGTGTGGCGACGTGGTGCGGAGATCTTCGCCGAGGTCACCCTGCCCGAGGACGACGCCGCGTTCCGCGTGCATCCGGCTCTGCTGGACGCCGCGCTCCACCCCGTCGTCCTGGGAATGGTCGAACACGTACCAGCCCGCCCCCTGCCTTTCTCGTGGACCGGCGTGACGCTCCACGCCCCCGCGAGCGGCACCCTGCGGGTCCGTCTCACGCCCACCGCGGACGGGGCCGTCGCCATCGCCGCCGCGACGGTCGCCGGAGAGCCGGTCCTGTCCGTCGCCGCGCTGGCGCTGCGCCCGGCCTCCACAGAGCAGCTGCGTACGGCGGCTCGCTCCGCGGCACGCTTCACGACGCGCTCGCGTGATGCCCTCTACCAGCTCGACTGGCCTGTCCTGCCGGCGGCCACCGCTCCCCCACCCGGCGCGGACGCCATCGCCGTTCTGGGTGCCGGCGCGGACGCCATCGCCGTTCTGGGTGCCGGCGTGCCGCCCTACCGTTCGTACGAGACCGTCGCCGCACTCGCGCGGGCCCTCGCCGAGGGTGCGCCGGCTCCCAGGTTCGTTCTGGCGCCGGTCGGCGGCGCCGACCGGCCGCTCGACACGACGAACCTGCACGACACCTGCCGACACGGGCTGGACCTCGTCCAAGCCTGGCTCAGCGAGGACGGGCTTGCGGACACCCGGCTCGTTCTCCTGACGCGCGGCGCGGTCAGCTGTGACCCGAACAAGCCGCCCGCCGACCCCGTCGGGGCGGCGCTGTGGGGGCTGGTGCGCTCCGCGCAGAACGAACACCCCGGTCGGCTCGTACTGCTGGACCTCGACGGCAGGGCTCCGGATCTCGGGAGCGAGGCTCGGGGCCTCGACCGGACGGCTACGGCCCCCGACGGCAAGCCGCTGGACCCGGAAGGCACGCTTCCCGACCCCGACGGCAAGCCGCTGGACCCGGAAGGCACGCTTCCCGACCCCGACGGCAAGCCGCTGGACCCGGAAGGCACGGTTCCCGATCCCGACGGCAA
>NZ_JBEYCX010000043.1:0-3535 GCF_040632975.1 Streptomyces sp. NPDC013455 | reverse complement strand
CAAGCCGCTGGACCCGGGAGGCACGGTTCCCGATCCCGACGGCGACGCGCTGGGGCTCCACCGCACTGCCGAGGTCCACACCGTCACGGCCCGGCTGGTGGAGCGTGCCCTGGCCACCGGTGAGCCGCAAGTCGCCTTGCGCGCCGGTGACCTGCGCGTGCCACGGCTCTCCCGGGCCACGGCGAGCGCGGCGAAGAGCCCGGAATGGGACCCGGCCGGCACGGTTCTGGTCACCGGCGGCACCGGAAGCCTCGGCGGGCTGCTCGCCCGGCACCTCGTCACCGCGCACGGTGTCCGCCACCTGCTCCTCATCAGCCGCAGCGGCTCCGCCGCACCCGGCGCCGCGGAGCTGCACGCCGAACTGACCGCCCTCGGCGCCACCGTCACCGTCACCGCCTGCGACGCCGCCGACCGGGCGGCCCTCACCGCCGTACTCGCTGCCGTACCCGACGAACACCCGCTCACCGCCGTCGTTCACACCGCCGGAGTGCTGGACGACGGTGTACTCGCCTCGCTCACTCCCCGGCGGCTCGACCACGTCCTGCGGGCCAAAGCCGATGCCGCACTCCACCTGCACGACCTCACCCGCGGCCTGCCGCTCGCCTCCTTCGTCCTCTTCTCCTCCGCCGTCGCGACGCTCGGCACCCCCGGCCAGGCCAACTACGCCGCTGCCAACGCCTTCCTCGACGCCCTCGCCCAGCACCGGCGTTCCCAGGGGCTGCCCGCCACCTCGCTGGCCTGGGGCCTGTGGGAGCAGACCGGCGGCCTGACGGGGCACCTCGGCTCGGTCGACCTGCGGCGGATGGCCCGCCACGGTCTGCTCGCCCTCCCCGCAGACACCGGCCTCGGCATGTTCGACACGGCACTCGCCCTGGACCGCGCCGTCCTGGTACCGGCACGCCTCGACCTGCCCGGGCCGCACCAGGCCGCGGACGTCCCGCCCGTCCTGCGCCGGCTCCTCGAACCCCTCGGAACACCCCGAGCCGGCCGGCGCGCCGAACCCCGCGGCGAGCCCGTTCCCCTGCGGGAGACACTGGCCGGCCTGGACGCCAAGCAGCGCCTCACCACCGTGTCCCGGCTCGTCCGCCGTCATGTGGCGCACATCCTCGGCGCCGCGGGGCCGGAAGCGGTGGACACCGGACGCACTTTCCGCGACCTCGGCTTCGACTCGCTCATGGCTGTCGAACTGCGCAACCTGCTGAACACCTCGGCCGGCGTCCGTCTCCCGGCCACCCTGGTCTTCGACCATCCCACACCCTCGGCCCTCACCAAACACCTGGTCGACAGGTGCTCCCCGGACCGTCCGCCCACATCCGGCCCCCAGGGGGCGGCCATCTCCTCGGCGCTCACCGCCCTGGACCGGCTGGAGGCCACCCTGCGCGGCATCCCCGCCGCGGAGCTGGCGGCGGCCGGGGTGGCCGCCCGGCTGCTGTCCCTCGCGACCGGGGCACCGACACCCACGAAGGCGCCCCCCGCACCCACGCCGGTGAAGGTGCCGGCCGCGCGGCAGTCCGTCGAGGGCACGGCGGCCGAAGGGCTCGCCGGCGCCTCCCGCGACGAGCTCTTCGCCTTCATCGACGGCGAACTCGGACGCGACTCCGCCACCGGCACCTCCTCGCCCCTCACCCCCCACCCCACCGACTCGACAGACAAGGCGGACTCCCGTGGAGAATGAGGAAAAGCTCCTGGACTACCTCAAGTGGGTCACCGCCGATCTGCACCGCTCGCGCGAACGCGTCACCGAACTGGAGGCGGCGAGCCGGGAACCGATCGCCATCGTCGGGATGGCCTGCCGGTTCCCCGGCGGTGTGCGGTCGCCCGAAGGGCTCTGGGAGTTGGTCGCCTCGGGCCGTGACGCCATCGGGGAGTTCCCCGCCGACCGCGGGTGGGACGTGGGCGGGCTCTACGACCCCGACCCCGACCACCCCGGCACCTCCTACACCCGGTACGGCGGATTCCTCCACGACGCCGCGGACTTCGACGCCGGCTTCTTCGGCATCTCGCCGCGCGAGGCCCTCGCCATGGACCCGCAGCAGCGTCTCCTGCTGACCACCTCCTGGGAGGCCTTCGAACGGGCCGGCATCGACCCGTCCTCGGCACACGGATCCCGGGTCGGCATCTTCACCGGCGTGATGTACCACGACTACCCGGCCGAACTCGGCGGCGACGCGGACCTGGAAGGCTACGTCGGCGACGGGAGCGCCGGCAGCATCGCCTCCGGCCGCATCGCCTACAACCTCGGTCTCGAAGGCGCGGCGATCACCGTCGACACCGCCTGCTCCTCCTCCCTGGTGGCTCTGCACCTGGCCTGCCAGACGCTGCGCACGCGCGAGTGCGACCTCGCCCTGGCCGGCGGCGTTTCCGTGATGTCCACCCCGCGCACCTTCCTCCAGTTCTCACGGCAGCGGGGCCTCGCGCCGGACGGGCGGTGCAAGGCGTACGCGGCGGCGGCCGACGGCACCGGCATGGGCGAGGGCGTGGGCCTGCTGCTCGTCGAGCGGCTGTCGGACGCGCGGCGGCTGGGACACCGGGTACTCGCGGTCGTACGAGGGAGCGCGGTCAACCAGGACGGGGCGTCGAACGGCCTGACAGCTCCCAGCGGACCGGCGCAGGAACGCGTGATCCGCGATGCCCTGTCCGCCGCGGGCCTGTCGGCGGCGGACGTGGACGCGGTGGAGGGGCACGGGACGGGCACCACACTGGGCGACCCGATCGAGGCCCAGGCCCTCCTCGCCACCTACGGGCAGCAGCGCTCCGGCGAACGACCGTTGTGGCTGGGCTCGCTCAAGTCGAACATCGGTCACGCACAGGCCGCAGCGGGGGTCGGCGGGGTCATCAAGATGGTGATGGCACTGCGCAACGGCATGCTGCCGCGCACGCTGCACGTGGACGAGCCGTCACCGCAGGTGGACTGGTCGGCCGGCGCCGTTTCGCTGCTGACGGAGGCACGGCCGTGGCCGGCGGTGGCCGGGGGCGGGCCGCGGCGGGCCGGGGTGTCGTCCTTCGGGGTGAGCGGCACCAACGCGCATCTCATCCTCGAAGAGGCGCCTGCGGAGGAGGCGTCTGTCGCGGCTGACGAAGCGCCACGGGCGGATGACGAGTCCCGGTCGGCGTTGCCGTTGCCCTTGCCGTGGGTGGTGTCGGGGCAGTCGGGGGCGGGCCTGCGCGCTCAGGCGAAGGCGCTGGCCGACTTCGTCACGGCGGGAGAAGCTGCGGGCACCGCCGTGGAAGGAGTCGGTGCCGCCGGACTCGCCGACATCGGTGCGGGTCTCGTCCGAGGGCGGGCGCTGCTGGAACACCGCGCGGTGATCGTCGCCGCCGAGCGCGAGGAGTTCGTACGGGCGCTGGAGGCGGTGGCCGACGGCCGACCGCACCCGTGCGTGGTCGACGGCCGGGCGGACACCCAACGCGAAGACGGTGGGGTGGTGTTCGTGTTTCCAGGGCAGGGTGGGCAGTGGGCGGGTATGGGCCTGGACCTGCTGGACACCTCGCCGGTGTTCGCGGAGCGGATCGAGGCGTGCGAGAAGGCGCTGGC
>NZ_JBEYCX010000042.1:0-20642 GCF_040632975.1 Streptomyces sp. NPDC013455 | reverse complement strand
CGCGCTCCTGGAACACGAACACGCGCCGCTGGTCGTGGCACAGCGGGCCAGCGGCGTCACCGGTGACACCCCACTGTTCACCGCCCTGTTCAACTACCGGCACCATACCGACCAGTCCGACGGCACCACGCGGCGCGGGGAGCTGGAGGGGATCACGCTGCGGTTCGCCGAGGAGCGCGACAACTTCCCGCTCGCGCTCTCCGTGGACGACAACGGCGACGGCATCAAGCTGGCCGTCGACGCGGTGGCCCCGGTCGACTCGCGCATGGTGGGCGGCCTGATGCGTACCGCCGCGCACAACCTGGTGGCCGCGCTCGAAGCGGCCCTCGACCACGGCCAGGACGTGCCGCTCAGCTCCGTCCAGGTCCTGGACGAGGCGGCGCTGCGCCAGGTGCTCGGCGCCTGGAACGACACGGCCGCCGAGGTTCCCGATGCCACCGCGGTCGCCCTGTTCGAAGCCCACGCGGCCCGCACCCCGGACGCGGTCGCGGTCGTCGCGGACGGCGTCGAGGTCACATACGGCGAACTCGACTCCCGCGCCAACCGGCTGGCGCGGCACCTCATCGAGCGGGGCGTCGGACCGGAGTCCGTCGTGGCCCTGTGCCTGGAGCGCGGGGCGGAGCTGGTCACGGCGGTGCTCGGCGTCCTGAAGGCGGGTGGCGCCTATCTGCCCGTCGACCTGGACTACCCGGCGGAGCGCATCGCGTACATGCTCGGCGACGCGGCCCCCGTGGTCGTGGTCGCCGCGCGGGACACCGCGGGGGCGGTGCCCGCCTCCGACGCCCCAATGGTCGTCCTCGACGCCGAGCCGACCGCCGCCGCGCCGGCGGGGCTGCCGCCCGAGGCCCCGGCCACGAGGATCCGGCCGGAGCACCCCGCGTACGTCATCTACACCTCGGGCTCGACCGGCCGCCCCAAGGGCGTCGTCCTGACCCACTCCGGGTTCGCCAACACCATCGCGGGCCTCGCCCGCTTCGGTGCCGGACCGGGTTCGCGGGTGGCGCAGTTCGCCTCGGCGAGCTTCGACATCTTCTGCCTGGAGTGGTCGCTGGCGCTCACCCGCGGCGCGACGCTGGTGGTCGTCCCCGCCCACCGCCGCCTGGGCACGGAGCTCGCGGCGTTCCTCGCCGAGCAGGCCGTGACGCACGCGACGCTGCCGCCCGCCGTCCTCGCGGGCCTGGCGGACGGGGCGATCGGCCCGGACGTCGTCCTGGAGGTCGGCGGCGAGGCGTCCTCGCCGGAGCTGATCGAGCGGTGGGCGCGCGGCAGGACCATGTACAACACGTACGGCCCGACCGAGACCACCGTCGACGCCACCGTGTGGCGCTGCGAGCCGGACGTGACGGACGTGCCGATCGGCACACCCATCGGCAACACGCGCACATACGTCCTCGACGGCGCCCTCGCGCCCGTCCCGGTGGGCGTGGCCGGTGAGCTGTACGTCGCCGGTGCCGGCCTGGCCCGCGGCTACCTGGGCCGCCCGGGGCTGACCGGCGAACGGTTCGTCGCCGACCCGTTCTCCACCACCGGCGACCGGCTCTACCGCACCGGCGACCTGGTGCGCTGGAGCCCGGACGGCCGGCTCGAATACCTCGGCCGCGTCGACGAGCAGGTCAAGATCCGCGGCTTCCGCATCGAGCTGGGCGAGGTCCAGTCCGTCGTGGCCGCCCACCCCGGCGTCGACCGCGCCGCCGTCGTCGTACGGGAGGACTCTCCCGGCGACAAGCGGCTGGTCGCCTACGTCGTGCCGGCCGGGGACACCGCCCGACTGGCCGCAGCGGTCATCGCGTTCGTGGCCGACCGGCTGCCCGGCCACATGGTCCCGGCGGCCGTCGTCGTCCTGCACGAGCTGCCCCTGACGGCCAACGGCAAGCTCGACCGCAGGGCCCTGCCCGCCCCGGCCCACGGGGACGGCGCGGCCGGGACCCGGGGCCCGGCCACCCCCCAGGAGGAAATCCTCTGCGCGGTGTTCGCGCAGGTCCTCGGCGTGCCCTCGATCGGCGTCGAGGACGACTTCTTCGCGTACGGCGGCCACTCCCTGCTCGCGGTCCGGCTCATCAGCCGGATCCGCACGGTGCTCGGCGTGGAGGTGCCGCTGCGCACCCTGTTCGAGACGCCGACCGTCGCCGCGCTCGCGGCCCGGCTCACCGATGCCGGTACGGCCCAGACCGCCCTGACGCCGATGGAGCGGCCCACCCGGGCCCCGCTGTCCTTCGCCCAGCGCCGCCTGTGGTTCATCGGCCAGCTGGAAGGCCCCAGCTCCACCTACAACATCCCGATGGGGCTGCGGCTGTCCGGCGCGCTGGACCGCGCGGCGCTGATCACCGCCCTGCGCGACGTGATCGGGCGGCACGAGGTGCTGCGCACGCTGTTCCCGGCCGCCGACGGCGAGCCGTACCAGCGCATCGTCGACCTGGACGACCTGGTGTGGGAGCCCACGGTGGAGCGGGTCGGCCGGGACGGCCTGGCCGCCGCGGTCGCCGGAGCGGCGGAGCACGTCTTCGACCTCGCCTCCGAAGTACCGATCCGCGCCTGGCTCTTCGAGCTGGCACCCGAGGAGCACGTCCTCGTGGTCGTCGTCCACCACATCGCCACCGACGGCTGGTCCACGGGCCCGCTCGCCCGGGACGTGTCCGTCGCCTACGCGGCCCGCCGCGAGGGCCGGACCCCCGACTGGGAGCCGCTGCCGGCCCAGTACGCCGACTACGCGCTGTGGCAACGCGAGCTGCTCGGCGACGAACGCGACCCCGAGGGTGTGATGGCACGCCAGGTCGCCTACTGGCGTGACGCGCTGGACGGCTCACCCGAGGAACTGGAGCTGCCCTTCGACCACACGCGCCCAGCCGTGGCCTCCCACCGCGGAAACAGCGTTCCGGTCGACATACCCGCACAGGTGCACGCGCGGATCGCGGACGTGGCGCGCGCCGAGGGCGTCACCGTGTTCATGGTGCTCCAGGCCGCGCTGGCCATGCTCCTCGCGCGCTTGGGCGCCGGGACCGACATCCCGATCGGCTCGCCCAACGCCGGACGCACCGACGAGGCCCTGGACGACCTGGTCGGCTCCTTCGTCAACACGCTGGTGCTGCGCACGGACCTGTCCGGTGACCCGACGTTCCGCGAAGTACTCGGACGCGTACGGGAGAACAGCCTGGCGGCCTTCACCCACCAGGACGTGCCCTTCGAGCGCCTCGTCGAGGAACTCGCCCCGAGCCGCTCCATGGCCCGCCACGCCCTGTTCCAGGTCATGCTGACCCTGCAGAACACCTCCGAGGCCGTCGTCGACCTGCCCGGGCTGCGGGCCGAGTCCCTGACGACCGGGCCCGCCAAGGCCAAGTTCGACCTGGACGTCATCGTGGGCGAGGCATTCGACGGGAACGGGCACCCGGCCGGGGTGCGCGGCTTCGCCACCGCCGCGGCCGACCTGTTCGAACCCGCCACCGCCGAACGGCTCGTCGCCTGCCTGGGGCAGGTCCTCGACGCGCTCACCGCCGCACCGGACACCCGCCTCAGCGCCGTCCGGGTCCTCGACGACACCGAGCGCCACCGCCTGCTGGTGGAGTGGAACGACACGGCGGCGGAGGTTCCGCCCGCCACGGTACCGGCGCTGTTCGCGGCCCAGGTGGCGCGGACACCGGACGCGGCGGCGGTCGTCGCGGACGGACAGACGCTGTCGTACGCCAAACTCGACGCCCGCGCCAACCAGCTGGCCCACAGCCTGCTGCACCGGGGCGTACGCCCCGAGTCCGTGGTCGCGGTGTGCCTGGAGCGCGGCGCCGACCTCATGGTGGCGCTCCTCGGCGTGCTGAAGGCCGGGGGCGCGTACCTGCCGATCGACCCGGAGTACCCGGCCGACCGGATCGCGTACATGCTCGGCGACGCGGCCCCGGCGCTGGTCCTCGCGTCGGCCCGGACAGCGGGCAGGGTCCCCGACGCGGCCGTCGAGGTGCTGCTCCTGGACGACACCGACGGCGCGTCCCGCCAGCCGGCCACCGCGCCGCGCGTCGATCTCGCCGTGACCCACCCCGCGTACGTCATCTACACCTCGGGCTCCACCGGCCGCCCCAAGGGCGTCCTCGTCTCGCACGCCGGCGTCGCCAGCCTGGTCGCGGGCCACGTCCGCCACCTCGGCGTCGGCCCCGGCTGCCGGGTCGGCCAGTTCGCGTCCGCGAGCTTCGACACCTTCGGCTGGGAGTGGTTCATGGCCCTCCTGTCCGGTGCGGCCCTCGTGGTGATCCCGCAGGAGCGGCGCCTCGGCGAGGCGCTGCCGGCGTTCCTGACCGAGCAGCGCGTCACCCACGCCACCCTGCCGCCCGCCGTCCTCGCCACCCTCGACGAGGACTCCATCGACCCGGACACCGTCCTCGTCGTCGCGGGCGAGGCCTGCCCACCGGACGTGATGGCCCGCTGGGCGCGCGGCCGCAGCCTCTTCAACTCGTACGGACCCACCGAGACCACCGTCGACGCCACCCTGTGGCGGTGCGAGCCCGAGTCCGCCGAGGTGGCCATCGGCACCCCGGTGCTCAACACCGAGGTGTACGTCCTCGACGAGTACCTGGCGCCCGTCCCCGTAGGCGTCGCGGGGGAGATGTACGTCACCGGCGCCGGCCTGGCCCGCGGCTACCTGGGCCGGCCCCACCTGACGGCCGAGCGCTTCGTCGCCAACCACCTCGCCGGGGACGGCTCGCGGCTCTACCGCACCGGCGACCGGGCCAAGTGGACGGCGGACGGCCGGCTGGTCTTCGCCGGCCGAACCGACGACCAGGTCAAGATCCGCGGCTTCCGGATCGAACCCGGCGAGATCGCCACCGTCCTGGCCACACATCCCTCGATCGCCCAGGCCGCGGTGACCGTGCGCGAGGACACCCCCGGCGACAAGCGCCTCGTCGCGTACGTGGTCCCGGCCGACGGCGCGTCCTCGTGGTCGCCCTCCGCCACGGCTTCCGTGCTCGCCCTCGCGGCCGACCGGCTGCCCGACTACATGGTCCCGTCGGCGGTCGTGCCCCTGGACGCGCTGCCGCTGACGGTCAACCGCAAACTCGACCGCGAGGCCCTGCCCGCGCCGGACTACTCGGCGGGTGCGGCGGCAGTCGGACGGGGCCCGTCGAACGTGCGCGAGGAACTGCTCTGCGGTGTCTTCGCACAGGTCCTCGGCGTGGACAAGGTGGAGGTCGACGACGACTTCTTCGCACTCGGCGGCCACTCGCTCCTCGCGGTGCGCCTGGCGAGCCGGGTCAGGGCGGTCCTCGGCGTGGACCTGGACATCCGGGTCCTGTTCGACGCCCCCACCGTCGCGGGACTCGCGGCCGCGCTGGACGGTGCCGGCGAGGCCCGGCTCGCGCTGACGGCCGGCGAGCGCCCGGAGCGGGTGCCCCTGTCCTTCGCCCAGCAACGCCTCTGGTTCATCCGCCAGTTGGAGGGCCCGAGCGCGACCTACAACATCCCGGTGGCCCTGCGCATGGCGGGCGACGTCGACGGGCGGGCCCTGGGGCTGGCGCTGCGGGACGTGATCGGACGGCACGAGGTGCTCCGCACGGTGTACCCGACGGCCGACGGCCGGCCGTTCCAGCACATCCTGCCCCTCGACGAGGTGGCGTGGGAGCTGGCGGTGACCCCGGTCAGCCGGGCCGCCCTCGCCGACGCGGTCAAGGAGGCGTCGGAGCACGAGTTCGACCTGGAGACCGAACTCCCCCTAGGCGCCTGGCTGTTCGAGGTGGACGCCGAGGAACGGGTGCTGCTCGTCGTGGTCCACCACATCGCAGGCGACGGCTGGTCGTGGGGTCCCATGGCCGACGACCTGTCCACCGCCTACGCGGCACGCAGCGCCGGCCTGGTGCCCCAGTGGGAGCCGCTGCCCGTGCAGTACGCGGACTACGCGCTGTGGCAGCGGGAGCTGCTCGGCGACGAGGCCGACGCCGACAGCCTGATCTCCCGGCAGATCGCCTACTGGCGCGAGGCACTGGCCGGATCACCGGAGGAGCTGCCGCTCCCCGTCGACCGGACGCGGCCCGCCGTCGCCTCCCACGAGGGCCACGCCATACCCCTGGAGATCCCGGCCGAGGTGCACGCACAACTGGTGAAGGTGGCTCGCGCCGAGAGCGTGACCACGTTCATGGTCCTGCAGGCCGCCCTGGCCATGCTGCTGTCGCGGCTGGGCGCGGGGACGGACATCCCGATCGGCTCGGCGAACGCGGGCCGCACGGACCTGGCCTTGGACAAGCTCGTCGGCTTCTTCATCAACACGCTCGTGCTCCGCACCGACCTGTCGGGCGACCCGACGTTCCGGGAGGTGCTGGGCCGGGTTCGCAAGTCCAGTCTGTCGGCGCTGGCGCATCAGGAGGTGCCGTTCGAGCGGTTGGTGGAGGAGCTGGCGCCGAGCCGTTCGATGGCCCGGCACCCGCTGTTCCAGGTGCAGCTCGACCTTCAGAACAACGCCGAGGCCGTACTCGACCTGCCGGGCGTGCGGGCGGGCGGGATGTCGGCCGGGACGTCGATGGCCAAGTTCGACCTGGAGGTCGGCCTCGGCGAGATGTTCGACGCCCACGGCGCCCCGGCGGGCCTCCGCGGCTCCGTCACGGCCGCGGCGGACCTGTTCGACCGGGAGACGGTTGAGGGGCTTGGCGAGCGTTTGGTACGCGTGCTCGGGCTGCTGATCGCCGATCCGGGCGCGCGGTTGAGCGCGGTGGACGTGCTGGGTGAGGGTGAGCGGCGCCGGGTGCTGGTCGACTGGAATGACACGGCTGCTGACCTGGGGTCGGGGTTGGTGCCGGGGTTGTTCGAGGAGTGGGTTGGCAGGACTCCGGATGCGGTGGCGGTTGTCGCGGAGGGTGGGCCGGTGTCGTTCGCGGAGTTGGATGCGCGGGCGAATCGGCTGGCTCGTTTTCTGGTGGGTCAGGGGGTGGGTGCGGAGTCGTTGGTGGGTGTGTGCCTGCCTCGTGGGGTCGAGATGGTGGTGGCGGTCCTGGCGGTGTGGAAGGCGGGGGCCGGCTACCTTCCGGTCGATCCGGAGTATCCGGCGGAGCGGATCGGGTTCATGCTCGCGGACAGTGGTGTGGCTCTGACGCTGACGACGGAGGAGATCCTCGATGATCTTCCGGCTGGTCGGAACCGGTTCGTGGCGCTGGACGCGGCGTCGGTGCGGGTGCAGCTGGCGGCGGCTGATGCGGTTTCGCCGGGGGTGGTGGTTTCGTCGGATGGGCTGGCGTATGTGATCTACACGTCGGGTTCGACGGGCCGGCCGAAGGGTGTGGCTGTCACTCATGGCGGCCTGGCGAACTATGTGGTGTGGGCTGCGGACGCATACGGCATGAAGGCTGCGGGCGGGGGTGCTCCGCTGCACTCCTCCCTCGCCTTCGACCTGACGGTGACCAGCATCCTGGTCCCGCTCGTCTCCGGCTCCGGGGTGGTGACGAGTGAGGCCGGTGGCGCCGAGGGGCTGGCGGAGGTGGTCCGGGAGGTTGGTGGCTTCGGTCTGGTGAAGGCCGTCCCTGCGCATCTGCCGCTCCTCGCAGAGTTGCTGTCGCGCAAGGAGGCGGCCACTGCGGCGCGTACGTGGGTCGTGGGTGGTGAGGCTTTGCCCGGATCGGTGGTTCGCGACTGGCTTTCGCGGGCTCCTGAGTCCGTGATCGTCAACGAGTACGGGCCCACCGAGACCGTGGTCGGCTGCTGTGTCTTCGAGATCGCAGCGGGTCAGGAGGTGGGGGAGTCCGTCCCGATCGGGCGTCCCATCGCGAACACCCGCTTGTACGTCCTCGATGAGTATCTCCAGCCGGTCGCTCCGGGTGTCGCAGGTGAGCTGTACATCGCGGGCGCCCAGCTCGCCCGGGGTTATGTGCGGCGTGCGGGGCTGACGGCGCAGCGGTTCGTGGCCAATCCGTTCGAGCCGGGTCTGCGGATGTACCGCACCGGGGACGTGGCCCGCTGGACCGGGGACGGGCTCCTCGAATACCTGGGCCGCGCCGACGAGCAGGTCAAGGTGCGTGGGTTCCGGATCGAGCCCGGTGAGGTCCAAGCCGTCGTGGCCGCGCACCGCGAGGTCGCCCAGGCGGCGGTCGTCGCCCGCGAGGACATCCCTGGCGACACCCGCCTCGTCGCCTACGTCGTGCCCGTCGACCGGGAGGAGGTGGGCGGGCAGCTGGGCGAGGCGGTCAAGGCGTACGCCGGTCAGCGGCTGCCCGAGTACATGGTCCCGTCCGCGGTCGTCGTCCTGGACACACTCCCGCTGACGGCCAACGGCAAACTCGACCGCGAGGCCCTCCCCGCCCCCGACGCCTCCGGCACGGCCGGAACCGGACGCGCACCCGCCACCCCCGAGGAAGAAATCCTCTGCGCAGCCTTCGCCCAGGTCCTGCGGGTGGAAAGGGTCGGCGTCGACGACGACTTCTTCGCACTCGGCGGCCACTCGCTGCTCGCGACCGAACTCGTCACCCGCATCCGCGCGGCCCTCGACGTCGACATCGAGATCCGGGCTCTCTTCAATGCACCGACCGTGGCCGGTCTCGCGAAGCAGCTCGGCACGGAAAAGTCAACCCGTCCGGCTCTTCGCCCGATGCGGGAAAGGTAGGAAGAGCGGGAAAGTCAAGGCGTTCCGCCTGAACAACGGAAAAGAGAGACGACATGCTCGGCCGCCGTATCCCGTGAAATTCGGTACGGCGGCCGACGTGTGTCCGCGCGGCGCCTCGTGGTCGTTCAACTGCCGTTCCGGCACGGTTGAACAGCCTGCCGAAGGGGCGATCTAGCTGCGGATTTCCGGCTGACCTCCAGCCCGGTGGGGGTGCGGAAGCAGAGCATTGATCGTCCGTACCGGACTGGGTCATAGTGGTCCGCGCAAACCATTCTTGTTCAGGTGTACAAGGCCTCAGGGCTGCCTTGACCCCTTCACGCCGACCTTCCTTCCGGACGCGGGTGTGCGGCGGCAGACGTTTGACCATCAACCTGGGCCGACGTTGCGGCCGGGACGAAAAGCCAGGAAGGTTCCTGATGATTCCGTTGTCTTTCGCGCAGCGTCGGTTGTGGTTCATTCAGCAGCTTGAGGGCCCCAGCGCGACCTACAACATCCCGGTATCGCTGCACCTTTCCGGATCGGTGGACCGGGCGGCGCTGGGCGCTGCCCTGCGGGACGTCCTGGAGCGGCACGAAGTGCTGCGCACGACCTTCGGCGTGAGCGGCGGCGAGCCGTATCAGCGCATCCTCGACCTTGAGGAACTCGACTGGGAACTCCAGACCGTGGACCTGCCCGGCTCCGCGACACCGGCGGATCTGGCCGGCGCGGTCGCCGGCGTCTTCGGGTACGAGTTCGATCTGTCGGCCGAACTCCCCATCCGTGCCTGGCTTTTCTCCGCCGGGCCAGACGAGCACGCGCTTGCCGTGGTCGTCCACCACATCGCGGGCGACGGCTACTCGATGCGGCCGCTGGCCCGTGACGTCTCGATCGCGTACGCGGCGCGGTGCGAGGGTCGCACCCCCGAGTGGGAGCCGCTGCCCGTGCAGTACGCGGACTACGCGCTGTGGCAGCGTGAACTGCTCGGTGACGAGACCGACCCCGGCAGCGTCATGGCACGCCAAGTCGCCTACTGGCGCGAGGCGTTGCGGAGCGCGCCCGAAGAGCTGGAGCTGCCGACCGACCGCACGCGCGCGCTCGTCGCCACCCACCGGGGCCACAGCGCCCCCTTCGAGATCCCGGCCGACGTGCACGCACGGCTGCGGGAGCTGGCGCGCGCCGAGGGCGTCACCACCTTCATGGTGTTCCAGGCCGTGCTGGCGATGACCCTGTCGCGTCTGGGCGCGGGCACGGACATCCCGATCGGCGCCGCCGTGGCCGGCCGTACGGACCTGGCGCTGAACGACCTGGTCGGATTTTTCGTGAACACGCTGGTGTTGCGTACGGACCTGTCGGGCGATCCGACGTTCCGGGAGCTTCTCGGTCGCGTACGGGAGACGACGCTGTCGGCGTTCGCGCACCAGGACGTGCCGTTCGAGAAGCTGGTGGAGGAGCTGGCGCCGACGCGTTCCCTGGCGCGGCACCCGCTCTTCCAGGTCATGCTCACCGTGGAGAACGCCACCCGGTCGGAGGTCGAACTGCCGGGCGCGCGCGCCGGCTCGCTGGCCGACGTGGCCTCGGCGGACGTGTCGAAGCAGCTCGCCACCAGGACGGTGGCCAAGTTCGATCTGGAGGTCGGTGTCGAGGAGGCATTCGACGCCGACGGCGCGCCCGCGGGTCTGCGCGGCTCGGTGATCGTCGCGGCCGACCTGTTCGATGAGGACTCGGCCGCCCGCCTCGCCGGGCGGCTGGCGCGCGTACTGCGCCTGCTGGTCGCCGACCCGCAGTCGCGGCTGAGCGCCGTCGACGTCCTCGACGCCGCCGAGCGCCACCAGCTGCTGACCGAGTGGAACGACACCGAGGTCGGCGTCGACGCCGCTCTCGTACCGGAGATGTTCCAAGCACACGTGGCGCTGACCCCGGACGCCGTCGCCGTGGTGTACGAGGGAGCCGAGGTCACGTACGCGGAGCTGGACGCGCGGGCGAACCGCCTCGCGCACCACCTCCTCGGCCAGGGCGTGCACGCCGAGTCGGTGGTGGGCCTGTGCCTGCCGCGCGGGATCGACATGGTGGCGGCGATCCTCGGCGTGTGGAAGGCCGGGGGCGCGTACGTGCCGCTCGACCCCGAGCACCCGGGGGAACGGCTCTCCTTCATCCTGGCGGACAGCGGGGCCCACGTGGTCGTGAGCAGCCGGGACGCCGCCGACGGCGTCGCCGGACGGCTGGGCGTGGACCGCGTGCTCTGGCTCGACGACCCGGCGACGGGCGCGGCCCTGGAGCGGCTGCCGGCCCAGACGCCGAAGCGTCCGACGGCCCGGGACGGTCTGGCCTACGTGATCTATACGTCGGGTTCGACGGGGCGGCCGAAGGGTGTGGCGGTCGGTCATGGGGCGTTGGCGAATCTGGTGTCGGTGTTCGGGCCGTTGATGGCGGTGGGCCCGGGTGTTCGGGTGCTGCAGTTCGCTTCGTTCAATTTTGATGCGTCGGTGCTGGATGTCGCGGTGTCGTTGGCGTCGGGCGGGGCGTTGGTGGTGGCGTCGGCGGCGGAGCGGGCCGAGCCTGGTTTGTTGCGGGGGTTGGTGGCGTCGACGGGGGTGACGTCGGCAAGTTTGGTGCCGTCGTTGTTGGCGGTGCTGGATGTGGGGGATCTGGCTGGAGTCGGATCGATGGTGGTGGGCTCGGAGGGGATTGAGCCGTCGTTGGCGCGGGCGTGGGCGCGGGGTCGCCGGTTGGTGCATGCGTACGGGCCGACCGAGGCGACGGTGATCACGGCGGTCGGCCGGGTGGATCCGGATGGTCGGGGGGCGGTGCCCTTTGGTGGTCCGGTGGCCAATACGCGGATGTTCGTGCTGGATGAGTTCTTGCGGCCGGTGGCTCCGGGTGTTGCGGGTGAGTTGTATGTGGGTGGGGCGCAGTTGGCGCGCGGCTATGTGGGGCGTGCCGCGCTGACGGCGGAGCGGTTCGTGGCCGATCCGTTCGGTGGGGCGGGCGGGCGGTTGTATCGCACGGGTGATGTGGTGCGGTGGACTGCCGGGGGTGAGCTCGTCTTCGTGGGCCGCGCGGACGAGCAGGTGAAGATCCGTGGGTTCCGGATTGAGCCGGGTGAGGTGCGGTCGGTGGTGACCGGGTGCCCGGGTGTGGCGCAGGCCGCGGTGGTGGTGCGCGAGGACCTTGCGGGGGAGCCGCGGCTGGTCGCGTATGTGGTCGCGGACGGGGATGGGTCGGAACTTCCCCTCCGTGTGCGTGGGTGCGCTGCGGAGAGGTTGCCGTCGTACATGGTGCCTTCGGCGGTCGTGGTCGTGGACGCGCTGCCGTTGACGGTCAACGGCAAGCTGGATCACAAGGCGCTGCCCGCACCCGAATACGCCACCGGAAGCGGCCGAACCCCCGCCAACCGCCGGGAAGAAATCCTCTGCGAGGTCTTCGCCGAGTCCCTCGGCCTGCAGAGCGTCGGTGTCGATGACAACTTCTTCGCCCTCGGCGGGCACTCCCTCCTCGCCGTCCGCCTGGTCGAGCGGCTGCGCGAGCGCGGCATGTCGGTCTCCGTACGGGCGCTGTTCGAGACCCCGACCGCGGCCGGCCTCGCGCTGTCGGCGGGCACGGCCCAGGTCTCCGTACCGGAGAACCTGATCCCGGCCGACGCGACCGAGATCACCCCCGAGATGCTGCCGCTCGTCGACCTCACGGCGGACGAGGTCGCCGTTGTCGCCGCCTCGGTGGACGGTGGCGCGGCCAACGTCGCCGACGTCTACCCGCTGGCCCCGCTCCAGGAGGGCCTGCTCTTCCACCACCTCCTGAACGAGGGCGGAGATGACGCGTACGCGCTCCCGACAGTGGTCGAGTTCGACTCACGCGAGCGCTTCGACACGTTCCTGGACGCGCTCCAGCAGGTCGTGGACCGGCACGACATCCTGCGGACCGCGATCGTGTGGGAGGGCCTGCGCGAGCCGGTCCAGGTCGTGTGGCGCCGCGCCACCCTGCCCGTCGAGGAAGTGATCCTCAGCCCCCGGAGCACCGACCCCGCCGCCGACCCCGCCGCCGATCCGACCGCCGACCCGACCGCCGACCTGGTCGCTGACCTGGTCGCGGCCGGCGGCTCGGCGATGGACCTCGGCCGGGCCCCGCTGATCAGCCTGCACATCGCCGCCGTACCGGGAAGCGACCGGTGGCTCGCACTGCTGCGGATGCACCACATGGTGCAGGACCACACCGCCAAGGAAGTCCTCCTCGAAGAGGTGCAGGCGTTCCTCACGGGGCGCGGCGGCGAACTGCCCGAGCCCCTGCCGTTCCGCACCTTCGTCGCGCAGGCGCGCGGCGGAGTCGATGAGTCCGAACACGAGCGCTACTTCGCAGACCTGCTCGGCGACATCGCCGAGCCCACGGCTCCGTACGGCATGGTCGATGTACGCGGTGACGGCACGGGCGTCGTGCGAGGCGAGTTGGAGTTCGCTCCCGACCTGACCGCGCGCGTACGGGAGGTCTCCCGCCGCCTCAGCGTCAGCCCGGCCCCCGTCCTGCACGTGGCGTGGGCCCGGGTGCTCGCGGCCGTGTCGGGCCGCGCCGACGTGGTCTTCGGCACGGTCCTGTTCGGCCGCATGAACGCGGGGACGGGCTCGGACCGGGTTCCGGGGCCCTTCATGAACACGCTGCCAGTACGCGTACGCACCGACGGACAAGGCGCGCTGGAGTCGATCGACGCCATGCGCGGCCAACTGGCCCGGCTTCTGGAGCACGAGCACGCGCCGCTCGCGGTGGCCCAGCGGGCCAGCGGCGTCGCGGGCGACAGCCCGGTCTTCACCTCGTTCTTCAACTACCGGCACAACGCCGGGCAGAGCGCGGCCGGCAAGAGCCGCACCGCCGACATCGCGGGCATCCGCACGGTCTGGACGCACGACCGCACCAACTACCCGCTGTCCGTGGCGGTCAACGACGACGGGACGACCATGGCGCTCGCGGTGGACGCGATCGCCCCGGTCGACCCGCAGGCGGTGAGCGCCCTCGTGCGCACGGCCACGGAGAACCTGGTGTCCGCGCTGGAGACGGCGTTGAACGGCGGCGTGGACGTGCCCCTGAGTTCGCTGGACGTGCTGGGCGAGGGTGAGCGGCGCCGGGTGCTGGTCGACTGGAATGACACGGCTGCTGACCTGGGGTCGGGGTTGGTGCCGGGGTTGTTCGAGGAGCGGGTTGGCAGGACTCCGGATGCGGTGGCGGTTGTCGCGGAGGGTGGGCCGGTGTCGTTCGCGGAGTTGGATGCGCGGGCGAATCGGCTGGCTCGTTTTCTGGTGGGTCAGGGGGTGGGTGCGGAGTCGTTGGTGGGTGTGTGCCTGCCGCGTGGGGTCGAGATGGTGGTGGCGGTCCTGGCGGTGTGGAAGGCGGGGGCCGGCTACCTCCCGGTCGATCCGGAGTATCCGGCCGAGCGGATCGGGTTCATGCTCGCGGACAGTGGTGTGGCTCTGACGCTGACGACGGAGGAGATCCTCGATGATCTTCCGGCTGGTCGGAACCGGTTCGTGGCGCTGGACGCGGCGTCGGTGCGAGTGCAGCTGGCGGCGGCGGATGCTGTTTCGCCGGGGGTGGTGATTTCGTCGGATGGGCTGGCGTATGTGATCTACACGTCGGGTTCGACGGGCCGGCCGAAGGGTGTGGCTGTCACTCATGGCGGCCTGGCGAACTATGTGGCGTGGGCTGCGGGTGCTTACGGGATGAGTGGCGGCGGGGGTGCTCCGCTGCACTCCTCCCTCGCCTTCGACCTGACGGTGACCAGTGTTGTGGTGCCGCTGGTCTCGGGCTGCGCGGTGGTGACGAGTGAGGCCGGTGGCGCCGAGGGACTGGCCGAGCTGGTCCGGTCCTCGCCGCAGTTCGCTGTGGTGAAGGTGGTTCCGGCGCATCTTCCCCTCCTGGGGGAGTTGTTGTCCGAGGAGGAGGCGGGGTCTGCGGCGCGTACCTGGGTTGTGGGTGGTGAGGCGCTGCCGGGTGGTGTGGTGCGTGAGTGGTTGGGGCGTGCGCCGGGTTCGGTGGTCGTCAATGAGTACGGTCCGACGGAGACGGTGGTGGGGTGTTGTGTCTTCGAGGTCCGTGCTGGTCAGGAGGTCGGGGAGTCCGTCCCGATCGGGCGTCCGATCGCGAACACCCGTCTGTACGTCCTCGACGAGTATCTCCAGCCGGTCGCTCCGGGTGTCGCGGGTGAGCTGTACATCGCGGGTGTGCAGCTCGCCCGGGGTTATGTGCGGCGTGCGGGGCTGACGGCGCAGCGGTTCGTGGCCAATCCGTTCGAGCCGGGTCTGCGGATGTACCGCACCGGGGACGTGGCCCGCTGGACCGCGGACGGGCTCCTCGAATACCTGGGCCGCGCCGACGAGCAGGTGAAGGTGCGTGGTTTCCGGATCGAGCCCGGTGAGGTCCAGGCCGTCGTTGCCGCCCATCCGGAGGTCGCCCAGGCGGCGGTCGTCGCCCGCGAGGACATCCCTGGCGACACCCGCCTCGTCGCCTACGTCGTGCCCGCCGACCGGGGGGAGGTGGGCGGGCAGCTGGGCGAGGCGGTCAAGGCGTTCGCCGGCCAGCGGCTGCCCGAGTACATGGTCCCGTCCGCGGTCGTCGTCCTGGACACACTCCCGCTGACGGCCAACGGCAAACTCGACCGCGAGGCCCTCCCCGCCCCCGACGCCTCCGGCACGGCCGGAACCGGACGCGCACCCGCCACCCCCGAGGAAGAAATCCTCTGCGCAGCCTTCGCCCAGGTCCTCGGCCTGGAGCGGGTCGGCGTCGACGAGAGCTTCTTCACCCTCGGCGGTCACTCGCTGCTCGCCGTTCGGCTGGTCAGCCGGATCCGCGCCGTGCTCGGCGTCGAGCTGGACCTCGCAGCGCTGTTCGAGACGCCGACCGTCGCGGGACTCGCGGCCAAGCTCGCCGGGGCCGGTGCGGCCCGCAAAAGGCTGACGCCGATGGAGCGTCCTGACCGGACCCCGCTCTCCTTCGCGCAGCAACGTCTCTGGTTCATAGGGCAGTTGGAGGGGCCGAGCGCTGCCTACAACGTCCCGGTGATGCTCCGCCTGTCCGGCGCGGTGGACCGGGAGGCGCTCGGTGCGGCCCTGCGGGACGTGATCGGCCGCCACGAGGTGCTGCGCACGGTGTTCCCGGTCGAGGACGGCGAGCCGTACCAGCGGGTGATCCCCGTCGAGGACCTGACGTGGGAGCTGCCGCTGGTGGAGGTCGCTCCGGAGGACTTGGACGACGCGGTCGTCGCCGCGGCCGACTACTCCTTCGACCTGTCGACCGAAGCACCCTTCCAGGCCTGGCTGTTCGCCGCCGGGCCCGAGGAGCAGGCCCTCGTCGTGGTGATGCACCACATCGCGAGCGACGGCTGGTCGAAGGGGCCGCTGGCCAAGGACCTCTCCACGGCGTACGCGGCCCGGTGCCAGGGCCGTGCCCCCCAGTGGGAGCCACTGCCCGTCCAGTACGCGGACTACGCGCTGTGGCAACGCGAGCTGCTCGGCGACGAGACCGACCCCGACAGTCTCATGGCACGCCAAGTCTCCTATTGGCGACAGACGTTGTCCGGAGTGCCGGAAGAGCTGGACTTCCCGGCCGACCACCCCCGTCCGCCGGTCGCCTCCCACCGCGGCCATCGCGTGCCGGTGGCGGTCCCGGCCGACGTGCACGCACGGCTGCGGGAGCTGGCACAGGCCGAGGGCGTCACCGTGTTCATGCTGCTCCAGGCCGCATCCACAGTGCTGCTGTCCAAGCTGGGCGCGGGGACGGACATCCCGATCGGCTCGGCGAACGCCGGCCGCACGGACGTCGCTCTGGACGACCTGGTCGGGTTCTTCGTGAACACGCTGGTGCTGCGTACGGACCTGTCGGGCGATCCGACGTTCCGGGAGCTTCTCGGTCGCGTACGGGAGACGACGCTGTCGGCGTTCGCGCACCAGGACGTGCCGTTCGAGAAGCTGGTGGAGGAGCTGGCGCCGACGCGTTCCCTGGCGCGGCACCCGCTGTTCCAGGTCATGCTCATCCTGGAGAACAACGCCGACGCCGTCCTCACCCTGCCGGGCCTGTGCACGGGCGGGGCGGCACCCGGCGAGGCGCCCGTGCCCGGGCAGGCCGCGGCCAAGTTCGATCTGTCCGTCGAGGTCGCCGAGGCATTCGCCGCCGAGGGCGCCCCGGTCGGGCTGCGCGGCTCGGTGGTCGCGTCGGCGGACCTCTTCGAGGCGGACACGGCGGCGCGGCTCGCCGAGCACTGGGTCCGCGTCCTCGAACTGCTGGTCGCCGACCCGCAGGTCCGCCTGAGCTCGGTTCAGGTGCTGGACGAGGCGGAGCGGCACCGGGTGCTGACGGAGTGGAACGACACGGCTGCCGAGGTGGTTTCCGGTTCCGTTCCGGAGCTGTTCGAGGCGCAGGTGGCGCGGACGCCGGAGGCGGTCGCGGTGGTCTCGGGCGGTGCGGAGGTGTCGTACGCCGCACTCGACGCGCGTGCCAATCGGTTGGCCCGTCATCTGGTCGCGAAGGGTGTGGGCCCGGAGTCGCTGGTGGGTGTGTGTCTGGAGCGCGGTGTCGAGTCGGTGGTGGCGCTGCTGGCGGTGCTGAAGGCCGGGGGCGCGTATCTGCCGATCGATCCGGGTTATCCGGCGGAGCGGATCGCGTACATGCTGGCAGACGCCGCTCCGGTGGTGGTGCTGGCCTCGACGAGCACGGTTGCGGCGGTGCCGTCGTCGGACGCTGTGGTGGTGCCGGACGAGGTCGAGCTGGCGGGCCTTGGGGACGGTGCGCTGGGCACGGAGATCCGGCCGGAGCATCCGGCGTATGTGATCTACACGTCGGGTTCGACCGGGCGGCCGAAGGGTGTGGTGGTCGAGCACCGGTCGGTGGCGGGGTTGTTGGGTTGGGCGGCGGCGGAGTTCGGGGGAGCGGACTTCTCCCGAGTTCTCGTCTCCACCTCTTTCAACTTCGATGTCTCGGTTTTCGAGTTGTTCGGTCCGCTGGTGTCGGGTGGCAGTGTGGAAGTGGTGCCGGATCTGCTGGCTCTGGCCGATGCGGATGCGCGTGTGGGTGATGTCAGCCTGGTGAGTGGTGTGCCGTCGGCGTTCGCGCAGATGGTGGCTTCGGGTGACATTCAGGTCCGTCCCCGTACGGTCGTCCTGGCCGGTGAGGCGCTGACGGCGGATGCGGTGGCCGGGATCCGTACGGCGATCCCCGGCGCCAGGGTTGCCAACATCTACGGCCCCACCGAGGCCACGGTGTACACGACGGGCTGGTATGCGGACACGGATGTGGAAGGCGTGGTCCCGATCGGCCGGCCGATCTCCAACGCCCGGGTCTATGTCCTGGACGGCAGCCTGTCCCCGGTCCCTGCCGGGGTCGCGGGTGAGTTGTACATCGCGGGTGCCGGTCTGGCCCGCGGCTATCTGGGGCGTCCGGAGCTGACGGGTGAGCGGTTCGTCGCCGACCCGTTCTCGTCGGACGGTGGTCGCCTGTACCGCACCGGTGACGTGGTGCGCTGGAACGCAGACGGCCAGATCGAGTACCTCGGCCGCGCCGACGAGCAGGTGAAGATCCGAGGATTCCGGATCGAACTGGGCGAGGTGCAGTCCGTCCTGGCCGGGCATCCTCTGGTGGCCCAGGTCGTGGTGGTCGCCCGTGAGGACGTACCGGGCGACAAACGGCTGGTCGCGTACGCCGTGCCGGCAGAGTCGGGGGTGGCCGAGGAGCTGCCGCGGACCCTCACCGCCCTCGCGAGCGACCGGTTGCCGTCGTACATGGTGCCTTCGGCGGTCGTGGTCTTGGACGCGCTGCCCCTGAACGTCAACGGCAAGCTGGACCGCAAGGCGCTGCCCGCGCCGGAGTACACCGCCGGGAGCGGGGGCCGGGGCCCGGCCACGCTCCAGGAGGAGTTGCTGTGCGGGGTCTTCGCCGAGGTCCTGGGGGTTCCCGAGGTCGGCGTGGACGACGACTTCTTCCGGCTCGGCGGGCACTCCCTGCTAGCCGTGCGTCTGATCAGCCGGGTCCGTGCGGTCCTGGGCGTCGAGGTCCCGCTGCGGGCCCTGTTCGAGACGCCGACGGCCGCCGCCCTCGCGGGCAGGCTCGCCGGTGCCGGACAGGCCCGGCTCGCCCTGACGGCCCAAGAGCGCCCGGAGCGCATCCCGCTCTCCTTCGCCCAGCAACGCCTTTGGTTCATCGGCCAGTTGGAGGGCCCGAGCGCCACCTACAACGTGCCGGTGTCTCTGCGGCTGTCGGGCGGGGTGGACCGGGAGGCCCTGGAAGCGGCGCTGCGGGACGTGATCGAGCGGCACGAGGTGCTCCGTACGGTCTTCGAGATCGCGGACGGCCATCCGTACCAGCGGATCATGGACCTGGAGGACCTGGCCTGGGAGCTGTCGGTGGCCGAGGTGGCCCCGGCGGATCTCGCGTCCGCGATCGGGGAGGCGGAGACGTACGCGTTCGACCTCTCGGTCGAGCCGCCGATCCGCACCTGGTTGTTCGACGCGGGCCCCGATGAGCAGGTGCTCGTGGTCGTGGTCCACCACATCGCCGGTGACGGCTGGTCCATGGGCCCGCTCGCCCGGGACGTCTCGGTCGCCTACGCGGCGCGCCGCGCGGGCCGGGCGCCCGAGTGGCAGCCGCTGCCGGTCCAGTACGCGGACTACACGCTGTGGCAGCGGGAGCTGCTGGGCGACGAGGCAGACCCGGACAGTGTCATCGCGCGCCAGATCGCCTACTGGCGCGAGGCGTTGGCGGACTCCCCGGTCGAGCTGGAACTGCCGTTCGACCGGCCGCGTCCGATGGTGGCATCCCACCTCGGGCACAGCGTCCCGCTGAACGTCCCCGCCAGGGTCCACGCCCGGCTCGTCGAGATGGCGCGGGCCGAGGGCGTGACCACGTTCATGGTGCTGCAGGCCGCCCTGGCCACGCTGCTGTCGAAGCTGGGCGCGGGGACGGACATCCCGATCGGCTCGGCGAACGCGGGCCGTACGGACGTCGCTCTGGAGGACCTGGTCGGCTTCTTCATCAACACGCTGGTGGTCCGCGCGGACCTGTCGGGCGACCCGACCTTCCGCGAGGTCCTGGGCCGGGTGCGGGAGAAGAGCCTGGCGGCGATGGCTCACCAGGACGTGCCGTTCGAGAAGCTGGTGGAGGAGCTGGCCCCGGCCCGCTCCATGGCCCGGCACCCGCTGTTCCAGACCGTCCTCACCCTGCAGAACACGATCGACGCGGTGCTCGACCTGCCCGGGCTGCGGGCGGGCGCGGTGCCGGCCGAGGACGCCGAGCACGCGTCGGGCCGCGCGGCCGTGAAGTTCGACCTCGACGTCATGGTTGCCGAGACCTTCGACGCGGCCGGTGCCCCGGCGGGGCTGGGCGGATCGGTCACCGTCGCCGCCGACCTGTTCGACCCCGAGTGGGCCGACCGGATCGCCGACGCGTGGGCCGGGCTGCTGGAGCTGCTCGCGGAGGACCCGGGCCGGCGCCTGAGCGCGCTGGACGTCCTGGCCGAGGGCGAGCGCCGCCGGGTGCTGGTGGAGTGGAACGACACGGCGTGTGCGAATCCGGCCGGGCTGGTGCACGAGGTGTTCGAGCAGCAGGCCGCTCGTACGCCGGGGGCCGCCGCTGTCGTCGTCGAGCGCGTCAAGGTCTCGTACGCCGAGCTGGAGGCGCGGGCGAACCGGATCGCGCACTACCTGATCGGTCAGGGGATCGGAGCGGAGTCGGTGGTGGGCCTGTGCCTGCCCCGTGGCGCGGACATGATCGCGGCGATCCTGGGCGTGTGGAAGGCGGGCGCGGGCTATCTGCCGATCGATCCGGAGCAGCCTGCCGACCGGATCGCGTTCATGCTGCGGGACAGCGGTGCGGCGCTGGCGCTGACGACCGAGGAGATCCTGGACGAGCTTCCGGCGGGCCGTTCTCGTCTGGTGGCGATCGACGACAGGTTCGTGGAGATGCAGTTGGCGGCCGCTTCGGGCGAGAGTCCCGGCCGTTCCGTCGATCCGCGGTCGCTTGCGTATGTGATCTATACGTCGGGTTCGACCGGTCGGCCCAAGGGTGTGGCGGTTACCCAGGGTGGTCTGGCGAATTACGTCGCCTCGGTGCCGGGGCGGGTCGGTTTCGGTGGCGGGGG
>NZ_JBEYCX010000041.1:0-21691 GCF_040632975.1 Streptomyces sp. NPDC013455 | reverse complement strand
TGCCGCTCCACCAGGTGCCGCGCCACCAGCCTGCCCAGCGAGCCGGTACCACCGGTGACCAGCACCGTGCCCCCGGCCCGGAACCCGGCCGCCGGTTCCTCCTCGGCCGCTCGCACCAGACGCGGCACCGACAGCACCGGACCACGCACCGCCACCTGCGGCTCACCCGCGGCCAGGACCGCCGCGAGCAGCGGCTCGACGGCGGTGCCGTAGGCGATGTCCGGGTCGGTGTCGGTGTCGATGAGTACGATCCGGCCGGGGTTCTCGGCCTGGGCGGCGCGGACCAGGCCCCAGACGGCGGCGCCGACCGGGTCCGTGACCGCGCTGTCGCCGCCGGCGGGGACGGCACCCCGGGTCAGCACGACCAGTCGTGACTCCTCCAGGCTGGGCGCGGCGAACCACGCCTGGAGCACCGCCAGCATCCGGTCGGTCCCGGACAGGGCGGCGTCGGGGGTGTCGGGGGTGCCGTCGGCGGTGACGGCCTCGACCACGGCGACGATCGGGCCGGTCGCCGCGCGGGCGAGGATCTCGACCTCGTCCGGGTGGAAGAGCGGCACCCATTGCGGCACCTCCTCGGCGGAGGCGGTGGGCAGTTCCGTCCAGTCGACCCGGTACAGGGAGTGGCCCGCGTCGTCGGCGGCCACCGTCAGCCGGTCGGCGGAGACCGGCAGGAAGCCCAGGGCGTCCAGGGTCACGACGAGACCGCCGGCCTCGTCGGCGGCCTCCAGCGAGAGCCTGCCGGACCCGGTGGGGGCGAGGTGCACGCGGAGCGTGGTCGCACCGGTGGCGTGCAGCGTCAGCCCCTGCCATTCGGCGGGCTGCCACAGCCGCTGCCCGGTGCCGTCCGGGTCGGCCGTGGCCGCGTGCCGCAGCCCGGACTGCACGGCCGCGTCGAGGAGCGCGGGGTGGATGCCGAACCGCTCGGCGGCCGTGCGCTGTTCCTCGGGCAGGCCGACCTCGGCGAAGACCTCGTCACCGCGCCGCCACAGCGCCCGTACGCCGCGGAAGGCGGGCCCGAAGGGGTGGCCGAGGTGCAGCAGGTCGTCGTAGAGCTCGTCGGCGTCGGCCGGGCGGGCGCCGGTGGGCGGCCACAGCCGCAGGTCGGCGCTCGCCTCGGCGGCGGTGAGCGGGGCGGGCGCGAGGCGTCCGGTGGCGTGCCGGGTCCACGGGGCTTCGGCGTCCTCGCCGGCCGCGTAGACGTCGACGGACCGCGCGCCGGTGTCGTCGGGGCCGCCGACGGCGACCTGGACGCGTACGCCGCCCTCCTCGGGCAGCACGAGGGGGGTTTCGACGGTCAGCTCGTCCAGGGTGGCGGTGCCGGCCTCGTCGCCCGCGCGCAGGACCATGTCGGCCAGGGCGGCGGCCGGGACGACGACCGCCCCGCCGACGACGTGGTCGGCCAGCCACGGGTGGCTGCGCAGGGAGAGGCGGGACGTGAAGACCAGCCCGTCGGACTGGGGCAGCGGTACGACCGCGCCGAGCAGCGGGTGATCGGCGGTGGCCTGGCCCAGGGAGGCCGCGTCCGTGGCCGGCGCGATCTCCAGCCAGTAGTGGCGGTGGTCGAAGGCGTACGTCGGCAGCTCCACGTGGGTTCCGCCGGCACCCTCGGGCAGCACACCGGTCCAGTCGACCGGCACGCCCTTGACGAACACCTCGGCCATCGACGCCAGCAGCCGCCGCAGACCGCCCTCTTCACGGCGCAGCGAGCCGATGGCCAGCGCGTCCGCGCGTGTCTCGTCGACGATCTCGCTGATCGGCTGGACGAGGACGGGGTGGGCGCTGGACTCGACGAACACCGTGTGCCCCTCGGCGAGGAGCGCGGCGACGGCGGGGCCGAAGCGGACCTGGCCGCGCAGGTTGCGGTACCAGTAACCGCCGTCCAGCACCCCCGCCTCGCGCACCCACCCACCGGTCACCGTCGAGAAGAACGGCACCAGCGGGGCCTGGCTGCGAATGTCCGCGAACGCCTCCGCCAACGACCCCTCGATCGCCTCCACATGACGGGTATGGGAGGCGTAGTCCACCGCCACCCGGCGCACCCGCACACCGTCCGCCTCCAACACCGCCAGCGCCTCGTCCAACGCCTCCGCATCACCGGCGATCACCACCGACGAAGGACTGTTGACCGCAGCGACCTCCACACGGCCCTCCCACGCGGAAATCCGCGCGGCCGCCTCGGCCTCAGGCAGCGCCACCGACGCCATCCCACCGCGACCCGCCAGCTCACCGGCGATCACCTTGCTGCGGACCGCCACGATCCGGGCCGCGTCCGCCAGCGACAGCGCACCCGCCACACACGCAGCGGCGATCTCACCCTGCGAGTGACCGACCACCGCATCCGGCACCACACCCACCGACGCCCACACCGCCGCCAGACCCACCATCACCGCGAAACTCGCCGGCTGCACGACATCGACCCGCCCCAGCAGATCGACCTCACCCCGCAAGACCGCCTTCACGTCCCAGTCCGTCCACGGCTCCAGAGCCCGGGCGCACTCCTCGACCCGCTCCGCGAACACCGGAGAGCTCTCCAGCAGCTCACGGCCCATCCCCAGCCACTGCGAACCCTGCCCGGGGAACACCAGCACCGTCCGCCCGGAGACTCCCGCGTCACCCGTCACCAGCCCGACGGCCGACTCACCACGCGCCAGCGCGCCCAGCCCCGCCACCGCCTCCTCACGCGACCCGGCGATCACCACGGCCCGCTCCGACAGCACCGCCCGCCGCGTCACCAACGCCCCGGCGACGTCCGTCAAAGAGGCGTCCGTGCCGGCGGCGAACGCGGCCAGCCGCTCCGCCTGCCCGGCGAGCGAGCCCCCGGAAGCCGCCGACACCACCAGCGGCACCGGACCGTCGTACGGGTCCGCCGGCTCGGGGGCCGGATCCTCGGGGGGCTGTTCCAGAATGAGGTGGGCGTTGGTGCCGCTGATGCCGAAGGAGGAGACGCCGGCCCGGCGCGGGCGGCCGGTCTCGGGCCACTCCCGGGCTTCGGTCAGCAGCTCGACGGACCCGGCGGACCAGTCGACCTGCGGGGACGGCTCCGCCGCGTGCAGGGTCGGGGGAAGGACGCCGTGCCGCATCGCCTGGATCATCTTGATGACGCCGGCGACACCGGCGGCGGCCTGCGTGTGACCGATGTTCGACTTCAACGACCCCAGCCACAGCGGCTGTTCGCGGTCGCGTCCGTACGTCGCCAGCAGCGCCTGCGCCTCGATCGGGTCACCGAGCGCCGTGCCGGTGCCGTGTGCCTCGACCACGTCCACGTCCGACGGCGCGAGGCCGGCGGTCGCCAGGGCGCGGCGGATCACCCGCTGCTGCGAGGGGCCGTTCGGGGCGGTCAGGCCGTTGGAGGCGCCGTCCTGGTTGATCGCGCTGCCCCGGACCACCGCCAGCACCTGGTGCCCGTTGCGGCGGGCCTCCGACAGGCGCTCCAGCACGACGATGCCCACGCCCTCGGACAGGATGGTGCCGTCGGCGCCCGCGGAGAACGCCTTGACGCGGCCGTCGGCGGCGAGACCGCGCTGGCGGGACATGCCGAGGACGCCGATGGGCGAGCCCATCACGGCGACACCGCCGGCCAGCGCCAGGGAGCACTCGCCGTTGCGCAGCGCCTGGGAGGCCAGGTGCATGGCGACCAGGGAAGAGGAGCAGGCCGTGTCCACGGTCACCGCGGGGCCCTCGAAGCCGAACACGTACGACACCCGGCCCGAGGCCACGCTGCCCGCGGTCGCGGTGGTGACGTAGCCCTCCAGCTCGGGGGGCATGTTGCTCAGGGATTCCAGGTAGTCGTGGATGGAGACGCCGGAGAAGACGCCGATGTCGGCGCCGCGGGTCTTGCTCGGGTCGATACCGGCGTTCTCCAGGGCCTCCCAGGTCGCCTCCAGCAGCAGCCGCTGCTGCGGGTCCATGGCCAGGGCCTCACGCGGGGAGATGCCGAAGAACTCGGCGTCGAACTCGGCGGCGCCCTGCAGGAACCCGCTTCTGTGGACGTAGGAGGTGCCGGCCTTGTCGGGGTCGGCGTCGAACAGCTCGTCCAGGTTCCAGCCGCGGTCGTCGGGGAACTCCGTGATGCCTTCCCGGCGTTCGAGCACCAGCCGCCACAGGCCGGCCGGGTCGGTGACGCCGCCGGGCAGCCGGCAGGACATGCCGACGATGGCGATGGGCTCGTCCGGGTCGGTCGCGACGACGGTGGGGGCGACGGCGCCGGCGGTGCTCTCGCCGAGCTCCTCGCGCAGGTGGCGGGCGAGCGCCACCGGGGTCGGGTAGTCGAAGATGAGCGTGGCGGGCAGTTTGACGCCGGTGGCGGCGGAGAGCCGGTTGCGCAGTTCGATCGCGGTGAGCGAGTCGAAGCCGATGTCACCGAAACCGCGCGTGCCCTGGGCGAGTTCGGGTCCGCTGAAGCCCAGGACGGCGGTGGCCTCGGCCTGGATGATGCCCAGCAGGACGGCTTCCTGCTCGGCCTCGGGCAGTCCGGCGAGGCGGCGCGTGAGTCCGCTGCCGTCACCGGCCGCGGTCCTGGCGGAGCGCCGGCCGGCCCGGACCAGTCCGCGCAGCAGGTGCGGCACGGTGCCGCCGGCCGCGGCCTCCGAGCGCAGGGCGCGCAGGTCCAGCTTGATCGGGACCAGCAGGGCGCGGTCGGCGTGGAGTCCGGTGTCGAGGAGGGCCAGGCCCTCGTCGGGGGTGAGGGCGAGCACGCCGCCGCGGCTCATGCGGGCCTGGTCGGTCTCGCTGAGGTGGGCGGTCAGGCCGGTGCTCTGCTCCCACAGGCCCCAGGCGAGGGAGACGCCGGGCAGGCCGGCCGCGCGGCGGTGGGCCATCAGGGCGTCGAGGTAGGCGTTGGCGGCCGCGTAGTTGCCCTGGCCGGCCGAGCCGAGCAGGGCGGCGGCGGAGGAGAAGACGACGAACGCGCGCAGCGCGGGCGCGAGTTCGCGGGTCAGCTCGTCCAGGTGTCGTACGGCGGTGGCCTTGGGGGCGAAGACCCCGGCGATCCGCTCCTCGGTCAGCGCGCCGATCACACCGTCGTCCAGGACGCCGGCGAGGTGCACCAGACCGGTCAGCGGGTGCTCGGCCGGGATGTCGCGCAGCAGCGCGGCGACGGCGTCGCGGTCGGAGACGTCGCAGGCGGTGACGGTGACGGCGGCGCCGAGTCCGGTGAGCTCGTCGGTGAGTGCGGCGGCGCCGTCGGCGGCGGCGCCGCGCCGGCCGGCCAGCACCAGGTGCCGTACGCCGTGCCGCTGCACCAGGTGCCGGGCGACGAGCGCGCCGAGCGAGCCGGTGCCGCCGGTGACGAGGACGGTGCCGTCGGCGTCGAAGACGGCGGCCGGGCGGGCGGCGGGCTCCTCACCGTCGGTGGCGCCGGTGGCCTCGCCGGTACCGGTCGCACCGGTGGCGCCACCGGTGTCGGCGGTGTCGGTGTCGGCGGTGGTGGTCTCGGCGCGGATCAGCCGGGGCGCGGACAGTGCGGTGCCGCGGACGGCGAGCTGCGGCTCCTCCGCGGCCAGGAGCCGGGCGAGGACGGGGCCGGCTCCGGTGGCGGCGGCCGGGTCGAGGTCGACGAGGATCACCCGGTCGGGGTTCTCCGCCTGGGCGGCGCGGACCAGACCCCAGACGGCTGCGCCGGCCGGGTCGGTGACCGCGCCGTCGCCTCCCGCGGCCACCGCGCCCCGGGTGGCCACCAGCAGCCGGGCGGCTTCCAGTCCGGGCGTGGTCAGCCAGGTCTGCAGGATGCGCAGGACGCGGCAGGTGAGGGTCTGGGCGTCGGCGCCGTCGCTGTACGCGTCCAGGACGGCCGCGCCGGGGATGCTCTCGCGGGCGGCGAGCGCGGTCACGTCGTCGGCGTCGGCGACGGGCACCCAGGTGGGTGCGGTGGTGACGCCCTCGGCGGCGGGCAGCTGCATCCAGTCGACGGCGAACAGGGTGTCCCGGCCGGCGCCGGCGGCGGCGCCGAGCTGCTCGGCGGAGACCGGCAGCGACACCAGGGAGTCCATGGTGAGGACCAGCGCGCCGGTCTCGTCGGCGGCCTGGAAGGACAGCGCGTCCGGGCCGGCCGGCGCGACCCGCACGCGCAGGGCGGAGGCGCCTTCGGCGTGCAGGACGAGGCCGTTCCAGGCGAACGGCAGGACGTTGCGGTCGTCGTCCGGGTTGGCGAAGGCGTTGGTGTGCAGGGCGGCGTCCAGGAGGGCCGGGTGGACGGCGAACTTGTCGGCGTTCTCCCGGTGGTCCGGCGGCAGGGCCGCCTCGGCGAAGAGTTCCGTGCCGCGCCGCCACACTCCGCGCAGGCCCTGGAAGGCGGGGCCGTAGGCGTAGCCGCGGGCGACGAGGTCGGTGTAGAAGCCGTCGAGGGGGACGGGTTCGGCGCCGGGCGGCGGCCAGGCGGTGAAGTCGACTGCGGGCGCCGTGGTCCGGGCGGCGGCGCCGGACAGCAGGCCGGTGGCGTGCCGTGTCCACTCGCCGTGACCGTCGTCGTCGGCGTCCTCGCGCAGCGAGTAGACGTCGACGGAGCGGGAGCCGTTGGGGCTCGCCCCGCCGACGGCGACCTGGACGCGGACCGCGCCCTGTTCGGGCAGGACCAGGGGCGCCTCGATGACGAGCTCTTCGAGGGTGCCGCAGTCGAACTCGTCACCGGCGCGGACGGCGAGGTCGACGTAGACGGTGCCGGGGACGATGACCACGCCCTGCATGGCGTGGTCGGCCAGCCAGGGGTGGGTGCGCAGGGAGAGGCGGGAGGTGAAGACGAGCCCGTCCGTCTGCGGCAGCGGGACGACCGCGCCGAGCAGCGGGTGCTCGCTGCCGGTCACGCCGAGGGAGGCGGCGTCGCCGCCCTTGGGGGTCAGCTGGATCCAGTAGCGGCGCCGGTCGAAGGCGTAGGTGGGCAGGTCCACGTGGGCGGTGCGGGCGGCCTCGGGCAGGACGGCCCGCCAGTCGACGGTCACGCCGCCGACGAAGACCTCCGCCATGGAGGTGAGCAGCCGGCGCAGGCCGCCCTCGTCGCGCCGCAGCGAGCCGGTGACCACGGCGTCCGCCGCGTCGGTGATCTCGGCGATCGGCTGGACGAGGACCGGGTGGGCGCTGGACTCGACGAACACGGTGTGGCCCTCGGCGAGGAGGGTGGCGACGGCGGGGCCGAAGCGGACCTGCCGTCGCAGGTTGCGGTACCAGTAGCCGCCGTCCAGCACACCGGCCTCGCGCACCCATTCGCCGGTCACCGTGGACAGGAACGGGATGGCGGGGGCGGCGCCGCGGATGTCGGCGAACGCCTCGGTGAGGGCCTCCTGGACGGCCTGGACGTGCCGGCTGTGCGAGGCGTAGTCGACGGCGATGCGGCGTACCCGCACGCCCTGGTCCTCCAGCGTGTCCAGGACCTCGTCCAGGGCCTCGGCGTCACCCGCGACGACCACCGAGGTGGGGCCGTTGACGGCGGCCACCTCCACCCGGCCGGCCCACCGCTCCAGCCGGGCGGTGACGTCGTCCTCGGTGAGCGCGACGGACGCCATGCCGCCGAGCCCGGCCAGCCGGCCGCGGATGACCTGGCTGCGGACGGCGACGATGCGGGCCGCGTCGTCCAGGGTGAGCGCGCCGGCCACGCAGGCGGCGGCGATCTCGCCCTGCGAGTGGCCGACGACCGCGTCCGGTACGACGCCCACGGACGCCCATACGGCGGCCAGGGCGACGGCCACGGCGAAGCTGGCGGGCTGGACGACGTCCACGCGGGTCAGCAGGTCGGTGTCGCCCTCGCCGCGCAGCACGGCGTGCAGGTCCCAGTCCACCCAGCGTTCCAGGGCCTGGGCGCACTCCTCGATCCGGGCGGCGAACACCGGTGAGGTGTCGAGGAGTTCGCGGCCCATGCCGATCCACTGGGTGCCCTGTCCGGGGAAGACGAGGACGGTCTTGCCGGCGCCGGCCGCCGTGGCGGCGCCCCGCAGCGCGCCGGCCGCCTGCTCGTCGCGGGCGAGCGCGGTCAGCGCGGCCAGGGCCTCGTCGTGGGTTTCGGCGACCACGACGGCGCGTTCACCGAGTACGGCGCGCCGGGTGGCGAGGGTGCCCGCGACGGCCGCGAGCGGGGTGTCCGCGGCGTCCGCCAGGAAGGTGGCGAGGCGGTCGGCCTGGCCGGTGAGCGAGGCGGCGGAGGCCGCCGTCACCACCAGCGGCAGCACACCGCCCGGTGCGGCGGGCGCCTGCTCGCCGGTCTCGGCCTCGGCCTCCGGGGCCTGTTCCAGGATGAGGTGGGCGTTGGTGCCGCTGGCGCCGAAGGAGGACACGCCGGCGCGGCGCGGGTGCCCGGTCTCGGGCCACTGCCGTGCCTCGGTGAGCAGTTCCACGGCGCCCGCCGACCAGTCGACCTGCGGGGTGGGGGCGTCGATGTGCCGGCTGGGCGGCATCAGGCCGTGGCGCATCGCCTGCACCATGTTGATGACGCCGGCGACGCCGGAGGCGGCCTGGGTGTGGCCGATGACGGACTTCACGGAGCCGAGCCGCAGGGGCTGTCCGGCGGGCCGGTCCTGGCCGTAGGTGGCGAGGATGGCCTGGGCTTCGATGGGGTCGCCGAGGACGGTGCCGGTGCCGTGGCCCTCCACCATGTCGATGTCGGCGGGGGTCAGGCCGGCGCCGGCCAGGGCCCGGCGGATGACGCGCTGCTGCGAGGGGCCGTTGGGGGCGGTCAGGCCGTTGGAGGCGCCGTCCTGGTTGATGGCCGAGCCGCGGATGACGGCCAGGACGCGGTGGCCGCGCTCGCGGGCCTGGGAGAGCGTTTCGAGCAGGAGGACCCCGACGCCCTCGGCCCAGCTGGAGCCGTCGGCCATGGCGGCGTAGGACTTGATACGGCCGTCGAAGGCGAGGCCGCGCTGGCGGGCGAAGCCGACGAAGCCGCCGGGGGTGGACATCACGGTGGAGCCGCCGGCGAGCGCCATGGAGCACTCGCCGCGGCGCAGTGCGTGCATGGCCAGGTGGATGGCGACCAGGGAGGAGGAGCACATGGTGTCGACGGTGACCGCCGGGCCCTCCAGGCCCAGGGTGTAGGCGACGCGGCCGGAGGCGACACCGCCCGCGCTGCCCAGCGCCCGTTCCAGGCTGAGGAAGCCCTCGTGGCCGCTGAGGTCGGGGGCGTAGTCCTGGTGGACGATGCCGGCGAAGACGCCCGTGTCGCTGCCGCGTACGGAGTGCGGGTCTATGCCGGCCCGTTCCAGCGTCTCCCAGGACACCTCCAGCAGTTGGCGCTGTTGCGGGTCCATGGCGAGCGCCTCGCGCGGCGAGATGCCGAAGAAGGCGGCGTCGAACTCGGCGGCGTCGTGCAGGAAGGCGCCTTCACGGACGTAGGTGGTGCCGGGGTTGTCCGGGTCGGGGTGGTAGAGGCCCTCCAGGTCCCAGCCGCGGTCCTCCGGGAACGCGGTGTAGACGTCGGTGCCGTCGGTCACCACCCGCCACAGGTCCTCGGGGGTGCGGATGCCCCCCGCGTACCGGCAGGCCATGGAGACGATGGCGATGGGCTCGGCAGCGGCCGCCGCGAGCTTGCTGTTCTCCTGCTGCAAGCGCGCGTTCTCCTTGAGGGAGGCGCGCAGCGCGTTGACGATCTGGTCGTCCGGGCCCGGCATATCCGTCCTCCGTGGTGCGTCCGCTGTCATGGGTCAGCTCGTCCCGCCCAGAGCACGCTGCACGAGATCGGCAACGTCCATGGCGTCGATCAGGGTCTCGTCGTCCTCGGCCGGGGCCGCCGCTCCGGGGGCGGAAGCGTCCTCGGTGTCCACGAGGCCGAGCAGGGTGTCCAGGACGCCGGCGTCCCGGAACCGGGCGAGGGGGACGGTGGCGAGGGCTCGCCTGAGGTCGTCCTCCCGCCCGTCGAGCCCGTCGTCCGCGTCCCGCAGCAGCTCGGAGCGGAGGTAGCCGACGAGGGCGTCCGGCGTGGGGTAGTCGAAGATGAGGGTGGCGGGCAGCCGCAGGCCGGTCGCCACGTGCAGGCTGTTGCGCAGGTTGACGGCGGCGAGCGAGTCGAAACCGACCTCCTGGAAGGCCTGGAGGGGGCCGATGCTCTCGGCGCCGCTGTGTCCGAGGACCGTGGCGGCGTGTCCGCACACCAGCCGGAGCAGGATGCGGTTCTGCTCGGCCTCGGGGACGTCGCGCAGGGAGTCCACGAGGCCGGCGGTGGTGTCGCCGTTCTCGGTGTCCGGCTGGGTGGCCCGCAGGGCGGCCTGTGCTTCGGGCAGGTCGGCGAAGAGCGGGCTGGGCCGGACGGAGGTGAAGGCCGGGATGAAGGCGTCCCAGTCCATGTCGACCACCGTGACCGTCTTCTCCTGGGCCTGGACGGCCTGTTCGAAGGCGGTGACGGCGATCTGCGGCGCCATGGGCAGCACACCGCGCCGGCGCAGCTGGGTGAGGGTGTCCTCGTCCATGCCGACGCCGATCTCGTCCAGGGCGCCCCAGGCGATCGCGGTGGCCGTGTGTCCGTGGCCGCGCCGCCACTCCACGAGGGCGTCGAGCGCGGCGTTGGCCGCGCCGGACACGCCCTGGCCGCCACCGCCCCAGATGCCGGCGATCGAGGAGAACACCACGAACGCGTCGAGCGGGGTGTCGGCGAACCGTTCGGCGAGCCGGCGGGCCGGGTCCACCTTGGTGGCGAACACCTCGGTCAGTTCGGGTACGCCGGTGTCGTCGACGGAGCTGGTCAGGGCCATGTCGGCGGTGTGCACGACGGCGGTGAGCGGCTGCTCGGCGGGGCTTTCGGCAAGCAGGCGGTCGAGTGCCGCCCGGTCGGTGTCGGCGCAGGTGTCGATCGTGGTGCCGGTGCCGGCGGCGGCCACTTCGGCGCGCAGCGCGGCGACGGCGTCCTCGGGGGCGCCGGCCGTGGTGGTGACGACGAGCCGCCGGGCGCCGGAGCGGGCGAGCCAGAGGGAGGCGTGCCGGCCGAGGCCCTCGGCGCCGCCGGTGACCAGGACGGTGCCGCGGGGCTGCCAGCCGGAGCCGTCGGCCGGGTCGGGGGCGGCCTTGCGCAGCAGCCTGCGGGTGTGGACGCCGGACCTGCGCACGGCCAGCTGGTCGTCGTCGCCGGCGGTGTCGAGCGCGCCGAGCAGATGGCGTACGGCACGGGTGTCGAGGGTCGCGGGCAGGTCGACGAGTCCGCCCCAGCGGTCGCCGCGTTCCAGGGCGGCGGCCCGGCCGATGCCCCAGACGGCCGCCTGGGCGGGTGCGGTGACGGTGTCCTGGATGCCGGTGTTGACGGCGCCGCGGGTCAGGCACCACAGCGGCTGGGTGACCCCGGTGTCGCCGAGCGCCTGGACCAGCGCGAGGGTGGCCGCCGTCAGCGGGACGGGGTCCTGCGGGCCGTCGGCGCCGCCCGGGTCGAGCGCGAGCAGCGACAGCACACCGGCGACGGCGTGGTCGGCGAGGGCGTCGGAGAGGCGCTCGCCGAGCCGGGCTCGGGTGGCGTCGGCCATGTCGGTCTCCAGCGGGACGACGTCCAGGCCCTGGGCGGTGAGTTCGCGCAGCAGCTCGGCCGGTGCCGGGCCCTGCGGTACGACGGCCAGCCAGGTGCCGCCGGGTACGCCGGTCGTCTCGCGGTCGAGTGGCCGCCAGGTGACGTGGTAGCGGAGTTTTTCCGCCGCCGACCGCTCGCGGCGCCGGCCGCGCCAGTCGGCGAGCACCGGTACGACCGTGCGCAGCGCGTCGCGCTGGTCGGCCGCGGCCAGGTCGAGCAGCCGGGCGAGGGTGTCGGCGTCGGCCTGTTCGACGGCGGTCCAGAAGTCGGTCTCGGCGCCCTCGGCCTCGGGGGTGCCGTCCGTGCCGGTCTCCGCCTCGCGGAGCCAGAAGTGCTGCCGGTCGAAGGCGTACGTCGGCAGGTCGAGGTGGGCGTCGCGGGCCTCGGCGGGCAGGACGCCCGTCCAGTCCACGGCCACGCCCCTGACGAACAGTTCGGCCATCGAGGCCAGCAGCCGCCTCGGCCCGCCCTCGTCCCGGCGCAGCGAACCGGCGGCGACGGCACGCAGCCGTACGGTGTCGTCGGCGGCCTCGTCGAAGATCTCGTTGACCGGCTGGACGAGGACGGGGTGGGCGCTGGACTCGACGAACACCGTGTGCCCCTCGGCGAGGAGCGCGGCGACGGCCGGGCCGAAGCGGACCTGGCCGCGCAGGTTGCGGTACCAGTAACCGCCATCCAGCACCCCCGCCTCGCGCACCCATTCACCGGTCACCGTCGAGAAGAACGGCACCAGCGGGGCCTGGCTGCGGATGTCCGCGAACGCCTTGTCCAGGGCCTGCTCGATCGCTTCGACATGGCGGGTGTGGGAGGCGTAGTCCACCGCCACCCGGCGCACCCTGACACCGTCCGCCTCCAACACCGCCAGTGCCTCGTCCAACGCCTCCGCGTCACCGGCGATCACCACCGACGAAGGACTGTTGACCGCAGCTACTTCCACACGGCCCTCCCACGCCGCGATCCGGGTCACGGCGTCCGCTTCCGGCAGCATCACCGAGGCCATCCCGCCCCGCCCGGCCAGCTCACCGGCGATCACCTTGCTGCGGACCGCCACGATCCGGGCCGCGTCCGCCAGCGACAGCGCACCCGCCACACACGCAGCGGCGATCTCGCCCTGCGAGTGGCCGACCACCGCGTCCGGCACGACACCCACCGACGCCCACACCGCCGCCAGGCCGACGTTCACCGCGAAACTCGCCGGCTGCACGACATCGACCCGCCCCAGCAGATCGACCTCACCCCGCAAAACCGCCTTCAAGTCCCAGTCCGTCCACGGTTCCAGAGCCCCTGCGCACTCCTCGATCCGCTCCGCGAACACCGGGGAGCTTTCCAGCAGTTCACGGCCCATCCCCAGCCACTGCGAACCCTGGCCCGGGAAGACGAGCACGGTCCGTCCGGGGCCGCCGGAGCCGGCGACGGTTCCGGTCACGACGAGGGGGCTGCTCTCACCGCGCGCCAGCGCGCCCAGCCCGGCCAGTGCCTCGTCACGGGCACCGGCGACGACCACCGCCCGCTCGGACAGCAGGGCCCGCCGGGAGACGAGCGCACCCGCGACCTCGGCCGGGACCACACCGGTGTGCGTGTCGCTGCCCGTGTCGGTGTGCGTGTCGTTGATGAACGCCGCCAGGCGTCCGGCCTGGGCGGCCAGGGAAGCCGTGCTGCGGGCCGACACGACCAGCGGTACGACGCCGGCCGGGACCGCCGGCCGGGACGGCGTTTCGCTCTCGGGCGCTTCCTCCAGGATGACGTGCGCGTTGGTGCCGCTGGCGCCGAACGACGAGACGGCGGCCCGGCGCGGCCGGCCGTCGCGGGCCCACTCCCGGGCCTCGGTGAGCAGTTCGACCGCGCCCGCCGACCAGTCCGCCTGCGGGGTGGGCTCGGCGACGTTCAGGGTGGCCGGGAGCACGCCGTGGCGCATCGCCTCCACCATCTTGATGACGCCGGCGACGCCCGCGGCGGCCTGGGTGTGTCCGATGTTGGACTTCACCGAGCCGAGCCAGAGCGGTTTGCCGGGGTCACGATCCTGGCCGTAGGTGGCCACCAGCGCCTGGATCTCGATCGGGTCGCCGAGGACGGTGCCGGTGCCGTGGCCCTCGACCACGTCGACGTCCGCCGGGGTCAGCCCGGCCGCCGCCAGCGCGCTGCGGATCACCCGCTGCTGGGACGGGCCGTTGGGGGCGGTCAGGCCGTTGGAGGCGCCGTCCTGGTTGACCGCGCTGCCGCGCAGCACCGCCAGCACGCGGTGGCCGTTGCGCCGCGCCTCCGACAGCCGCTCCAGCAGGACCACGCCGACGCCCTCGGCCCAGCCGGTGCCGTCGGCGGTGGAGGAGTAGGCCTTGCAGCGGCCGTCGGCGGACAGGCCGCGCTGCCGGGAGAACTCCAGGAAGGCGTCCGGACTGGCCATGACGGTGGCACCGCCGGCGAGCGCGAGGGAGCACTCGCCGCCGCGCAGTGCCTGGGCCGCGAGGTGCATGGCGACCAGGGAGGAGGAGCAGGCCGTGTCCACGGTCACCGCGGGGCCCTCGAAGCCGAACACGTACGCCACCCGGCCCGAGGCCACGCTGGAGGCCGTACCCGTCATGACGTAGCCCTGGACGTCCTCGGGCACTTGGCGCAGCCGGGTCACGTAGTCGTGGTGGACGATGCCGGTGAACACGCCGATGTCCTGGCCGCGGGTGGACAGCGGGTCGATGCCGGCCCGTTCCATGGCCTCCCAGGAGGTTTCCAGCAGCAGCCGCTGCTGGGGGTCCATGGCCAGCGCCTCGCGCGGCGAGATCCCGAAGAGTCCGGCGTCGAACCGGGCGGCGTCGTGCAGGAAGCCGCCCGCGCGGGTGTAGCTGGTGCCGGGGTGGGCCGGGTCGGGGTGGTAGAGCTTGTCGACGTCCCAGTCGCGGTCGGCGGGGAAGGCGGAGATGGCGTCGCGCCGGTCCATGACGAGCTGCCACAGCTCCTCGGGGCTGGTGACGCCGCCCGGCAGCCGGCTGCTCATGGCGATGATGGCGATCGGCTCGTCCGGGTCCGCCGTGCCGCGCCGGACGACGGCGGGCGCCTCCGGCCGGGTGCCGAGGAGTTCGCCGCGCAGGTGGTCGGCCAGCAGCGCCGGGGTCGGGTGGTCGAAGACCAGGCTGCTGGGGAGGCTGACGCCGGTGAAGTCGTGCAGCCGGTTGCGGAGTTTGACCGCGGTGAGCGAGTCGAAGCCGAGGTTCTTGAACGGCTGGCCCTCGTCGAAGCCGTCCGTGTCGCGGTGCCCGAGCACGGCCGCGGCGCTCTCCCGCACCAGGTCCAGCAGGACCCGCCGCTGCTCCGCGTCGGCGAGGCCGGCCAGCCGGGCCGCCAGCTCACCCCCGTCGGCGGCCGGTTCCCGCCGGATCACGCGCCGGGCCGGGGCGGGCCCGCTCCGGCCGGCCGGGGTGGCCTGGGCCGGCGTACGGCCGTCCGCCGCGCCGGCGGTTTCGCGTGCCGGGTGCTGCCCGTTGCCGGTGCCGTTGCGCGCGGCCGTGACCGGGACGCCGGTGCCTGTGCGGAGGGGGGCCGTGCCGTTGGCAGCGGGTGTGCCGGTGTCCGTGCCGAGGGGTGCGGCCTCCGGGTCCGTGCCGGGGGCCGTACCGTCCGTGGCCGGGATGCCGGCGGCCGCCGCGGGAGCTGCCGTGGCCGGGACGCCGGTGTCCCGGCCGGGGGCCGTGTCCCGAGTGGACGTGACGCCGGTGCCGGGCGCGTCGGTCGTCGTCAGCTTCACCGGGCCGAGGAGGGCCACGGGCCGGCCGGCCGGGTCGGCCAGCTCCACCAGGTGTGCGTCCCCGGCGGCCGGGGTGACGCGCACCCGCAGTTCGGTGGCGCCCACCGCGTACACGGTGAAGGCGGCGCACTCGGCCAGGGAACGGGCGGCCGCATCGCGGCCCGCGGCCTCGGCCGCGACCCGCAGCGCCGTGTCGAGCAGCACCGGGTGGAGGGTGAACGCCTCGGCCTCGCCGTCGAGTCCGGCCGGCAGGGCGATGTCGGCGAGGGTCCGGTCGTCCTGCCGCCAGATGCCGCGGACTCCGGCCAGGGTGCTGTCCCCGGCCGGTTCCCGGGGGCGGTCGAGCGGGTCGAAGGCGTGGGCGGGGACGCCGGGCACCAGCGTGGCCCGGGCGTGCCGCAGCCAGGGCTCGCCCTCCTGTCCGGCCGGCCGGCCGTGCACGGTGGCGGGGCGCGTCCCGTCGGGGCCGGGCGCGTCCACGAAGACGCGTAGCTGGAGGTCGCCGTGTGCGGGGACGACGAGGGGCGCGTCGACGGTGATCCGCTCGACGGTCCCGCCGCCGGCCTCGTCACCGGCCCGGACCAGCAGTTCGAGCAGCACGGCGGCCGGTACCGGCACGGCGCCGCCGGTCCGCGCGCCCGGGAGCAGGCCGGGGCCGCGCCCGGACAGCCGGCCGGTGAGGACGACGCCGGTGCCGCCGTGGGTGCCGGGGACCTCCACGACACCGCCGAGCAGCGGGTGGCCGGCGGACCGGGCGCCGAGCGCCTCGGCGTCGGCGGCGGTGCCGGCCTCCACCCAGTACCGCTGGTGCTGGAAGGCGTAGGTGGGCAGGTCGGGGCCGACGGCCGGCTCGGGGCGGCCGAGGACGGCGGTCCAGTCGACGGGTACGCCCCGCACGTGGAGTTCGGCGAGCGCGGTGCGTACGGAGGTGTCCTCGGCGGTGTCGCGGCGCAGCGTGCCGACGCAGCCGCGGGTGTCCGGTCCGAGCGTGCCGTGCGCCATGGCGCTGAGGACGCCGCCGGGGCCCAGTTCGAGGTGGGTCACGACGCCCTGGTCGCGCAGGGCGGTGACGGCGTCGGCGAACCGCACGGCGTGCCGGGCCTGGTCCACCCAGTACTCGGGGGTGGAGAGCAGTCCGTCCTCGGCGGTTGCGCCGGTGAGCGTGGAGACGACGGGCACGCTGCCCGGCCGGTAGCGGAGCCGGGCGGCCACGGCGCGCAGCTCGTCGAGCATGGGCTCCATCAGCGCGGAGTGGAAGGCGTGGCTGACGGTCAGCCGCCGGGTGCGGTGGCCGTCCTCGGCGAGGCGTCCGGCGACGGCGAGCACGGCGTCCTCGGCGCCGGACAGGACCAGCGCGTCCGGCGCGTTGACCGCCGCGATCCCGACGGGTCCCGGTGCCCCCGCGAGCAGCGGTGTGACCTCGGCCTCGGTCGCCTCCACGGCGATCATCGCCCCGCCCTCCGGCAGGGCCTGCATCAGCCGGCCGCGGGCCGCGACCAGTTCACCGGCGTCCGCGAGGTCCAGGATGCCGGCGGCGTGGGCGGCGGCGATCTCGCCGACCGAGTGGCCGGCGAGGAAATCGGGCCGTACGCCCCAGGAGGTGAACAGCCGGAACAACGCGGTCTCCAGGGCGAACAGTGCGGCCTGGGTGTAGAGGGTCTGGTCGAGCAGGGCGGCCTGTGCGGTGCCGGGCTCGGCGGTCACCACGTCCTTCAGGGGGTGTTCCAGGCCGTCCAGGTGCCGCTCCACGGCGGCGCAGGCGGCGTCGAAGGCGTCGCGGAACACCGGGTGCGTGGCGGCCAGTTCGCGGCCCATGCCGGCCCACTGGCTGCCCTGTCCGGTGAAGAGGAAGGCAAGCTTGCCGTCGACCGGGCCGCCGGTGACGGTGTCCGCGCCGGGGCTGCCCGCGGCGAGCGCGCGCAGGGCGTCGGTGAGCCGCTCCCGGTCTGCGGCCAGGACGACGGCGCGGTGGTCGAGGTGGGCGCGGGCGGTGCCGAGTGCGTGGGCGGTGGCGTCGAGCGGTGTTCCGGCGCGGTCCGCCACCCAGTCCGCGAGCCGGCCGGCCTGGCCGCGCAGCCCGGCGGCGGTGCGGGCGGAGAGGGGGAAGAGGAGGAGGGAGCCGCCGCCGGCCGGGGCCGCGCCGTCCGTCCCCCCGGCCGGGGCACCGCCGGCCGGGGCCGTACCTTGCCTCCACTCGGCCGGAGCACCGCCGGCCGGGGCCGTACCGTCCCGCCGCTCGGCCGCGGGTGCCTGTTCCAGGACCAGGTGGGCGTTGGTGCCGCCGATACCGAAGGCGGAGACGCCGGAGCGGCGCGGGCGGCCGGTCTCCGGCCACGGGCGGGCCTCGGTGAGGATCTCCACCGCGCCCGCCGACCAGTCGACGTGACCGGAGGGGCGGTCCACGTGGAGGGTGCGGGGCAGCAGGCCGTGCCGCATCGCCATGACCATCTTGATGACGCCGGCGACACCGGCCGCGGCCTGGGTGTGCCCGAGGTTGGACTTCACCGAGCCGATCCACAGCGGCTCTTCGCGGTCCTGGCCGTAGGTGGCGAGCAGCGCCTGGGCCTCGATCGGGTCGCCGAGGACCGTCCCGGTGCCGTGCGCCTCCACCGCGTCCACGTCCGGGGCGGTCAGCCCGGCCGCCGCCAGCGCCTTGCGGATCACGCGCTGCTGCGAGGGGCCGTTGGGTGCGGTCAGGCCGTTGGAGGCGCCGTCCTGGTTCACCGCGCTGCCCCGGATGACGGCGAGGATCTGGTGGCCCTGGCGTTCGGCCTCCGAGAGCCGCTCGACCAGCAGCACGCCCACGCCCTCGGACCAGCCGGTGCCGTCCGCGCCGTCCGCGAACGCCTTGCACCGTCCGTCGGGGGCCAGGCCGCGCTGCCGGGAGAACTCCACGAACGTCTCGGCGTTGCCCATCACCATGACACCGCCGGCCAGCGCCATGGAGCACTCGCCGTTGCGCAGCGCCTGCGCCGCCAGGTGCAGGGCGACCAGGGACGAGGAGCAGGCGGTGTCGATGGTGACGGCGGGGCCCTCGAAGCCGAAGTGGTAGGCGACGCGGCCGGAGACGACGCTGCCGGAGCCGCCGGTGAGGCGGAAGCCCTCGGCGTCGGCCGAGTGGTGCATCCGCACGGTGTAGTCGTGGCTGTTGACGCCGACGAAGACCCCGATGTCCCGGCCGCCCAGTCCGGTGGGATCGATGGCGGCGCGTTCGAACGCCTCCCAGGAGGTCTCCAGCAGCAGCCGCTGCTGCGGGTCCATGGCCAGGGCCTCGTTCGGCGAGATGCCGAAGAAGGCGGCGTCGAAGCCGGGCGCGTCGTCCAGGAAGGCGCCGTGCCGCACGTACGTCGTCCCGGGGTGGTCGGGATCGGGGTGGTAGAGGCGGTCGATGTCCCAGCCGCGGTCGGCGGGGAACTCCGTGACCGCGTCGACCCCGTCGGCCACGACCCGCCACAGGTCCTCGGGGCTGTGCACCCCGGCGGGGAAACGGCAGGCCATCGCGACGATCGCGATCGGCTCGTCGGGTGCGCCGGGGCCCGCGGCGGCCGGCCGGCCGGCGGCGGCCCCGGCGGGGGCGGTGTCGCCGACGAGCCGGGTGAGCAGGTGCCCGGCGAGCGCGGTGGGCTTCGGGTAGTCGAAGACGACGGCCGAGGGCAGCGTGAGACCGGTGGCGGCCGCCAGCCGGTTGCGCAGCTCGACGGCGGTCAGCGAGTCGAATCCGGCTTCCTTGAAGGCTCGGTCGGCGCGGACGGCGTCGGCGGTGCCGTGGCCGAGGACGTCGGCGGCGTGGCGCCGGACCAGGTCCAGCAGCAACGCGTTCCGGGCCGCCGGGTCCAGTGCGGTGAGCCGGTCGCGCAGGCTGCCGTGGTCGGCGGCCCCGGCGGCGCGGACCGGTGTGCGCGGGGCGGGCGCGAGGCCGCGCAGCAGGGGCGCCACGGGGGCGGTGCGGGCGGCCGCGCGCAGGGCGGGCAGGTCCAGTCTGGCGGCCACCGGGGCGGCGGGCAGGGCGCTGTCGGGGCGCAGGGCGAGGTCGAGCAGCGCCATGCCCTCGGCCTCGGACAGCGCGGCCATGCCGAGCCGCCGGTTGCGGTGCAGGTCGGCGGCGCCGAGGTGCCCGGTCATGCCGCTGGCGCGCTCCCAGTAGCCCCAGGCGAGCGAGACGCCGGGCAGGTCCCGCGCGCGGCGGCGGTGGGCCAGCGCGTCCAGCGCGGCGTTGGCGGCGGCGTAGTTGGCCTGGCCCGGGTTGCCGAAGACGTTCGCGGCCGACGAGAACAGGACGAACGCCGCGAGGTCGCTGTCACGTGTCAGCTCGTCCAGCAGCAGGGCCGCGTCCAGTTTGGGCCGCAGTACGGTGTCGACGCGTTCCGGGGTGAGCGCGGTGACCACGCCGTCGTCCAGGGCACCGGCGGTGTGCAGCACGGCGGTCAGCGGGTGGGCGGCGGGCACCGCGTCCAGTGCGGCCGCGAGCCGGGCCCGGTCGGCGGTGTCGCAGGCGACGAGCGTGACGGTGGCGCCGAGCGCGGTCAGTTCCTCGCAGAGCGCGGCCGCGCCGTCCGCCGCGGGGCCGCGCCGGCTGAGCAGGAGCAGGTGGCGGACGCCGTGCGCGGTGACCAGGTGCCGGGCGGTCAGGGCGCCGAGCGTGCCGGTCCCGCCGGTGATCAGGACGGTTCCGTCCGGATCGAGCGAGCGCCCCGGCCGCGAGGTGCCCTGTGCCGCCGGAACACCGGTCCGGACCAGCCGGGGCACCCGGGCTGTCGCGCCCCCGTCCCGCAGCCGGACCACCGGTTCTCCGCAGGCGAGCAGGCCGGGCAGCGCGGAGCGGACGGCCTCCTCCACGGTCGGCCCGCCGTCCGGTGCGTCGGTCTCGACCAGCAGGATCCGGCCGGGGTGCTCGGACTGCGCGGAGCGCAGCAGCCCTTGTACGGCGGCGGTGGCGAGGTCGGTGCCGTCCGTGGCGGTGGCCACGAGCAGCCGGGTCCGCTCCAGGGCCGGTTCGGCCAGCCACGCCTGGAGCACGCCGAGCGCGGCGGCGAGCGCGGTGCGCGGGTCGGTGACCGCGGGGTCGGGCTCGTACAGCAGCACGTCCGCGTCCCCCGCCCGCGCGGTGACGTCCTCGGCGCCGCCGACGCCGACGACGGACGGCGTTCCGTCCCCCGCCGGGAGCGGCAGCTCCGTCCAGTCGACGTGGAACAGCGCGTCGTGGGTGAGGGCCTCGCCGATCCCGGCCCGGGCCGGGTCGAACGGCTCGGACAGCACCGCGTCGACGGCCAGCACGGGCCGCCCCGCCGGATCGGTCAAACCGAACCGGGTGCCCTCCCCGGCCGCCCCCGCCGACCGTACGGTGACGGTGCTCGCCCCGGACGCCTGGAGGCGGACCCCGCGCCAGGTGACGGCGTGCGTCCCGGCGGGCAGCGCCGTGCGCACGGCCGCGTCGAGCAGCGTGGGGTGGACGCCGTAGCGGTCGGTGTCCCCGGCGGCCTCGCCGAGGGTCACCTCGACGCCGGGCCCGTCGGCCGGCCGGTCACCGCCCGCCGTTTCTTCCGGTGCCAGCGTGCCGTGCGCGTGCCGCGTCCAGACGGCGTCCGGAGCCCAGTCGTCGGCCCGCGAGTACACCTCGACCGTACGCCGCCCGGTGTCATCGGCCTCGCCGACGACGGCCTGGACACCCCTGCCGCCGCGCACCGGCAGGACGACGGGCCGCTCCACGGTCAGTTCCGCCACGACCGGCGCACCGGCCTCGGCTCCGAGCCGGACCGCCAGCTCGACCAGGGCGGCGTTCGGCACCAGGACCGCGTCCTGCCCGACCAGGTGCTCGGCGAGCCACGGCTGCGAGCGCAGCGACCACCGCGAGGTCGTCATGAACCCCCCGGAGTCGGGCCGCCCGACGACCGCGCCGAGCAGCGGGTGATCGGCGGTGGCCTGGCCCAGGGAGACCGCGTCCGCCGCGGGAGCGGTCTTCAGCCAGTAGTGGCGGTGGTCGAAGGCGTACGTCGGCAGCTCCACGTGGGTTCCGCCGGCACCCTCGGGCAGCACACCGGTCCAGTCGACCGGCACGCCCTTGACGAACAGCTCCGCCATCGACGCCAGCAGCCGCCGCAGACCGCCCTCTTCACGGCGCAGCGATCCGGTGACGACGGCCTCCGCCTCGGTGCCGTCCACGATCTCGTTGACCGGCTGGACGAGGACGGGGTGGGCGCTGGACTCGACGAACACCGTGTGCCCCTCGGCGAGGAGCGCGGCGACGGCCGGGCCGAAACGGACCTGGCCGCGCAGGTTGCGGTACCAGTAACCGCCGTCCAGCATTCCCGCCTCGCGCACCCACCCACCGGTCACCGTCGAGAAGAACGGCACGACCGGGGCCTGGCTGCGAATGTCCGCGAACGCCTCCGCCAACGACCCCTCGATCGCCTCCACATGGCGGGTGTGGGAGGCGTAGTCCACCGCCACCCGGCGCACCCTGACACCGTCCGCCGCCAGCACCGCCAGCGCCTCGT
>NZ_JBEYCX010000040.1:0-22363 GCF_040632975.1 Streptomyces sp. NPDC013455 | reverse complement strand
AACACAACCGCCCCACCCACAACCGCTAACCCCCACCCCACCGACCAGCCAAAACAACGCTGACCAGCACAAACACCAACCGAGCCTTTACACGCTAACGAAACCCACAACAAACCCGGCCCCACTCAGCGCACACGACACAACCCCAGCTCACACCCCGAACTACCCGCTGGAACCGCGCACCCGACCTCTCTCAACAAACCCACAACACACCAGGCCAACAAGCCCCCGATACACCAACAAGCCCCCCTCCGAGCGTTACCACGATCCGCTCCCGCTGGGAGGAACTGGCCGCCACCGCGTTGAAGGAGCGGGCCACCTTCAAGGACTTCCTGGCCGACCTGCTGGAAGCCGAGTGCCTCCAGCGCGAGGAACGCAAGAAGGCCCGGCTGGTCAGGGAGGCGAACTTCCCCCGCCCCAAGCGGCTTGAGGACTTCGAGTTCGACAAGAACCCGAACATCGTTCCCGAGCAGGTCAACACCCTCGCCGACCCGGCCTGGGTGAAGGCCGGCCTGCCGCTCTGCCTGATCGGCGACTCCGGCACCGGCAAATCCCACCTGCTGATCGGGATCGGCACCGCGATCGCCGAGGCGGGCCTGCGGGTCCGCTACACGACCACGGCCAACCTCGTGAACGAGCTGGCCGAGGCCGCAGACGAGAAGAAGCTCAACCGGACACTGGCCCGATACGGGCGTGTTGACCTGCTCTGTCTGGACGAGTTCGGCTACCTCGACCTGGACAAGACCGGCGCGAAGCTGCTGTTCCAGGTCTTCACCGAACGCGAGGAACGACGGGGGATCGCCATCGCGTCGAACGGAATATCTGGCCCAGACCCAGAAGAGACGCCGCCAAGGCTGACAGGGCCGGTCAGACACAATCCCAATCATGCGCGAGCATGCGTCGGTCCCGGGAAACAGGCTCCGGGAGCGGGTTCGTGGGCGACATACTGGCCGCTGTGACGACTTACGAGACCAAGACGCGATGAGCACACCGACCCTGGTCGTCGTGAGCGGCGGCCCCGGCACAGGGAAGACCACGCTCGCCCACGAACTCGCCCGTGTCCTCGGATGCCCCGCGATCATCCGTGACGAGATCAAACAGGGCATGGTCATGTCCCATCCTGGCTACCAGAGCGGCGGCGACGATTCCCTCAACTACCCGACCCTGGAGACCTTCTTCGGAGTACTGAAGGTGCTCCTGAAGGCCAGCGTCACGGTGGTCGCTGAAGCTGCCTTCCAGGACCGGCTGTGGCGGCCGAACCTCGAGCCGCTCACTGGCCTCGCACATCTCCGCGTCATCCGCTGCACCACCGACGCCGACATTGCCCACGACCGCATCATCCAGCGCGCCAGGGAAGACGCCCACCGGGCCGCCCACGGCGACCAAGACCTGCTCGACTCCATCGCCGTCGGAGGACACTCTCTCGACTCCTTCGTCCCGATCTCCTTGGACGTCCCCACCCTGACCGTGGACACCTCACACGGCTACCAGCCAGCTTTGCCGGACATCGCAGCCTTCGCCCGCGCATCCGTCCACGATGGTGCGTCACCCGAACGCATGATGGAAAGCTAACGTCACGCTCTGAGCGAAGTTACTGACGATCTTTGCGTTATATCGCCGAACGGTTAGAGAAACAGCTGGCCAGGCCCCATGGAGCCGCGCGACATCACGCCCGGAATCTCAGTAACCGACAAGCACACACAGAGGTCGGCGCCCCTCAGGGACGCCGGCCTCTTCCATGCTGAGCCCGCCCATTCTCCGCCGACCGAGCCAATGCCTATGCCCGACGTCCACCGCGGATCGGAGAATCCGACGGTCCCGGATCGAACACGGGTCGAAATCCTGCGGTCCGTCGAGCCTGTCGGGGGCCCTCCGTCCGGTCCGGATCCGATGCGTTTCACGCTACCGTCCTGGCCCCCCACCACGGCCAGAGAACCCACCCAAACGGGGTGGAGCCAAAACAACTTGCCGGAGCCAGGTTGACGCCCCTCAGCCGGGCCACGTCACACCCCAAGTGGAGCCACTTCCAGTGTCGAGTGGAGCCAAAACAACCTGTCACAAACACAGAGCAAAGACTGCCCAGGGCAGCATGGTCATGAGCGCGCCCGAGACGTCGTCTGCACTGAGATGTGCTCCGGCCAAGACCGCGGGCACCGCGAGGAGCACCGCGAGGCACCCATCTGGCCAGGCCGATCGCCTGAATGGACCTCGCAGAGATGGTCGCCGCAGAACGCGGTTCGACCGAAGCGGCCCTGGACCCCGAGTACAACCGCCCTGCGTCGGCCATGCTGAGCATTTGCCGTGCCCTGGCGGCCTGGCGGCGGCGGGCGAGGTAGGCGTCCCGGCGGGCGTTGCCAATCGCGTCCAGCAGCGGCTGGCGATGGTCGCGGCCGAAGCGCCAGAAGGCGGACCCGGCCGGGCCGTGTTCGCGCAGCTGGTCCAGCGTGGTCGCCACGATCGGGATGCAGCGGTCGTAGGAGTGGTAGCCGCCATCGGGATGCCACCGGCCCTGCCAGTGGTGACGGGTGAGGTCGGCGACCCGGGCCATCTGGTTCTTGGCGGAGCGCTGGCCGGCCTCGTGGAGGACGAGCAGGACCGGCGGGTGCACCCGCTCGTACTCATCGGCGGCGGGCGCGGACCAGCGGGTGCGCCACAGCGGCTTCTCGATGCCGTCGGTGTCCTTTTCCTGCCGCTGGAAGAACCGGGCGTACTTGTCGAACTTCTGGGCGATGAGGACGGCTTCCTCAGTGCAGTTGTCGGCCTCGATGAACAGCAGCGGCACCCCGGCCTCCGGGGCGGTCAGGACGATGTCGGCGCGGGCGCTGCCGATCGCGGGGTTCTTCCAGGTGCCCTTCACCGGGAGCGCGACCTCGGTGGCGTAGGAGGCGAGGGTGCCGATCCCGTCGGGTGCACGGGCGGCGGCCCGCGCGGCCGCGACCGCTTCGGCCGGCTCCCGCATGACCTTGTTCAGGTTCGGCTTCGGGCGGATCAGCGCGATGACCGTCTCGTTCACCGTCATCGGGTGCGAGGCGCCGGAGCGGCCCGCGCTCTTGGGCATGCCGCCCATCTCTTCTATCTCGCGGTCCAGTTCGATCGCGGCGGCGGCCAGACCGTCCTTCGTGAGCAGCCGGGTCTCCTCACCGCCCCGTGTGCGGCCGCCGTCGACGGCCAGGCCGTGACGCCGAAGGTCGTTCACCGCGGCGCGGTGGGAGGCGGTGCGGGCTTCCTTCTGCTTAGCGGCCGTCAGCTTGGTCGTGTGCCGGTAGGTCAGGTGCGGCGAGGACAGCCGCTGGATCTGGTCGGCGGTGGCGACCTTGAGCACCCCGAGGACGCGCAGCACATCCGCGCGCAGGTCGTTGCTCGATCCCGCCTCGTTCTCCTTGCGCTTGCCCGCCATCAGGCTCGCCCTCCCGTCGTCCGCGACCGGCCAGCGGCCGGGCGCCGGCCCCCGGCCGTGGAGGGAACCGGGCCCCCGGACCCGATAATCTCCCCCACCACCGACAACCAACTCAGGTCATAGGGGAGAGAAGAGGGTTGTGACGATCCCGTGCGGGTCCGAAAACCCGTGGTGACAAGGGGAAATACCGGGTGTGGGGCTGCCGGGCACGGAGGTGGCATCGGCAGTGGGAACGCAAGCGCCGGCGGCAGGGCCTCACCGAGGCTTGCCCAGCAGCCGACGCGACGGGCGCGGCCAGGCCGGGCAGCGACGGCGAGCGGGGTCGGGTTCCAGGATCGCGGCCGCTCGGAGCGGCGGGAAGGGGTGGGTCGGTCGGGGACTGGCACGGTGCCCTCGTTCCTCCGGCCTGCTGGCCGGGTCGGTGGTCGTCCGGCCCGCGCGCGGATGTGCGCACGGGCCGGGGCCACCGTGAGGAAGGACCCCTTGTCCGCGGTCTGACGGCCAGACCCGGCAGGTGTCCGTTTTCGCCTTGACCAACCCTTGCAGTGGGGTTTTGTCCGTGGCCGACGCCACAGCGTCCGGCCGGAGTTCAGCGGGCGGGACGGGTGCTGGACGGCGAGGCTCCGCGCCGCCAGTCCGAGGGCTTCTGGCCGCGGAACGTCTCGCCGCTCTCGATCCGGGCCTTGTTCCGGGCGAACTCCCGCTCGGCTGCGGACATCTGCCGGGGCGCGCAGCCGGGGTGGCCCCAGCGGTCGGTCACCTTCGTGATGACCTCGCCCTTGGCGTAGTCCTTGAAGCAGGCCGGGCAGGTGCCCGGGTAGGCGGCGCGTACCGAGCCGCGCGGCAGCGGCACCGCCTTCTTCGCCGCTGTCTTCTTCGCCGCCTGCGCCCGCTTGATCGCCTCGCGCTGCGCCTTGCCGGGCCGCTTCTTCGGCTGCTGCCCGCGTGCCGCCTTCGCGGCCTTCTGCGCCGGGGTCTGTCCCACGCGCGGATCGTAGACCGGCTCCTGGCGGCCGTCGCGCGCCACGCGCACCAGCCACCGAGAACAGCGGCGCGCGGAGGCGCACCGGTAGGCGCGCGGCGCGATGAGTTGCACACGATGCACCGCACTCCCCCACCGGGTGGAGCGCACCGGGTGGACTCCACTGAGCACCGTCAACCACCTCGCCAATCTGCTGCGGCGCCACCTGAAGGCGATTCGCTCCAGGTGGCGCGTCCTGCCGCCTGGGAAGATCGCGGTGATCGTCCTGGCCGTGCTACGTCACGACCAGCGCCTGGCCGACATGGCCGGCGGAAACAATGTGTCCGAATCCACCGTCCGCCGCTGGCGCGACGAGCTGATCGGTCTGCTCGCCGCTCAGGCAGGGTCGGGAGGTGGTCCTGATCGACGGCACCCTCATCCGCACCCAGCGTCACACCGGCAAGGCCGACCGGCGAAACTACTCAGGCAAGCACCGTAGCCACGGCCTGCACTTCCTCGCCCTGACCGACGAGAGGGGCCGCCTGATCTGGATATCCGCCGCCCGACCCGGCCGCACCCACGACAACACCGCCGCCCGCCACGACCACATCCTGGCCCACCTGCGCGCCGCCGACCTCGGAGCGCTGGCCGACCTCGGCTTCCGCGGCCTGGACAACGACATCCTCGACCCCGTGATCGTCACCGGCTACATCGCCACTCGTACCCACAAGCTCACTCGAGGCGAGAAGGAGGCCAACCGCGTCCTCGCCGTCGGACGAGCACCGGTCGAGCACGGCTTCGCCCACCTCAAGAACTGGCGGATCCTCGCCAAGCTCCGCACCGACCCCGCCCGCGCCACCCAACTCCTGCGCGCTTTGCTCGTCCTGACGAACCTCGAAGTCAACCGCTGAGCTTGTGATTCAACGCCTGCTTTGAGGACCGGCCAACTCGGTGGGGAGATGTACCGACGCGTCGTCACTCACAGAGGTCACCCCGAGGTCACTGCGCATCACGGTCCTCATGGCCCGCAGCAGGTCCCAGACCTCCGCCTGGGCCCGGAACGCAGCGGCCATTGTCTCCTCAGGGGCGGGCGTTTCTCGCTCCAGGCGTTTGACCTGGCCGTATACGCTGTTCAGGGCTTTGTTGACCTCACTCGCAGATGCGAGCACGTCGTCAGGGGCGATCATCTGCGCTTGGGAGTACGTGTCACGGTGGGCTCTTTTTGCCTCATCGAGCGCTGCTCGGTCGGTCTCCTCGGCCCTACGTTCCTGCATGACATGCAGGAACTGACTGAGCGCCGTGGTGAACTGACGTGCGTCCCGATTGAGCTCCACATAGCAGGTGCGTCGAAGCAGGAGGTTATCGCGGACCTCTTCATGGTCCCGAACTAGCTCTATCTCCCGAAGTTTTGCCCGCTCAGAGGCACGTTGAGTAAGCAACGATCCTCCCAGTGTTCCGGCCACACCTGCCACCGCGATGATCACAGAGCCGAGATCCACAACACCCCTCGAAGCCGCTTACAGTCCACTGATCGAGTTCCGTACCAGACGTTAAGCGGCAAGCTGACGGACGATCTACCCCGCAGACTCCCGCCCATGACCGGCGTGAGCACCCCGAGAACCAGTCACACCAGCCCTTTGACCTGCGTCTTCAAGTTGGCGGAGGCCCACTCCGGTGCACCACCGTGGTCTCCACTCCCCGAGTGGACTCCACTCCCCACCCGCATCCGATCCGTGGGCGCCGACGCGGCCAGCGATCGGCGGTCAGCTCGCCATCATGGCCTGGAGGTCACTGAGCGACAGCTCGTTCGTGCCACGGTCCGCCGCCTTGCTCTGCGTCCACGCGAGGATCGCCGGGTGGGCGTCCTCGTACTGGGCGCCGGCGATCGTGTGCTGCCCGTCGGTGGTGGCGACCTGGGTGAGGTAGGCGGCCAGGGCGTGCGGGCCGCCGCCGTTGTAACCGATCTCGTAGCCCAGGCCGTTCCTCTGCGGGAGGACCGACAGAACGCCCTTGTCCGTCCGGGCCCAGAACAGACCGCGGCCGGTGTAGAAGCGGCTGAAGACGTCGTCCGGGCGCAGTTCGAGCGGGGTGTACGTCGTGTAGCTCCACTGGTCCGTGCCGCCGGTGCCCGCGTGCTTGAAGTGCTCGCCCACGACGGGCAGCCCGAACTGGGGGTCGTAGAAGGTCCGGCGGCACAGGCAGCCCGATCCGCGGATGGCGGAGAGGCTGTCCTTGTCCTCCGTGACGCACGGGTGGAATAGGTCCGGGATCTTCTTCGGGTCCACGAGGGTGCAGTGCATCGCGTTGAATTCAGACAGACGGTGCTACAACGGGGAAAAGGAAGCATCGACCGGCAATGGCTTGACTTGGCAGCGGAGCAAGCTGGCGCATGGTGAGGTTGGTGCGGCAGTACACCGCCACCAGCAGTACCCGGTCCTCCAGCCTCAGCGCCCACGGACGGCCCGGCCGGTCCGGGCCCAGGGCCCTACCACCCTCACGGTGGACAGCCCGCACCAGACGCTGGAACTGGCGCGGGCGAAGCCCAGTGAACACCTCTAGGAGATCACGGCGTAGGGGGGATCACGTCGGCCCCTCACCCGTCGGCCGCGGTCGCCCCGGCTCCAAGCACCACCTGATCGTCGACCGCTACGGAACCCCGCTCGCCGTCACCCTCACCGGCGGCAACCGCCACGACGTCAACCAGCTCCTGCCACTGCTGGATGCCATCCCACCCATCCGTGGACTTCGGGGGCGCCCTCGCCACAAGCCCCGGCGCCTGTACGCCGACCGGGGCTACGACTTCGACAAGTACCGCCGCCTGCTGCGGAAGCGCGACATCAAACCCGTGCGACGCGGCGTCGCCCATGGCTCCGGACTGGGCAAGGTCCGCTGGGTGGTCGAGCCCGCCTTCGCCTGGCTGCACCAGTTCAAACGGCTCCGCATCCGCTACGAACGACGCGCCGATCTCCACCAGGGCCTGCTCGAACTGGCCTGCAGCCTCATAAGCCTCCGCCGCCTACGAACCTCATCCTGAGCCGATCAGTTGGCTACGCTGAACCACCCCGGCCGCACCTCGGTCAGGAGCGGTTGCAGCGACTGCACTGCGCACCGTATGTCCTGATCCGTGACGTCAAGAGGCTCCGGCAGGCTCAGTCCATACCAGCGCAGTCGCCAGAGGTCGAAGATTTCGCTCCCGTCGGCTGCGAAGTCCACATCGACCTGAGTGCCGCTGTCGCTAACGAAGAGGCACCCTGCCCCATGGACCTTGTAGGAGTAGGTGCCGATGTGATCACTCCGGCTGATCCGGCGCGAACGGGCCAGGCCAACGACGTCCGCCAGTTGCTCAAGCGAGGGGATCGCCATCCTCATGGCCTCATCAATCGCCTTCAGAGCGCGGACGTAACCGAGCACGAGGTCTCGCGCAGCCCCAACCCGTTCCATACGGAGTCATCCCCCCTGAGCCCGTGGATGAAGGGATTGTTCCATGGGCCGCCAACGTCTCCGCAGGACGGCATTCTGAACCGATCAGTAAAGCCTGTCTCGTAACTCCGGTTCGGGTGCGACGTTGAGCTGGCTGTGCAGGTCGTCACCGCTCATTGAGAGCCCGGACGTGCGATCCGTCCACGGAGCAGTCGTCCAGGTCCAGCAGGTTGGCGCGGCGAAGCTCGGTCAACAGGGCGGCGTGCAGGCGGGGCCAGACGCCGGCCTCGGTCCAGTCCCGCAGCCGACGCCAGGCCGTCACACCGGAGCAGCCCACCGCCTCCGCAGGGACATCACGCCATGCAACACCGGTCCGCAGTACATACATCACACCAGCGAGTGCCACTCGGTCGGGAACGCGCAGCCGCCCGGGGTGGCGATGGCGCCGTTCGGGAGCAGGCGGCAGCAGCAGGGCCACCCGCTCCCACAGGTCGTCAGGGACAAGATCAGCACGCATCCCGGACACCCTGCTGACCAAGATCGTCGAGCGCAAGACCCCCAGGTCAATTCGCTCTGAAACGATCAGTTAGTCGCCGACTTCCCGACCCCAGGACAGCTCCAAACCTGACTTTGCAGCCGCAGATGCCACTCGCAGCTCTTCCCATTCGACGGCCTCTTCGAGTGCACCCTCAGCCAAAATCTCCTCGGGGCCCTCACTTACGGAATTGACGCTTTCGCCGACCGCCTGAAGCAAACGATAATCCTCGCCATTCAGCGAACCGTCAGCCATTCTGGCGCGAGCCACGTGCAGCAAGTCGTCGAAAAGAAGCAACATTTCATCTGCTCCCACCCCCGACGTCTGCAAGTACTGCAACTGTTTTTCGGGCTCCGCGCTGAGCAGATCCAGCACGGAGATGACCCACCGCCGAAAGTCCGTCAACTTCCGATCGCCGGTCATCGAATATTTCTCCCCCAGATCCCCTTCAGGACCCACGACTCTCCAGTAGGCACCCTCACCATGATGGCCGCCTCCAGGATTCCATCTGAGCATCCTTCCAGTCGGGTCTCCGCGACCTGTATATTTGCGAATTACCCAACCGCCGTCAGAATTCTTACCTCTACCTAAGCCCTCTTCGACCCATCCCTTCCGACCTGCAAAGAATGGGCGAACCTGGTCCGGTGTGACGCCACCGCTGAGGGCCGATGGGGTATCGAAGATGTCATCTTCCGAACGAATCCCTGGAAGCTGGCCAGCCTCCTCGCGCGAGCTGCCTGCGCAAACGCTCACCATCGGCGGCACTTGTGGGGCAACTGGAATTGTGCACGAGGACCGGAGTCTCGCCCGCCAGCACATAGTACGTGTGCTACGCGGACGCCCGACCCCGCGCCCGCCCTGGCCCTCGCCAAGACGCCTGCCACCGGCTCCCGCCCGGCCCTGCCCGCCGCCCTGCTGAGTGCGGCGCGGCGCATCGCGGACACCCACCACGCCGAGCACGGAGCGCCGGTCACCGCCGCCCAGCTCGCAACCCGCATGGGCGTCGCCCTGCCGGTGGCCACCGCCGCCCTCGCTCAGCTCTGAGCCACCCCGGCCACCGGCCGGAACTCCTCTCCCTGAACCCCACGCCCACCCGATGGGGCTGGCTCGCCATGCCCCGAGCAGCACCAACACACCCATATCCACCGCCGGTTACTGCTCCGGGCCACACACCCGACAGAAGGGACACGCCCCGAATGGTCACCCTGGACCTGCGCCACGTGGCAAGCCCCGCCGTGCGGGACCTGCTCCACCTCGTCAACCACCCCGACTTCGACCACGCACAGCAGCAGATCGAACACCTCGGTGGCTGCACCGAACCCGTCCGCCTGACCGGCCACACCACCACCGTCGACACCACGACCGGCGAGGTACTGCGCTCCTACGCCACATCCGACGAGCCCACGGGCAGCCTGCTCACCGCGTGCGGCAACCGCCGCGCCTCCCGCTGCCCGGCCTGCTCCCGCACCTACGCCGCCGACACCTACCACCTCATCCGCGCCGGCCTCTCCGGCGGCAAGACCGTGCCCAATGCCGTCCGCACCCACCCCCGTGTCTTCGTCACCCTCACCCCGCCGTCCTTCGGCCCCATCCACAACCGCCCCACCACCCCGGGCGGCGACGTCCGGCCCTGCCGATGCCGCAAGCTCCACGGCCCCGCGGACCCGCTGCTCGGGACGCCGCTGAACCCGGCAACGTACGACTACGCGGGCGCGGTCCTCTTCAACGCCCACGCCGGAGCGTTGTGGGCCCGCTTCACCACCTACCTGCGCCGGGAGATCGCCGCCCGGCTCGGCATGACCCAGAAGGCCGCCCACGCGGTCCTGCGGGTCTCCTTCGCCAAGGTCGCCGAGTACCAGCAGCGTGGCCTGGTCCACTTCCACGCCGTCATCCGGCTCGACGGCCCGAACGGCAGCAGCCAACCCCCGCCGCCGTACGCCGCCGTCGCCGTGCTCACCGACGCCGTCCGCGCCGCCGCCTCGCGGGTCCGCGTCAGGGTCGAGTCGGACGCGGTCGGGGAACGCGAACTCTCCTGGGGCGAACAGCTCGACGTACGCGAGATTACGGCCTTCGGCACCGACGCCGAATTCACCGACCAGGCCGTGGCCGCCTACGTGGCGAAGTACGCCACCAAGTCCGCCGATGCCTCCGGCACCCTCGATCGTGCCCTGTTCTGCCGTCCCTGCCAGGGGCGCGGTGCCACCGTCCTCCCTAACGGAACCTCGCTCCCGTGCGCCGTCTGCGACGGCACCGGACAGGCCCGGCCATTGCCCCGGCTCGCTGTCGCTCGGCACGTGCGGCAGATGATCCGCACTTGCTGGAGCTGGGCAAGCTGCCGGAGTTCGCCGATCTCAAGCTCTGGAAGTGGGCTCACATGCTCGGCTTCCGAGGCCACTTCTCCACCAAGTCCCGCGCCTACTCGACCACCCTGGGCGCGCTGCGCGCCGCCCGCCGCGCCTGGCGCACCGAACAGGCCCGCGCCCACGCCGACCTGCCCGAGCCGGACCCGGACACCACCCTCGTCGTCGGCCACTGGGCCAGCCAGGGCTCGGGCTACAGCCCCGGCGGCGCGCTCCTCGCGGCCCACGTCTGGCATCGCCGGGAACTGGAACGTCGGTTCATCGCCGAAGGGGGCTGCGGATGAACGCACAGGAACCCGCCCCACGCCGGCGGGGACTGAATACGCCGGAAGAGCTGCTGACCGTGCCCCAGGTCATGGCCCGCCTCCAGCTCGGCCGCTCCGCCGTCTACGACCAGCTCCGCACCCGCCAGCTCGCCTCAATCACCCTCGGCCGCGCCCGACGCATCCCCGCCCACGCCCTCACCGACTTCATCCGCACCCGCCTCGACCAGGAAGCCGCCGCCTGATGACCACACCCCGAGACACCCCCGCCTCCCGCCGTGTGCGCGCCAACGGCGACGGAACCGTCTACCAGCGCAAGGACAGCCGCTGGGAAGCCGCCGGATACGTCCTCGCCCCCGGCAACACCCGCCGCCGTGTTCGCGTCTACGGCACCACCCGCAAAGACGCCCTGGCCAAGCTCACCGAGAAGATCGCCGCCAGCAACCGCGGCCTCCCCGTCCCCTCCGCGCAGGGCAGCGTGGCCCCGTACCTGACGTACTGGCTGGAGAACGTCGCCATCCACCACCTCCGCGAGAACACCCACACCCGCTACACCACCTGCGTCCACCGGTACCTCATCCCCGGCCTTGGCAAGAAGAAGCTGGCCAAGCTCACCGCCAAGGACGTCCGCACCTGGCTCAACCAGCTCCGCACCACCTGCCAGTGCTGCACGCGCGGCCTCGACGCCCGGCGCGACCAGCCTCGCTGCTGCGCCGCCGGCCAGTGCTGCCACAAGCTGCTCTCCCCGCTGACGCTCACCTACATCCACTCCGTGCTCAAGTCCGCCCTGGAGCACGCCGTCCGGGAGGAAGAGATCCCGCGCAACGTCGCCCGCAACGTCCGCACCGGCACCCCACGGCCCCGACGCTTCGAACCCCTCACCGCCGGCGAAGCCCGCCACCTCCTCACCGCAGCGCGCGGACACCGGTTGCGCGCGCTGTTCGAACTCGCCCTCCACACCGGACTCCGCAAGGGCGAACTCCTCGGCCTGCACTGGGAAGACCTCGACCTCGACGCGGGCACCGCCGCAATCCGCCGAACCTTGCAGCGCACCGCCGCAGGCGGGCTCACCACGCTGCCCACCAAGACGCGGGCCTCCGAGCGCCGCATCGCCCTTCCCACCCGCTGCGTCCACTCGCTGAAGCTCCACCACGAACAGCAGCAGCGCGAACATGAGGCCGCGGGCACCACCTGGCAGCACGACGGGCACGTGTTCACCACTGCGCAGGGCAGACCGATCGACCCGACCAACATCACCCGCACCTTCACCACGCTCCTCCGCAAGGCCGGCCTCCGCCGCATCCGCTTCCACGACCTCCGCCACTCCACCGCCACCCTCCTCCTGGAACAGGGCATCGAACTCGTCGTGATCAAGGAACTCCTCGGCCACGCCCACATCGGCGTCACCGCCACCGTCTACGCCCACGTCCGACTCCGCCTCCAGCGCGACGCCATCGACGCCCTCGGCACCGCGCTCGGCAGCCCGGAGAGCAGCCATACGGCCCGGGACGAAGGCGATGAACCGCCACCCTCCGCCGTCCCCGTCCGCTGACGTTGCCGTCAACTACTGCCGTCATGGCCCACGGGAGCCCCACCTACGGGGCTCCCGTTTTGCTTTAGCGATTTACCGATCAGCCCACGCCGACGCCCGGCACGTGTCGCATAATGTCTCACATGAACTCTCTCGCCCCCACGGACAGCCCGAGCCTGCTGCAATTTCTGCGGAGGTGGTACGGCGCCCCGAAATCACCCAATGCGAGACTGGGGGAATCGCCTGACGCACCCAGGGTGCTTGTCGAGTGGCATGAAATCTCTGCCCAGTGGGGCGGGGAGATCACTTCACACAACTACGCCATCCCCCTCGCAGAACTCGCAGCAGAAGACGGAAAGATTCCGTTCTGGGTTGAGAACCAAGGAACTTGGGTTTGGGCATTCGACCCGGAAAGTGAAGATTGCTCCGTGTATGAACGAGAGCCGTCCGACGAACCGACCCCGTGGCGACGGACTGGCGAGCGGCTCTCAGATTTCTTGATTCACGCCACGATCCTGGAGGCAATCCTGGGGGCTCCTGCGACGAAAGTGGCGCAAGGAGTCCCGGCAGATTGGCTCTGGTCTCGGGAAGGAAGCCATGAGCTCCCCTTCCCTGCGTGGAACTGGCCGGCCCGCGATTCGCGCATCCTCCTCGGCGAGAGCTGGCTGGCCCTCGTCCACCCGAGCGACGATCCCGACGCGGGTCATGACATCACCCTCGCAGCGAGGGCGCCAGGCGATCTCTCCTGGGCGGAGAATATGCCAGGAGTCAAGTGGCGCTCATACTCCGGCGTTCAGGACTACACAACCGATGAACCACTGCCCTGGTAGATAGTGAAACACGAATCGGCGGCCGATCCACCTGGATCGGCCGCCGATTACTTTCCTGACTCAGTCAGGAAGTCCCGTGAATTTTTCAGTCCCACGCGGCGAGATCACCCACAGCTGAACACCCTCGGGCAGCATGTCGGGCAATGTGCTTCTACATGTTCCGCAGGTCCCCGTCGGGTAGTCGATGTAGAGCACGGCCTTTCTGATACCTGGATTCATACGCAAGAACGCTGCTGCGTGAGTCTCCACGTGCTCCCCGTTGGCCTTCGTACGACCTGGGAGGTTCTTGAGAAGTCCCGACTGGCCACCTGGGCCGCTAATCATCGGAAGCTGATCGGTTCCGACGTCAAGGATGCCCACAGTGCGCCGGGGATAGTCCTTCTGCAAGTCCTTCAGGTGAGGTCCACAGTTTGCATTGTGAACGAGGACCGGAGTCCGTCCCGCCAGCACATAGTACGTGTGGAGGCCCTCGACGGTGAGATCCCGCATGTCGCGCTGGCCGGGGATCTTGCGTTTGGCCGTGAGTACTACCGAGTCGCTGTTTGGAGTGCGGATGCGGTGACCTGGGACGAGCTGGCTCACCTTCAGCCACTTGCGCACTGTCTGATCCCACAGGCGGTGGCGGGAGGTGGTGTGCAGAGTACCGGTGTTGCCGCGGCTGTCCCGAATGGTCAGGTCGACTAGGTCGTCGTCAGAGTTCTTGAAGGTGGCGATGACTCTCTTGGAGCCGTGATGCCTACCTGTGGCAGGGTCTGCCGTCTTTACCTGATCCCCGACCTTGACCTTATCTATGCGTTTGGTCTTTCCGTTCTTCATGAGGACTGGTGTGGAGGGGGCAAAGCTGCATCCCCCGAGTGCCTTCGCGAGCGGAGCCGCCAATCCCTCGCTAAGGAGGACCGGGAACATTTCAGCCGCACTCTTCATCGCGCCATAGGCGCCCGCGTCGATTCCGCAGCGCTTTGGGTTCTCGAGACAGTATGTGGCTGCGACGGTCCGGGCTTTGGCGAAGTCGTGTGTCTCCATGTACACGCGGAATGCTTCGCTACATGCGCTTCGGCCGATGCAGGCTTGGGCTGTTCTGTCACCGTCGCCTACAGGGGCGTCCCAGAAGCCGCCGCCCTGGGTAGTACCGCCGTAGTCGGCCCAAACGATGACGAGACGCCAGCCAGGCCAGTTGTTCTCGCTCGGCAGGGCGGCCATGAGGGCACCGGCCGCGCCGTCACCTCCAGTGCCTGATCCTGCGCCGGTTCCGCCCCCGCCGCCTCCGCCGCCTCCGCCGTTCGTTTCGTGCTCGCATCCCGGCTTGCCGCATTTCTCGCCGTTGGGCGCCGCCCACATCAGGCCGGTGGGGTCGCTGTAGTTGATGGGGTTGTTGCGGCTGTAGCTGTATGCGGAGAGGTTTTGCGGGTCGTAGGGGGTGGTGAGGGGGTCTGGGCTGAGGAAGCGGGCGAGGCGGGGGTCGTAGGCGCGGGCTCCGAGGAGGGACAGGCCCGTGCTGGTGTCCTCGGTTTTGCCGAGGAAGCCGTTGCTGGTACCGGTGGGCAGGGTGCCGCTGCGTTCGGCGCCGAAGGGGGTGTATCGGCGGCGGCTTGAGGTGCCGGTTGTGGCGTCGATGGCGATTTGCGTGGAGGCCTGGGTGTCGGCCATCAAGTAGGTGAGTTTGCCGCCGGCAGTGGTGTTGTCCGTGGTGGTGCGCATTGCCACGGTGGAGCCACCGCAGGCGTAGTAGCGGGTGGCTGTGGTTTTGATGCCGTCGGTGCTGCGCAGCTCCATGCCGGGGAGGTAGACGACGGTCTCGCTGGGCGTGGTGCGGACCAGGCGGTTGCCGTCGGCGTCGTAGGTGTATCGGGTGAGCTTGGTGCCGGTGGAGTCGGTGGTTTTGACGGTGGCGAGCTGGCCGAGCGGGGTCCAGGTGTAGTCGGAGGTCTTCGCGGGTTCGAGATGGCGGGTCATCCGGCCCGCGTCGTCGTAGGTGAGGGACTCCGTTCCGGTGGTGGTGCTGGCGGTGATGGTGTTGATTTTTCGGACGCCGTGCGGCTGGTTGGCGTTGGCGGTCGTCCAGGTGCCGGCGTCGTCGTAGCCGGGGTAGAGGTAGTCGCGGGTGGTGGTTTTGCCGCTGGCGTCTGTACTGGTGGTGGACTGCAGGTTGCCGAGACGGTCGTAGCTGTAGGCAGCCTGGTAGGGAGTCTCACCTGCGAAGTCGGATGTGCTGGCCGTAGTGCAGGCGTCGGTGCGGGTGTAGGCGCTGGTGAGGCGTGCCTGCTGGTCGTACTGGAAGCACTGTGACTGGGCTGTCTGGCCTGTGGGCTGTTCCCGTATCTGGGTGATCTTTCCGTCGGCGTTGTGGGAGTAGGTGTCCTTCTGGGTTTCCTTCTGGGCGTATTGGCCGACGGTGGTGGTTGTGGTGAGGCCGGTCAGCCAGCGGGTGCCGTGGGCGGTGTCGTAGGTGTAGGTGCGCTGTGCGGTGACGGTGGTGGGATCGAGGACGGAAGGGCCGTAGTAGCGGCCGGCCAGTAGGCCATAAGCGTCGTAGGTGGTCGTCTTGACGTAGGTCTGCGTGTCGGAAGCCAGTTTGCTGGGCTGGCCGTAGGTGTTATAGGTGGTGGTGACGGTTTCTTCGTCGAGGCCACCGGCCTTGGGGTAGGTGACGGCAGTGATGTGGTCGGCGGAGTCGTAGGCGTACTTGGTGGTGTAGTCGCCAGAGAGTCCATTCACGTTGGTTGGGATGCTGACGGTGGTGTTCAGCGGGCGACCGCGGCTGTCGAAGCCTCCGGCGCTGACGGTGTAGGTGTTGCCGTCCGGGTCGTGGCTGGTCGTGGCAGTGATCTTGCCTTTTCCGCCAGTCACGCCCATCCCGTCCCAGGTCCACCTGGCGAGTTCGGTGGAGCCGCGGCTAACGGATGTTTCGCGGCCGAGAGCGTCGTAGCTGTAGGTGAGTACTGTCTTGGCCCAGCCCGTGGCCGGATCGAAGTTGCTGCTGGCCGTGGTGATGCGGCCGTTGTCGTCGTATTGGGTGGTGGAGAGACCGGCATCGGGGTCGTTGACTCTGGTGCGGTTGCCGGCCCAGTCGTAGGTGTAGAGGGTGTCGTTGCCGCGCGGATCGGTGATCTTGGTCAGCGCACCCTTGGCGTTATAGGCGTACTGAGTGGTGAAGGTCGAGCTGCCGCTGTGCTCGACGACCTTCGAGGTCTGCCCGTACACGTCGGTGTAGGTGTCGGTGGGAGCGGACACAGCCGGTGTGACGGTGGTGTGGTCTCCGTAGTAGGCGGTCTGTACCCGGCCTTCGGCAACGCCGCGTGCAGTGGTTCCGTCCCCGACGAGAATTTGGGACTGCGTGGTGCGGCCGGCCCAGTCAAGGGTCAGATCGGTGTAGGACGGCAGGTCCTCGACCTTGGGGCTGACCGGGCCACCCGAGCCCGCCGTCCCTTCGCTGCGGAACACTGCCGAGGTTCCCGTGACGTTGCCGGCCGTGTCGTAGCGGGTCACCGCGACCTGCCGGTTGGGGACCTCCGCTCCCGTGGAGTCGGTGCCGTCGGGGAGTGGGGTCTGCGTTTCGCGGGCTCGGCCGAGGCCATCGGAGTAGGCAAAGGACGACAGGTAGGTCGTGCCGGACTGCAGGGTGGACGTGGCCACGCGGGGGTAGCCGTCGACCGAATCCGGTACGCCGCCGATGGTGGAGGTGGGGATGGTGTAGCTGTATTTCCGCGATGGCGAGGTGCCGGTCTCGGTGGGCTGCCAAATCTCGGTGGTGCGGCCTGCCGCGTCCAGGGAGATCTTGGTGATGTTCCCGTTGGGATCCTTTGTCTGGTACGCAGTGCCCCAGAAACGGGACATCCAGACGGTGCTTGTAAGCGGCCCGCGTCCGCCAGCGAGCCCGTCGGGGTCGGGTGTCGTGGTGGTGACGCCGTTCAGCGGCCAGGTGTAGTTCGGGTCATAGGTCGTGGTGGTGCGATTGGCGTCCGCGTCCTCGGTCCAGATGGCCCGGCCCGCCTGGTCGAACCCGTACTTCACCTTCTGGTATGTGCCAGAGGTGGTGTAGGTGCGCAGCTCGGTCGGATTGCCGTCTACGGGCTTGTTGCCGGCCGCGGTGGAGGCGTTGTCGTACAGGGTGGCGGTGTAGCCGTCCTGGTTGGACTCGCCACGGTCGGTGCAGCCCGTGGTGTAGTGCCGGGTTTCGTCGACCACTACCGTCCAGCGCTGAATGCTGGTGCCCTCGTACAGGTCCGTGTTGTAGGCGCGGCCGAGCGTGGTGCAACGGTTGTCTGCGACTCCCTTTTCGCCTTGGTCGTCGGTGCGCAAGGGGAGCCCGTAGAGGGCGGAGGTGTCGGTGCTGTCGTCGTACTCGTTCTGGACGATGTGGGTGCGCCAGCCGGTCGGGATTTTCGTCTCGGTGGTGGTCTGGTCTTCTCGGACGAAGCGGGCGTCGGGCAAGCCTTCGTACTGGGCCGTGTTGTGGGTCCAGTAGTGGTGGAAGACGTGCGCGTGGGAATTGCCGGCATCGTCGCGGCTGGAGGTCTCGATGGTGCGGCCCTGCAGCCAGAGTGAGTCGGTGTAGGAGATGCCTTCGCCGTCGGTGACCGTGACGGAGCGGGTGGCGGAGGGGTCGGTTTTGGAGGTGCGGTCACCGTCCAGGCCGCGGTAGAGCCAGTGGAAGGTGGACCGTTTGACTGCGCCGGTGCCGCTGGTGACCTCCACACGCTGGTAGCCGCGCCAATCGGACCAGGATTCGTCCTCATCCTTGACGAGAGGGTCGTTGGCGAATCGCCAGCCGGCTCCGCCCTGATAGTCGTAGCTGGTGGTCATCTCCGGGGCACCATCCTGGTTGCTGGTGACCGTCGGGTCGACGGTCACCTTGGTGACCAGGAACTTCTTGAACCAGCCCTTCTTGGCCTCTGTCTCTCCCTCAGGAGTCCACTTCTGCCAGAAACAGTCCTTGGTGTTGGAAGACTCGGTGGGCAGGCTGTCCGCGCTGCACGGGTTGGGTGAGCCGTAGGTGACCGTGGTGGTGGCGCCGAGGTCACCGTGAATGGTGTCGATGCGGCGGAAGTTCAGTTCGGTGGAGCCGACCTTGTTGTCCAGGTCGATGCCGTTGAAGTTGATGACCGGCAGGACGATGTCCGTACCCGACCCGTAGCTCTTGCGCTGCACGTAGTCCAGCCACAGTGTCTTGCCGATCGACCCGTCGGGGTTTGGCAGGCCGTGCTTGGTCTGGTACTGCTGCACCAGGTCCCAGCCATCCATGCTGGTGCTCAGCACGTAGGTCTTGATGTCCCACAGCATGTCCTTGCTGAAGAACGTCGGGTAGTACGTCTTGCCCGCGCAGTAGTAATCGGCCGACGTGCCGTCGCACATCAAGTCGACCGGCACGTCCGGATACGAGGTGGGGCTGGAGGAGATCGACGGACACGGTTTCGGCTCGCTACGCAGCGGGTCTACGTCCGACATGCGCTCCACGCAGCGGCCTACGTGGGTCAGCTCGACCTTGCCTGTCGGCTTGGCGTTCGCGATCTGAGTCGGCCAGCCGTACTCGATGGAGGCGAGGTAGCCGCTCGCGGTGTACTTGCGGGCCTTGTCGGTGTTGGCGACCGACCGGTAGTAGTTGTACTCCTTGTCGTAAAAGTAGACGGACTCCACCTCATTGGCATCCGCCACGCGGTCGAGGTTCCATCGCCAGGCCTGGGCACACGGCTCGGGGAACTGATCGTGGCACGGCTCACCGGGATCGTTGCCGACGACGGGCTCGGTGAACACCGACGAGGTCGCGACCCCAGTGCGTTCGGAGCGTCCCCAGCCGAAGTAGTAGCGAGTCCCGTCCTGGGCGGAGATCACCCAGTACTCGTCATCCGCACCGTGTCCACCCGTCAGGTGTTGCACGCGCCAGCCCGGGTCGTCCTGCACGTGATACGAACCAGTGCCGTTGTTGTCCTGCACCAGCGTCGAGGTGACTCCGTTGAGGTTCACGGCGTAGATCGCGCCGTCCGGCTCCTTGCTGGAGTTCGGGGAGTCCCAGCACATGTCGCCGATGTCTTTCAGCCCGTCCTGGGTGCAGTTTTGGTATCGGCGTTCGATGTAGCCGGTGCCCAGCTCCCAGCCCATACCGACCCATGAGGCCTGGTTGTTCGTCGCCGAGGTACGCCCGTCCACCGACTGCGAGTTATAGGACAGACCCAGCGAAGGCGCCGACCCCATTGCCGGTGCCGGCAGACTGACCGGAAGGCTGTAAGTGAAGGCTCCCGACCCAGTCGCAACCCCCCATGATCCGGTCGGGGAAAGGGTGGACGCCCGGTAGTCGCCCTTGTCCGAGGACGATCCGGTGCTCAGCGCGTACACGGAGCTCGATCCGCTGTCCAGTTGCGTGGACAGGCCGTCGGTATCGGGCTCGGCCTCTACCGTCGCAGTCAGCGTGCCCTTCACAGTGTCGTTGTCGACCGGCACGAACCCACGATCGGTGCACCCCTCAGCCTCGGGCGTCTGCAGCGCACACGCCGGCAGCTTCATCAGCCGCAGCCGAGACGCGAAGTCGCCGCCATAGGCGTACTTGAAACCCGAGTAGTCGATGGCGACCTGGACCTGCCCAGGCGACGTCACCCCGTCAGTACGTATCACCTGCAGTCCCAGGCCCACGCCACCGGCCACGGCGACGTCCTCGCGGTCCAACACCCGGACACTAACCTCGTCAGGGGATACCGTCTCCGTGTCACCGGCGGGCTGCGTCGACGCCGGCTCCGACGGCTGCACCGACGGGCTCTGACTCGTATCGGCACTCACGGAAGCACTGGCGACCGCCTGAGGGCTGTCCGAGTCGACGGGGGTCGGTGAGGGCGTGCCGTCGGCCACGAGCTGTGCGCGAGACAACTGGGCAGTGGTGCCGGCGTCATCGGCAACGGGCGCAACCTCCACCACGTCGGCGACCTCCGTGGAATCGCCACTCACCGACGCAGACGGCTCGGGCGTCACGGTGCCCGGATCACCGGGCGCCACCTGCGACAAGTCGACCGTCGCCTCACCGGCAGCCGGCCACTTCGGGGCCGGCAGCGCCTTACCCGCTTCCTCCGCCTGCTGCGCCGGAACCGTCCCCAGCGACTGCGACGGCACCAACGGCGTTGGATCACCCCCCGCCGCGGCCGCCTGCTGCGGCGCCACCACCGACACCGTCGACAACAAACCCGCCAGCACCGCACCCGCCACACCAACGGAAAGGAGGCGCGCACGCCGAGCAGCCATCACAGCTCCCACCCCACACCAGCTCCCGCGCACACGCAGGAGCCAGCAGCCCAATACAGACAGAACACACGCCAACCAACCGAACTGACGTGCCACACCGCAGCCACGGCCAGCTCAAGCCAGAAGTTGATCAGTGAAGCGAGACTGTAAATCCTGTGAAGTACCCGTGAACAGGGACAACAACTTCCGGTTCCCAAGTCACCACGTGATCTCAATCACGAACCAGTGCTCTGACGCGGGAGCGGTACCGGCTGAACAGGCCACGCACCAGCCGCTCATCCCTCGCTGTTCATGCCGTCCAGCGTTCCAGGCGCGGTCGCGGATCGCGTCGGCCAGACGGCCGCGCAGCAGCCAGTTCAGCTTCCTCTCCGCCTTGTCACCCTGCTCGATCAGCGACGCCTTCGCCTGCCTCAGAGAATCGTCCTGGGCCAATGCGGCCTGGGCGCGGCCGGCCAGTTGCCAGACCCCCCTGATCGTGCCTCTCGGCGAGGGTGCGGGACATGCCGAAGTCCATGACGGCCTGCTTGAACTCGCGGGACGTGCGCGGCCGCGTGGCCAGGATTCCGGCGGCCTCCACCACCTCGTCACGGTGCTCGTCGCGTTCGGCGACCGCGCCTTCGTACTCGCAGACCTTGAGGCGGTGGGCCTCGCGCTCGTGTCTGCAGAGCAGGCCAGAGCGCCCGTGCCAGCCGTGGTTGGCGGTCCTGGCCAGCTTCTGGAGCTGTCCGATAAAGCGGTGTTTCTTGCCAGAGGCGCGGGTGATCGGGGCGGAGCCGGCGTAGGACTTGAGCGCTCTGGCGTCGGCGAAGCGCGACCGGTCGTCGCCGATTTCGGCGGCGACCGGTCGTCGCCGATTTCGGCAACAAGCCCTCCTCGCTCGTGCCACCACCACGCCGGTCCTCGTAGCCCAGCATCCGCACCCTGGCACCGCCGGCCCCACCACCGGCGAGCCGGCACAACACGGCGAGGACGACAGCAACGACGACCTCGACGACGACACCCGCCCCGCCGCGGCCGCCGGCTTCGGGCTCTACGACGCATACGAGGAAGCCGACAAGTGGTGAACACCCGCCCCCACCGCCCAGCGCACCCGCCGACGCGGGCAGCGACGACACGGTTGAACCTTCCTGGCCCCTGACCACCTGGCAGGGCTGGCACCGCTTCGCCGCTTCGCCACCACCGACCCGCCCGCCCCGCCCCGCCCCAGCCCGATGACCCGCCCCGCAGCCGCGACGAACGCCTCGCCTCCCACTCCGCGTTCGTCACCATCCGCACCCCCGCCATCCACACCCTCGCCACCCAGGTCCGCACCCTGATGATCCTCGGCCGCCACCAGCAGCCCACCGCACGGCCCTCCCTGATCGTCACCGGACCCGCCGCAGCCGGGAAACCCACCGCCCTGCTGAACGTCGGCCGCGCCTGCCACCTCGCCCACCTGCGCAAACACCCCGCACCGCCCGGATCAGCCCACGCCACGGCACCCGTGGCGTACGTCCTGGTCCCGCCCGGCGCCACCGCGAAAACCCTCATCACCGAGTTCGCCCGCTACCTCGGCATCCCGTAACCACCCGCATGACCCAGACCCAGATCACCGACGCCGTCTGCCACACCTACACCGCCGCCGGCGTCCAACTCGTCCTCATCGACGAAATCCACCGCCTCAACCCCCGCACCACCACCGGCGCCCAAACCGCCGACCTCATCAAAGACCTCACCGAACGCCTGCCCGCCACGTTCGTCTACGCCAGCATCAACGTCACCGACACACCCCTGTTCACCGGCACCCGCGGCGCCCAGCTCGCCGACCGCGCCACCCTCATCACCTGCGGCCCCCTCCCCGCC
>NZ_JBEYCX010000039.1:0-28429 GCF_040632975.1 Streptomyces sp. NPDC013455 | reverse complement strand
TCCCGACGGGCCGGTGGGCGGCCTGCCAGGCGCTGACCTGGAGGGCGGAGGCCGGGCAGGCGGGCGGCGGGGTGGAGGTGGTGGTGCTCGCCGCCGTGGCGGTGCCGGGCAGGATGCCGGTCACCGCCGCCGCGACGGCCGTGACCGCCGTCGTTGCCAGAGCCGTCCTGCGAATGTTGTTGCTGTGCCGCATGCTGTCGTCCCCCTGAGTCGTCTCGTCCGCGGGTTTCGGTCGTCGGTTCTTGCCCCGCGGTACGCGTGGTCGTGGTACATGAGTGCAGAGGGGGCGGGAGAGCGGCAGGGTTCCGTGCGGCGATCACTTGTGACGGAACGGTGACGACAGGCTGCACCCGTGCAGATGGCCGTGCGGGCAGACAGAAGCACCTCCAGCGCGCCACGGGTTTCTCCACGCCCCCGGCGCGCACGGTGCCGAACACGGCGGCGGTGCCGCCGGCCGGGCCCGCCCCATCCGAGCCCCTCGGGCGCACCGGGCGCACCGGGCGCAACCAACCCGCCCAGTCCGCCGCGCCCTTCCTGCCGGAGCAAACCGCCAACGACACCTCCGGGGCCGAAGATGCCCGGGCGACGATGGTTGCCCGGCTCGAGGAGAGCGGGGGGGGCGCCCCGGGCCGGTGCGCGAGGCCCTGCTCGCGCTGCCGCGCCATGTCCTGATGCCTCAGGCATACGTACGGCGCGGCGCCCCGGACGAGACCCCGCCTCCCTGGGATCTGCTGGAGCACCAGCTCCTGGACCTACGGCCCACGGGCTTCCTGAAGAAGGGCACACGGTCGGTCGGGGTCCAGCGGCAGTACTCGGGCACCGCCGGGCGCACGGAGAACTGTCAGGTCGGCGTCTTCCTCACGTATGCCACCGGCCGCGGGCGGTGCCGCAGGCCAGCGGAGCGGGGCGGAGCCGGAGAGGTCAGGGCGGGCCGGCGCTGCACTGTCGGCCGGGCCTCTGCTCCGGGACGGGTTTCGGACCGCTTCGCGGAACGGTGTTTTCCACGCAAGGGGGCGGGACATCATGGTGATTCGGAAATCCGTGTGATACGGGGGCGCGGTGGAAGCGGACGTGGCAGCGTTGGCCGTCGGCGTGCTGGCGGCTGTCGTGACGGGTACGGCGACTGGCTTCGGCGAGCAGGCCGGTGTCGCGGTCGTTCAGCTGGTGCAAGAGCGGCTGCGGGCGAGTGCCCGTGGTCGGGCGGCGTTGGCAGCGCTGGAGGCATCGCCGGGGGATCCGGAGTCGCGAGCCGAGGCGGAGGCGGTCCTGCGGGCGGAGGTCGACGCCGACCCGGATTTGCGGCATGCGTTGTCGGTGCGCCTGGAGGCGCCGTCAGCTCGCATCGAGAACAGCATCGTTTTCGGCGACAACGCCCGTGTCTCCCGAGGGGCCTGGATCACGCTGGGGCCGATCACGGTCAACAAACCGTCCTCCGTGGGCGGATGGGTAGCCTTCGGGACCGCGGGGCTCGCGCTTCTTCTCGTCGTCACGCTCGGGTTGTACGGAGGGGCGCGCGCCCTTTCGGATGGTGATTCCCGCAAGCCCCAGAAATCCTCGGCCCCGGCAGGCGGCTCGCCCACTGACGGCAAGACTCCGGCTCATTCGCTCCCGGCTGGAGAGGAGAAGGGCAGCGGACTGTCACTCGAAGACGCAGCCCTGACCACGGCTGATCTGCAGGGATCGGACAGGCCCTGGACAGTCAAGCTGGCCACCACTGAGAACGGCGACCCCGTCTACGCGGGCTGGACGGACGCGCGTTCGGACGACCGGGAATGTGCCCCACTGATCGATGTGTTGAATGCCCAGCCTGGAGTGCTCGCGAAGCCGGTCGGACGCGCGCAGCTCCGCCAACTGGAATGGCACAACCTCCAAGTACTGCTGAGCCTACGGGAGTACGCCGACGAAGGCGTTGCTCAGGATGTCTTCGACAAGGTCCGCGTCGCCCTCTCGAGCTGCACAGCGTTCCGGTTCGACCCGAACTCGCTCCTCGTCAACGACGTCCTCGACGTCCGGGAGATCGATCCCTTCGACTCAGACGCATCAGGACGCTCGGCGGGGTACACGCTGGAGCTCTGGGACGAGGTCAATGCCAATACGGACTGGCAGCGGGTCAAGATCTGCAAGAAGGGCGCCCGTATGGCCGTCTTCTTCGAGCGCAAGGAAGCCTTCGCCGACCTCACACGTGACGGCGGGCTCCCTGAGCAGGCCCAACTGGACAAGCTCTAGTACTGCAACGGTGTTTGCTCCAAGTGCTGGGCAGTTCTCAGGGGCTGTGTCGCGTCGTTTGTAGAGGCTGGTGCGGGCTTGGCGCCGCCCAGCGCCGATGTCCTCGGCAACCGACGACCTCGCGGCGAGCGGGCTGCGCACCGACGCCGCAGCAGCCGCCTACGCGCAGATGTTGTGCACCCTGGCCTACACCGCCGCCCGGGCCGGGCAGCGCACCTAGGCCCTGGCGATGGCCGAGGAGGCCCGCCGCGCCGCCCGCCGCCTGCCCCAGTCCGCTCCACCCGGCGGTTGCTCGTCGTCAGCCCAGCCGCCGTCGATCTCTACGCGGTCGGCGTGCACTGGGCACTCGGCGACGCCGGCGCCGCACTCGACGCCGGGAAGAACCTGCGGCCCGATCATTTCTCGACCGCCGAACGCAAAGCCCGGGTCCCCGTCGCCGACACGAACAGTCCCCGCGTCACTGGGCGGCGCGCCTGCCGTGCGAGCCAATTTACCGCGTCCACCTGCTCGGGGAGGAGCCGGGGCCGCTCGGCTCAGTGGGGCCGTGGCCTCTGCAGCTCTTCCCTGACTCCTGAAGCGGACGGCCGGGAGGCGATCGGCCATGCCGGGCGTTGCCAACGCGCTTGCCCGGCCGCACGCGGCGTCAGCGACTGACGGGCTCGGGGTAGCGCCGGCGGCGCCGGTCGGGATCGTCGGCGTCGATCTCGTACCAAGGCTCGCCCCGCTGGAGCCGGAGCAGGGTGTTCACCCACACCTCGACAGCGATGCCCTTCACGTCGTCGGCGAGCGCCTGGAGGCGGCTGTCGAGCAGGTGCTCCTCCTTGGACCGGACAGTGGTGTGCCGGCCCCGGGATGGTTACCGGTTTGATAGCGGTCGGCCGGGTTTTCCGGCAGCCAGCGTCACGCACTCTTCCGTCGGCCCCCCGGGCGGGCAGATGCTCGGGGATCTTGTCCGCCCACCCCCGGGTGGTCAGCCGCCCAAGACGATCTCGTTCACGATCCAGGCGCCCGAGATCCTCGGTCATGGTTCTGTGTTGCTGCTGGCGCACAGCACAGGTCGAGGGCGCTGCTGTCGAGCGTGATCGGTTGGTAGAGCGCCTTCGGGTCGCTGATGTCGCCGGCCGCGACGGCGCTGATGCTGGGGATGGAGAGGAGGTGGTAATGGCGTCCGGGTCCACCTCGTTGCCGAGGCCGAGGCTGCCGGGGTCTCCCTGCGGGGAGGGCGTGGTGAACAGTCCGCCGGGAGCGCCATCGATGTCGGGCAGACCGCTGGTGGTGACCGAGATCGCTTCGCCGCCCTTTCTGCAAGCGGGCGATCTGCTGGCCGCCTTGTGCCTGGGTCCTGAGCCAGGTGCTGGTCAGCGTCTCGCCGTCGGCCCGTACCGCGGTCGCGTCGGGTTTGATGCCGTCGGTGTACAAGCCGTTGGCGACGCCGATCTCGCGGAGCGCCCGTGGCCGGCCGCCGAGCCGTTCGAGTGCCTGAAGGACGTCACCCGCTGCGGCGCCTTTTTCGCGTGCCGGCGACCTTCGATCCCGCGAAGTGAGCCGTCGTCGTGGTTGGAGCCGGCCGGGCCGCAGGACGTCCGGGGAGAAACACCGTAGTACGGCCGAGCCACGGGCACGGGCACGGGCACGGCTGCCGCTTCCCGCACATGGGCCCTTCGCACGCGAAACTCGCGACAGGTGCGACAGCCACGCTGCTGCAAACCGCAAGGCTCACTGCCCGTCGGGGGAAAATTCATCGTATGAGCAAGACTGCGCTGATCGTCATCGACATGATCAACACCTACGACCACAAAGACGCCGACCAGCTGATCCGCTCGGCAGAGCCGGTCGTAGCGGTGCTGACCGATCTGCTGCGGCGCGCACGCGATCGCGGAGTACCGGTCATCTACGTCAACGACAACTTCGGCGAGTGGCGCTCACACCACGGCGAGCTGCTCGAACGAGCTCTGGCCACTCCCCATGCCCATCTCGTCGAGCCCGTGAAACCCGACGCGGACTCGCTCTTCGTACTCAAGGCCCGCCACTCCATCTTCTTCGAGACACCGCTGCACTACCTGCTGCAGCAGCAGGGTGTCGACCGCCTGGTACTCACCGGGCAGGTGACCGAACAGTGCGTGCTGTACTCAGCCCTGGATGCTCACATCCGGCACTTCGACGTCGTCGTCCCGCACGACGCCACCGCCCACATCCACCACGACCTCGCTCAGGCGGCACTGCGCATGATGGAACGCAACATGGGTGCACACGTGTGCGAAAGTCAGGAACTCTGGGCGTGAAGCCGGGGAGCCACGGACAAGCGGCCCGGCAAGGAAGGCACAAGGACCGACACCCGTGAACACCCCTGCCCGCCGTTGGTCCACGCCACCGACGCCATCCACCCGCAGCTGGATCTTCAGGCCTCGCTGATGGTGGCTGCGCCGCCCCGCCCCGCACGCGCCCCAGCCGGCCCCCGCCAGTCGAGTGAAGGGCCCTCGCGACCGGTGCTGTCGCTGGAAGAGGTACCCGTGGCGAAGGAAGCCCTGCGCCGCCTTTCCCCGGCACCACCAGGGGAAAAGGAGGACGGAAGCAGGCCCAGTCCAGCTCCCTCGTGCGCTCGGCGCGGCGTGCGCATGGTCCGGAACACGATCACGCGGAAAAGACGAGCGTATACGCGTGCGCCCCCGCCGGGTGGGCGGGGGCGCAAAGCGTGGGGTGCGGCCGGTGGGGCCGCAAGGGGGACGGCGGTGGTGCGCCTGCCCCGAGAGGGTGCTGTCGGCTCAGTACCAGCCGTTGGCCTGCCAGAAGCTCCAGGCCTGCACCGGGCTGCCGTAGCGGGAGTTCATGTAGTCCAGGCCCCACTTGATCTGGGTGGCCGGGTTGGTCTTCCAGTCGGCACCGGCCGAGGCCATCTTCGAGGCCGGCAGGGCCTGGACCAGGCCGTAGGCGCCGGAGGAGCTGTTGGTGGCGGTGGGGTTCCAGCCGCTCTCGTGCTCCACGATCTTGCTGAAGGCGTTGAACTGCGCGGCGTCCGGGATCATCTTGTGCGCGATCGCCTGGGCGGAGGAGGCCGAGGCCGGAGCGGCGTGAGCCGGAGCGGCGGTGAGCGCCATGCCGGCGGTGGCGGCGGCCACGGCGGCGGTGGTGAGGACCTTCTTCGGGGAAGCGATGCGGCGGATGAAGGAGACGGACACGCGGAACCTCTTGCCTCGGGGACGGTGGATCGCCCGCACGGATCGGACCACGTGACGTGGCCGCATGCGTCGGCGCCGCGGCCCGCTGTGGGCTCGTGGCGCCTGGCGACGTCATCCAGATAAGCAGGCCTGGAAGACGTCGGCAATGACCCCCTTTACTAGTGCTGGCCGGATTCATGAGGAATACTAATGATGTGGCCTACGACTCAATCCGCAGCTCAGAGGCGGTGCAATGGAGGACAAATCGGGCCGAAGGTACTACGATGCGGGGTCGTAGGTGACGTGCGTCATGTGGGGCCCCTCACCGAGTTGCTCACGAGGCGCTTCTGGATTCCTACGAGGCGTCACCGTCCGGAGTCCTCGGAAGTGACCGCGCGCACAGCAGCCGGCCCTCATCGACCGGCGCCGCGGTCGGGAAGGCGACCGCAGCCGGCCGAGTGGCTGATCCAGTACGGCCTCAACCGCACCGACGTAGACGCCCTGCACGCCGGCGACCGCCGAGCAGCGGCCAGGAGCGGCCGGCGCCGCCCCCCCCCCCTGAGCGGGGAGATGTACAAGGGCACCTGGTCGGGTGCCCAGCCCCGCCGGGTCCCGGCGGGGCCCCGGTCAGCCGTCGAGCGCGGCGGAAGGCGCGTCACCGTTCTTGGCCTGTCGGGCCCGCTTGGCAAGCACCGTGGCCAGGTCACGGACCCCGTCCTCGTCGATGCCACCCTTGTCCGCAGAAGCCGCCTCGCTCCACAGCAGCGTCGTGCCGAGCCGGGTCTGGGTCACGGCGCCGGGCTCGCCGCGGAAGCCGGAGGAACCGAATCGAGCGTCGCGCTCGTCTCCGATCGGGCCGATCCCTTACGTCTTGGCCCTCTGTCCCGCCCTCTTGCCGTAGTAGCCGTCCCAGAGCACGTCGTACGCGTCCCGGGCAACCTGTTCGCCGTCGTCGGCGATCATCAGAGAGGTGACGGTGGCGGCGTTGTCGTCGTCCGGAAGGTCGAGGCACCGAAGAAGCGGGCGCTCTCACAGCCCACGTTGTCCTTGATGGGGCAGGCCTGCGAACGGTGGAGCCTGTCCATCTCGACGGCCGTGGGCCGAGCGGACTCCTTCCAGCCCGGCATGGCAGCCATCCGGCAACGTCTCCCGTACTTGTTCCTGCGTGAGCGCCACCGCCACAGCCGGCCAGCAGCAGTGCCGCCGCAATCGCCCCGCACCACCGGTATCCCCGCGAAGCGGTGATCCTACGCGGACCGTCTCCCCCACAGAAGGCGCCCGCCCCTGCTCAGGGGCGGGGCTCCAGGATCTCCAGGGCACCGGTCTCGGTGTCGTAGCTGCGCAGGGTGACGAGCCGGACCGACAGCGGAGGTGCCGGCAGCAGTTCGGGGACCCGCCGGCCCGTGAAGGCACCGGCCCGCCGGGTCCGGCCGAGGGTGATGTGCGGGTTCCAGCGCCCAGGTTCGTGGAAGGGGTTGAGGGTCTCGGGCGGGCTGTCCGAGGCCACCGCCTCCCACACCCGGCGGTGCAAGCTGGCCAGCTCCGCGTCCAGGTCCAGCGCCCAGGCCAGCACCGACGTGGGCCGCTCGAAACGGACCACGCCGTTGAACCGCACCGGCAGCGGCAGGACGGCGGCCACCTCGGCGAGCTCCCAGCGGATCGGGGCAGTCAGCTCCGGGCAGGCCGCCAGAGTGAGGTGCGGGCTGTTGGTCGGTGCACGGTGACGCGCCTGACTGGGCAGCCCCGCATCCGCCAGCCGCCGCCAGGCCTCCCTGACCGCCAGCTCTGCCACCTCGTCCAACAGGAGCTCGACCGTGCGCACCACCGCAGCCTACCCGCGCTCGCCTGCGACTCCCCCGCCTGCCGGACCGAAAGGCCGGGGCCCGGCTACGGCCACGGGACGACGTGAGCAACCCATCGGGCCCTGCGAGCCTTTTACCCGCGGCCGCACTTCCTTCTTCCACCACTCGATGGCGTGCTCGTCACGCTCCAGTGCCCGGCGGGCGGGCGCCTGCCAGGACCAGCCGTGCCGCTGAGCAGCCGCCACACCGTCGCCGCCGGCCTTGCCGAGTTCCTCCTCGAGCAGGGCGAACTGGTCATCGGAGACGGTCGGGGGGCGCCGGACCCGCCGGGCGCAAGTCCCCCCCTGCCGCCCTCACGCCAGGCCCGGCGTCAAGGCTCCGCCGAACGCACACTCACCCGCAGACCCTTCGCGATCAGCGCGGTCTTCGCACCCGCCGTGAACCGGACCCCGGCCTGCCTCCGATCACGGCCCCTCACTGCCCGACGACAACCCGAGAACCTCAGCAGGCCGGCGCCCCAACCCCTTGGCCCGGGTGCCCCGTTCCGTGGAACAGGACTCGGTGATGGCCTCCGGGGTCAGTACCGGCCAGGGTGAGGTGCCGCTGCCCCGTCGCGAGCGCAGCGCTCAAAGGCGCGCGCACCCCGTACGTTCCAACGCCTCGCGGGCGGCGAGACAGCCCGCAATCTTGAACGCCAGTTCGTGGGAGCCGAACGTACCGGCGCGGGCGCGACGCAGCACCACCCGAGTGGCGAGCACGACTCCGTGCTCGGGCGAGCTCAGTTGCTCCTCGAACCCCACGGCGGCGGCCTGGAAGAAGCGTGACAGAGCCTCTGCGGGTTCGTACTCCACCGTCAGTTCTTGAGCCACCTCGAGGCCCTCGACAAGGCCCGCAAGCTCCACCCCGGTCTCGACTACGCCGAGGACCCGATCACTGCGGCGCCCCAGACGGTGATCCGCCTGCCGGGCAGGTCGGTGCCGAGTTCCTCGCGGGCGAGGTCGATGACGCGCTGGCGGCGGGCGTTGACGGCGCCGGATTCGCGGAGCATGCCGACAGCCTCACCGGCGTCGAGTTCGTCCGCGCGGGTGATGAAGCCGCCGAGGTCCTTGGGCAGACAGCCGCCGCCGACGCCGAGACCGGGCCGCATCCCGCGCCGCCCGATGCGGATGTCGTGCCGGAGGATGTCGGCGAGCTCGGCGACCTTGGCGCCAGGCTTCTCGCAGACCTCGGCCATCGCGTTCATGAAGGAGATCTTGGTGGCGAGGAAGGAGTTCGCGGTCCCCTTGGCGAGCTCGGCGGTGGCCCAGTCGGTGACGATCGTCGGCGTCCCCGACTCGTCGATCTCGCCGAATGCCTGCCGCAGCAGGGCCTCGGCCCAGCAGTGGTGGTGCTGAACCGAGGACGAGGCGGTCTGGCCGGAGGGTGTCCTCGAGGGCGAACGACTCGCGCGGGAACTCCGGGTTCAGGCGGCCTCGATGTGGTCCCTGGCGGGTGCGTGCTCGCGCAGGAGCTCGGCGACGCGGGGTGCGGTGTCATACGGGGACGGTTGACTTGACCGCGACGACGGCCGGCCGGGCCAGGCCGGCGGCCAGCCGGCGGACGGCGTCGAACAGGTGGCTGAGGTCGTAGGCGTCGGTGCCGGGCTGCTGCGGGGTGCCGACGCCGATGAAGTGCAGGTCGGCGAACTCGGCGGCCTCCTGGTGAGAGGCGGTGAACTTCAGCCGGCCCGACGCGATGTGCTTGGCCAGGAGGTCGTCCGAGTCCCGTTCGAAGAAGGGGGCTTTGCCGGAGCTGAGGGTGTGGACCTTGTCGATGTCGGAGTCCATGCCCAGGACCTCGTGGCCGAGTTCGGCCATGCAGGCGGCGTGGGTGGCTCCGAGGCAGCCGCATCCGATGGCGGTCATCTTCATGAGCGGGGTGTCCCTTCGGGTGGGGCCGCGGTCGGCGCGCCAGGCGGGGACCGGGGAGGCGAAGCCGCGCTTGTCCCGGCTGGCCCAGACCTCGCGAGGCAGGCCGAGGGCCTTGGCGGCGTCCCGCAGGATCCGTTCGCCCTGGGCCGGGTCGCTGATCTCGTGCTCGGCGGGCAGCCGGTAGGAGAACTCGATCAGGTCGCGGGCGAGGTAGGGGGTCCGGCGTTCGAGCGCGTAGGCGGAGGCGAGCTTGTCGCTGGTCATCACCAGCGGCCTCCAGATCCGCCGCATCGAGCTGCGCGAGGCCACCGCGGCGGGCTCGGACGCGGAGTACGGCGAGGAGGACCTCCGGTGAACTCCGCCGCCGCGTGTCCCTCGTCCACCGGGGTCTTCTCGGAAGACCAGGTCAGTCCGGGTCCTCGGTGGCCTGGAGGCGGCGCAGGGCCAGGATCAGATTGCCGCTGCCGAACGTCGCGAGCGCGGCGACGCCCCACAGGGCCGCCGCGACACCGGCCCGGTCCAGCACGGCGCCCGCGGCCAGGAAGCCCAGCGGCCCGGCCAGCGTGCTGATCGTGACCGCGGCCTGCAACACCTTGGGCCCGAAGCCGTCCGGCAGCCGGGCGGAGAGCAGGCCCATCAGCGGCGCGTTCGCCAGGGGCGCGGCGGCCGATGACAGGCCGACGGCGACGACGAGCACGCTGGCCGGCACGGGCACCAGGAGCGTCCACAGGGGCAGAGCGACGCAGACCAGAGCCGTACAGGCGAGTCGTACGGGGGCGACCCGTGCCGCCAGCACATAGGCGGCCACCGAGCCCACCAGGCCGCCGGCGCCATGGGCGGCGATCAGCAGGCCGCCGACCCTGGCGTCCCCTTCGAACCGGGCGAACGCCAGCACCGGCATGGTGATCATCAGGGTCCGCAGCATCAGCCCGAACACCACGGTGGACAGCATCGCCCGGCTCAGGAACCAGTCGCCGCACAGATGCCGCACCCCCGCCCACAGGCCGCGGGGCCCGGCCGCGGACCCTCCGGCCCCGCCGCACCGTGCCGGGACGCGGCGCAGCAGCAGCAACCCGGAGAAGGCGAACGATGCCGCGTCCAGCCACACCACCGATGTGGTCCCCACCAGCGGGATCAGCGCGCCCGCGAGCGCCGGTCCGGCGAACGCCGAGCCGTTCTGCACACCTGCCAGCGCGCTGTTGGCGCGGGCCAGAGAGCGGGCGTGCGGGCTCAGCAGTTCCATCGCCAGCACCCGCTGTGCCGCGTGGTACGGAACGGCCAGCGCCCCGAGCGCCGCGACGATCGCCACGAGGACGGCCAGATTGAGCGCGCCCAGGGTCTGCAGCAGCGGGATCAGCGCCACCACCGGGGCGCGGGCGAGATCGGACACGACCATGGTCCGGCGGGCGCCCAGGCGCTGGATGACCTCTCCGCCCGCGAAGCCGAGCAGCGCCATGGGCAGCACCTGGGCCGCGAAGACCAGGCCCGCCCGGGTGGCCGAGCCGGTGTTCTCCAGCACCAGCCAGGGCAGCGCGAGCATGGTCATCTGGGTGCCCAACGCCGTCACCGCGCCCGCGACATAGACCGCCGTCAGCGCACGGCTCGGCCTGCCGCCCGGTGTGCCGTTCGGCGCTCCGCCGGATGGGACGGGGGCTGCGCCGGGCCGGGTCGCCGCGATCGTCATCGGGTCGCCCCTTTCTCCTCGGTGGGTCCGGGCCATGTGGTCGCCCCCGCACCCTGTCGCCCGCCCACCGTCCGGTGCCAGGGAAGGACCGGCAGTAGCTCACTGCCGCTGCCGCCGCGCTTTCTTCCCTGCCGCGCAGCCCGCCCGTCCGGCAGTGTGATGGCCGTCGGAGCCCACCACAGCGAAGGCCACCGGCGGCGGAAGCGGACACCGACGAAGGGAGGGACGGCGATGAGCGGCGGTATCGGAACGGCGGTGCACGTCCCCTCCTTCGCCGCCCGCGACGGACGGCGAGCGGTCGAGACCCGGTATGTGGACGGTCTCCCGCAGATCGTGGCCTGGGATCCGACGACGGGTCGGCGCCGCCAGGTGACCACCGCACCGCTGGGTGTGGAGACCGCCGCCATCGAGCCGGACGGCCACGGCCTGTGGTGGTTCGACGCCGCTCCCGGCGGTCAAGGCCGCTGGCTGCGCGGGCCGTTCGAGGGCGGGCACCCGCGCCCGGCGCTCGACGGCGTACCCGCCGGGCGGATGCACGGCCTGGCCTTCGACCCCCGCGGCGGCCTCGCCGCCGTCGGCGTCGGGGTCGCGGACCGCTCGCGGTACTACCTCGGCCGACCGGGCGAGCGCGCCCGCCTGGTGGCCGAGGAGCCCGGCTATGCGGCAGTGGTGGGCCTGGCCCCCGGCGGCCGGCTGCTGGCCACCGCGGGGTGCCCGGCCGGACCGGCCGCGGTCCGGCTGTGGTCACCGGCCTCCGGCGTCCTCGTGGACGCCATCCCCGGCGCAGCGGGGGACGGCGACGGCGGCGCGGTGTGGGCGCTGGGCTTCCGCCCGGACCTCACCACCGCACGGCCGGAACTGCTGCTCGTCCTCGAACGCGCGGGCCGGTACACCCTGGCCTTCTGGCGGCAGGGCGAGGGGATCCGTACGCACGGTCCCGGCTCCGCCCTCGACTTCGATACGGAGATCACCGCCTGCTGGTACGGGCCCGGCCGCACGGCGCTGGTCCAGCAGGACCGGGCGGGACGCAGCCGCCTGCTCCGCGTCGACCTCGACCGCGGTACGACGACGGTGCTTCCCACGCCCGAGGGCACGATCATCGACTTCTCCTGCGCACCCGACCGCACGGTCCACTGCCTGTGGAGCCGCGACGGCGAACCGCCCCGGCCACTGATCTGCCACCCGGAAAGCGCGGAAAGTGCGGAGCACCCGGAACCCCCGGAACCCCCGGAACCCCCGGAACGTCCCGACCACTCCGGCCGCTCCACGACGGCGTCACGCGGCACGGCGCCCGGCGGAACGACCGGATCCAGGCGCCGCGAGCTGTGGACACGTCGGCCGTACGGGCAGATCCACAGCTTTGTGGCCACCCCGCCCGGCCGCGGGGCGGGCCACCGCCCCTGGCCGACGGTCTTCCTCGTCCACGGCGGGCCCCACACCCACGACCGGGACGCCTATGACGCCCGGACCGAGGCCCTGGTCCGGGCCGGATTCGCCGTGGTGCGCACCAACTACCGCGGCTCGACGGGCTACGGCCCCCGCTGGCGGGACGACTTCGGCCACCGGGTCGGCCTCGCCCAGCTCGAAGACCTCGCCGCGGTGCGCGGCCACCTCATCGACGCGGGAGTCTCGGAGCCGGGCCGTACCGGCCTGTGCGGCTACTCCTGGGGCGGCTATCTGACGCTGCTGGCGATGGGCGTCCAGCCCCGGCTGTGGGACGTGGGGCTGGCCGTCGCCCCGGTGGCCGACTACACGGCGGCGTACCGGGCGACGACGCCAGCGCTGCGGGAGGTCGACGACCGCCTCTTCGGCGGCACCCCCGAGCAGGTGCCACACCGCTATCGCGCGGCCTGCCCGATGACCTATGTGGGCCGCGTACGCGGCCCGCTCTTCCTCGCCGCCTCGGCGGACGACGAGAAGTGCCCTCCGGAACAGATCGAGCGCTATCTCGCCGCGCTGCGGCGCCGCGACGTCCCGCATCGCGTCCGGTGGCTCGGCGGCGGACACGACGTGGGCCGTGACCCAGCCGGACACGCCGCCGCCTGGGCCGCCATGGTGCGCTACGCCGACGACACGCTGCGCGCCTCCCCCAGAACCGCCGACCGCCGCAACAGCGGGCGGACCGGCTCGCACCACCCCGTCCACCACACCGAAGAAAGGACAACCCCATGAAGCGTCACGGACTGCGCGTCGACCCCATCAGCGCCACCGAGCGGGAGCGCGGGATCATCTTCCCGCCGGACCACCAGGCCGCCCTGGACAAGGCGGTCCCGGTCCGGCCGAACGGCCCGGCGCGGACCTGCACCACCCGCACGAAGAAGAACACGGAGAAGAAGTCGCCTCTGCAGTGAGCCCAAGCAGCGCCGTGGCGGGGTGCCACGCCCGGCACCCCGCCACGGCGCCGGCCGTACCGGTGAGAACAGGAAAACATCATGACCACAGCTACGGCAGCGACGGCAGCACCCCGGCCAAACAGTCCCCGGCCGGAGAAGCACCGGCCGGACAAGCCCGAGACGACGGAACCGCGCCAGAACCCGCCGACGTTCCTCAGCGACCCGTACCCGACCCTGGCCAGGATGCGGCAATCGGCCCCGGTCTCCGTGCTGCACAGCGACGGCGGCCTGCGGCTGTGGATCATCCCGCGCTACGTCGATGTCCGGGCCGCGCTCTTCGACCGCCGCTTCGCGCAGGATGTGCGGCGCGCCCAGGCCCTGGCCGACAGCCGGGTCGAGGGCGTCAGCCTGGGCACCGAGATCACCCATATGCTCAGCAGCGATCCGCCCGACCACACCCGCCTCCGCCGCGTGGTCCAGGCGGCGTTCAGCCGCAAGCGGGTCGAGGCGATGCGGCCGATGGTCGAGCGCATCACCCTCGAACTCCTCGACGGGCTGGACGCGGCAGCCGCGCGCCACACGACCCGCACCACCACCGCCACGGTGGACCTGGTACGTGACTTCGCCTTCCCGCTGCCCATCCTCGTCGTCTGCGAACTGCTCGGCTTCCCGCCCGAGGACCGCGACCTCTACCGGAAGTGGTCGACCGCCATCGTCACCCAGGAGGGCGACCACGCGGTGTTCCGGCGAGCCGTCCAGGAGATGGGCTCGTACGTCCTGGCCATCGCCGACCGGCGTATCCGCCGCAACGACCGTCCCGCCGATCTGCTCACCGAGCTGCTGGCGGCCCGCGAGCGCGGGGAGCTGACGGACGACGAGATCGTGGGCATGGTCGCCCTGCTGCTGATCGGCGGGCATGAGACCACCGTGAACCTGCTGGGCACCTCCTGCCTCGCGCTGCTGCGCGATCCCGGCCAGGCCGCCTGGCTGCGCGCCGATCCCACCCGGATGCCCGGGGCCGTCGAGGAGTTCCTGCGCTACGACTCCCCCATCTGCATGGCCACCACCCGCTTCACCACCGAGCCGGTGGACGTCGGCGGGGTGGAGATCCCGAAGGACGAGTTCGTGCTGCTGTCCCTCGGCGCGGCCAACCGCGACCCGGCGCGCTTCCAGGACCCCGACCGCCTCGTCCTCGACCGCCGGGACGCCGGCCACCTCGCCTTCGGCGGCGGCATCCACCGCTGCCTCGGGGCCCTGCTCGGGAAGCTGGAGACCGAGATCGCGCTCACCGCGCTCCTCGCCCGCTTCCCCGGAACGAGTCTGGCCTGCCAGGAGCGCGACCTGCGCTGGCGCAACTCGATGATGCTGCGCGGCTTGGAGACGCTGCCCGTCACCCTGCACCGCTGACCCCCGCCCTGACCCTGCCGCCCTCACCGCCTCCCGCACCGTCGCGGCCTGGGCCGGGTCGGTCGAGGAGAACGGGACACGGGGTGCGCAAGGTGGAACCGCGCCAGACGTACGACAGGCGAACGGGCCGCCGACCGACGCCGACCCGCCGATCCGACCGTCCGCCGATCAGGCGCCCACCCGGGACCGTGCAATCGGGTGCCCTGGGGGTGGGGTGAATACGGTGAAGCGGCGCCCTGGCACCACGCCGACGCCGGAGGAAGTGGCCGCGCTAGCCGGGGTGGGGCGGGGCACGGTCTCCCCGCGTCATCAACCACGCGACCGGTGTCAAGGAGTCGACCCGGCGTACCGTGCAGCCGGCCATCGCCGAGCTGGGCTACGTGCCCAACCTGGCGGCCCGTTCACTGGCGGGGCGGCGCGCGGACGCCGTGGCGCTGGCGAGCAGCGAGAAGGACTGGCGCAAGTTCGGGGAGCCGTTCTTCTCGGAGGCTGCGCGCGGTCGCCCCTCCGGAACCCCCTGCAAGCACGAGCACGCCTGCTTCTCTGAACTACATCAGCTTGGCCAGGGTCTGATCGGCACGTAGTGTCACGTGACGACTTCCACCGAAGCGGGTCGAGGGAACGGCATCATCTCCCACCCCAGCGGCCAGTCCGGATCTCGTCGCTCTGAAGCTTCGATCTCAAGGCGCCGGGGAACCCGCCATGTCCACCGGGGCCAGCATCCCCACTCGCCGCATTCGCAGCCGAGAACCGGTGTCTTCGGCCCCATCGTGCTGGTGGACCGTCCGAGGAAGTGATCCTGCATCGGGCCGAACCGGAAGGACTCCGGCATCAGACCGCCGTAGGCGTCGCCTGCGGGCTGCATCCCGGCGGCGAGCTCGAACCCCTCGATCAGCTCGGTGAGTGGTGCTCCGTCGATGTGGGGGACGATCACGAGCAGGCCGCCGTTGCCACGGTGCCGGCAGTCGAACCGGATGTCAGCGCTGGTCATCCAGTGATGGTGCCAGCGAAGCCGTTCCCTTCACCTGGGTGAATCGAGCTGCGGCTATGCGTGGCATACCGAGGTCGACCGCCGTACCGCCGGAAGCTCGTCAGTCCACGTGAACCAGCTTGTCTTCGGCGCCAGCCAGGCTGATCCGGAGCCCTTCGACCTCCCCGAGCCAGCCCTCGCGGCCGCCGTGAGCGCCGAGTCGCTTGCGGTTGCGGGCCTGGTCGGCCTTTCGCCGCCGGCCTCACCGCTCCGGCACTCGCCGCCCTCACCGCCGCCCAGACCGACATCGACCAGCCCCCCCGTTACGCCCCAGGACCCGGCCGACCTGGAGGCCGCAGCCGAGAGCTACGGGTACGGCTGACACGGCCAGCAGCCCACCCGCGTCCTGGCCGACCTGGCCGACCTGGTCACCCACTTCACGACCCTGCGGCACTTCACGACCCTGCGCCCGCTGCTCACCGTCCCGCAGCCAGCCCCGGTACGGGCCAGACTGTGCCGGCCGGCCGGGCAGATGGCCGGGATGACCGCGATCGTCTTACACGACCTGGGCAGCCGCCGGGAGTCCCGCGCCTGGTTTGCCACCGCCGCCCGGGCCGCCGCCGTATCCGGCGACCAGCAGCTGCACGCCTGGGTCCTTGCCCGGGAGGCCATGGTGCCGCTCAACCACGGCGCCCCGAAGGCGGCGGCCGGCCTCGCCGAACGGGCCCGCCGCATCGCCGGGCACCCCACCACCGCGGCGACGTCGGCGGCCGCGGTCGCCGCCCGCGCCCACCCCCTCAACCACCAGCCCGAACAGGCCCGCGCCGCACTGGCCGCCGCCTACGCGCTCATGGACCGGCTCCCGAGGGGCGAGCGGTCGGACACGTGACTGACGTACGGCGAGCAGAAGCACCACGTGCACCTCAGCCATGCCTACACCACGCTCGGGGACACCCGCCTCGCCCACGTCAGCCAGGAGCGCACCCTGGAGCTGTCCGCGCCGACCAGCAGCATGACGCGCACCCGCTGAACATCGACGCGGCGACATGCTCCCCTCGCGACGGCGACACCGAGCAGGCGTGCCGTCGTACGGTCGTTGCCCTGACGGCGCCCCCCCGAACGGCTACCGCACCGGCCCGGCCTGCCGTCGCGCCCTGGATCCGTACGAGGCGATCCCCCCCCCAGCACCACCACGAACGCGCCGTCCAAGCGCTGCCGGACGTTCTCACTGCTGCCTGAGCCGGAGTGGCCCGTGCCTCGTCAGGTCCGGCGACGCAACAGGACGCGAAGCCTGCCCGGCTCCTGCTTGTCCCGCGGCTCCGGCAACGCGGCGGCCTGACGGCTTGATTGCTGCGGCCGTCCGGGACCGACACGATCGGATGGCCACATCGGCGGGCGCAGGGCCGCGCTCGAGCCCGCCTTCGCCGTCCGCCGACAGTCGGCCCCTTGGGTGCTGTGCCCGTCGACCACCGACCCGGACACCGTGCGCGGTGGCCTGACGTGGGCGGCCGGTCGGGATGAAGGGCGTCTTGGCTGTGGACATGGTCGCCGGGCCCAACTGCGTAGCCCGGCCGAACCATGTGCAAGCCCGGAACGCACCGGCCCCGCAGACAGGAGGAGCAGGGTTCCACTGCTGAGTCCGCAGGACCGGTGCATGACTCACATACCCTGCGATGCGTCCGATAAGCCCGATCCCTCCCAACCGCCAAGAAAGCCTATCTTCCACGCCAGTGGGCCCGGCCGTGTCGGCCGGGCCCACTCATTGCTCGCGCGCGGCGCGCTCCTCGCGCCAGGTGTCTTTCGTCTACCAGCGGTACCAGCGGCCCTTGCGGCCTGCACTGTCCGCGGAGCGGACGACAAAGCCGAGCAGCCACACGATGAGCACGATCACCGCGATCCACCACAGTGCCTTCAGGGCGAAACCCGCGCCGAAGAGGATCAGAGCCAGCAGAAGAACCAGAAGCAGGGGAACCATCGTTATCAACCTCCTGGCCACCGAATGCCCTTACTTCAGCCCTACAAGCACACAAAATATGAGTTACTTCCAGGGAATGAGGGGCATATACGCGCCGCACTCCGTGGACGGTTCCCTCTGCCTCGCACCTCACGCGCCGCAGACACGCAGCATGTATTACTCGAAGCTATGCCGTGGCCTTGGGTTTGGCGGGGTCGTTACGGGGTCACGCGTACAGCCGGCACCCCAGACCGGCGACCGAGAGAACACACACGACGACCAGCGAAGGAAGCCGAGCGCAGACGCACACCGCAGCCCCGACAGCAAGGAGCTGAAGAAGAGGCGTCGATGTCGCCCGCGACACCTCCGGCCGACGGCGCCACCCCGCACACCTGCACCGCCCCCCACCGACCTCACCCCCCCCACCGACCCCACCCCCGCCCACGCTGTCGACCCGACCAAGGCGCACAACGAACTGCTGAGGCCGTCTTCTCCGCACTGCTCGCCGCATTCACGGCCGCGAACTCGACTACGGGACCTGGACCTGAAGAGGGGCGACCTCCCCGTCCTGCCCGCCACCCGGCGGCTGGCAGAGCAGGGGGCCGCCTTGTTCGACGACACGAACGTCCGGGTCGGCTGTGGTGCCTTGCTGGCCCACAAGTGTCACGCGTACGCCCAACTGGTCCACCTCTACGAGGGCGCCCGAGGTTACCTCCACCACTTCGGGCTCGGGGAACACGGCTCGACAGCTGCCTCGGGCTGCTCGCCGGCTTCTGGCGGGAACTGGCGAACGCTCTCGGGGCTCCGGCCGCGTGATGGCGCACGCACGCCCGGGCACAAGACGCTGAGCGCCCTGTGGATGTCTGCGGCTCATGCCATGATCCGGCCTCGTGCCCGAGGTGGCGCGCACCGGAAGCGTGTCACCAGGGCACCTCTCCCTCGTCGTCGAAGAAGCGGCCCGTCGGCCCGCCGGCCGGTACGGTGGCCAGCCGGATCGCGATGGCTGCGCCCTGCTGGGGAGTGCGTACTCCGCGGAAGCCGTTGAGGTCGGTCGCCGTGTAGCCGGGGCAGACGGCGTTGATCAGGATGCGGGTGCCGGCCAGTTCCCTGGCGTACTGCACGGTGACGGCGTTGAGGAACGTCTTCGACGGAGCGTAGGCGACGGCGATGGGGCCGACCTCGGCGCCGGGCGTGGTCTGGAGCGTGAGGGAGCCGACGCTGCTGGAGACGTTCACAATCCGCGGCGCAGGCGAGCGGCGCAGCAGCGGGAGCAGGGCGTTGGTGACACGGATGACACCGATCACGTTGGTCTCCACGGCCGCCCGTACCCGGTTCACGTCGACCGTGGTGGGCTCCTGCGGTCCGCCGCCGGTGATTCCCGCATTGTTGACGAGCGCGTCGAGCCGCCCGGCCCGCTCCTCCACCAGCCGGGCCACCGCTGTGACGCTGGCGTCGTCGGTCACATCAAGCGGCACCCCGAACGCGTCGGCTCCGGCCGCGCGCAGCTTTTCCACAGCGGCCTCGCGCCGCTCCTTGTTCCGCGCGCCGATGGCGACGGACCAGCCGAGGGCGCCGAGCCCGGCGGCGATCTCGTACCCGATGCCCTTGTTGGCCCCGGTCACCAGCGCGACCTTGGGGTGGTTCACGGTGTTCGTCTCACTCATGACATCGATACTTCTCCCCCGCCGGGCAGGGCGTCCAAGACCGGCTGGGTGGACGGCGATACCGCCCGGGTATCACTCCTGGTCGTCCCGGTTAGGCTGGCGGGGTGGAGACACGTGAGCTGCGGTACTTCGTCGCGGTCGCCGAAGAGCTGCACTTCGGCCGGGCCGCGCAGCGGCTCGGGATCGCCCAGCCCCCGCTGTCGCGGGCGATCGGCGGGCTCGAACGGCGCCTGGGTGCCCTCCTGCTGGAGCGCGGCAGCCGGGGTGTCACCCTGACCGGGGCAGGCGTGGTGCTGCTGCGGGAGGCACGGGCGGCGCTGGACGCCATCGAAGCGGCCGAACGGCGCACCCGCCGGGCCGCCCTCGCGGCGACCGGCCGCCCCGCCGTGGTCCTGGCCGCGAAGGCGGGCGCCTCCGGTGAACTGCTGGCCGAACTCCTCGACGCCTACGCCGCCGAGCCCGGAGCCGTCGCCGTGGACATCGTGCTGTGCGGGCCGGGCGAGCAGGCACGGTTGCTGCACGACGGCCGGGCCGACGTAGCCCTGTTGCATCGGCCGTTCGACGACACGGCCGGCTTCGACACCGAAGACCTGCACACCGAGGGCCAGGTCGCGATCCTCCCGGTGAGTCACCCGCTCAGCACCCGCCCCCACCTGCGGCTGGCCGAGGTCACCGACCTTCCCGACCTGCCCCTGCCCCGCTGGCCTCGCCCCGACGGCACCTTCCCGGACGGCCCCGGGCCGCAGGTGCGCGACCACACGCAACTCACTCAGCTCATCGCCCTCGGCCGCGCCTGCGCAGTCGTACCGGAGTCGGGCCGCACCGGCCTGCGCGAAGACCTCACCGCCGTACCGGTCCCCGACGCCCCCCACGTCACCACGGTCATCGCCTGGCCCCCACACAGCCGCTCAACGGCGGTCGCGGGGCTGGTCCGCGCTGCCACCACCCTGTGACCGGCAGCACTCAACGCCGTAACAGCTTGCCGAATGTCGAACGGTGGTGGGTGCCGCGCGCAGCGGTGAGGGCGGCAGCAGGGGCGCGTCAGCGGCGGTGCGGGCCCGTATCTGTTCCAGGCGGCGCGCGACGCAGGCGTGGGTGTACGGTCGGTCGCGTGGGTGAGTCGGTCCCGTTCGTCGAACCGGGTGGCCACCTCACGGATGCGCCTGAGTCTGTGGACCGCACGCTCGACCGCGTGCCGGGGCTTGTAGTCCCCGCGGTCGGACTCCGGAGGCCGCCCGTCGGCCTTCACAGGCCTTTTGCGGTCGGCGGCCTGGTCGGCGGGCTCCAGGGTCGTGCACCGGATTGCTCGCTGATCCCGGGTGGGCCCGGTCGACGCGGGACGAACACGCCTTGTCGCCCAGCACTCGCAGCGGCCGGACGCGGGGGCGGCCGGGGCCCGCGCGGGGCACTCGGATGCCTTCGAGGCCGGCAGCCAACCAAGGATCCCCACCGTTCGCGGTGGGTGCCTGCGTCGTGCTGGTAAGCCCGGCAGATCGTTCTGCCCGGTGGGTGATCATCCGCTTGGGACAGGTGCCGGTACGGGCACGTTGCCGATGGACCGCTTGGAGTCGGGACAGTCAACGATCGGTTCGTGGCCGCAGAGGGCGGCGTGGCGGAAGCTGTCGTGGAGCCGCGTGAGCCGGCCGATCTGCTCCTGCACATCGCGGGCCTTGGCGGCCATGCGGACGCGGAGGTCGGCGTCGGACGGCCGCGCCACCAGGAACCAGCCGATCCCGGCAACCGAAAGGCCGGCGCCGCGTGCGCATGTGATCAGCTTGAGGCGTTCCAGCGCGTCCGGGTGGTACGGCGAAGGCCGTTGCGGTTCGCAGGGGCGATCAAACCCTTCCCCTCGTGGAACCACAGGGCAGAGGGCGTCAGTCCGCAGCGCCGTGCGACCGCGGCGATGTCCAGCGCCACTTCATCCATCGACGCCTCCTTGACTTCGACCGCGGTTCGAGTTGCAGCGCCTGATCACCATGAAGATCCATCACTTGAACTGCCGTTCCGTTCGGACGACCGAAGCCACTGACGATGGCCCGCAGCCCCCTGCTGCCGTCAACGACTGCCTCCTGGTCGAGACAGACGTCGCCAGCTTGACAGCGCGATGGCGCTGATGGCGCTCTTTGAATCTGGCTCTGGCCGCAGTTCCGTGAATCCCCAGGTCAGGGGCGGGAACGCGGGATCGTTTCGGCAGGGTGTTTCCTGTCATGGCGAGCAAGACAGTCGAGGATGTGCTGTTTCCCGGGGTCGATGTGCGAGTGGAGCGCGTCAGCGACTCCACCGACGTCCTTGTGGTGGAGGCGGTGTCCACCACTCACCCGGGCCGGTGCCCGGACTGCCGGAAACAGGCGAGACGCATACACAGCACATATCAACGCATCTTGGATGAAGGGCCGTTGGCCTCTCGCCAGGTCATAGTCCGGCTGCGGGTCCGCCGGTACTTCTGTGACCGGAGGAGTTGTTCCCGCAAGACGTTCGTCGAGCAGGTGCCAGGACTGTCCGAGCGGCACCGCCGCTCCAGCATCGGGTTGACAGTCTGGCTACGGTCGATCGCAGTCGAACTCGGCGGCCGCCCAGCCGCGCGGTTATGCCGCCGCCTGCGGCTGGTCGCAGGCCGGACCCGGCTGCTCAGGCTGTTGACGGCGCCTACGGTGCCGGACCGTGCGCCGCGCGTCCTGGGGGTGGACGAGTTCGCCTTCCGCAAGGGCTGCACCTACGGCACCGTGCTGGTCGACGTCGAGGTCGGCCGGGTCGTGGACGTACTGCCCGACCGCACCTCCGAAACGTTCGCGGCCTGGCTCACCGAGCATCCTGGAGCCGAGATCATCTGCCGGGACCGGGCCAGCGCCTACACAAAAGCGGTCAAGGAAGCCGCCCCTCATGCCCTGGAAGTCGCTGATCGCTGGCACCTGTTGCAGAACCTGTTCGCCGCGGTGGAGAAGACGTGCCATCAGCACCGTGACTGCCTGCGCAAACGTGCCGAAGAGGAGACGGTGACCGAGGTGCCCGAGCCGCCCCCGATGCTGTTACCGCCCGCGGAACTGCCCCGCACCCAGATCATCGAACGCACCCGCCACCGCTACGAGGACATCCACCGCCTGCTGGAGAAACGCTGGACCATCAGCGCCATCACCCGCCGTCTGAACCTCGACCGCAAGACCGTGCGCCGCTTCCGCGACACCGACCTCGACGAGTTGCTGGCCTCCGCCCGCGAACGCCGACCCAACGGCGTCCTGGAGCCGTTCAAGGCATACCTCAACGCCCGCTTCACCGAGACGCAAGGCCAGGTCAGCGGCACCCGCCTGTTCCTGGAGATCCAGGCTCGCGGCTACGGCGGCAGCCGCCAGGTCGTCCGCAAACACCTCGCCGCCCTTCGCGCGGGCACCGCCGAACCGGTCCGGGCCGACATCCCCAGCCCTCGCAAGATCACCTCGTGGATCATGCGGCCCCGGGAGACGCTCGCCGAAAGCCAGGACGAGCGACTGCTTTGTCCGGCTCGCCTGCCCGGACATCACCCGGGCCTGCGATCTCGCTCGGGCGTTCGCCGACCTGGTCCGCCACCAGCGCGGATACCTGTTGCTGGAGTGGATCCGGCAGGCCGAACAGGACGCGCCGAAGCCGATGAAAGGCTTCGCCGGCTTCCTCCGCCAAGACCTCGACGCGGTCACCGCCGGCCTCACCCTCCCATGGAGTTCCGGCGTCGTTGAAGGCCACGTGAACCGGGTGAAAATCCTCAAGCGAGCCATGTACGGCCGGGCCTCGTTCGAACTCCTCCGCACTCGCATCCTCACTCAGCCGGCGATGCCCCATCAGTGGGCCTCTGGTGGTAAGGAAGGTTGAGCTGTTCATGTAGGAGAGCCACAGCCTGGAGGTCATTGGAGACCATCACCTGAGCCAACCTGCCCGCGACTGCGATCACGTTGCCCCAGGCTGGAGCGTCTAGGTAGACCTCGTCCGGGGCACCGCGGCCTACTTCTTCCTGCACGGTCGAGTAGACCTCACCCAGCTCCTTCATGAGCGCGACTTCCTCCTCGGTCCGCAGGCTCTTGCCCAGCCACGGCGCGGGATCGTCTGCGTTGCAGAAGTCGTCGAACAGTACGGTGACCACGTAGTCCAGGTCCTCGAACTCCTCCGGCCGCAGCCAGACATCGCGCTGCCACGACGGACTCGCAAGGGCGAGAACCGCTGGCACAACATGAAGTCGGAAGACCGGGAACTCAATGCCGTGATCCGTCACATCGCGATGCTACTGACAGGGTGAGGAACACCACCCACTGACCAGTGCGCTGTTCACGGAACTGCGGACAGAGCCGTTTTCACGAATCGCCATCAACGCGCGCCCGTCGACACGGACGACACCCCCAGTGCGGCATCGGAGCCGAGGACGCCGGCAAAGACCGCCAACCCCCCATGCCCCATGGCCGTACGCCTGCCAGCCCGGCGGGCGCGCCGAATCGCCGCCTGCCCGCGCGACCAGCGGCGGCAACGGCTGCGCAACTGTCGCCCGATCCTGGAGCGGGCTCACCCGTTCGCCATGCACCGCGTGTTCGCAGTACGCAATCGCGGCCGTGCCGACCGGACAGCACCCTCGCCAGGGATGAGGCGCAGCGCGGTGCCCCAGTCCTCGTGCGATGACGGCGAGTTCACGACCACGACCGCACGGCGGATCCTTTCGAAGAGCAGGCTCATTGGTCGTGCTCTTCGAGCGGTAGTCACCGCGCCATGCCCGAGGCCATGCCAACCCTGGAGCCCGGGCACGCAGCCGACACCTCGTCTGCCCCCTGACGCCGCCGGACCTCTCCGGAAGTCTTCGTGTCGAAAGTCTTGACGTCGTGCGGTGGCGATTTTAACTTTCTGACGCTTACTGAAAGTTACAGCAATGTTTTGCGGAACGGCGGGTCCTGTAACGCCGTTCCGGGCCGCACACGCCACCTTGGGAGCGCCTGCATGAGTCTGATCGCACCTGCTCGACGACGAATACCCGCCACCCTGGCGGGCGCCGGTCTGATCCTCGGCCTGACCACCACCCTCACCGCGCCCGCCCAGCAGGCGGCAGCGGCGCCGACGGCCAACGGCGACAAGAAGGTCACCGCCGTCCTGTTCGAGTGGGACTTCGACTCGATCGGCCGTGAGTGCACCCGCACCCTCGGCCCCAAGGGCTACGGGTACGTGCAGGTCTCCCCACCGCAGGAGCGCATTCAGGGCAGCGCCTGGTGGGCCGCGTACCAGCCGGTCAGCTACAAGATCCAGGGACCGCTCGGTGACCGCGACTCCTTCCGGAACATGGTCGACACCTGTCACAGCGCGGGCGTGAAGGTCGTCGTCGACGCCGTGCTCAACCACATGACGTCCGGCTCGGGCACCGGTACCGCGGGCACGCAGTACAGCAAGTACAACTATCCCGGCACCTACTCGGACGCGGACTTCCACGGCTGCCGCCGGCCCATCGGCACCGACTACAAAGACCGCTACAACGTCCAGGAATGCGAGCTCGGCGAGACGGGACAGCCCTCGCTCGCGGACCTGAACACCGGCAGCGACTCCGTCCGCGGCAAGATCGCCGGGTACCTCAACGACCTGCTGTCGCTGGGCGTCGACGGCTTCCGCATGGACGCCGTCAAGCACATCGCCGCCACCGACCTCGCCGCCATCCGCAGCAAGCTCACCAACCAGAACGTCCACTGGATGCAGGAGGCCATCCACGGCGCGGGCGAGGCCGTCTCACCGAACGAGTACCTGGCCACCGGAGACGTCCAGGAGTTCCGCTACACCACCGATCTCAAGCGCATCCTGACCGGCGAGAAGCTGTCGTACCTCAAGAACTTCGGTGAGAGCTGGGGTTACATGCCCTCCGGCCAGAGCGGTGCCATGGTCGCCAACCACGACACCGAGCGCAATGGCTCCAGCCTGAGCTACCGCGACGGCGCCAACTACACGCTCGCCCACGTCTTCATGCTCGCCCACCCCTACGGTGCTCCGTCCGTCCACTCCGGGTACGAGTTCAGCAACCGGGACGCCGGCGCCCCCAACGGGCATACCGTCGACGCCTGTCACAGCGACGGCTGGAGCTGCCAGCACGCCTGGCGCCAGATCGCCAACATGGTGGCCTTCCGCAACGTCTCCGAGGGCACCGGCCTCACCGACTGGTGGGACAACGGCAACAACGCCGTGGCCTTCGGACGCGGCAGCAAGGCGTTCGTCGCCGTCAACCACGAGGGCGGATCCCTCACCCAGACCTTCCAGACCTCCCTCCCGGCCGGCACCTACTGCGACGTCCAGCACGGCGACCCGACCGCGAGCGGCGGCTGCACCGGTGCCACGTACAGCGTCGGCGCGGACGGCAAGTTCACCGCCACGATCGGCAGCAACGACTCCGTGGCCCTGCACATCGGTGCGATGGTCGGGGACAAGCCGGGTGACAACACGGCCACCGTCTACTACAGCACCGACAAGAACTGGTCCGCTTACAACATCCACTACGCCCCGACCGGTGGCGCTTGGACCACCTCGCCCGGCGCGGCCATGCAGAGCGCGTGCACGGGCTGGGTGAAGAAGAGCATCACCCTCGGCTCCGCCACCGGCCTCAAGGCCGCCTTCAACAACGGCGCCGGCACCTGGGACAGCAACAACGGCGCCGACTACGCCCTGGGCACCGGCGATATCACCGTCAAGAACGGCACCGTCGGCACCGGCAACCCCTGTGCCGTCCAGCAGACCGAACCCGGCGCGTCCTTCGCGGTCAACGCCACCACGATCCCCGGTCAGAACATCTACGTCGTCGGCAACCACACCGCCCTCGGCAACTGGGCACCCGCCGCGGCCCTCAAGCTCGACCCCGCCGCCTACCCGGTGTGGAAGCTCGACGTGAAGCTGCCCGCAGGTACGTCCTTCGAGTACAAGTACATCCGCAAGGACGCCTCCGGAAACGTCACCTGGGAGAGCGGCGCCAACCGCACGGCCACCGTCCCCGCCGACGGCAGGGTCACGCTGAACGACACCTGGCGCAGCTGACCCGCTGCCATATGGGCGGGTCCCGGCCGACACCGGGACCCGCCCCACTGCGTCGCCAGGCTCTTCCCGCGCCCGGAGGCTGAGGGCGCGGGCGATGCCGGGCCGTCGGGGCCCTGGGCGCCGCGGATCGGCGCCTTGGCCGGGCCGGCGAGCCCGGTCCGGTGAGCAAGGCAGCATCGCCGACGGAATCCTCGTCCTACGCCTCGGCGGTCGGGCCGGAGGGAGGCCATACTGGCAAGCACCGGGGTCGAGGGGTATCTCTCCCATATCCCTCGCCCCCGGTGCCGACGGCTCAGCGCCAGGTGTCGTTGAGCGTCAGAGTGCCCTTGGGCGGGGTGACGACGGTCCGGTTGTCACCGTTCTCCCAAGTGATGGTGCCGTCGGGGTTCTTCCTCAGGTACTTGTACTGCACGGTGGTGTTGGGCGGCAGCTGGTGGGCACCGGACCACAGCGGGTAGGTGGTGGAGCCGGTGGTCAGCGGCAGAGCCTTGGCCGGGTCCCAGTTGCCGAGGTCGGGCAGGTTGCCCGTGACGTAGATGTTCTGGCCCCAGCTGGTCGTGGCGGTGGCGTGGAAGGTGGCCGCTACCGGCATGACGTTCCAGCGGTCGTCGTTGACGGGCGCGTCCGGGGATACGACTGTCAGGGTGCGGTTGGGGGTGCTCTCCCAGGTCACCGTGCCGGTGGGTGAGCGCTTGAGGTACTTGTACTGCACCGTAGTGCCCACCGGCAGCTGAACGCTGCCCGTCCATTGCGGATAGGAGCTGGCCGTGGTCCCCAGGGGAACGGCCTTGGCCGGGTCCCAGGCCCCGAGCTGTGGAGCGCTGCCGGAGACCAGCAGCGTCTCGCCTTCCGTGGTGGCCTGCACTCGGAAGGTGACGGAGGTGTCCTGCATCGCGGCCGCCCCGGCATGGGGGGCCGCGCCGGCGACGGCGAGCAGTGCGGCGATGACCACGGCCAGCATGAGGACCGGCCGCCAGACTGCCGGAACCCGATGACGTATGAGAAGCACGTTCGTTTCCCTTCTGAACGCAAGGTGGCGGACTACGCCCGCCGTTCGCGCACATCCCAACACAAGCTGGAGTCGAGCGGTAACAGAAGGTGCTTCACCCGATCAGGAAGGCATGCCTTTCGGCCACTTGACCCGCAGCCCACCAGGAGCCTCGTTAAAAACTTGAACACATAGCGAAGTTGACCCGGGAATGATCCGGGGCTGGTCAACCCGTCAGGACGTGAATCGAGTGGGTCACGTCTCGGCCACCGATCCCCCCGCTGCAAGGCCGGCACTCACTTGCGCAAGTTGACGCAAAGGATTTCATGCTTGACGATCGTGCGCGCGGTCACCGGCTCCCCGGCAAGTCGTCGGACGCTGCTGCTCGGGCGGTGCGCACCGTCGGTCGCCTGCAGTGCGGTCACTGGGCTGCTCACCGCAACGGCGCCTGGTCGTCCCCGGACGGACTGGTCCTTCTCCGCCTTCCCTGGTTGCGCGCACTGCGGCACGGTGCGGACCGACCTTCGGCAGCTGCGGCCCGAGGAACGACTCTGCGCGACCTGCGACGCCAAGAGCCGCCGTGCCACCTGCGCGCGCTGCCACCGCGAAGGCATGCGGAGCTCTGCCCGCCGCCCCGAGGGCGGCCTGCTACCACAAGGGCCCCCCGCCCGCCTGGAAGAGTGCGCCGAGTGCGGCGAACTCCAGAACCCGGTGGTCCGCCGAGACGACGGCCGGGGCCTGTGCGTCAGGTGCTGGAAGCGCCCCACGCACACCTGCGTGACCTCGTCGCACCGATGTCCCGTGCCACTGGATCCTGACCGTTTGCCATCGGACTTCGACGGACGCGAGTTTGTGTATCGGAGGTTGATCACCGCAAGTCAGCGACTCAGCGCACCTTCGGGGCGCGCCGGGGGCGTGGCAAAATCCGTGGCACGCTGAAGGTGCTTCTGTCTGCCCTCACGTCCATATGCACGGGTGCAGCCTGTCGTCACCGTTCCGTCACAAGTGATCGCCGCACGGAACCCTGCCGCTCTCCCGCCCTGTCTGCACTCATGTACCACGACCACGCGTACCGCGGGGCAACAACCGACGACCGAAACCCGCGGACGACACGACTCAGGGGGACGACAGCATGCGGCACAGCAACGGCATTCGCAGGGCGGCTCTGGCGGCGACGGCGGTCACGGCCGTCGCGGCGGCGGTGACCGGCATCCTGCCCGGCACCGCCATGGCGGCGAGCACCACCACCTCCACCCCGCCGCCCGCCTGCCCGGCCTCCGCCCTCCAGGTCAGCGCCTGGCAGGCCGCCCACCGGCCCGTCGGGA
>NZ_JBEYCX010000038.1:0-28646 GCF_040632975.1 Streptomyces sp. NPDC013455 | reverse complement strand
AGCAGCGGCATCGGGTCGGAGGCCGTCACCAGCTCCCGCAGCGGGTGGCGGGCCAGGACCTCCGTCACCTCCGGCGCCAGCGCCGCCGCGAGCCGGTCGTGCACCGGCAGGCAGTCGTCGCCGAGGGCGCGCGCGGCGGCCAGCACCAGGCTGCGCTCGGGGCCCTTGGGCACCCCGGCGGCGGCACGCTCGTACAGCCCGGCGCCCTCCTCCAGGACCAGACCGGTGTCGATCCCGGCCGGCACCTTCACGGACGCGGTGTGCCGCCAGGTCGCCAGCGGATGGCTCCACGCCTCCACCCGGAACGTCCAACGGCCCGTCGCGTCCGGGGTGATGTCCGCGCCCCAGAGGTCGGTGCCCGGGGCCAGTTCCCGCATCGGGGTCCACGGGCCGCGGCGGCCCTTCGGATCACGCAGGACCACGTTCGCACCCACGGCGTCGTGCCCTTCGCGGAACACGGTGGCCGTGACCTGGAAGGTCTCCCCGGCCACCGCTTTCGCCGGGCGCCTGCCGCACTCCACGGCCGGCCGGACGTCGCGTACCGGTACACGGCCGATGGCCGCCGGGGTCCTGCGCATGCATCTCACCTCCGCCGTGCGCGAAGCCGGGCACCCGGCCCGGCTTCGCGATCCGAAAGTCGGGCCGGCGCGTGCCGGTCCCGAGAGGAACGCCTTGTACGGTGCCAGCTCAGGGGCTTGGCGCCGTGGAACGCCGCTCCGGTGGCGGCGCTCTTCTGGCCGCCCGGCGTGGCTGCGGCCGTCCGTCCTGCTCGCGCAGGTAGGTGACCAGGTTCGTGCGCAGATAGCGCTCGGCGGCGTCCGCGGCCTCGCGGGCGCAGCGTTTGCCCATCAGAACGCACAGCGTGTACCCCGAGTCCTCGAAGGTGGCCCGGACGGTGCGGTCGTGGGGCGAGGCGAGCATGACGCGCTCCCACGCCCGGTAACGCCGCAACTGCCGGGCCACTTCGGCCTTGGCGGGTAGCAGCATTGCCCTCTTCACCTTCCACGCTCTCGACTGGGCGCGTTCCCGACGGTCGGGTGGTGTCCGCGCAGGGGTGGGCGCGGCACCGTTACGGCGATCGAGGCTTTCACTTATGGTGCACGCACGACGACGAAGCGTCTTGTTGGAGCTTCAACGATCGCTGGTGTGGAGTCCTCGTGTTGCACGAATGGCGTAGTGCCCGCACCGTGGAGGTGACTCAGAAGCGATCAACGCTCACGTTTTGTGTCCGGGATCCCTCCCGGACGGGGCGAGGAAGCGAGAGCTTCGCCGGTGAGGAGCAAGCGACGATGAAGACCGCAGTGCCCTGCTACTACCACCTCGACGTGGAAGTCAGCCCGGAACGGGTGGGACAGGTCAGCCGCATCCTGGCCGCCCACCTCCGCTACTGGGACCTCGAGAACCTCGTGGACCCCGTCTGCCGCGGCACCGAACTGCTGCTGCGGGCGATCGACGCGCACGCGACCGACAAGCACACCTCGATCGAGATGTGGTGGAACGGCCAGCACCTCATCACCGCCTTCGGTGACGACGACCCGGACCTGCGCCCGGACCAGGACCTGCGGTCCTGCCTGGCGGACATCGCCGCCATGAGCGACGGCTGGGGCTGCTGCGCCTCGGACACCGGCAGCAAGATCATCTGGTTCTCCCAGCGCGCCCGCGCCGGCCAGCGCGTGCCGCTGGTGCCCGTCGCGCCCGACCCCGCCCTGCGCACGGGCCTGAAGGTGCCGCGCGAAGAACCCGTGGCCGTCCTGGCCGCTCCGGCACCCGCGGGCGACGACACCCTGGAGGGCAGCCGGTGACCGCCCGCAGGACCAGGAAAGGGGTGCCCGTGTGGAGCGGGCACCCCTACCCGTTGGGTGCCGCCTTCGACGGTCAGGGCACCAACTTCGCCCTCTTCAGCGAGGTCGCCGAGCGTGTCGAGCTCATCCTGGTGGACGAGGCCGGCACCGAGACATCCGTCCCGCTGCACGAGGTCGACGGCTTCGTGTGGCACGCCTACCTGCCCGGCGTCGGCCCCGGCCGGCGCTACGGCTACCGGGTGCACGGCCCCTGGCAGCCGGCGCTCGGCCACCGCTGCAACCCGGCGAAGCTGCTGCTCGACCCGTACGCGCGCGCCGTGGACGGCCAGATCGACAACCACGCCTCCCTGTACGAGCGCGCCCCGGACGGGCCGGCCCCGGCGGACAGCGCCGGGCACTCCATGCTGGGCGTGGTCACCGACCCGTTCTTCGACTGGGGCGACGACCGCCCGCCCAGGACGCCGTACGCCGACTCGGTGATCTACGAGGCCCACGTCCGCGGCCTCACCCGCACCCACCCCGACGTCCCCGAGCGGCTGCGCGGCACCTACGCCGGACTCGCGCACCCGGCCGTGCTCGAACACCTGACCTCGCTCGGCGTCACCGCGGTGGAGCTGATGCCGGTGCACCAGTTCGTGCACGACGGCGTGCTCCAGGACCGCGGACTGTCCAACTACTGGGGCTACAACACCATCGGCTTCTTCGCCCCGCACAACGCCTACGCCGCCTTCGGCACCCGCGGCCAGCAGGTCAACGAGTTCAAGGCCATGGTGAAGGCGCTGCACGCGGCCGGCCTGGAAGTCATCCTCGACGTGGTCTACAACCACACCGCCGAGGGCAACGAGATGGGCCCCACCCTGTCCTTCCGGGGCATCGACAACGCCTCCTACTACCGTCTGGTCGACGGCGACTGGGCGCACTACTACGACACCACCGGCACCGGCAACAGCCTGCTGATGCGGCACCCCTACGTGCTCCAGCTGATCATGGACTCGCTGCGGTACTGGGTCACCGAGATGCACGTCGACGGGTTCCGCTTCGACCTCGCGGCCACCCTGGCCCGGCAGTTCCACGAGGTGGACCGGCTGTCGGCGTTCTTCGACCTGATCCAGCAGGACCCGGTGATCAGCAGGGTCAAGCTGATCGCCGAGCCCTGGGACGTGGGGGAGGGCGGCTACCAGGTGGGCAACTTCCCGCCGCTGTGGTCGGAGTGGAACGGCAAGTACCGCGACGCGGTCCGGGACTTCTGGCGCGCCGAGCCCGGCTCGCTCGGCGAGTTCGCCTCCCGGCTCACCGGCTCCTCCGACCTGTACCAGCACAGCCGCCGCCGGCCGCGCGCGAGCGTCAACTTCGTCACCGCGCACGACGGATTCACCCTGCGCGACCTGGTCTCGTACAACGACAAGCACAACGAGGCCAACGGCGAGGACAACCGGGACGGCGAGAGCCACAACCGGTCCTGGAACTGCGGGGCGGAGGGGGAGACCGACGACCCCGCGGTCCTCGAACTCCGCGCCCGCCAGCAGCGCAACCTGCTCGCCACGCTGCTGCTGTCGCAGGGCATCCCGATGCTGTGCCACGGCGACGAACTCGGCCGCACCCAGCGCGGCAACAACAACGCCTACTGCCAGGACAACGAGATCTCCTGGGTCGACTGGGAGCTGACGGACGAACAGCGCGCGCTCGCCGACTTCACCCGCCGGCTGATCGCCCTGCGCGCGGCGCACCCGGTGCTGCGCCGGCGCCGGTTCTTCCGCGGCGAGACCGCGACCAACGCCGACCAGCCGCTGCCCGACCTGATGTGGCTGCGGCCCGACGCCCGCGAGATGACCCGCCGGGACTGGCAGCGCGGCGACGCGCACGCGGTCGGCGCGTTCCTCAACGGTGACGCCATCGCCGAACGCGACCCCCACGGCGGCCGCATGGTCGACGACTCGTTCCTGCTGCTCGTCAACGGCTACTGGGAGCCGGTCGACTTCCGCCTGCCCGACGACTCCTTCGGCGAGCGCTGGACGACCCTGATCGACACCGCCGACCCCGACGGCCTCCCCGACGAACGCGAACGCAAAGCCGCCACCCGGCTCCGGGTGGAGGCCCGGAGCCTGGTGCTGCTGTCGCGTCCGTCGCGTGACACACCCCGGCCACGCCGGGAACCGGGCGAACGGCGCCGGCGCGGCCGCGGGCGCGGACGGTGAGCGCCGCCCCCGTCAGCGGCCGCCCCGCGCCGTCACCGTGAACTGCGCGCCGTCCGAGTCGCGCAGGATGGCCTCGGTCTCCTCCTCGCGCAGCACGCTGCCGCCGTGCTTCTCCGCCGCGCGGGCGCAGCCGGCCACGTCGTTCACCGCGAAGTGGACCTGCCAGTGCGGACGCACCGAGGGGTCCGGGGCCGCCTCCACCGCGCCGGAGTCGATACGCGCCACCACGTCGCCCCGGCTGCGCAGCACCACCTCGCCGCCCTCGTACTGGACCTCGCAGCAGCCCGGCAGCCCCGTCGCCCAGTCCAGGATCTCGCCGTAGAACATCGCGGCGTCGAAGGCGTCCCGGGTGTGCAGCCGTACGAACGTCGGGGCCGCCTGCCGCCACGCCTCCCAGTTGGTGACGAGCTCGCCCTGCCAGATACCGAACGTGGCCCCGTCCCGGTCGGCGAGCAGCGCCGCCCGGCCGGGCGGGAAGGACAGCGGCCCCACCGCCGCCGTACCGCCGCGCTCGCGCACCCGGGCCACGGCCACGTCCGCGTCCGGCACGGCGAAGTACGGTGTCCAGGCCACCGCCATCTGCCACATGGAGGCGACGGCGGCGATCCCCGCCACCGGCACCCCGTTCGCCAGGGCGATGCGGAAGTGCTCGCCGAGTTCGGCGCCGCGCCAGCGCCAGCCCAGGACGGCCGCGTAGAAGTCCTGGGTGGTCTGGAGATCACGGCTGGTCAGGCTCACCCAGCACGGTGCCCCGAAGACGGAGTGGGTGGACATGACGTCTTTTCTGCGCGGTCCGCCGCCGGCGGGGGTGTCGATGTTCATGGCAGTCGCGTCCTGCTCTCGGGGCCGGGTGGCCACCGGTATGGCACCAGTGTCCGGCCGGACGGTGGTGGAGTGCCTGTCGAGTACCCCGGATGGCGGCTGAGCAGGCCCCTCGGCAGCATGGAGCCATGACACAGAGCGATCCTGACCGCGACCGTCTGGCGGCACTCCAGGCGGAGGTCGAGCAGCTGAAGGAAGCCGTGACCTCCCACGCGGTCGTGGACCAGGCGATCGGGATGGTGGTGGCGCTCGGCCGGGTCTCCCCGGACCAGGGCTACCAGGTGCTGCGCGAGGTCTCCCAGCACACCAACATCAAACTGCGCAATGTCGCCGAGCTCATCCTCATCTGGGGGCGCCGCGGTGACATCCCGCCCGACATCCGTGCCGAGCTGGAGGACGCCCTGGACCGGTACGCCCCGACCCGGATGCCCGGAACCGAGGAGGCGTAGGGTCAGCGGGTCTCCGCGAGGAGTTCCTCGCGCAGCCGGTCGAAGCAGCCGCTGAGCAGCCGCGAGACGTGCATCTGGGAGATCCCCAGCTGCTGGGCGATCCGGCTCTGCGTCATACCGCCGAAGAAGCGCAGGTAGAGGATGGTGCGCTCGCGCTCGGGCAGGGCCGCGAGGCACGGCTTGACCGCCGCGCGGTCCACCACGAGGTCGAAGCCCGGGTCCGGGCCGCCCAGGGAGTCCCCGAGGGCGTAGCCGTCCGTGCCGGCCACCTCCGCGTCCAGGGACAGCGCCGAGAAGCATTCCAGCGCCTCCATGCCGGTGCGGACCTCGTCCTCGCTGAGCCGCGTGTACGCGGCGATCTCGGCGACGGTGGGCGCCCGGCCGGAGGTGGTCTGCGCCAGCTCCTTCGCGGCGGCGCGGACCCGGTTGCGCAGGTCCTGCACCCGGCGCGGCACGTGCAGGGTCCACATGTGGTCCCGGAAATGGCGCTTGATCTCACCGGTGACGGTGGGGACCGCGTACGCCTCGAAGGCGCGGCCGCGGGAGGGGTCGTAGTGGTCGACGGCCTTGACCAGGCCCAGCGCGGCCACCTGGTAGAGATCCTCCAGGGCCTCCCCGCGGCCGCGGAACCGCACGGCGATCCGCTCCGCCATGGGGAGCCACAGCCGGACCAGCTCGTCCCGCAGCGCCTGGCGCTCGGGACCGTCGGGCAGCTGCGCGAGCCGCTCGAAGGACTCGCCCGTATCCGGGGCGTCGTCGTGCGGGTGGGACTTGATGCTGCCCGTGACACGCATGGCGAGCACCTCTCTCGGCAGGTGCTGATGGGACAGACACCGTGGGAGGTGCGCTCGGACCTGGAGGGACGTCGGGGCGCCCGGCAAGGCCGGCTCCCACGGACGTGCCTCCTGTCCGAAGCACTGTGGTTCGCTTTCCCGCTGAGGGACATCTCAAAACAAACACGACATAACGTCCATGGCGGGATGTGCTTGCTCGCGGCTCCCCCGTGCGAGCCGATGCCGCCGTGACGGTGGGTGACGGCCCTCGGCCCCGATCGCCGGCAGGGCGCGCGCGGCGGGGACCGTGCCCGGCGCCCGGCTCGGTGATCTGCCGTGGACGTGATGTGCGGCACGCACGCGTACTCGGCCGGAACCCGCCGTGCGCGAGTTCTTCCTGGGCAGCGCTTGATCACCGATCAAAGCGGGCGAATCCCCTGGCCACAGCGCATTCCGCTCATTTGACAGTGCGCTCGGCACACAGATAGACAGCAGCTCTCGAAGGTCGAGAGGGGCACTGTGTACGAGCCGAACGTGGTCGGTGACTGGCAGGAGTACGAAGAGCATGCCGGTCTGCGGGTCCGCGTCCACCGCCTGGAGGCGGCCGAGCCGCCACGCGGACGGGACGACGCCGCCGCCGGCCTGACGTACTTCAGTGTCCGGGTGACCGTCGAGAACCGTGGCGCGCGGCACTTCGGCATCCACCTGGAGGACGGCCAGATCGACGTCCGGGTCGGCCCCGACGGCGAGGGCGCCTTCATCGACTGGCGCAACTCCCAGTTCATCGAGGGCTTCGACGTCCATCCGCTGCGCCGGGCCACCGCCGTGATCTACGCCGCCGCGCCCGAGGCCGCGCTCACCCACGTGGACGTACAGGTGCAGCTGCGCGTGGACGACGACTGGAGCGACCGCCGGCTGTGGGCGGGCGGTATCGGCTCCCAGGAGTCCGCCACGGCGGCCGCCTCCGCGGGCACCGGGCAGGGCAGCCTCGCCCACCAGGTCAGCGCCTTCCTGAGGGACCAGACGGAGCCGGGCACCGCCTGAGCTGCCCCGGCGCCGCCGGCCCGGCGCACGGGGCCCGGCCGCGGACGCCGTACGCGGCTCAGTGCGGGATGCCGTCGATGATCTCCCGCGCGCCCTGCCGGAGCAGCGCGACCGCGACCGAGGTGCCGAGGGTCGCCGGATCCAGCCGGCCCGCCCACTCGTGGGCGTTCAGCCGGGTCTTGCCGTCCGGTGTGAACACGCAAGCACGCAGGGAGAGTTCGCCGCCGCGGTCCACCCGCGCGTACCCGGCGATGGGGCTGTTGCAGTGCCCCTGGAGGACGTGCAGGAACATCCGCTCCGCCGTCGCCTCCCGGTGCGTGGCCGGGTCGCCGAGCCCGCTGACCGCGTCGATCACGGCGGTGTCGTCCTCCCGGCACTGGAGGGCCAGGATGCCCGCGCCGATCGGCGGCATCATCGTCTCCGGGGACAGCACCTCGCTGATGACGTCCGTCCGGCCGATGCGCTCCAGGCCGGACACCGCCAGCAGCAGCGCGTCCGCCTCCCGGGCGGCGAGCTTCTCCAGGCGCCGGTTGGCGTTGCCGCGGAACGGCACGCACTCCAGGTGCGGGTGGGTCGCGGCCAGCTGGGCGACCCGGCGCACCGAGGAGGTGCCGATCCGGGTGCCGGCCGGCAGCTCGTCCAGGGTGAGCCCGCCCGGGTGCACCAGCGCGTCCCGGATGTCGTCGCGCTTCAGGAACGCGGCGAACACCGTCCCCGCGGGCAGCGGCCGGTCGGCGGGCACGTCCTTGACGCAGTGCACGGCGAGATCCGCCTCCCCGGCGAGCAGGGCCGCGTCCACCTCCTTGGTGAACGCCCCTTTGCCCTCGACCCGGGAGAGATCGCCCATCCACTTGTCCCCGGTCGTCTTCACCGGGACGACCTCCGTCCGCACCCCCGGGTGCAGCACGGCCAGTTCGGCGCGGACCCGCTCGACCTGGGCCAGGGCCATGGGCGAGTCGCGGGAGACGATACGGATCAGTTCCGGCACAGACATGGGGGACACGATAGACCCTGGCATCACCCGTCTGGCACGGCACGACGCGCCCGCGCGCCCGCCGGCCGGCCGCCGGGAGGCAGGCCGGGTCAGGCGCCGGGGTCGAACGCGATCCCGGACGGTTTCGCCTCGGCGAGGTGGGAGGCGAAACTGCCGTCCTTCAGGCCGAAGTGGGCGCTGCCGAAGTCGTGGGCGCTCAACTTCTCGCGTACGCCCGCCGGATAGCCGTTCCAGCCGACGAGGGCCGGGTACTGCCAGGTGTGTTCGTGGTTCTCCGGCGGCTCGTCGTTCGCGTTGGCGAACCGGAAGCAGTGCGTGCCGATCCCGTCCTTGTGGTACACGACCTTCGGGTGCGTTCCCTCGAAGCGGACCTCGGGGGCCGGGCGCACGGTGAACGAGCCGTGGCGGGACGTCGACACGTACCGGACCTGCCCGTCCCGCACCCACACCGCCACGTGCTCCCAGTCGTGCCGGTGCCCGCCGAGGCTGGTGCCGGGCAGCGCCTGGTCCTTCTCGAAGTACAGGGCGTAGAGGTGGGCGCACCAGCCGTTGTCGCACGCGGAGCGTACGTAGCCGTTGGTGTTGTCGAGGTCGAAGGCGTCGCGGCAGCCGCCGTTCAGGGCGCCCGTCGGCTTCAGGCCCCCGTTGACCGTGCCGTCGGAGGCGATGGCGGGTGTCGGGTAGCAGCCGTCCGTGTCGTAGTCGAAGGCGGGCTGGTACGCCAGTTCGGCCGTGTCGGCGTTCACCGGCAGCGCCGGGGGAGGGGCGGCGAAGGCGGTGGCGGGGAAGGCGATGACCAGGGCGGCGGCACAGGCCGGGACGGCGAACCATCCGCCGTGCCGGGGGCGACGGGCCGGAAAGGGCACGGGTTTCCTCCAACAGCGCTGCGGGCGAGGGGAGTTCAGCATCCCGGGCGCACACCGCGCTGCCAAGGGGTCGCACACGTCACGGGAACGGACCACGGCCGGACTCCGGCCCGCCGCCCGGCCGGTGACCGGCGTGCCCGCTCGCCCGGTGCGCCGGGGCGGGTACGCCGGTGGACCGCGGCTCTACCCGAGGTCCTCCGGCAGGTCCGCCGCCGCGTCCTCGGGCGCGAGGTCCGGACGCAGGCGCAGCCAGGACGGCTGGCGCAGCATGCCGTTCCGGGTCCGCGTGCTGTAGCCGACCTCGCCGACCAGCCGGGGCTCCACCCAGTGGGCCCCGGCGATCCGCGGCGCCGGTGCGAAGGGGCACCGGCCGCTCGCCGTCTGCCGGAGCAGTTCCGCCAGCCGGGCGCGTTCCGCCTCGCTCCAGCCGGTGCCCACCCCGCCCACGTACCGCAGCCGTCCCTCCGCGTCCCGCTGGCCGACCAGGACCGCGCCGGGCAGGCCGGTCAGCCGGCCCCTGCCGGGCAGCCAGCCGCCGACGATCACGTCCTCGGCCCGCGTGTTCCGGATCTTGAGCCAGGCGCGCGAGCGCACCCCCGGCTCGTACACCGAGTCCAGCCGCTTGCACACCAGGCCCTCCAGGCCGTGCTCCCGGGTGGCGCGTAGCGCCTCGGCGCCGTGCCCGGTCACGGAACCCGGCGTCGACCAGTACGGCCCGGCGAGACCCAGCTCCTCCAGCCGGGCCCGCCGCCGTACATAGGCCAGCCGCACCAGGGGCTCCGCCAGGTAGGGCACGTCGAACAGGACCAGGTGCACCGGCACCTGTGCGGCCCGGCGCGCCGCCCGCGCGGGGGCGTGCGCGAGCCCCATCCGGCTCTGCAGCAGCTGGAAGTCGGCCCGGCCGCGCGCGTCCAGGGCCAGCACTTCGCCGTCCAGCACGGCGGGCGTGGTGCCCAGGGCCTCACCGAGCGGCCGGAGTTCGGGGTAGGCGCCGGTGATGTCGTCGCCCGAGCGGGCGCGCAGCAGCACACTGCCGTCGCCGGGCAGGTAGACCATCACCCGCTGGCCGTCCTGCTTGGTCTCGTACGCCCACCGCGCGTCCTGGGCGGCCGGCGGCAGGGTGCCCGGGGTGGCGAGCATCGGCGGGATGAACGGCAGGGTCACGGCGGTCACGGCAGAAGGTCTCGACCGGGGACCGCGCCGCCACGCGCCTTCCCCCGCCGGTTCCCCTGAACGGGTCCCGCTCAGGCGACCTGTTCGGCCGACGGCCCGGGGCTCGCGCCGCGGGGGCGGGCCAGCGGGCCGGTGGCGGGGCCCGCGGGCCGGTGGCGGGGGAGGAAGGAGGCCAGGACGGAGGCCAGGGCCGCCACGCCCCCTGCCGGGCGCCGGCGCCTGCCGCTCCGAGGGCCCGGTCGGCCCCGGCCGCCGACGCCTGCCGCTCCGGGCCCCGGCCGGTCCCGGCCGTGGACGGCTGCCGCTCCGGGCCCGTGCCGGTCAGGGCGAGCGGGGCTGGCGTACCCAGCCCAGGGACCGTTCCACCGCCCGCTGCCAGTTGTCGTACTCCGACGCGCGCCGCCCGGGGTCCATGTCGGGCAGCCACTGGGCGGCCCGGTGCCAGTTGCGGCGCAGCACCTCCAGGTCGGGCCAGTAGCCGGCGGCGAGCCCGGCCGCGTAGGCGGCGCCCAGCGAGACCGTCTCGGCGACCATGGGCCGCACCACGGGCACGTCCAGCACGTCGGCGACGAACTGCATGAGCAGGTTGTCCGCGGTCATGCCCCCGTCCACCTTCAGCTGCCGGAGCGGGACCGAAAAGTCGGCGTTCATCGCGTCCACGACCTCCCGGGTCTGCCATCCCGTGGCCTCCAGGACGGCACGCGCCAGGTGGCCCTTGGTGATGTACGAGGTGAGGCCGACGATGACCCCGCGGGCGTCGCTGCGCCAGCGGGGCGCGAACAGGCCGGAGAAGGCGGGGACGATGTAGCAGCCGCCGTTGTCCTCGACCGTCCGCGCGAGCGTCTCGATCTCCGGGGCGCTGCTGATCAGGCCCAGGCGGTCCCGGAACCACTGGACGAGCGCGCCGGTGATGGCGATGGACCCCTCCAGGGCGTAGGCCGGCCGCTGGTCGCCGATCTTGTAGGCGACCGTGGTGAGCAGCCCGTGCCGGGACCGCACGAGGTCGCCGCCGGTGTTGAGCAGGAGGAAGCTGCCGGTTCCGTAGGTGCACTTGGCCTCGCCCGGGGAGAAACAGGTCTGGCCGAAGAGGGCGGCCTGCTGGTCGCCGAGGGCGGCCGTGATGGCGACGCCCGGCAGCAGCGAGCGGGCCTCGCCGTACGTCTCGGCGGACGACCTGATCTCGGGCAGCATCGAACGGGGAACCTCGAAGAAGTCCAGCAGCTCGTCGTCCCAGCCGAGCGTGCGGATGTTCATCAGCATCGTGCGGCTGGCGTTGGTGGCGTCGGTGACGTGCAGGCCGCCGTCGGCGCCTCCGGTGAGATTCCAGATCAGCCAGCTCTCCATCGTGCCGAACAGCACCTCGCCGTTCCTGGCACGCTGCTCGACACCCTTGACGTGGTCGAAGAGCCACCGGATCCGCAGCGCCGAGAAGTAGGTCGAGGGCGGCAGCGCGCAGCGTTCCTGGAAGAACGGCTCCCCGGGGTGCCGGCACAGCTCCTCGACGAGCGTGGCCGTGCGGGTGTCCTGCCAGACGATCGCCCGGCCCAGCGGGACGCCGGTCCGCCGGTCCCACAGCACCGTCGTCTCGCGCTGGTTGGCCAGGCCGATGGAGGCGACCTGGCCGGCGGCCACACCGGCGTCGGACAGCGCCTCGGGGACGACGCGGCGCAGGTTCTGCCAGATCTCGACGGCGTCGTGCTCGACCCAGCCGGGCCGGGGGAAGTGCTGCTGGTGCTCCCGCTGCGCGACCGAGACCAGCCGCCCCCGGTGGTCGAACAGGATGCAGCGGGTCGAGTTGGTGCCCTGATCGATGGACATTACGTACCGTTCAGCCATGATCGGGTCTGCCTTCCGACGGGTCGAGGGGCGGCGGCCGTGCCTACCAGCGGGCGGCTCCCAGGTCCCGGGAGATCGCCCGCGCGGCCTCCCGGATCAGATGGACGAGATGGGGGCGGGCCTGGCCCTGGCTGTCGCAGATCCGCTCCACCGGCCCGGACAGCCCGATCGCGCCGACGACCAGACCGCCGTGCCCCCGGATCGGCGCGGCGAGTCCGGCCTCGCCCATGCTCATCTCCTGGATCTCGGCGGCCCAGCCGACGTCCCTCACCGCGGCGAGCGCCCGGCCGAGCCGCTCGGGGTCGACCAGGGTGTGCCGGGTGTACGCCTCCGGCCGCCCCTCGACGGTCGCGGTCCCGAAGGCCAGCAGCACCTTGCCGAGCGAGGAGGCGTGCAGGGGCAGCAGCGAGCCCACGTCCAGGGTCTGGAAGGTGTCGTCCGGTCGGAAGACGTGGTGGACGATGAGGACCTTGCCCTCCAGGGGGGTGCCCAGACGCACCGCCTCCCCGCTGCGGGCGGCCAGGGCGTCGGCCCAGTTCAGGGAGCGCGAGCGCAGCTCGTTGACGTCGAGGTAGCTGGTGCCGAGATGCAGCAGGGCGGCTCCGAGCTGGTACTTGCCCGTCGCCGCGTCCTGCTCCACGAAGTCCACGTGCTGGAGCGTGCGCAGGATGCCGTGGGCGGTGCCCTTCGCCAGCCCGAGCGAGGCCGCCACCTCGCCGAGCCCGAGTCGGCGGGGCCCTCCGGCGAGCAGGCGCAGGATCGCCGCCGCCCGTTCGATCGACTGGACTGGGCCGGCCATGAGGCGAGCCTATTACCGCGACGGGCGCTTCGCTTCGCGGGCCGGGGGACGCCCCCGCCCGGCGGCGTTCGGCAATGCCGACCGCCGTTCATTGACCGGCCCGATTTGTCTCCATAGCGTGTGGGGAGCCCGGGAAGCGCTGAGACACGGCGCCGCTCCGGCAGCACTCACGCGGGAGAGAACATGGTGGCACAGCTCAACACGCTGCTTCGGGCGGCATGCGAACACGTGTGTCCGGTTCCGCCCGTCGCCGGCACCGTCTCGGTCGTACGCCGGCGTGCGGCGGCCGTCCTCGCCGACTGGGACGTGCGTCCGGAGCTGGCCGAGGACGCGCTGCTCGTGGTGTCGGAGCTGGTCACCAACGCGGTCATCCACGCCCGGCCGCCGGCGGAGCTGCGGATGTCGTGGGTACGGGGCGACACCGGCGGCACCCTGCGGATCGCCGTCACCGACGCCGGACCGGTGCCGGCCACGGCCCGGTCCGCGATGGACCCCGACGAGCACGGCCGGGGCGAGGCCATCGTCCACGCCCTGGCCACGCGTCACGGCATGCGGCTGCACCCCGGCGGGGTGACCCGCTGGGCCGAACTCGCCGCGGTCTGAAGCGCCGCCCGTGACCCCGACGGCACCGGGGCCGGTTCCTCGGCGTCCCCCCGCCGCAGGAGCAGCAGGGCGGCGTCGTCGTGCAGCCGGCCGCCCACATGCGCCAGCAGTTCGTCGTGGAGCGCGGTGAGGGTGCGGGCCGGCTCCTCGCAGACATGGCGGGCCACGCCTTCGGCCAGCGGATAGAACCGGCGCGCGTGGTCGCGGGCCTCGATGACCCCGTCGGTGTAGAGCAGCAGCTGGTCCCCCACCGCCAGGGACAGGCGCTGGAGGCCGGGGGACTGCCCCGAGAGGGCGCGCAGCCCCAGGGGTGGCGCGGGGTGCACGGGCTCCACCGCCCGCACCCGCCCGGACGCGGAGATCAGCAGCGGAGGGGCGTGCCCGCAGTTGACGGTCTCCAGGTGGCCCGGCCGGGGATATCCGGCGACCACGGCGGTGACGAAGTCGTCCGCACCGAGGTTGCGCGCCAGACTCCGCTCGATCCTGTCGACGACCGCGAGCAGGTCGGGCTCGTCGTAGGCGGCCTCCCGGAACACCCCGAGCACCAGCGCGGCGGTTCCCACCGCGGGCAGGCCCTTGCCGCGTACGTCGCCGACGATCAGCCGGATCCCGTGCGGGGTGGGCACCAGGGCGTACAGGTCCCCGCCGATCCGGGCCTCGGCCGCCGCGGCGCTGTAGCGGACGGCCACCTGGAAGGGGCCGACGGTCTCCGGGACGGGCTGGAGCAGTGCCTGCTGGGCGGCCTCGGCGACCGAGCGGACGGCGGCGAGGACCCGCTCCCGGCGGCCGCGCAGGGCGCTGGCCAGGCCGCTCGCCGCGGTGACGGCCAGCAGGGCGCACAGGACGGCCGACAGCTCGTGGGCCGGAACCCCGCGCCCGGCGCCCAGCACCACGCCCGCCGCCGCGGCGAGGAGCCCGGCGCACAGCACGCCCCGCGGCCCGTTGCCGATGGCCGCCAGGGCGGGCCCGGCCGCGAGCAGCGGCAGCCAGGTGCTCCCGGGGCCGCCGGTCAGGGCGAGGAGGACGACCAGGGCGCCGAGGGCGCCGAGGGCGCCGAGCAGCACCGAGAGCGCGGGTGTTCCCGCGGGCCGTCGTCCGGCGGTGCGCCGGCGGGCCGGCCGCACGGCGCCGGTCACACGGTCCCGGAACAGCCGCGTCGGTGTGTCGCCGCCACCATGGTGTCGCGCCTGGCTCATGTGTCGCCCGCAGTCCTCACCTGTAGGGGGTGCATACCCGGAATGTCCGTTTCATCAAGGAAACGGGGCCGACCGGGGCGGCCACAAGGCGCGGGTTTTCAGATAGTGAGCGACAGGCCCCGGGTCACCCGGCTCGCGATCGGGAGCAGCCGGGCCCGGATCTCCTCCAGTCGCGCCTGCCGCTCCACCGGCAGGGAGACGCCGAGGGCGCCCAGGGTGCTCCCGCGGTAGACGGGCACGGCCACGCACACGGTCCCGAGCGCGTACTCCTCCAGGTCCGTGACGGCCGGCGCCAGCGGGGTCGCCTCGATCCGGCGGATGAGCTCCGTGAGGCTGGTGATCGTCCGTGGCGTGAGATCGGCGAGGTGGTGCCGGGAGAGATAGTCCCGGCGGGCCTCCTCGTCCAGTTCGCGCAGCACCGTCTTGCCCAGCGCGGTGGCGTGTCCGGCGTCCTCGAACCCCACCCAGAGATCGGCCCGGGGCGTCCGGGGGCCGTCCACGATGTCGGCGATCCTGATCTCGCCGTCCTCGTAGAAGGTCAGGTAGGCGGCGGTGGACAGCTCGTCGCGCAGCGCGGCGAGCGTCGGGCGGACCCGGCTGAGCAGTGCCTGTGTGTGGCCGGCCGCGTGCAGGGAGGTCAGCCTGTCGCCGAGGATGAAGACGCCGTCGTCCAGTTTCCGCAGGTAGCCGTCGTGCGTCAGGGTGCGCAGCAGGTGGTAGGCGGTGGCCAGGGGCAGGCCCGCCTCGCGCGCCAGCTGCTTCGCCGGGGCGCCGTTCTCGTGCGCGCTCACCGCCTCCAGCAGCCGGAAGGCCCGCTGCACGGAGGTGATGAGGGTGGGGCCGTCCTGCGCGCCCATACCCCCAGGCTGCCCCGGCCGCCCGCCCCGGGCAAGGGCGGCCGGGCCGGGGCGGCGGGGCGGGGCCGGAGCGCGGGCGGGGCGCGGGCCGCCGGCCGGCCGAGCCGGCGGCCGAATGGTGCGGACAAAATTGTTGACAATCTTGTTTGGCTAGATTTAGGTTCGACAGGCACTCACTCAGGGAGGGCACATGCCGAAGGAAGCCCGTCCGACCACCGGGGAGCAGGCCAAGCAGCACGCGCTCGCGCGGCTGCGGCAGGCGATCCTGCACGGCGAGATGGCACCGGCCCAGCGGCTGGTGGAAAACGAACTCGCCGAGCAGCTCGGTGTGACGCGGGCCAGCATCCGTGCGGCACTGATCGATCTGGAGGCGCAGGGACTGGTCGAGCGGATCCGCAACCGCGGCTCGCGGGTGCGGGTGGTGACCGTGGAGGAAGCGGTCGCCATCACGGAGTGCCGCATGGTCCTGGAGGGGCTGTGCGCGGCCAAGGCGGCCGTCGCGGCCGGCGACGAGCAGCTGGCGGAGCTGGCCGGCCTCGGTACGGCGATGGAGGAAGCCGTCGCCGCGGGCGAGCCGGTGACGTACTCCGACCTCAACCACCGGCTCCACGACCGGATCCGGGAGATCTCCGGGCAGCGGACCGCGGTCGAGCTGCTCGAACGGCTGAACGCCCAACTGGTACGGCACCGCTTCCAGTTGGCGCTCCGGCCGGGGCGTCCCCAGCAATCCCTGAAGGAGCACCTGGCGATGATCGAGGCGATCAGGGCCAGGGACCCGCAGGCGGCCGAAGCGGCCGTCCGCGCCCACCTCACCAGCGTGATCGCGGCATTGCGCGACTGATCGCCGCACCGGCGCGCCGACCGGGGCGAGGCGGGCGCACCCCTGTCGACCAAGGAGAACCGAGCCATGACCCACGGCAACGCGCCCGCCGCCCCCGCACCCTCCGCCCCGCCCGGGCAGGGGCGGCCCCCGTCCCCGCGGTCCACCCTCGTCGTCACCGCGCACGCCGGGGACTTCGTGTGGCGGGCGGGCGGCGCCATCGCCCTGGCCGCCTCCCGGGGCGAGAAGGTCACCATCGCGTGTCTGACCTTCGGTGAGCGCGGCGAGTCCGCCAAGGCGTGGCGCGAGGGGAAGACCCTGGACGAGATCAAGGCGATACGCCGGCAGGAGGCGGAGCGGGCCGCCGCCACCCTCGGCGCCGACGTCCGCTTCTTCGACGCCGGCGACTACCCCCTCGTGGCCACCGCCGAACTGACCGACCGGCTCGTCGCCGTGTACCGCGAGACGCAGCCCGACGTCGTCCTCACCCACCCGGTGGAGGACCCGTACAACGGCGACCACCCGGCCGCCAACCGGATGGCGCTGGAGGCCCGCGTCCTCGCCCAGGCCATCGGCTACCCCGGCCCCGGCGAGATCATCGGAGCCCCGCCCGTCTTCTACTTCGAGCCGCACCAGCCCGAGATGAGCGGCTTCCGGCCCGAAGTCCTGCTGGACATCACCGAGGTGTGGGAGACCAAGCGCAAGGCCATGGAGTGCCTGGGCGCCCAGCAGCACCTGTGGGACTACTACACCGACCTCGCCGTCCGCCGCGGGGTCCAGCTCAGGCGGAACGCCGGCCCCAACCTGGGCCTGCCGCACAGGACCGTGGCCGAGGCGTACATGCGCCCCTACCCGCAGGTCGCGAAGGAGCTGGCATGAGCGGCGTGATCGTCACCGGACCGCCGAAGGCGGCGGCCGCCGACGTCGAGGCCCTCGCCGGGTACGGCGTCGCCACCGTCCACGAGGCCATGGGCCGCACCGGGCTGCTCCCGGCCCGGCTGCGCCCGATCCAGCAGGGCGTCCGGGTGGCCGGCACCGCGGTCACCGTGCTGTCGTGGCCCGGCGACAACCTGATGATCCACGCGGCTGTCGAGCAGTGCGGAGCGGGCGACATCCTGGTCGTCACCACCACCTCGCCCTCCACCGACGGCATGTTCGGCGAGCTGTTCGCCACCGCCCTGATGCGGCGCGGGGTGCGCGGGCTCGTCATCGACGCCGGCGTCCGGGACACCGCTGAACTGCGCGCACTCGGCTTCCCCGCCTGGTCGGCGGCCGTCTCGGCACAGGGCACGGTGAAGGCGACCGGCGGCTCGGTCAACGTCCCCGTCGCCCTCGGCGGCCGGCTGGTCCGCCCCGGCGACGTGATCCTGGCCGACGACGACGGCGTCGTGGTCATCCCGCGCGAGAAGGCCCGCGAGGCCGCCGCGGCGTCCGCGGCCCGCGAGGCCAAGGAGGCCGCCGCCCGCGCCGCGTTCCAGGAGGGGCAGCTCGGCCTCGACCGCTACGGGCTGCGCGACAGGCTCGCGCGGCTCGGGGTCACCTACACCTCCCACGAGGAGTACGCCCGGGACGGAGCCGGCGCGTGACCGGGCCCGCAGGGGTGCGCTGCATGCTGATGCGGGGCGGCACCTCCAAGGGCGCCTACTTCCTGGCCGAGGACCTGCCCGCCGATCCGGCCGCCCGGGACGACCTGCTGCTGCGGATCATGGGCAGCCCCGACCCGCGCCAGACCGACGGCCTGGGCGGCGCGCACCCGCTCACCAGCAAGGTCGCCGTGGTCTCGGCCCCGGCCGGCCCGGACGCCGACGTCGACTACCTGTTCCTCCAGGTGGCCGTCGACAGGGCGGAGGTGAGCGACCGTCAGAACTGCGGGAACCTCCTCGCCGGAGTGGGCCCGTTCGCCGTCGAGCGGGGGCTCGTGAGGGCCGGGAGCGCCGAGACCTCCGTACGCATCCGCATGCGGAACACGGGTGAGTACGCGGTCGCCACCTTCCCCACGCCGGGCGGGCGCGTCGACTACACGGGGGACGCCGAGATCTCCGGGGTGCCCGGGACCGCCGCGCCGGTGGTCGTCGAGTTCCCGGGCGGCCGGCGCCCGCTGCTGCCCACCGGCCGGGTCCGCGACACCGTCGCGGGCACCGAGGTGACCTGCGTGGACAACGGCATGCCGACCGTGCTCGTCCCCGCGGCCGCGCTGCGGGTCACCGGGTACGAGGAGCCCGGCGACCTGGAGGAGGACCTCGCGCTCGCCGAGCGGCTGCGCGCCCTGCGGCTGGCGGCCGGGGAGCTGATGGGGCTCGGCGACGTCGAGAGGACGACCGTTCCCAAGGTCACCCTGGTCGCCCCGCCCCGCTCCGGTGGCGCGGTCACCACCCGCACCTTCATCCCCGTCCGCTGCCACACCTCGATCGGCGTCCTCGGCGCCGCCGGCGTGGCGGCCGGGCTGCGCCTGCCCGGAGGAGTGGGGGAGGGCATCGCGCACCTCCCCGCGGACGGCGGCCGGCTGCGCATCGAGCACCCCACCGGCTTCCTGGACGTCGACACGGAGGTCGACCCGGACGTCCCGGCGGCGCGTCGTACGGCCGTCGTGCGCACCGCCCGCAAGATCCTCGACGGCACCGTCTTCCCCCGACCGACCGCACATCCCCTTGGAGGCACCGATGGCCCCACCCCTCGGTGACATCGCCCATATCGGCCACGTCCAGCTGTTCACCCCCGACCTGGACGCCAGCGTCGCCTTCTTCACCGACTTCCTCGGGCTGACCGTCAACGGCCGGCAGGGCGACTCCGTCTACCTGCGCACCTTCGACGACTACGAGCACCACAGCCTGGTCCTCACCGCCCGCGGCACACCCGGCCTCGGCCGGCTCGCCCTGCGCACCTCCAGCGAGGAGGCCCTCCACCGCCGTGTCGCGGCGGTCGAGGAGGCGGGCGGCACCGGCCGCTGGACGGAGGACGAACCCGGCCTCGGGAAGCTGTACGTCACCACCGACCCGGACGGCCACGAACACGCCCTGTACTGGGAGAGCGAGCACTACCGGGCCCCCGGCGGGCTGGAACCGGCGCTGAAGAACCAGCCGCAGGCCAAGCCCAACCGGGGCGTCGGCGTCCGCCGCCTGGACCACGTCAACTTCCTCGCGGCCGACGTGCTCGCCAACGCCGAGTTCCAGCAGCACGTGCTCGGCGCCCGGCCCACCGAGCAGATCCGGCTCGACACCGGCCGGGTCGCGGCCCGCTGGCTGACCTTCACGAACAAGTCCTACGACGTGGTGTACACGGAGGACTGGACGGGCTCCGCCGGCCGGCTGCACCACATCGCGTTCGCGACGGACACCCGCGAGGACATCCTGCGCGCCGCCGATCTCGCCATCGACAGCGGGGTGTTCATCGAGACGGGCCCGCACAAGCACGCCATCCAGCAGACGTTCTTCCTGTACGTCTACGAGCCCGGAGGTAACCGCGTCGAGCTCTGCAACCCGCTCACGCGGCTCGTGCTGGCCCCCGACTGGCCGCTCGTCACCTGGACCGAGGCCGAGCGGAAGAAGGGCCAGGCCTGGGGGCTGAAGACCATCGAGTCCTTCCACACCCACGGCACACCACCGGTGGGGTGACCTCACGCCGAGGACGCCAGGGGGCCGCACAGCCGTGTGCGGCCCCCCTTTTCGCAGGTGAGCCGGGTGGACCGAGCACATCCTAAGATTGTTGACAAAAGTGTTGACTCTTTCCGGGTGGCTTTCTAGCGTCTTCCGCACCACGCATGAGAGGTAACAACGATGTCCCCCTCGCCCTCCCCGTCCCCCCGCGGCCGCCGGCTCGCCCTGCTCGTCGTCGCACTGTGCTGGCTCGCCGTGCTCTTCGACGGCCTCGACATGTTCATCTACGGCTCGGTGCTCCCGCACATGCTGGCCACCGGGGCCCTCGGTATCACCCCGGACCAGGCCGGCGACCTCGGCAGCTACGCCACCTTCGGCATGCTGGTCGGCGCCCTGACCGCCGGCACGGTCGCCGACCGCGTCGGCCGCAAGAAGCTGATGGTCGGCTGCGTCGCCGTCTTCTCGCTCGCCTCCGCGGTCTGCGCCCTGTCCGGCTCCGTCGCCGTCTTCGGCCTCGGCCGGACCCTGGCCGGCGTCGGCCTCGGCGGCCTGCTGCCCACCGCGATCTCGATGGTCTCCGACTACGCCCGCGGCGGCCGGGGCGCGCTGACCATCGGAGTCCTGATGACTGCCCACCACGCGGGCGGCATCCTCTCCGCCTACGTCGCCAAGTGGCTCGTGGAGCCCGTCGGCTGGCGCGCCGCCTTCTGGGTCTGCGTCCTGCCGCTCCTCTACGTCCCGGTCCTGCTCAAGGCCCTGCCGGAATCGCTGCGCTTCCTGACCGCCAAGGGCCGCACCGAGGAGGCCGCCGCCCTCGCCGCCCGCTACGAGGTCGACCTGCCCGCCGTCCCCCAGGCCGGGCCGCGCTCGCGCGGGGAGACGTCCATGAGCGCCCTGCGGGGCCTGTTCCGCGGCGGCGAGTGGGCGCAGACCCTGCTGTACTGGCTGGCCTCCTTCGGCGGCCTCCTCCTCGTCTACGGCGTCGCGACCTGGCTGCCCACCCTGATGCGCGGCGAGGGCTACAACCTCGGCTCCGCCCTGACCTTCGTGGTGCTGTTCAACCTCGGCGGCATCGTCGGCATGCTGGTCGCGGGCAAGGCGTCCGACCTCCCCCTCGCCCGGCTCCGCTCGCGCGACGGGACCGCCACCGGCGCCCCGTTCGTCTCCGCGATCTGGTTCGCGCTCACCGCGGCCGGTGTCTTCCTGCTCAGCGTCCGCATGCCGCTGGGCGTCACCTTCCTGGTCGTCTTCCTCACCGGCGTGTTCCTCAACAGCGCCCAGACGATGATCTACGCGACCGTCTCCATCCGCTCCGCCCCCGACAAGCGGGCCACCGCCGTCGGCTGGACCTCCGGCATGGGCCGCTTCGGCGCCGTCTTCGGCCCGTGGCTCGGCGGACAGCTGCTCGCCTCGGGCCACGGCGACCGGGGCTTCACCGCCTTCGCCCTGGCCGGCGTGTCGTCCACGGTGTTCATCGGCATCGCGGCCCTGCGCTCGACCCGGCACCGGGAGCCCACCGAGGCCGGGCAGAAGCTGGTCACCACCGGCTGACCCCGCCGATCACCGCGACCCCGGCGCGTACCGTCCAGTAATATCCGGCGGCAGGCCATCAGAGGAGGAACCGTGTCACGGTCCGAACGCTCACCCCTGCTGCTCGCCGGTCTGCTGGCAGCCGCCGGGGCCGCCCACTTCGCCGCGCCGCGGCAGTTCGACGCGATCGTCCCGCGGCTGCTGCCCGGCTCGCCCCGGACCTGGACGCACGTCAGCGGAGCCGTCGAACTGGCCCTCGCGGCCGGGATCGCGGCGCCCCGGACGCGCGCCGTGGCCGCGAAGGCGGCGGCCGCCTTCTTCGTGGGCGTCTTCCCGGCGAATGTCCAGATGGCCGTGGACTGGCGCGACCGGCCGGCACCGCTCAGGGCGGCGGCCCTCGCCCGGCTGCCCCTCCAGGTGCCCCTCGTGCTGTGGGCCCGGGGAGTGGCCCGGAACGGGAAGGGACAGCCGTGACCGAGCACAGGGGGACCGGGCCGGCCGGCGCCGGGGAGGGACGGCGGTGAGCGAGCAGCCGAAGATCGGGGACAAGGCCGAGGACTTCGCGCTGCCCGACGAGACGGGGACCGTCCGCCGGCTCACCGGACTGCTGGCCGACGGCCCCGTCGTGCTCTTCTTCTACCCCGCCGCGCTCACCCCCGGCTGCACCGCCGAGGCCTGCCACTTCCGCGACCTCGCCGCGGAGTTCGCCGCGGTGGGAGCCCGGCCCGTCGGCATCAGCGGGGACGGCGTGGACAAGCAGCAGGAGTTCGCCGGCCGGTACGGCCTCGGCATGCCGCTGCTCTCCGACCCCGACGGCACGGTCCGCGAACGGTTCGGGGTCAAGCGCGGCTTCTCGCTGGCCCCGACCAAACGCGTCACCTTCGTGATCGACGAGGACCGTACCGTCCTGGAGATCGTCCGCAGCGAACTGCGCATGAACACCCACGCCGACCGGGCCCTCGCGGCCCTGCGCGCCCGCCGGGGCTGACCGCCCTGCCGTTCAGCCTCCGGCGCCGTCCCCGGCCGCCGGACGCCACCCCAGCGCGGGGCCCAGCCTGGTGGCCATGTCCGTCAGGATCTGTACGTAGTCCTCGTGCTCGAAGGTGAACGGCAGCGCGAACGCCACCTCGTCGACCTCGCGGAACGCGGCGTGCGCGTGCAGCCGTTCGGCTATCTCCGCCGAGCTGCCGACCAGGTCCGGTGCGAACAGCAGCCGCGCCGGGCCCTGCGGGGAAGCCGTGCGCGGCAGCCGCCGGGCCGCGTACTCCTCGTACCTGGAGCGCTGGCGCGGTGTCGCCGAATCGGTGGGGATCACCACCAGGCCCTGCGAGACGCGGGCCGCCTCGCCGTCGGGGTGGTGGGCGCGGAACCGGCGGATGTGGGACAGCTGGATCGCGGCGAAGTCCGGCGGCCCGTCCGCACCCTCGGCACCCTCCGCCTTGACGACACTGCTGGTCAGCAGGTTCATGCCGTGCTCGCCGGCCCAGTGCGCCGAGCCGAGGCTGCCGGCGCCGTACCACATCCGGCGCCCGAGTCCCGGGGAGTGCGGCTGGACGACGTCGCTGAAGACCTCGAAGTCCCGTACCCCGCTGAAGTCCGTGGCGGGCTTGCCGCGCACCAGGTCGAGCAGCCGCCGCACCCGTTCGTGACCGAAGTCCTCCGCGTCCGCCGTGTCCGGGTAGAGGGCGTCCTTGACCTGCTCGTAGTGCATCGGCGGACCCACACTGACGCCCGGGTTCAGCCGGCCGCCGGACAGCACGTCCACGGTCGCCAGGTCCTCGGCGAGCCGCAGCGGGTTCTCCCAGCCGAGCGGGATCACCGCGGTGCCCAGCTCGATCCGGCGGGTGCGCTGGGAGGCGGCGGCCAGGACGGCGACCGGGGACGAGACGCCGTACTGGAGATGCCGCTGGCGGACCCAGGCGCTGTCGAAGCCGAGCCGCTCGCCCAGCTCGACGAGCTCCAGCGTGGACTCGTGGCCCCGGGCCGGGTCCGCCGCGTCGAACAGGCCGATGGTGAGGAAGCCGAGCCTGCGCAGGGGGCGAGAGGTGGACGGCACGGGCTCCTCCAGCGGTCGTGTGTCGCTCGTCCCCGCGATTCTGGCAGGCGAGTGTGACAACCGTGTGATCAGTCCGCGCGGGCCGTGGGCAGCGGGATGACGACCTCGTCCTCGACCGGTGGCTCCACCTCCTGCGCACGCTTGCCGGTCGCGGCGAAGCAGCGCAGCCGGACGGCGTCCTCGGTGACGTCCAGTCGCAGGAAGCACTTGAAGAACGGCGGCTCGTGGGTGGCCGAGGAGGGCGAGAACAACTGGGTGTAGATCTTGCGCACGGGCAGCCGGAACCGGGCGGGGCGGTCGGGGCGGCGGCCGGTCCCGAGCAGGCCCGCGACCAGGCGGGTACGGCGGGTGACCCGGGCGTCCGGGCCGGGGGCGCGGCCGGGCTCGATGCCGAGCCGTTCGGCGACCACGGCCGTCGCGTCGGTCTCGGTCAGGCTGAAGAAGCGGCGCAGCCCGAGCCTGCGGCCGTACAGGCGGCTGTAGAAGGCGAGCGAGTCGCCGCGCAGCGGATAGCAGCGGAACTCCTTCTCGGTCACGCCCGCCACCGACACCCGCGGGATGGTGTGCGTGGCGTGCATGAACGCGCCGCCGCCGCCCGCGACGAGGTACTGGATCGTGCGGCCGTCCACCGCCACCGGGTAGCGCTGGTAGTTGTGGATGTCACCGCCGATCGCGGCCACGTAGTGGTGCCCGGGGTCCCGGACGATGTCGTCCACGGTGCCGCCGCCCTCGATCGGGCACGGGTGGTGCTCGCCGTCGACGTACAGCGGCGATCCGGTGACGAGGATCTTCGGCTTCGGTCCCCGGGACACCTCCCGCAGCCAGGTGCCCTGCTCGGCGTCGACCGTGCCCAGCAGTCCGGTGTCGATGCCGACGATCCGCACCGGGCCGGCGTCGATCGCCCAGTACGGGCCCGGCTGGACGGCCTGCTGCGCCGGGGCCGACCGCAGGCTCCGGGCCTCCGCCAGCCGCCCCTCGTCGGTGGGGCGCGGCCGGTGCCACAGCAGGGAGCGCCACCAGGCGCCGGTCAGCGGGCGGGACCGGGGCTCGGGGTCGAGCGGCGGGGTGTCGGCGCAGAACACCCGCATGAAGGCGCCCAGGTCCTCGTACCAGTCGTGGTTGCCCGGGATGGCGTAGATCGGCGCGGGATAGTCCTGGTACGGCTGGAAGAACTTGCCGCCGTAGCCGTCGGCTTCGCCGGCCGGGTAGACGACGTCGCTGGCGATGACGGCGAACTCGGTGTCCTGACTCGCCTTCAGAAAGCCCGGCACGACGGCGTACTGGGAGGCGCCCCCCTCGCCGGTGTCCCCGATGACCATGAAGGAGAACCGTTCCGGTACCTCCCGCCGGATCACCTTGTCGGCGGGCGCTCCGGCCGCGGCCCGCCGGGCCACCCAGCGGCTGCGGGTGCGGCCGGTCGGATCACCGAACCAGGACGCCAGCACGCCGTTGCGGGCGGCCCACAGCATCCGCGGGTCGAGCCACGACAGCCTCTCGACGCGGGCCGGCATGAGCCGGTCGTAGGTGCCGAGCTCGGCGGCGCCCCAGCCGGCGCCCAGTGCGGTATCGCGTGAGGAGTCAGACACGCGATGCACCGTAACAACGCGCCGGTCAGGGGCAGTGTGCCGGGGTCGCGTCGCACCCTCGTACGGACTGCGCCCGGTAGGCCGAGCGGACGACGTGCCCGCCGGGGCCGACGGACCGCACGTCACGGCTTCCGGGCGAGCCCGCCGTGCTCGGCGATGACCTCGGGCGCGGGCGAACCGGGCTCCGGACGCCACCGGGTGACCGGAACGACGCCGGGTTCCACGAGTTCCAGACCGTCGAAGAACGAGGTGATCGCCTCGACGGTGCGCAGGTTGTACGGCACCGCGCCGCTGTTGTTGTAGTGCTCCTGGGCCTCCTCGAAGACCGGGTCGATGCCGAGGGACCCGTCGTTGACGGAGAGGTAACTGCCCGACGGCAGGGCGCCCATCAGCCGGTCCACGATGGCGTGCGCCTGATCGTCGTCGGCGACGTGTCCCAGGATGTTGCTGAGGATGAGCGCGGTGGGCCGGCTCAGGTCCAGCGTCTCGGCGGCGGCCGCGAGGATGCGGTCCGTGTCCGTGACGTCGGCGTCGATGTAGGCGGTCGCGCCCTCGGGGGAGGAGTAGAGCAGGGCGCGGGCATGGGCCAGCACCATCGGGTCGTTGTCGACGTAGACGATCCGCGCCTCGGGCGCGAGCCGCTGGGCGACCTCATGGGTGTTCTCGGCGGTCGGCAGGCCGGTGCCGACGTCCAGGAACTGCCGGATGCCCGCCTCGGAGACGAGGTAGCCGATGTTGCGGCGCAGGAAGGCACGGCTGCTGCGGGCGATGGTGACGATGCCGGGGAAGACGGCGGTGTACGCGTCGCCGGCCGCCTCGTCGACGGGGTAGTTGTCCTTGCCGCCGAGCCAGTAGTTCCAGATGCGGGCGGAGTGCGGCACCGACGTGTCGATGTTCTGGTGCGCCGCCGGATCGGTCATGAGTCGTGTCCTTCTTTCAGCCAAAGCGTGGATCAGCCAAGGCCCAACCTACGTCCCGGCAACCGCGTTCCACCTCCGGGTCCGGGTAGGGAAAACCCTCGATTGACCCGCCGCGAGGTGACATGACTCGGTCAATCCTGCCATTCTCCCTGCGCACCCCGATCCACCCCACCCAGTACGGATCACGGTCCCGCACAGCTCAGCTCACCCCGGGCGGCGGACCCGTCCGCCCGTCTGTCACCGGCCGCCAACCACGGCCGCAGCAGGAGGAGTACGAGTGAGACCCCACAGACCCCTTCCCCACAAGCGGGCCACGGCCGGAGCCGCCCTGGTCTCCGCCGCGGCCTTCCTCGCCGTCGGCCTCCAGTCGATTCCGGCCACCGCCGCACCGGCCGCTCCCCACCCCGGCCCCCTGCGCACCGGCGGCCTGGAGGCGAAGCTGAGCCCGGCGCAGCACAAGGCGCTGATCGAGAACGCCCGGCAGCGGACCACCACGACCGCCCGCACCCTCGGCCTCGGCGCGCAGGAGAAGCTGGTCGTCAAGGACGTCGTCAAGGACAACGACGGCACCCTGCACACGCGGTACGAGCGCACCTACGCCGGCCTCCCGGTCCTCGGCGGCGACCTCGTCGTGCACACCCCGCCCGCCTCGGTGGCCAAGGGGACCGTGAGCACCACCTTCAACAACAAGCGGGCCATCACCGTGCGTTCGACCACGGCGACCTTCGCCAAGTCGGCCGCCGAGGCCAAGGCGCTGAAGGCCGCGAAGGCCCTCGACGCCGAGAAGCCCACCACCGACAGCGCCCGAAAGGTGATCTGGGCCGGCAGCGGCACCCCGAAGCTCGCCTGGGAGACGGTGATCGGCGGCTTCCAGGACGACGGCACGCCCAGCCAGCTGCACGTCGTCACCGACGCCACCACCGGCAAGGAGCTGTACCGGTACCAGGCGATCAAGACCGGCACGGGCAACACCCAGTACAGCGGTACCGTCAACCTGACCACCTCGCTGTCCGGTTCGACGTACCAGCTGTACGACACCACGCGCGGCGGTCACAAGACCTACAACCTCAACCGGGGCACCTCCGGCACCGGCACCCTGATGACGGACGCGGACGACGTCTGGGGCGACGGGACCGGCTCGAACACCCAGACCGCGGGCGCCGACGCCGCCTACGGCGCCCAGGAGACGTGGGACTTCTACAAGAACACCTTCGGCCGCAGCGGCATCCGCAACGACGGCGTCGCCGCCTACAGCCGCGTCCACTACAGCAGCGGGTACGTCAACGCCTTCTGGGACGACAGCTGCTTCTGCATGACCTACGGCGACGGCTCGGCCAACACCCACGCCCTGACCTCGATCGACGTGGCCGGCCACGAGATGACCCACGGCGTCACCTCCCACACCGCCGGCCTCGAGTACAGCGGTGAGTCGGGCGGCCTGAACGAGGCCACCTCCGACATCTTCGGCACCGGCGTGGAGTTCTACGCGAACAACTCCAAGGACGTCGGCGACTACCTCATCGGCGAGAAGATCGACATCAACGGCGACGGCTCGCCGCTGCGGTACATGGACAAGCCGAGCAAGGACGGCGGCTCCAAGGACAGCTGGTACTCCGGGATCGGCAGCCTGGACGTGCACTACTCCTCGGGCCCGGCGAACCACATGTTCTACCTGCTCTCCGAGGGCAGCGGCACCAAGGTCGTCAACGGCGTGACCTACAACAGCCCGACCTCCGACGGCGTGGCCGTCGCCGGCATCGGCCGGGACGCCGCCCTGAAGATCTGGTACAAGGCGCTGACGACGTACATGACGTCCAGCACCAACTACGCCGGCGCCCGCACCGCCGCCCTGAACGCCGCCGCCGCGCTGTACGGCACCAACTCCACGCAGTACGCCGGAGTGGGCAACGCCTTCGCCGGGATCAACGTCGGCAGCCACATCAACCCGCCGGCCAACGGGGTGACGGTCACCAACCCGGGCAGCCAGTCCGCCACCGTCGGCACCGCCGTCAGCCTCCAGATACAGGCGAGCAGCACCAACAGCGGCGCCCTGTCGTACAGCGCCACCGGTCTGCCGTCCGGTCTGTCGATCAACACATCGACCGGCCTGATCTCCGGCACGCCCACCACCGCGGGCACGTACAGCACCACGGTCACGGTGACCGACTCCACCGGCGCCACCGGCACCGCCACCTTCGCCTGGACGGTCAGCGCGACCGGCGGCGGCTGCTCGGCCACCCAGCTGCTGGGCAACCCGGGCTTCGAGTCCGGCAACACCGGCTGGACCGCGACCAGCGGTGTCATCACCACCGACAGCGGCGAGGCGTCGCACAGCGGCTCCTACAAGGCGTGGCTGGACGGCTACGGCTCCTCCCACACCGACACGCTGTCCCAGTCGGTGACCATCCCGGCGGGCTGCAAGGCGACCCTGACCTTCTACCTGCACATCGACACCGCCGAGACCACCACCAGCGCCCAGTACGACAAGCTGACGGTGACCGCCGGTTCGAAGACGCTCGCCACCTACTCGAACCTGAACGCGGCCTCCGGCTACAGCCAGAAGACGTTCGACCTTTCCTCGCTGGCCGGCTCGACGGTCACGCTGAAGTTCAACGGCGTGGAGGACTCCTCCCTGCAGACCAGCTTCGTCGTGGACGACACGGCTCTGACGACCGGCTGACCCCGGTCCGCACGACAGCGGTCCCGCACCCGTTCGCCGGGTGCGGGACCGC
>NZ_JBEYCX010000037.1:0-30466 GCF_040632975.1 Streptomyces sp. NPDC013455 | reverse complement strand
CCGCCCCGGCCGCCACTACCCCCCCCACCCCCCCCACACACCCCCCCCCCCCCCCCCCCCGCCCCCCCCCCCCCCCCCCCCCCCCCCGACCGGACGGCCCGGCGGCCCGGCCCGCCGGGCGGGGTGCCGTCAGCGGTCCCCCGACGGGCCCAACGCCGCGGCCAGTTCCCGCCGGTAGCCGGCGTAGGCCGTCCGCAGGGCCTCCCCCGGCCAGTCGGCGGGCAGCAGTGCGGGCGGCAGGACCGGGTCGGCGAGCAGATGGCGGACGGCCGCCGCGTAGACCGTGAGCCGCTCGGCCGGGCGGTCCGCCGCCCTGGCGCGGGCGAGGAGGGCGCGGGCCGTGGCCGCCCAGCCGGCCGACGGCCAGAGCCGGGCCGCCAGGTCGCGCGGGGGCTCGTCGGGGCGGGCGGTGCACGTGAGGGCCACCCGGTCGAGGCCGGCCGGAAGCGGGCGGTCGAGGTTGGCCGGGCGCAGCCACACGCCCTCGCGGAGTTCGGCCAGGCGCAGGGCGGTCAGCCGGGCGCGCAGGTCGGCGCGCTCGGCGGGGCCACGGCCGGTCGCCGTGACCACCACCATCTCCCAGTCGCCGTCCCACGCGCGCGTGCGGGGGTTCAGGGCGTCGTCCTGACGACGCTGCCGGGCGAGCAGCCGGTCGCTGAGCCGGTAGGCGCCGTCGGCGCGCCGGAGGTCACCGGCGGCCACCATCCGGCTCAGCGCGGCCCGCAGCGTGGAGCCGCCGACCCCGAACGGCTCCACCAGCCGCACCAGGTCCCTCACCGGCAGCTCGGGCGGGTGCACGCCGAGCAGCACGCTCAGCACGACCGAGCGGGCGGACAGCGGTCGCAGGCCGGCCGGGTCGGGCTCTGCCGAGACGTTCATGCGCATGGGGCCGTACTGTACGTGCGTCTTGTTGTTGCATCATTGCGACAGCCGCAGGAAGAGTGCAACATGCTCGTATGGTCTCGACTCCCGCGCAGCCGCAGCTCTCGTCGCGGTCCCAGCCGCCGTTCGCCACGCACGACGTCACCAACCAGGCCCCTCCCCTCGCGCCGTACGACGCCTCCGACGACCCGGCGCTGCTGGAGGGGCTGCGCCGGGAGGGCGCCGGGTGGGCCGAGGACGGCATCCGGCGGCTGGGGGTGCGCGCCGGCAGCGCGGAGGCACAGGAGTGGGGCGAGCAGGCGAACCTGCACGAGCCGGTGCTGCGCACCCACGACCGCTACGGCCACCGCGTGGACGAGGTGGAGTTCCACCCCAGCTGGCACCACCTGATGCGGACCGCGGTCGCCGAGGGCCTGGCGGGCGCCCCGTGGGCCGATGACCGGCCCGGCGCGCACGTGGCCCGGACCGCGGGCGGGCTCGTGTGGGGCCACACGGAGGCGGGGCACGGCTGTCCCACGTCGATGACCTACGCCGCCGTGCCCGCCCTGCGCGCACAGCCGGATCTCGCCAAGGTGTACGAGCCGCTGCTCACCAGCCGGGAGTACGACCCCGCGCTGCGCGTCCCGACGGAGAAGCCGGGGCTGCTCGCGGGGATGGGCATGACCGAGAAGCAGGGCGGCTCCGACGTCCGGACGAACACCACCACGGCCACGCCCACCGCCGAGGCGGGCTTGTACACGCTGCGCGGGCACAAGTGGTTCACGTCGGCGCCGATGTGCGACGTGTTCCTGGTCCTGGCGCAGGCCCCGGGCGGGCTGTCGTGCTTCCTGGTGCCGCGCGTCCTGCCGGACGGCAGCCGCAACTCCTTCCGGATCCAGCGGCTGAAGGACAAGCTGGGAAACCGGTCCAACGCCTCCTCCGAGCCGGAGTTCGACGGGACCGTGGCCTGGCTGGTGGGGCCGGAGGGGCGGGGTGTGAAGACCATCATCGAGATGGTCAACTGCACCCGGCTGGACTGTGTGATGTCCTCGGCGACCCTGATGCGCAAGACGCTGGTGGAGGCGGGACACCACGTCCGGCACCGCGCCGCGTTCGGCGCGCGGCTGATCGACCAGCCGCTGATGCGCAACGTCCTGGCCGATCTCGCGCTGGAGTCGGAGGCGGCGACGACGCTGACGCTGCGGCTCGCCGGGGCGGCGGACCGCGCGGTGCGCGGGGACGCCGGGGAGCGGGCCTTCCGGCGCATCGCCACGGCCGTCGGCAAGTACTGGGTCACCAAGCGGGGCCCGGCGTTCACCGCCGAGGCCCTGGAATGCCTGGGTGGCAACGGCTACGTCGAGGAGTCGGGGATGCCCCGGCACTACCGGGAGGCCCCGCTGCTGTCGATCTGGGAGGGCTCCGGGAACGTCAACGCGCTCGACGTGCTGCGCGCGCTCGGCCGCGAACCGGACACCGCCGAGGCCCTGTTCGCCGAACTCGCCCTCGCGCGCGGGGCGGACGCCCGGCTGGACGCGACCGTGGCAGCGCTCAAGGACCAGTTGGCCGGAACCGATCAGGCGGGCGCCCGGCGGCTGGTCGAACGGATAGCGCTCGCGCTCCAGGCCTCCCTGCTCGTCCGGCACGCTCCGCACCCGGTCGCGGACGCTTTCTGCGCGAGCCGGCTGGGCGGCGACTGGGGCCACTCGTTCGGCACCCTGCCGTCCGGCGCCGACCTCGACGCCGTCCTCGCACGCGCCCTGCCCGGCCGGAACTGAGCCCTCCCGCGCACGCGTGCCGGTGCCCGCGTCCCGTGGCCGGTGACCGCCGACGGATCGCACACAGTCAGGAAATGCTTCCGGACCGTTGTCAGTGCCGTGGTGCACACTCGCGATCAGGTGGCACTCGCCTGGGGAGGACAACGTGTTCACGGGGATCGACGAGGTCGACTGGGCCTCGCTGCGGCACGCGTACGGCAGTGCGGAGGACGTGCCCGGATGGTTGCGGGCGCTGGCGTCCGCGGACACCGCCGAGCGGGCGACCGCGCTCGACGGGATGTACGGCGCGGTGCACCACCAGGGGAGGGTGTACGACTCGACGCTGGCCTGCGTGCCCTTCCTGTTCGCGCTCGCGGCCCGCGAGGAGCTGCCGGACCGGGGCTGCCTCGTGGAGCTGCTGGTCAGCATCGGTGAGGGCGGGGAGAGATCCGAGCAGGAGCGGGGGGCGCGGGCGGCGGTGCGCGCGGGCGCCGAGGCCTTCGCCGCCCTCGCCGGGGACCCGGACCCTGCGGTGCGCCGGGCGGCGGCCGGGGCGCTGGTGCGCTTCCTGGACCAGCCGGCGCGGGTGCTGGAGCTGCTGCGGCGGCGCCTGAGAGCCGAGCGGGACGGCTGCGTGCTGCTGGCCCTCACGGAGGCGCTCGGCCTGTTCGCGCACCGGTACCCCGCGCACGCCGCCGGCGCCGTCGACCTCCTGACCGAGTACAGCGCGTCGCCGTACCCGCCGGGGCTGCGGCTCGCGGCACTCGGCCGGCTCGCCCTCCACGCGCCCGGCCGGCTCCCCGCCGACCTGGTGCCGACCGCGGTCCGGCTGCTGAAGGAGCGGTCGGCGCGCCGCGTCCGCGCCCAGGAGCCGTCCGGCACGGACACCCTGGTGGGGCGGATACGGCGGCTGCGTCCCTCGGACGAGGAGGGCGCGGTGCTGCTGCGCACCCTGCACAGCGCGCTGGGTGACCGGGTGGCCGACCGGATCGCCCTGCTCAACGGGCAGTTGACCAGTCCCGACCCGGTGGACCGGTGCAATGCCGTGTGGATGTCGGCGGGACTGTTCCGCGGCTGGCGCGGGGAGTACGCCGGTCCGGTGCGGCTGCTCGGGGCGCAGCTCGGTGCCGACCAGGACCGGTTACGGGACGCGGCGGTCTCGGTGCTCGCGGAGCTGTTCGCCCTGGCCGCGCCCGCCGCGGACGACCTGCACGCGCTGGTGACCGCCCGGCCCGACCTGTGGACCCACCGCTGGGAGCGCTGCCCGCCCACGCTGGGCGGTCCGCTCAAGGCGCTGGCCCGGACCGGCGACAGCCGTGCCGTCCCGGCGCTGGCCCAGCTCCTGGCCGGCCCGGCGGCGCCGGTCGGGCTGGGCTGCGAGGTCGCGCACCTCGGCCGGGCCGCCGCCCCGCTGGCTCCCGCCCTGCGCCACCGGCTGGGCCGGATACCGCTCGCCTCCCCCGCCGCGGCGCGGCTCGCCGCCCCGCTGCTGACGGCGATCAGGGCCGTCGGGGACACGGACGCCGTACCGGAGCTGCTCCGGCTGCTCTCCGGCGGTCCGGACGGCCTGGGTGCGCGGGACGCGGTCGCCGGTCAGGTGATCGAGACGCTGGAGGAGCTGGGCGCCACCGCACCGGCGTCACCCCTGCTGCGGGCACTGCTGCCCACCCGGCACGCGGCCGTCGCGGCGGGCGCGCTGTGGTCGGCGGACGGAGACACCACCGCGGTGCTCCCCGTCCTGCTGCGCGACGTGCGGCACACCGATCCCGGGGTACGCCGCCGCGCCGCCGCCCAGCTCGGCAGGCTCGGCCCGGCCGCCCGCCCCGCGCTGCCCGAGCTGCACCGGCTCGCCCGGTCGGGGCCGGTGCGCGAGCGGGTACCGGCCGCGTGCGCGCTGTGGCGCGTCGCGGGCGACCCCGATCCGGTCCGGCCGGTCCTCCGCGGCGCCTGGGCGGCCGACCCGCGCACCCGGGTGCCCGTCGCCCGCTGTCTGACGGCCATGGGCCCGGCCGCGGCGCCGTTGCGTGACCTGGTCACCGCGGAACTGACCCGCCCCCGCCGCCACACGGCCCGCGCGGGCGCGTACGGCAGCCGTGACATCCGAACCGACGAGGAACTGCTGAGGCTGTGCCGGGAGGTACTGGCGGGGCTGTGACGGGGGGTGCGGCGGCGGGGGCGGGGTCGTCGGGAGCCTGGACGGACCCTGCGGGCGGCCGGCGTGGCGTGCCGGTGCGGCACGTGACATGCCGGTGCGGCGCGTGACATGCCGGTGCGGCGCGTGACGTGCCGGTGCGGCCTGCCGGGAGGTTGAGGACGTCGGGTGGGGGCGCTCAGAAGGTTCGTCCCCACTGCGGGCCGAGACGCGCCCACTCCGTGTCCCAGGCGTCCATGCGCCGGCGTTCCAGGCGGCCACGCGCGGCGAGGCCACCGGCGAGCGGGACGGCGGCCGCGCCGGCGCCGGCCAGGACGCCGATCAGCGTGGACCGGAACGCCGCCTCGGAGGCCGTCGCGGGACGGGCGGCGAGGTGTCCCCGTGGATCGGTCCAGACGGTGACCGGCGTACCGGGCCCGCTGCCGGGCTCCACCCGGATCCGGCCGGTGTGGACGGAGCCGTCGGCCACCGTCCAACGGACCTCCGCCCAGACCCGTCCGCCGGAGGAGGCGTGGCTGTGGCGGGCGGCGGCGGATCCCGGGGCCCCGGCTACGACGCGGGCGACCACGGGCCGCCGGTCGGCCCGTTCGCGGGCCAGTCCGTGCTCCACCGAGCGGGCCGCCGGGAAACCGGCCGCCGCTCCGGCCAGGACGGTCAGCAGCAGGGCGCCGAGCAGCAGCCATGCCTCCACGACGTCGGCCCGCCGCTTGAGCGGGTTCCGCCGCCAGCGCCACAGCCACACCTTCGGACCACGGATCGCCTTCACGGCATCCTCCTCACGAGCGCACCGACCGGCCGGACCGCCCTCCCATACGGGAGAGATCGCTCCGCTGCTCACGACGAGCCGTCTGCCCGACGGTCGTACGAGCCGCCCCGCACGCGCAGGCACATCCCGCAGCACACCCGGCCGGTCGTCGACGCGGACCGGCGACACAGGTGGTGACCTGCACCGATGCCCCTGTTCGGGGAGAGTGTCAGTGGGGAGGTGCAGACTGGCCGGTATCTGACGGCTACCCGGACGAAGGCGTCCCGGAGGTGATCGGCATGGCCGAGGTACTGCTCGCTGTGGGCACCCGCAAAGGCCTGTTCATCGGGCGGCAGCGGGGCGGCGGCCCCTGGCGGTTCGACGAGAGTCCGTATTTCAACGCGCAGGCGGTCTACTCGGTCGCGATCGACACCCGGGGTCCCGGGCCCCGGCTGCTGGCCGGCGGTGACAGCGCGCACTGGGGCCCGTCGGTGTTCCACTCCGACGACCTCGGCCGCACCTGGACCGAACCGTCCCGGCCCGCCGTCAAGTTCCCCAAGGACACCGGAGCCTCCCTGGAGCGGGTCTGGCAGCTGCACCCGGCCGCGGCCGAGCCGGACGTGGTGTACGCGGGCACGGAACCGGCCGCGCTGTACCGCTCGGTGGACCGCGGCGAGCACTTCGAGCTGGTCCGCCCGCTGTGGGAGCACCCGACCCGTTCCCGGTGGGTGCCCGGCGGGGGCGGCGAGGGCCTGCACACGGTGCTCACCGACGCGCGCGATCCGCGGGCCGTGACGGTGGCCGTCTCCGCGGCAGGGGTGTTCCGCACGACGGACGGCGGTGCGAGCTGGTCGCCCTCCAACTCGGGGGTCTCCGCGGTCTTCCTGCCGGATCCGGACCCGGAGTTCGGCCAGTGCGTGCACAAGATCGCGCGGGACTCGGGCGACCCGGACCGGCTGTACCTCCAGAACCACTGGGGGGTGTACCGCAGCGACGACGCGGGCGCGCACTGGACGGACATCGGCGAGGGCCTGCCGTCGACGTTCGGTTTCGCCGCGGTCGCGCATCCGCGCCGGGCCGGCACGGCGTACGTCTTCCCGATCAACGCCGACGCGGACCGGGTGCCGGCCGGGCACCGCTGCCGGGTCTTCCGCACGCAGGACGCGGGCGGCACCTGGGAGCCGCTGTCCGAGGGACTGCCGGAGGAGGCCCACTACGGCACGGTCCTGCGGGACGCCATGTGCACGGACGACCGCGACCCCGCCGGGGTGTACTTCGGCAACCGCAACGGCGAGGTGTTCGCGTCGGCGGACGACGGCGACAGCTGGCGGCTGCTGGCCGCGCACCTGCCGGACGTGCTGTGCGTACGGGCGGCGGTGGTCGGCTGACGGCGCCCACCGGCCGGCCACCGCCGCCAGGCCGACCGCCGACGAGCCGATCGCCGACGAGCCGACCGGGGACGGGCCAGCCACCGGCAGGCATGGCGGGCGCGCGTCGCCGAAGATCCGGGCGGCGCCGAGAGTTCGGGCAGCGCCGAGGGCGGCGGGGGGCCGGGTGGCGGCGGGGCGTCCGCTCGCGTGCTGCCGCCATCGGGTGATCGCCGGCGGGCGCACGGCAGTAGGGTGACGCCCGTGGCACCGAAACCCCTGCATGAAATCGTCGAAGCGGGCTGGGCGAACGCCCTGGAGCCCGTCGCCGGACGCATCGCCGAGATGGGCGACTTCCTGCGCGCGGAGATCGCCGCCGGTCGCACCTACCTCCCGTCCGGACCGAACGTCCTGCGGGCCTTCCAGCAACCCTTCGACGAGGTGCGGGTCCTGATTGTCGGTCAGGATCCGTATCCGACACCGGGGCACGCGGTGGGCCTGTCGTTCTCCGTCGGACCGGAGGTGCGCCCGCTGCCGCCCAGCCTGATCAACATCTTCCGCGAGCTGAACGACGACCTGGGGCTGCCCCAGCCGTCCACCGGGGACCTCACCCCGTGGACCCGGCAGGGCGTGCTGCTGCTCAACAGGGCGCTGACCACCGCGCCGCGCAAACCGGGCGCGCACCGCGGCAAGGGCTGGGAGGAGGTCACCGAGCAGGCGATCCGGGCCCTGGCGGCGCGCGGCAAGCCGCTGGTGTCCATCCTGTGGGGCCGCGACGCCCGCAACCTCCGCCCACTGCTGGGCAGTCTGCCGGCGGTGGAGTCCGCGCACCCCTCGCCCATGTCGGCCGACCGCGGGTTCTTCGGCTCGCGCCCGTTCAGCCGGGCCAACGACCTGCTGATGCAGCAGGGCGGACAGCCGGTGGACTGGCGTCTGCCGTGACCGCTCAGGGGTATCTCGCCGTGGACTCCGGCGGTTCCGGCCTCCGGGTCGCCGTCGGCGTCCCGGGGCGGGAGCCCCGCGCCGAGCGGGAGACCGGGGTACCGGTCCGCACGGGTGCGCGGGGCATCGATCCCGCCCACCTGATGGAACAACTCGTCCCCGCGGCCCGTGCCCTGGCCGCCGAGGCGGAGGTGGACGGGCTGGCCACGGCCGCCGTCGGCGCCGCCGGCTTCGCCACCCTGGGCGAGGCCCTGCGCGCCGAACTGCCCGGCGCCCTCGCCCGGGAGCTGGGCGTGCGGACCGTGGCGCTGGCCGCCGACGCCGTCACCGCGTACGCCGGCGCCCTCGGACCGCGTCCGGGCGCCGTCCTCGCCGCGGGCACCGGGCTGATCGCGGTCGGCACCGACCTGTCGGGCTGGCGCCGGGCCGACGGCTGGGGGCATCTGCTGGGCGACTGCGGCAGCGGCGCCTGGATCGGCCGGGCCGGCCTGGAGGCGGCGCTGCGCGCCCACGACGGCCGGGAGGGCGGCTCCGCCTCCCTGCTGACCCTGGCGGAGGAGGAGTTCGGGCCGGTGCGCGGCCTGCCCGGGCTGCTCTACCCCCGCGCCGACCGGGCCGCCGTACTGGCCTCCTTCGCGCCCCGGGTGGCCGCTTGCGCCCCGCACGACGCGGTCGCCGGGGGCATCCTGCGCGCCGCGGCCCGGCACATGGCGGACTCCGCCGCCGCCGTGTGCCCGGCGGACGGCGCACCGGAAGTGGCGCTGACCGGGGGCCTGTTCAAGATGGGCGATCCGCTGCTCGTACCCCTGCGCGAGGAACTGGCGCGCAGACTGCCGCTGGCCCGGCAGGTGCCGGCCGAGGGGGACCCCCTGCACGGTGCGGTACGGATCGCGACGGATCTGGCGGCGGAGCGGCTCACCCTGCCGGGTGAACCGGCGATGCTGTGCGTGTTCCGCGCCGGGGGCGGCTGACGGCCCCGCGCCGGCGGTTCCGACGAGGTACCGGCCCATGCGCCCGGCATGTGCCCGCAAGGCGGGTCATTCGTACGTAACTCATCAGACAAAACCGGACGGATACCGCTCACCTGCACCCTCCCCGAACGCCGGAGCCCACGAAACCAGTAACATGCGGCGCCATGAGCTCCCCCACTGGACCCGCGGGCCTGCCCGTACGAATGCCGCGACCCCGCCAGCCCGGAAGGCACCGCCGTCCGGAACCGCTGGTGGCTCCCGAGGGCGCGCCCGCGCTCGTCCTCGCGGTGCCCGGCGCGCCCAGCGCCGCGACGCGCAGCCTCGCCGAGGAGGTCGTGAGCATCGCCCGCTCCGAGCTGCCCGGCCTGGACGCCCGGATCGGGTATCTGGACGGGGACGACACCGAGTACCTTTCGCTCCGCTCCGTGCTGGCGCGTACCGCCGAGGAGCGCGTCGCCCGCTACGAGCAGGCCGTCGCCGCCGGGGTCGAGGGTGTCAAGGAGCCCGACGGCCCGGTCGCCGTCGTCGTCCCGCTGCTGGCCGGCCCGGACAACGCGCTGCTGCGCCAGATCCGTCAGGCCGTGATGGAGAGCCGGGTCGCCGCCGACCTGACCGACGTCCTCGGTCCGCACCCGCTGCTCGCCGAGGCGCTGCACGTGCGGCTGTCCGAGGCCGGTCTGGCCCGCGCCGACCGGGCCCGGCTGTTCACCGTGGCCACCGCCGCGGACGGCATCATCCTGGCCTCCGTGGGCGGCGACGAGGCGGTGCAGGCGGCCGGTATCACCGGCATGCTGCTCGCCGCGCGCCTGGCCGTGCCGGTGATGGCGGCGGCCCTGGACCAGGAGGGTTCCATCTCCTCGGTGGCCGAGCAGCTGCGTTCCTCCGGCTCGCAGCAGCTGGCGCTGGCGCCGTACCTGATCGGCCCGGAGATCGAGCCGGCGCTGCTGGCAGCGGCGGCGGAGGAGGCGGGCTGTTCGATGGCCGAGGCGCTCGGCGCCTACCCGGCGATCGGCAAGCTGGCCCTCGCCAAGTACACGACGGCGCTGGGCATCGCCCCGCAGCCGGCGCAGGGGACACCGGTCCGCTGACCCAGGGATCCGCACGACACAGGGCCCGCTCCCGTCCAGGGGCGGGCCCTTCGCCTTGGCCGGGCCGCCTCGGCGGCCGTTCCCGGCGGCCGCCTCGCGGAGCCTCCGGCCGAACCGCCCCCTGACCGCCCCGCGACCCGCCCCGCCGCCCCGCCTCGCCGACCCGCCCCGCCGACCCGCCTCGCCGACCCGCCGACCCGCCCGCCTCCCAGCCTCCTCCCCGATCCCGCCCTGGGCCCTCCGCTCCCGCCCGGGGTCGGTGGCTCAGGCGAAGACGACGCAGGACGCGGCGGCCACCCGCACGGATCCGTCGTAGCGGGGCATGCCCGTCGCCTCGTCGACGGCGAACCAGGCGATGTCCCCGGAGCGCTCGTTGGCCGCGTAGAGGAAGCCGCCGTGCTCGGCCAGCGCGCGCGGCCAGCGGCCGCCGCAGGGCACCGTGCCGGTCAGCCGGAGCCCGTCCGCCTCGACGGCGAGGACCGACAGGACGTCCTCCCCGCGGGTCGCGGTCCACACGAAGCGGCCGTCGCGCGAGACGACGATCCCCGAGGGGTAGGCGTCGCCGGCCGGCGCGTCCCGCAGCACGGGGACCTCGGTCAGCGGCCGCAGCGCGCCCGCGCCGGCGTCCCAGCGGCACACGGTCACGGTGGGGGTCAGCTCGTTGACGACGTAGGCGTGCCTGCCGTCCGGGTGGAAGGCCAGGTGACGCGGGCCCGAGCCGGGCCGCAGGGCGATCTCGCGGTGCAGCGCGAGACTGCCGCCCGCGAGGGTGCACACCCGTACCGAGTCCGTGCCGAGGTCCACGCTGACGGCCCAGCGGCCGCTGGGATCGGGTTGCACCTGATGGGCGTGCGGGCCGCGCTGGCGCCGGTCGTGCGGTCCCGAACCGGTGTGCTGGAGCCGTCCCGAGGGTTTGGCGCCGAGGGCGCCGTCGGGGCGCAGGGGTACGGCGGTGACGCTGCCGCAGCCGTAGTTGGCGGTCAGCACGTGTCCGGCGTGGAGGCTGAGGTGGGTGGGGCCGCTGCCGTCCACCCGCACGGGCGCGCCCGCGGGCACCGGCCGGTCACCGGTGACGCGGTAGGCCGCGACGGCCCCCTCGGCCGTCTCGCTGACCGCGTAGAGCGTGTGCCCGTCCTGCGACAGGGCCAGGTAGGAGGGGTCGGGTACGTCGTTCACGGCGGAGACCAACGCGAGGGCGCCGCCGTCCGGCGCGATCTCCGCGGTCACCAGTCCGGGGCCGCCCGCCGCCGTGAACGACCCGATGTACGCCCGGCGCCTGCCCGTCCTGCCGTCCCGTGCCACCGCTGTCCCCTCTCGGTAGAGCCAGTCGAGCGCGTCCGGGCCCGACGGTAGCAGCCGATCCGTCGAGGTCTAGACCAAGGTGGCGAGGTGGCAGGACGGTGCGCACCGGGCGACGCCCGGGGGACGGTCTCGTCGCTCAGGCGCCGACCAGGCGGGAGCCCGACGGGGCACGCAGCGGTTCGGCCAGGTCGGCGAGGGCGCGTTCCAGGCCGTGCAGGTGGGCCAGGGCGGGCTCGGCGGGCGCTTCCACGGGGTGCTGGAGCGGCTCGGTACGGCCCGCGGTGAGAGCCTCGACGGCGGCCTCCACGCGCCAGCAGGCAGCGGCGAGGCGGGCGTCGTGGGACGCCTCGGGGTCGGCCGCGACCGCGACCAGGCCCCGGATCTCGCGGGCGCAGTCGTCGAGCAGGGCCAGCACCCGGCGGGCCCGCGCCTTGCGGGCCGGCATCGGGTTCAGCGGGTGGACCAGCGGGGCCAGCGAGAGCCGGACCCGGCCGAGCAGCTGCTCCAGTTCGGCCACGCGGGGCGCGGGGTCGGCGGTGGCGGAGCCGGCGAGGCGGGCGGCGGCCTCGGCCGTGCAGGCGTGGACGCAGCGCAGGGCCCGCTGGATCCAGGCGTCGGTGGTGGCGTGCGTGGTCACCGGCAGGACGAACAGGACGGCGAGCCCGGCACCGAGCGCGCCGATGCCGGTCTCGGCGAGCCGCAGCGCGAGGAGTGCGGGGCTCAGCACGCCGAGCAGGCCGTAGAGGAGTTCGGCGAGCAGGGTCACCCAGAGCATCATCCAGGTGTAGGAGACGGCGGCCGTGTAGAAGATGCCGAAGACGGCGACCGCGACCAGGACGGCCGTCGGGAGGGGCGCGCCGTGCACGGGCAGGGCGACGAGGAAGCCCAGGCAGATGCCGATGACCGTGCCGAGGACCCGGCGGAAGCCGCGGACCAGCGTCTCGCCCCGGGAGGCGGTGTTCACGAAGATCCACCAGGTGGCGCCGACGGCCCAGTACCAGCGCTGTCCCGACACCAACTGGCCCACGACGAGCGCGAACCCGGCGCCGGCGGTGGCCTGGACCGCCTGCCGTGTGGTCACCCGGGCCAGTCCGGTTCCCGCGGGCGGGGCGGGTACGGCGGCCGGGGGCAGCCGGCGCTCGTAGCACCACACGCCGAACCGCACCGCGGCCGCGCTGAGCACGGAGAGCAGGACGGCGGCGTACAGCTCGGGCAGCCGGGCCGGTGTGGCGTGCAGGAACTGGGCGACGAAGAAGGTCATGAAGGCGAACACGCCGAGGCTGTGTCCGCGCGGGCCCCAGCGGCGCGCGTACACCCCGGCGCCGACGACGGCCAGGAAGGTGAGGTCGCGGGCGACGGGGTGGTCGTGCAGTTCGGCCGCGGCGGCGAGCACCGGCACTCCGACGGCGGGCAGCAGGGCGGTGGTGACCGCCTGGCCGCGCACGGTCGGGTCGGTGACGGTGAACAGGGCGAGCAGCGCGGCGAGGCCGCCGGTGACCGCACCGGCGAGGGAGTGACCGGCCAGCAGACAGACCGTGACCGCCAGCCCGATGCCGAGGACGGCCCGCGCGGCGAAGCGCAACCGCGCCCGCCCCGGGTCCGGAGCCACGAACATCCTCTTCAGCACTGCCGCCCTCCCCTGGGAACACCGCACAGAAAAGGCGCCGCGGGGATCCGCAGCGCCATCGACCCCTCCATGAGAGCATCCCCGAGGTCACTGGCTCAAGTGTCACCCGAATCACTGGGCCATTGGACCATCTGCGGCCGGGCACCTCCGCTCACCGGAAAACCAACGGACCAGGTCGGACGGTACATGCGGTCCGATTGGGGTCCGACCGGGCCTGAGCCATTGGTACAGTCGTCACATCATGACCGTGGACGATCTCGACACCCGCATCCTGCGGCTGCTCCTGGAGCAGCCGCGCACCAGCGTGCGCGAGTACGCCCGCATCCTCGGCGTCGCCCGCGGCACGCTCCAGGCCCGGCTGGACCGGATGGAACGGGACGGGGTGATCACCGGAACAGGACCCTCCCTCTCCCCCGCGGCGCTGGGACACCCGGTGCTGGCGTTCGTGCACATCGAGGTCACCCAGGGCCACCTCGACGACGTCGGCGACGCGCTGGCCGCCGTACCGGAGATCGTGGAGGCCTTCTCGATCACCGGGGGCGGGGATCTGCTCGCCCGGGTGGTGGGCCGGGACAACGCCCACCTGGAGGACGTGATCCAGAAGCTGATCAGCCTGCCGGGCGTGGTGCGCACCCGGACGGAGGTGGCGCTGCGCGAGCGCGTCCCGTTCCGGCTGCTGCCGCTGGTGGAGTCGGTCGGCCGGGCGGCCCGCGCCTGACCTGGGCATCCTGGACGCCATGAGCGATCTCGGCGCCCTGACGGTCATCTTCGATCTCGACGGCACGCTGGTGGACAGCGAACCGAACTACTACGAGGCGAGCCGTTGGACGCTGGCCGAGCACGGCGTGCCGGACTTCACCTGGGCGGAGCACGAGAGCTACGTCGGAATCAGCACCCGGCAGACGGTGGCGATCTGGCGGGAGCGCTACGGCCTGCGCGCACCGGTGGCGGAGCTGCTGGGCGCGCTGAACCGCCGTTACCTCGACCTGGCCCGCGCCGGCACGCCTGTGTACCCGGAGATGCGCGCGTTCGTGGAGCTGCTGGCCGCCGACAGCGTGCCGATGGCGGTCGCCTCGGGCTCCTCCCCCGAGGCCATCGAGGCGATCCTGGCGGGGACCGGGCTGGGCGCGTTCCTCCGTACGGCGGTCTCGGCCGACGAGGTTCCGCGGGGCAAGCCCGCCCCCGACGTCTTCCTGGCGGCGGCCCGCCGGCTCGGCGCGGAGCCGGCCGACTGCGTCGTCCTGGAGGACGCGGCCCCCGGCGCGGCCGCCGCCCACGCGGCCGGCATGCGCTGCATCGCGATCCCGTACGTGCCCGCTCAGGCCGACGCCCCCGAGTTCACCACGGCGGACCTGCTGCTGCGGGGCGGGCAGGGGGAGTTCACGGCCCGGTCGGCGTACGCGTGGCTGTGCGGTACGGCCCGGGTCGGCTGATCACTTCCCGTTCCTGCCGGCACCGTTGACGCTCCCCCCGGGCAGCCGGTTCAGGGGGGCGTACGGGGTGGCGTTCCGGGATGACGCACGGTGGTTCACCGTGCGCGCCGGGCCACGGCTGCATAGCGTGACCCCATGAGCACAGTTCAGGCCCGGCCCGCCCCCGACGAGCGGCGGTGGAAGGCGCTCGCGGTCTGTCTGGCGGCGGGTTTCATCTCTCTCCTCGACACCTCGATCGTGAACGTGGCGCTGCCCTCGCTGGAGCGCGGGCTGGGGGCCTCGGAGGCCACCGAGTCGTGGGTGGTCTCCGGGTACGCCCTCACCTTCGGGCTGGCGCTGGTCCCGGCGGGCCGGCTGGGCGACATGCACGGTCGGCGCCAGGCGTTCCTGTTCGGGCTCGCGCTGTTCACGGTGGCCTCGCTGGCGTGCGGCCTCGCGGCCAGCCCCGCCTGGCTGGTGGTGTTCCGGCTGATCCAGGGCACGGCGGCGGGCATGGTCGCGCCGCAGACCTCGGGGCTGATCCAGCAGATGTTCCACGGCGCCGAGCGGGCCAAGGCCTTCGGCGTGCTGGGCACGGTCATCGGGGTGTCGACGGCGGCCGGTCCCCTGGCGGGCGGCCTGCTGATCGACGCCGGCGGCACCCAGGACGGCTGGCGCTGGGTGTTCTTCGTCAATCTGCCCATCGGGGTGGCCGCCTTCGTCGCGGGCCTGCGGCTGCTGCCCCGTCTGCCGGCGGCCGGGAAGCGCGAGGAGTTCGACCTGTTCGGCGTACTGCTGCTCGGCGCCGGCGTGCTCGCCCTCATGCTGCCCCTCGTGCAGGAGCAGCAGTGGACGGGCCGGGAGAAGTGGGCGCTGATGCCGGTGGCCCTGGTGCTGCTGGGAGCCTTCTGGGCGTGGGAGAGACGGCAGGGACGGCTCGGCCGGGCCCCGCTGGTCGACCTGGAGCTGTTCTCCCTGCGCTCCTTCACGCTCGGCGCCCTGATCAGCCTCGCCTACTTCGCGGGCTTCACGACGGTCTTCTTCCTCTACGCCCTGTACCTGCAGAACAGCGTGGGCTACAGCGCGCTGGCGTCGGGGCTCACGGTCCTGCCCTTCGCGGCGGCCTCGGCCGTCGGGGCGGCCGCCGGTGGCCGGCTGGTGATGCGGTTCGGCCGCAAGGTGGTGGTCCTCGGCCTGGCCGGTGTGGCGCTGGGGGTGCTCGGTGTGATCCTCGCGGTGGAACTGGTTCCCGGGCGCGGCGTGGGATGGGCGTCGGCGCTGCCGCTCCTCGTCGGAGGCATCGGCTCGGGTCTGACGGTCTCCCCGAACACCACCCTCACCCTCACCCGGGTGCCCGTCCACCGCGCGGGCGCGGCCGGTGGCGTCCTCCAGACGGGCCAGCGCGTGGGATCGGCAGCCGGGATCGCGGTGGTGGGCTCGGTGTACTTCGCTCACCTCGCCAATCACGGCAGCGCCGCCACGGCCCTCCAGCTCGGGCTGGTCACCATCGCGGGGATCATCCTGATCGCACTCGTGCTGGCGGTCGCCGACCTGCGGGAACGCCAGGTGCATCCGGAGCCGGAAACGGCCGCGGAGCCGGTGGGACGGGGCGCGGGAGAGGGCGGCGCCGAGCCGAGCGTCCGGCCCAGCCCCTGACGGACCGGACCGGACGACGGCGACGGCGACGGCGACGGCGACCTTATGACCTCCGGCGCGGCCATCGAAGCTCAGCGTTCCCGGCACGTACACCGGCAGGGCGGGCTCGGTGCTCCTGTGAGCCTACGGCTCACGACCTGCGGCGCGGTTTGCCCCGCTTGGCCGTCGGCTTGGCGCCGCCGGTACGGGCGCGTGCCGTGCGGCCCGCCGTGTTCGCCGACGTCTTCCCCGTGGACTTCGTGGATTTCGCCGACGGCTTGGCGGGCGTCTTCGCCGACGGCTTGTCCTGCGCCGCCGCTGCCGTACGGCCGCGGGTGCTGTTGACGGTGCGCCCGCGGACGATGCCGATGAAGTCCTCCACCAGGTCCGTGGTGGCCTCCTCCGGCCAGGACAGGGCCACGCTCGACCGGGGCGCGTCGACGACCGGGCGGTAGGTGAGGTCCCGGCGGTGGTGGAGGCGGGCCAGGGACTGGGGGACGACCAGGAGGCCGACGTTCGCCGCGACCAGTTCGACGGCGTCCGCGGTGGTGGCGGGCCGCTCGAAGGCCGGTTCGCCCGGCGGCGCGTCCCAGTCGAAGACGTCGTCCAGGGGGTGGAAGAGCACCTCGTCGGCGAGGTCGGCCAGGGTCACCTCGTCCGCGGCCGTGATCAGGTGGTCCTTGGGGACGACGACCACCGTCTCCTCGGTGTACAGCGGAATCGCGCTGAAGAACGTGCGGTCGACCGGCAGCCGAACGAAGCCCGCGTCGGCCTCGCCCGCGCGCAGCACCTCGGGGGCCTCGGCGGCCGGCACCTGGACGAGGGTGAGCGGGATGTCGGGCAGACGCGCGTTCCAGGTCTTCACCCACTTGGCGGGCGTCACCCCGGGAACGTACGCGAGCCGGAACGACGGTGATTCCTCCGAGCCTGTCACCAGGCCAGATTACCGGCCGTCGGCGGCCGGCCGGCACCGGCCGTGGTCGGGGCCCCCGCGCACGGCCGATACCCTTGACGACATGAAGTCGCAGCAGAGCACCCAGACGATGAAGCCCGCGACCGCGGCGAAGAAGCTGGGTGTGTACCTCCCCGCCACCCCCGCCTCCTTCCAGGAGGGTGTGGTCTCGCGCGCCGAGCTGAACGAGCTCCAGGCCAACCCGCCGGAGTGGCTGCGCGAGCTGCGGCGCAACGGTCCCCACCCGCGTCCGGTGGTCGCCGCCAAGCTGGGCGTGTCCATCGCCGGCCTCGCCCGGGGCGGGGTCACCGAACCGCTGACGACCGAGCAGATCGAGGCGCTCAAGCAGGAGCAGCCGGAGTGGCTGCAGAAGGAGCGCGCCACCCAGGCCGAGGTCCGCGCGGAGGCCACCCGGCTGCGGAACCTGAAGCAGGAGAAGCTGGAGAAGCAGCAGGGCGACGCCGAGCGCGCCTGATCCCGCCGTCCGTTCCCACGCCCTCCGCGCTTCGCCGGGGGGCGTTGTCGGTCGTCCGCAGCACCGGCCGCCGCCCCCTGGTCCGCACCGCGGGCCCGCGTCCGCCGACCCGCGTGCGCCCGCCCGCGTGCGCTGGTCCGTGGCGCCGCGACCGGCCCCTCCCGCCGGCCCCTCCCAGGTCGGCGACCGCCCTGCGGGGCCGTCCCGGCCGTCTTCCGCTCGCGGGCCTGCCCCCGGTCGCCCCGGATGCGGGCAGGCGGACGGACCGACGACACCGGACGGGCCGCCGTTCCCCCGTGCCGGCGGCCCGTCGGACGTCTCGCGTCCGCGCAGGCCGGTGTCGCCGGGTTGAAGTGTGCGACAGCAGGGGACGGCAACGGTATGCGTACAAGTACGTACGCCGAAGGGGGGAGCCGGGCGAGAACGCGCACGCGGGGCAGGAGAGGAACACGTGCGGCTGGACAGGGCCTACGAACGTATGACGGCGGTCGCCGTGGCCGCGCTGCACGAGCGGCGGCCCGAACGGCTGTGGCCCATGCTGGCCCGCGCACTGGCGGACGTGTGCGGCGGTGAGGCGGTCGTCCACAAACCGGACGACTGGAGCGAGAGCGAGGGCACGATCGGCACGGTGCCCGACGCCGCCGCCGCGGAGCTCGCACGGCTCGACGACACCGGGCTGGGACTGCTGCGGGCGGGCTATCCGTTCGCCCTCCACTACGCGGCCGGAGCCGACCGGACGCCGGTCTCCGCACAGCGGGCGGCGGGCCGTACCTGGCCGGACAGTCCGACGGCACGCCTGCTCGGCGAGACCCTCGACGTCGACCACGTGCTGGGGGTGCCGCTCCCGGAGAGCACCGCACCGATCACCGGGTGCCTCGTCTACCGCGCCGGTACGGACTTCACCGACGACCATCTGACCATGGCCGAGCGCGCCCAGCCGCTGCTGACGGCGGTCGAGCGGCAGCGGCAACTGCTGCTGGACTGGCGGCGGGGGCTGGGCCCGGCCGGCGCGCCGGACCAGCGGGCGGCGGACTGCGGGCTCACCCCGCGCGAGACGGCTGTCCTGCTGCTGCTCACGGACGCGCTCACCGCCGACGCCATCGGCCGCCGCCTCGGCATCTCGGTCCGTACGGTGCACAAACACGTGGAGAACCTCTACCGCAAGCTGGGCACCCGCGACCGCGTCGGCACGGTCCTGCGCGCCCAGCGGCTCGGCCTGGTGCCGTCACCCGGCCCGGCCGGGGCCGGCACCCGCTCCTCGTGACGGGGTTCTGTATTCAGCCCAGGAAGCTCAGCCGGACCCGGCGTTCGGGGTTGTCCTTGTTGGTGTCCACCAGGCAGACCGACTGCCAGGTGCCCAGTTCCAGGTGTCCGCCGATCACCGGGAGAGTGGCGTGCGGCGGGACGATCGCGGGCAGGACGTGGTCGCGGCCGTGACCGGGGCTGCCGTGCCGGTGCTGCCAGCGGTCGTCGGCGGGGAGCAGCGTGTGCAGGGCCGCGAGCAGGTCGTCGTCGCTGCCGGCACCCGTCTCGATGACGGCGATCCCGGCGGTGGCGTGCGGGACGAAGATGTTGAGCAGGCCGTCGCGGCCGGCCGCCGCCTCCCGCAGGAACTCCTCGCAGTCGGCGGTGAGGTCGACGACGCGTTCCCGGGACCCGGTGGAGACGTTCAGCATGCGCGTGGTGAAGGCATCGGACATGCCCTCATCCTGACCCATGCGCGGCCTTTCACGCCGCGCGGCACCACCGGATCCCGGCACGGGAGTCCATCCGCCGGGACACCGTTGACCGGCGCCCGTCCATCTCGCTACGTTCGGGCGCATGTTGCGTTCGGCACTGCTCACCACGCGCGGTCACATCGACCTGCTGCGGGTGGCCTCCGCCGCGTGTCGCCCCGGCTGCTGACGCTTCTCCCTCCCGCTCCCCGCTCCTCTCCTCGCGCGCGCTCCGCCGGCCCTCTCGCCACCTCGGGACCGTCCCCGCACAGCGCATGACGTGGCGGCGCCGACCACGTGGTCCCGCTCCGCCCGGCCGGTCACGCGTTCCCCGGCTCGCGCGCCGGCTTCGTCGTCCCTTCCTGGAAAGGCTGTGGCCGTATGGCGACCGACGTCCACCAAACGGCGACCGGATCCGTGGTCCGCGTCGAGGGGCTGACCCGCTCCTTCGACGGACGCGCGGTCATCGACGGTCTCCGACTCGACATCGCGCCGGGCGAGTTCGTGGCCCTGCTCGGCCGCGGCGGCTGCGGCAAGTCGACGCTGCTGCGTGTCCTCGCGGGCCTCGACCGGGAGATCGAGGGCACCGTCCTCGTGACGCGCCGCCGGGCCGTGGCCTGCCAGGCGGCTCGGCTCACGCCCTGGAAGAAGGTGTGGCGCAACGTCCTGGCGGGGCTGCCCGGCAGGCCCGAACGCGCGGGGGCCCAACGGGTGCTGGACGAGGTGGGTCTCGGGCACCGGGCCGGCGCCTGGCCGAAGGCCCTGTCCGCCGGCGAGGTCCAGCGCGTCTGCCTCGCCCGTGCGCTGGTACGCGAACCCGATCTGCTCCTGCTGGACGAGCCCTTCGGCGCTCTCGACGCGGTCGCCCGGCGCGAGGCCCGGCGTCTGGTCGAGGAGGTGGGGCGGCGACGGGGCTGCGCGGTGCTGCTGGTCACGGACGACGTCGAGGAGGCGGTGCTGCTCGCCGACCGCGTCCTGGTGATGGACGGCGGCCGGATCGCCCACGAGCAGCACATCGGCCCGGACCGGCCGCGCGAGAGCACCGACCCGCGGTTCGCCGCGCTCCGCGCCCGGCTGCCGGCGGGAAGCTTCCGTCGCGGTTCCCTGTTGGAAGAGGCGTGAACGGAGCACGCGAGGTCGAGGTCGTCGTCATCGGAGCGGGTCAGGCCGGCCTGTCCGCCGCCTACCACCTGCGGCGCACGGGCTTCGAGCCGGACGGCGGCTTCGTGGTGCTCGACCACGCTCCCGGGCCCGGCGGTGCCTGGCAGTTCCGGTGGCCCTCACTGACCTTCGGCAAGGTGCACGGGATGCACGCGCTGCCCGGTATGGAGCTGACGGACGCCGCCCCGGCCCGTCCCTCGGCCGAGGTCGTCCGGGAGTACTTCGACCGGTACGAGCGCGCCTTCGACCTGCGGGTGCGGCGGCCCGTGGACGTGCGGGCCGTGCGCGGGGGTGCCGGGGGCCGGCTGCTGGTGGAGACCACGGACGGCACCTGGTCGACGCGGGCCCTGATCAACGCGACCGGCACCTGGGACCGGCCGTTCTGGCCGCGCTACCCCGGTCAGGAGACCTTCCTCGGACGGCAGTTGCACACCGCGCAGTACACCGGTCCGGAGGAGTTCGCCGGGCGGCGGGTCGTGGTCGTCGGCGGTGGCGCCTCGGGCATCCAGCACCTGCTGGAGATCGCCCCGTACGCCGCCGCGACCACCTGGGTCACCCGGCGGCCGCCGGTCTTCCGCGAGGGGCCGTTCGACCAGGAGGCGGGGCGTGCCGCGGTCGCTTCCGTGGAGGAGCGGGTACGGCAGGGGCTGCCGCCGCGCAGTGTGGTCTCGGTCACCGGACTGCCCCTGAACGACGCCGTCCGGCGAGGCCTCGCGAACGGCGTCCTGGACCGGCAGCCGATGTTCGACCGGATCACCGAGGACGGCGTGGAGTGGCGACGGGGGTCCCTGTCGGAGGAAGGCCGGGAACTCGGGGGAGGCCGGCGGATGGCCGCCGACGTCATCTTGTGGGCGACCGGTTTCCGGGCCGCGCTCGACCACCTCGCGCCGTTGCGGCTGCGCGAACCGGGCGGCGGCATCCGGGTGGAAGGCACCCGCGCGGTCGCCGATCCGCGGGTCCACCTCGTCGGTTACGGTCCCTCGGCCAGCACCATCGGTGCCAACCGTGCCGGTCGGGCGGCCGTCCGGGACATCAGGCGCCTGCTCGCCGAGCAGGAGCCGGCCGCCGCATGACGTCCCGGCGGCTCAGCGGACCGGAGGCTGCGCCGGGGCGAGGGAGGACGGTTCGCTCCGGTCCATGGGCCGGTCCGTCGCCGCGCCCTGGCGAAGGGCGTTGAACTCGGCGACATTGCGCAGGTGCGAGGCGTAGTCCGCGCTGAAGCGCGTGTCCCCGGGCCGGACCGTGACGAAGTACAGCCAGTCGCCGGGCGTCGGATTGAGGGCGGCGCGCATCGCGTCCTCGCCGGGATTGTCGATCGGTGTCGGCGGCAGGCCCATGCGCTGGTAGGAGTTGTACGGGCTCTCGGTCCGGGTGTCGCCGACGCTGGTGTCGAGGGTGCTGCGGTTCATCGCGTAGTTGATGGTCGAGTCCATCTGGAGCGGCATCCCGTGCTCCAGCCGGTTGAAGATGACCCGGGCGACCTTGCCCATGTCCGCCTTCGTCGCGGCCTCGGCCTGGACGATGCTGGCGATGGTGACCGTCTGGTAGATGTTCATCGCGCTGCGCTGGGCTCCGGCCGCGACCGGTGCGGCGGTGTACTTGCCCATGGCGGTGTCCACCATGGACCGCAGCAGGGATTCGGGGGTGGCCCCTTTCTTCACGGGATACGTCGCCGGGAAGAGGTAGCCCTCCGGGTTGCCCCCTGCCTCCCCGGGCAGTTTGAGGGCGGCCTTGCCGAGGGACTTGAGGGTGCTGCCGGGGGGCAGTTGCAGGGCCCTGTCGATCGCGTCGTAGACCTGGCCGGCGCGCCAGCCCTCCGGGATGACCAGTGCGGCGGGTTCGGCCTGCTCGCGCCCGGCCCCCAGCACCAGCAGCGGCACCGCCACGGCGGTGCCGGCCACGACGGCGCCGGCCACGACGATGACGAGCCTGCCCCGGCGTGTCAGTCGGACTCTGCTCCGGCGTGTCAGCCGGTTCCCGCTCCGCGGCGGAGTGTTCGTCTGCATGCGGGCACGGTAGTACGCATATCGTCACAATCCCGGCATCTGTTCAGTTTGTCGGCTGCGGTTGCGCGTCCCGGCGCACCAGGGCCGCGTACCGGCCGTTCCGCTCCAGAAGCTCCTCGTGCGCGCCACGTTCGACGATCCGCCCGGCGTCCAGCACCACAATCTGGTCGGCTCCGCGGATCGTGGACAGGCGATGGGCGATGGTGATCGTCGTGCGGTCGGCCGACAGGACGTCGATGGCCTCCTGGACGGCGGCTTCCGTGCGGGTGTCGAGGGCGCTGGTCGCCTCGTCCAGGATGAGCACCGGCGGGTCGCGCAGGATCGTGCGGGCTATCGCCAGGCGCTGCTTCTCGCCGCCGGAGAAGCGGTGGCCGCGTTCGCCGACGATCGTGTCGTAGCCGTCGGGCAGCGCGGCTATGTGGTCGTGGATCTGCGCCGCCTTGGCCGCGGCGTGCAGCTCGTCGTCGGTGGCGTCCGGCTTGGCGAAACGGAGGTTGTCGGCGACGGAGGCATGGAAGAGGTACGTCTCCTGCGAGACGACGCCGACCGCGCGCGCGAGGGTGTCGAAGTCGAGGTCGCGGACGTCGACCCCGTCCAGGGTGACGCGGCCCCCGGAGACATCGTACAGGCGGGGCACCAGATAGCCGAGCGTGGATTTGCCGGCACCGGTCGGACCGACGACGGCGAGGCTGCCGCCTGCGGGCACGGTGAGGTCGACGCCGTCGAGGACGGGGCCGCCCTTGTCGTCGTAGCGGAACTCGACGTCCGTGAAGCGGATCTCGCCCTTGATCCGGTCGAGGCGGACCGGCCGCTCGGGCTCGGTGATGTCGATCGGCAGGTCGAGGTACTCGAAGATGCGCTGGAAGAGCGCCAGCGAGGTCTGGATCTGGACGCCGGTAGCCAGCAGGCTCACGGCGGGGCGGAACAGGCCCTGCTGGAGCGAGACGAAGGCGACGATCGTACCGAGCGAGACCTGCGGGCCGCCGAGCTGGAGGGCGAGGCCGGCGGTCCAGTAGATGACGGCGGGCATCGCCGCCATGACGATGGTGATCACGGCCATCCGCCAGCGTCCGGCCATGTTCGACCTGACCTCCAGGTCGACCAGGCGCTCGGACTCCGCGGCGAAGGAGGAGGTCAGCGAGTCGGAGCGGCCCATGGTGCGGCCGAGCAGGATGCCGCTCACCGAGAGCGACTCCGTGACCGTGGCCGCCATCGCGGCCATCTGCTTCTGCCGCTGGGTGGTGATCTTCTTGCGTTCGTTGCCGACGCGGCGGCTGATCCAGACGAACGCCGGCAGCAGGAGCAGCGAGACGATGGTCAGCCGCCAGTCCAGGGCGACCATGGCGACGATCGTCGCCACCACGCTGGTGGCGTTGGACACCAGGGAGGTGGCGGTGGAGGTGACGGTGGCCTGCATGCCGCCGATGTCGTTGGCGATGCGGGACTGCACCTCGCCGGTGCGGGTGCGGGTGAAGAAGGCGAGCGACATGCGCTGGAGGCGGCCGAAGACCGCGGTGCGCAGGTCGTGCATGACCCGCTGGCCCACGGTCGTCGAGATCAGCGTCTGGAGCACGCCGAAGACGCCGGCCAGGACGGCGCTCAGGATCATGCCGAGCGCGAGCAGGCTCAGCAGACCGGTGCGGCCCTGCGGGATGGCGACGTCGAGCGTCTCCTTCAGCAGGAACGGCGTGGCCACCGAGACCAGCGACGAGGCGCCGACGAGCAGGCCGACGACGGCGAGCCGCGCGCGGTAGGGACGGAAGAGCCGCAGGATGCGGCGCACCTGCCGGGGCTGTTCGCCGGCGTCGGCAGGCGGGGTCCAGGAGGGGTCACGGTCGGGGTGCATGGGCTCCTACGGGGGTGAACGGGCGCCGGCCGGGCGGAGGCCGACGATGGTTGACTGATCGTAGCTCATTGTTACCTATACTCACAATGAACGGCATCCTGATATTGTTCCCGCATGACCACCCCCGACTCCGACGGACTGCTCGCCGAGCAGTTGCTGCGGCTCACCCGCCGGGTGCACCGCATCCAGAAACGCCATCTGGAAGAGCGGGAGCTGGGCATCACACCGGCCCAGTCCCGGTTGCTGCGCACGCTCGCGCACTACGCCTCGCCCCCGCGCATGGCCGACCTGGCCGAGCGCCTGGAGGTCGTGCCCCGCGCGGTGACGACGCTGGTCGACGGGCTGGAGACGAGCGGCAGGGTCCGGCGGGTGGCGGATCCGGCGAACCGGCGCGTGACCCGGATCGAGCTGACGGACGAGGGGCGCGCGACCCTGCGCGAACTGCGCGGCGCCCGCCGCTCGGCGGCCGAGGAGATACTCGCCCCGCTGACGGAGAAGGAGCGCGAGGTGCTCGGCGTGCTGCTGGACTCGCTGATCGACGGGGAGAGCGCCCAGCGCTGCTGACGCGCCGGCCCCCGCTCCCCGAGAGGAAGCGGGGGCCGCGTGCAAGGCGGGACGGACCCGGCCGGCGGGCCGCCGTGCGCGCCGGCCGGACTCAGCAGCGGCGGCGGTCCTCCGTCAGCGCTCCCTGGACGGTCGTGAGCGAACGGTCGTAGCAGCCGTCCGGACCGAGGAGGCGGTAGCGCTCGGTGGACGTGCCGACCGCGTGCCGCTGGTCGCGCGGGACGTCGACCGTGTACGCGGCGTCGCCGCTCCAGGTGTCGTCCAGTCGCGACCACGCGGTGCGCCGGCCGCCCTCGCGCGTCACCGCCGTCGCCCGGTCGCCGAGGGTCAGCACGGTGCGCAGCCGGTCGTCCGCGCCGAGGGTGGTGGCGCCGTCGACGGTGTACGTCCGGTGCGTGCGCGTGGTGCGCGCGGGGCCATGGCCGGCGACCGTGACCGACTCGTCGTCGGTCCAGGTCGCGTCCAGCCCGTCCGTGTTCTCACCCTCGGTCCACCGGTGGACCGAGGTGTGGGCGAGCGTGCGGGTGACGGTGGTGGTCACCCGCCCGTGCGAGGTGTCGAGGTAACCGGAGACGGTGAGCCGGTGCCCGGCCCCGGTGTGCACGCGGTTCTCCTGACCGGGCGTGAAGACCGCGGAGTTCGCGAGGTCGGTCGCCCTGTCCTCGGTGAGCGCACCCGTGACGTGGGACCGGTGCGCGTCCTGCCACACCAGTACGTTCACCGGCGTGCTCCATCCCGGCTGCCCGGCGGGCACGCCGGCGACGGACACCTCGACGCGGTGCGGCCGGCCGTCGTTGAGCAGACCGGCGAAGGGCGTGAGGTCGTACTCGACGGGCCGCACGTCGAAGGCCCGCGGCGCCGGGACGACGTACCAGAGGAAGGGATTGGACCAGCCGCCCGTCCACACGTTCGGGAACGGCGCCGCGATGCCGGCGGGCCGGCCGTCGACGCTGATCTGCACCTCCCGGTACGGGCCGTGGTCGGCCTTGCACGAGTACGGAGCGGGATCGGGCACGGTCAGGTACCAGAACTCCTCGCACCCTCCGCCCGATCCGGTCGCGTACACCTCGGCGACGATCCGTTCGCTGTTGCGCGGGGTGGTGAGGGTCGTACCGGCGGACGTGTCCGTGAGGGTGAGCACCCGGTCGGGGGCGGGGGCCGTGGGGCGCCCCGCGTAGAAGGTCAGGGTGACGTGGACGTCGATGACACCGGTGTACGTGTCGTCGACCACGTTGCCGATCAGCATCTCGACGTCCCGGGCACCGCGGAAGGTGTCGCCGTAGCGGGTGACGTCCTTCTCCACGTGCCACTCGATGCCGTCGGGCGAGGGCTCCGGTGTGGAGGTGCGCAGGATCTCGACGCCGCCGACGCGCAGATAGCCGAGCCGGTCGTACTGACGGCCCTTCACCTTGCCGTCCAGGCGCAGGACGACCTTGCTCCAGCGGTCGCCGCAGCCCTCGGGAGGCGCGTAGGTGCCACGGTAGGGCGTGAAGTCGCGGAACCGGGCGTCGGCGAGGGTGACCTGGCACGACCTGGTGTGCGGCCGGCCGACGGGTGGTGCCGCGGTCACCGGGTCGTGCCAGTCGGTGCCGAACTCGGCGGGTGCGTCGGCGGCCCCGGCGGTTCCCGTGCCGAAGAGCGCGCCGGCCAGGAGGGTCGCTCCGGCGAGCATGGACATGACGATCCGTCTACTCATGGCCGTGTTCTACGGGCAGCCGAACCGCCCCGCAATGACGCCGCGAACGGAGAGGCGCGATAAGGACGGTGGCCGCGAGGGCCCGGCATCGGCACCGACGAGGGAACAATTGATGATATAAACGCACCTTACTGGCATAGTGCGCTCATGGAGAACATGACCGCCCGCAGCCCGGTGGGACGCACGGCCGCGCACCGGATCCCCCACTCGCGCGCCACCCCGGGGACCCTCCGGTGAGAGCGGCACCCGAACACCCGGAGACCCGGCATCCGCGTCATCGCCCCGTTCCCCGCGCCCGTCGCGCGCTCCTCGCCCTCGCCCTCACCGGAGCCGTCGCACTCACCGCCGACGCGCTCCTGGCCGGCGGACCGACGGCACACCGGGGCAGCCCCGGCGCCTCGGCCGCCCCGTCCGGCCCGGCCCCCACCCCCGGCGCCCCGGGCATCGGCGACCCCCTCATGCCGCTCGCCGGCAACGGCGGCTACACCGTCCGCCGTTACACGCTCGACTTCGACTGGCGGGCCCCGCGCACCCCCTTCGAGGCCGGCGCCACCATCAGCGCCGTCGCCACTCAGGCCCTGTCCCGCTTCGACCTCGACTTCGCGGGCAACACACTGCACCACGTCACCGTCGACGGGGCACCGGCCACCACCGCACGCGACGGTGACGAACTCGTCGTCACCCCCGCCAGGCCGCTGCGCCGCGGCAGCGCGTTCACGGTGCGCGTCGCCTACACCGCCGACCCGACACAGGGACGGCACCGCGACGACGCGATCCAGGACTACGGCTGGGTGCCCACGCCCGACGGCACCGTGGTCTGCGCGCAGCCCGACGGCGCCGCCCTGGTCTTCCCGGCGAACGACCACCCGAGCCTGCGCGCGCCCGTCACCTTCCACATCACCACCCCTCCAGGGCTCGGCGCGGTGGCCAACGGCCGCCTCGTGGGCACCCACCGGAGGCCCGACGGCCGCGTCCGGTGGACGTACGACTCCGAGGAGCCGATCGCCGCGCAGCTGGTCCAGATGGCGATCGGGCGGTTCACCTTCGTCGACAGCCGCGGCCCGCGCGGACTGCCGGTGCGCGACGTGGTCCCCGACGACCTGGTCGCGGACACCGCGGCGTACCGCTCGCTGACGCCCGGCCACATGGAGTGGCTGGAACGGCGGCTCGGCCCCTACCCCTTCCGCCGCTACGGAGTGCTGGTCGGGGACACGGACCTGCCGGTGGCACTGGAGACCCAGTCGCTCTCCGTCGTGCCGCGCGAGGACCTGCTGGGCGACCAGGTCGACGCCGAGCGCAACCTCGTCCACGAGCTGACGCACCATTGGACCGGCGACAGCGTCGCCATCCGACGCTGGTCCGACCTGTGGCTCAGCGAGGGCCACGCCCGCTTCTACGAGCGCCTCTACTCCGACGAGCACGGCGGCATGAGCATGGAATCCATGATGCGGTCGGCGTACGAGCAGCACGACCAGTGGCGCCATGACGAGGGCGCACCCGCCGAACCGTCCGAGGCGACGCTGTTCAAGGTGATGCGCTACGACGGCTCGGCACTGGTGCTGTACGCGCTGCGGGAGAAGGTCGGCGCGGAGACCTTCGAGAGGATCGAGCGGTCCTGGGTGACCGAGTACCGGGGCCGTACGGCGGGGACCCGGGACTTCATCGCCCTCGCCTCCCGCGTCGCACGGCAGGACCTGACCCCCTTTCTGACGGCGTGGCTGTACGGCTCGCACACCCCGCCCATGCCGGGCCACCCCGACTGGGCAGTGGACCCGGTCGAGGACTGAGCCGCGGCCTCCCGGCGCGGTGCCCCGGGAGGCGGAGTCACTGCCGCCGACCGGGTGGCCTCTGCTCGACCGCTGGTCCACCCCGGTGACGCTCGCCACGACGTGGCGCGCCAGGCACGGAAACGTACAAGGGGTGGCGTGACGAACAACTCCTTCGGTCTGGTGGCGACGAGCGTGGTTGGGAGAGCCCCCGCATGAGAAGAACCGTTACTGCACTTGTGCCCGGCGCAGTCCGGAGGTGCCGCCGGACGGCTTGCCTGATCGCCGGTGCGGCTCTGCTGCCGCCGCTGCTGATCCTGCCGATGTCCGGCGCCGACGAGCCGGCGGACCGGCGTCTCCAGGACGCCTTTTCGGACGCCGCCCGCGAGTTCCAGGTACCGCGCAGTGTGCTCATGAGCGTGTCCTACATGCAGTCACGCTGGGACTCCCACACGGGCGCGCCCAGCGTCGCGGGCGGCTTCGGGCCGATGCACCTGGTGGACACCGACCGCGTCAAGGGGCCGGCCACGCGGCAGCCACCGGACGGCGACCCCCGGCCCCGCCTGGGGTCCGCGGGCGCGGCCGCCACCACGGACGTCCCGTCCCGGCGCGTCGTGCAGCCCGCGGACCTGCACGCCGCGGCACGGCTGATCGGCACCCCGGCGGCACGGCTGCGGACGGACGCCGTCGCCAACGTCCGCGGCGGCGCGGCCCTGCTGGCGGCCACCCAACGCCGGCTCGGCAAACCGCTCAGCACCGACCCGGCGGACTGGTGGGAGGCGGTCGCGCGGTTCCCCGGCACACGTGACATCACCTCGGCGGCGGCGTACGCCGACGACGTGTTCGCCCTGATCCGCCGGGGAGCGCACCGCACCACCGCCGAGGGACAGCACGTCAGCCTCCCCGCCAGCCCCCGCGTACAGCCGCATCCCCGCACCGCGCCCGCACCGGGTTCCCGGCGGCCGAAGGAGGTCGAGTGCCCGGCCGAGCTGGCATGTGACTGGCTCGGCGCGCCGTACGAGGCGTTCGACGACAGCTACGGCAACCACGACCTGGCCGACCGGCCCAGGGACCAGCCGATCGAGTACATCGTCATCCACGACACCGAGGCGGAACTGCCGAGCATGTTCCAGACCGTGCAGGATCCGACGGAGTCGTCGTGGCACTACTCCATCCGCTCCAGCGACGGCCACGTCACCCAGCACGTCAGGACCAAGGACGAAGCCTGGCACTCGGGCAGCCAGTTCGTGAACGCCCGCTCGATCGGCATCGAGCACGAGGGTTTCCTCACGCACCCCGGTACCTGGTACACGGAGCGCATGTACCGGTCCTCGGCGCGGCTCGTGCGGTTCCTGGCGAAGAAGTACGACATCCCGCTCGACCGGCAGCACATCTTCGGCCACGACAACGTGCCCGCCCCGACCGCCGACACCATCCCCGACATGCACGACGACCCGGGGCCGTTCTGGGACTGGCGGCACTACTTCGACCTGCTCGGCGCCCCGCTGCGGGCCACGGCGGGTCCGGACAGCGACATCGTGACCATCCTGCCGGACTTCGCCAGGAACAAGCCGTCGTTCACCGGCTGCGACGGCAGCGGTGTGCCCTGTCCGCCGCACGGCTCCAGCGCCGTCCGCCTCTACACGGAACCGGACGAGCGAGCCCCGCTCATCCAGGACCCCGGCCGCAAGCCGGACGGCGAGGACTCGACCGAGGACGTCAACGACCTGGGATCACGCGTCTCCACCGGCCAGACGTTCGCCGTCGCCGACCGCAGGGGCGACTGGACGGCCATCTGGTACCAGGGGCGGAAGGCATGGTTCAAGAACCCCGCGAAGCACCCGACCGCCGTCGGGGCGACCGGCCGCATGGTCACGCCGAAGGAGGGCCTGGACGAGGTCCCGGTGTTCGGGCGGGCCCTGCCGGAGGAGGACGCCTACCCGGAGGACGTGGACGGCCCCAGCGAGTCGCCGCTCCCCTACCCCTTCCGGGCGGGCCAGCGTTATGTGACGCAGTCGGGTGTCGGCAGCTCCTACACCGCCAAGTCCTTCTCCGACACGCCGAACCCGGTGGTGTGGGGCCGGGAGAGGTACTACGAGATCCAGTTCGGCCACCGGCTGGCGTACGTCCGGGCGAGCGACGTGGACGTGGTGAACGCGACCGCCGTCGCAGGACCGCCGGGATACCGGGCCGACTCGGCCGGGCGATGACGGCCTGGACGGCGGGTGGCCCCGCACGGCGCGGCCCGGCAATGACGCGGACGGCGGGTGGCCCCGCATGGCACGGCCCGGCGACGACGTCTTCGGGAGCCGGGGATGATCGCTGAGACACCCCCTAGGCCGTGTCTTTCGGATCAGCCCGACTCCGGGGTGCGGTTCGTTGGTGGTGCCGGTGAGCGGGGCTTGGTGCGTGCAGCTGCAAGGCGGAGG
>NZ_JBEYCX010000036.1:0-34768 GCF_040632975.1 Streptomyces sp. NPDC013455 | reverse complement strand
GCCCGGAGAGCAGCCATACGGCCCGGGACGAAGGCGATGAACCGCCACCCTCCGCCGTCCCCGTCCGCTGACGTTGCCGTCAACTACTGCCGTCACGCATCGCAGAAGCCCCGCCAGGACGCACCTGGCGGGGCTTCATTTTTGCTGCTGCTAACGGATCTTCTACTTACCCGTCCGCCTCATCGCCTGTCACTCTGCAAAAACAGGATTGAGCCAGACCGAAACCAGATCACCGTTGTCGACGCCCAATACAGTTCCGCTAGCGATTTGGACAAACTTAGCGCCGACGGCATTGTTCAGACGAATGGCGACCCACCCGGAGGAAGGATCATACGAAACCCGCCACCTGTCTCCAGGGACCTCGAAAGAAACCCCAGGCTCGAAGGAGTGGTCCGACGAGATGAATACCCGTCCGGGATTGAACTGTGGAGCAATCAACTCGGCCACCACACCCCGAACGTTTGGGAAGTATCCCCAAGCGAACAGAACTTCCCGAGACTCAATATCGACCTCAAGTTGGAGCGTGCCGATCAGCACACTTGCAACCCCCTTCGAGCCGAGCCTCTCGCTCAACGACTCCCCGCTCTGCGCACTGAAGGAGAATCCGTACTCGGACTCGTCATAGGTGAGAACACCCTCAAGAGGAGATCCGTCTTGGATGGAGAATTTCATTTCGGGCTAGCCTTTTGTGCTCTTGAAGAGGAAGTGAACGATCCTGTTGGAATTTGCGTCGATGTTGAGCTCCCAGATCCCGTTGCTTCCGTTCATCGCTCCGGGCGTTCTCCACTCGACAACTCCAGGAGCGCCACGGGAATCCATCCTGGGTGCGGATCCCTCCATGATTCCCCGAAGGAGCTGCCCATTGTTGCCGTTCATGTAAGGGCGTGCAGCCTTACCAAAGTTGGGGGCATCGACATCCCGAGTACCAGCAATGTCCCAGGTGTGGTTTTCGACGGTCTTGGTCATCGAAAGGTTCTCAACATCAATCTTGGCTGCGAGATCCGTGACGCCACAGTTCCCATTGCTGTTGTGAACGAGGACCGGCGTCTCCCCCGCCAGCACATAGTACGTGTGCAGGTCGCTGACGGTGAGGTTGTGCATGTCCGCGGAGCCGACGCGGACCTTCACGGCGGTGATCCGCACCGGCTTGTCGGACGCGGTGTTGAGCATGTGGCCTGGCTTGAGCTTGCCGGCCTGTACCCAGGTGTGGGTAGTGTCGTCCCAGAAAGGGTGCAGGGACGTCGTGCGGAGCGTCCGGGGCTTCCCGTGGACGTCCAGTACCTGCACGTCGATCAGGTCGTCATCGTGATTGACGAACGCGGCGGTGACCTTGCGTGAGCCCTTGTGCTTACCGCTTTCGGGATCACCGCTCTCGACCTGGTCGCCCGGCTTCACCTCGTCGATGGGCTTGGATGTGCCGTCGGCGAGGAGAACGAGGGTGTCGGGGTCGAAACTGCACGGGCCGCCTTCGTTCGACCCCCCTCGCCGGGCCCCACGACCGGCCACCCGGCCGAGTTGGCCGTTCCCTCCGACGAGGCCTGCGTCCGCTCCCGCAGCCATCAAGTCGAGGGGGTTGAACCAGTCTTTCCCGCAATCCCAGTCCGAATCGCAGGAGAACATCTTCGCCTTGACTCGCTTGAACTGAGCGAGACCGTCTCCCACCATGCAGTCGTAGTCGTCGCCACACTCATAAGCGACCCGGTGATTAAATCTTCTCGCGACTTGTTCAAGGTGGGGATTGTCGGCCGGGAAGTACACGCCGGGGTAGATCTTGACGTGCCACTCATCGTGCACCTTCACCATGTTGTTCGAGTCGCCATTGGCCGCAGCCGGCAGCGGACCCCTGTATCCCGCCCCGCTGGACCTGGGAGCGCCTACTCCGCCGGCTCCTTGTGGCGCCTTGGTGATGATTCCGCTGTCACCGCCCACCACGTTCCCTCGAGGCACGCCGATGCCGCACTGGTCGGGATGGCAGAGGCCGGTGGGGTCGCTCAGGGTGGCAGGGTTGTTGTTGGCGTAGCCGTAGGCGTTCAGGCTCTGTGGGTCGGCCGGGGCCATGAGCGGATCGACGCTGATGAACCGGCCGGTGACAGGGTCGTATTCGCGGGCGCCGAGGTGGGTGAGGCCGGTGTCCTGCGTGTCGTCGGTGCCTCCGACGAACCCCTTGGTTCCCGGCCAGGCGGTCGGCTTGGTTCCTCGGATGCCGCCGAAGGGCAGGGTGCGGCGCTGGGTGAGTTTCTGTGTGTCTGCCGCAATGGCGAGTTGAGCGGTGCCGTGGTGGTCGGCGAGGGTGAAGGAGATGGTGCCGTCGTTCTGCTGGACGGCCTGGTTGCCGCCGCTCAGGTCGAAATAGCGGGTGGCCCTGGGGGTGGTACTGCCCTTGGGCAGGGTGATTTCCGTGGCGCCGAGGTAGAGGGTGGTCCCGATGGGTGAGCGGGCTATGAGCCGGTTGCCGTCCGCGTCGTACAGGTACTCGGTGGTCTTGCCTGCGGCGGTCACCTTGGCGAGGTGGCCCTCCGGGTCCCAGGTGAGGTTCTGGCCGTCCCCGTTGAGTGTGCGGGTGGTGGTGTTACCCGTCTCGTCGTACGTGTAGCTGTCCTGGACGGTGCTGGCGGGGCCGGTGGTCGTCACCGAGGTCAGGGCGTGTGGCAGGGCCTTGCCGGGATCGGGGTAGGCGTAGGCCCGCTGGGTGTCCTTGGTGGAGTCGCCCGTGAGGTCATGCAGCGTCTCGGTGCGCCGGTTGCCGACCAGGTCGTAGGTGTAGGACTGCCAGTAGGGTGCGGGTCCGCCCAGGACGCTGCCGCTGGGGGTGGTGGCGCAGGTGGTGGTGTTCTGGGCCCAGGCTTCGGTCAGGCGGCGCAGGTAGTCGTAGGTGAAGCACTGGGTGTCGGTGCCGTCGCGGGAGACGTCCGACACGGACCGGACGTTGCCCGTCTCGTCGTAGTGGTAGGTGTTGCTCCGGTCGACGCCGGCGATGTTCTCGCGGTCCACGCGGGAGGTGGCCAGGCGCTGAGTACCCCACTCGTAGGTGTTGTTGACCTGAGTCTTTTTGCCGTCGTTGGTGGACAGTTCGTACTTGAGGGGCTTGCCAGTGAAGCTGTAGCCGGTGGTCGCCTTGATGCCCTGGCTGCCATCGAGGACGGTGGGGCGGAGGGTGGTGTCGTCGTAGGTGTAGGCGACGGTTGCTCCGGGCAGGGCGCCGGCTTTGGGGTAGCCGATGCCGGCGGTGAGCCCCGATGTCTTGTAGGACGTTGTCGAGAGGTAGGTGCCGGCCAGTTCCTTTTCCGCGGCCGGGATGGTGGTCGAGGTGCGCAGCGGCCGGTAGAGGTTGTCGTAGGCGACGACCTTGCTGGTGTAGGCGTTGCCGCCGTCGTAACGGGTGGCTTCGGCGAGCTGGCCCTTGGCGTTGGTGACGGTGTCGTACACCCACTTGGCGCGCAGGGTGCCGGTGGAGGACTTCTCTCTCACCTCGGTCTTGCGGCCGAGGTTGTCATAGCCGTACCACAGGCTCGGTGTATCCGGGCGATCGTCGTCGGGGGTATCGGGGCGGGCGTCGTCGGTGGTGATCAGCTGACCGCGGTCGTCATAGGTGCTGAGGGTGGTGCCCTTGTCGGGGTCGGTCGTTTTGATCTGGCGGCCGAGCAGGTCGTAGGTGTACGTCCACTTGTTGCCCGCGGGGTCGGTGACCATCTTGAGTTCGCCGCGGGGTGTGTAGTCGTAGGTGGTGGTGTCGTAGGCGGCGTCGATATTGCGGGCGTGGAGCTGGCGCAGTGCTGTGGTGTGGCCTCGTGCGTCGATGAGGGTGGTGGTGGCGGTGCCGCCCTGGGGCGGGATCACGGTGGTGCGGTCACCGTTGTAGACGGTCCGGGTCGTGGACAGTACGGTTCCGCCGTCACCGTTGCCGGCGATCTGTGTGGCTTCGGTCTGCCGGCCGAGACCGTCGTAGGTGTAGCGGTTCTGGGTCTCGACGTCGAGGGCGTCTTCCGGTTTGGCCAGGACGGTGGTCGGCGGCTTGACCGTGTAGTAGGTCGCGAATTGCTTGGCGACCTGGCCGCGTTCGTCGTAGAAGGTGTCGGCCAGGAGGCTGCCGCCGTTCGGGCCGGGGTCCTGGGTCTGGCGCGGGCGGAGGAAGCCGTCGTAGAGGGCGTAGGAGGTCAGCTGCTCGCCGCTGTTACCGAGTGTCCTGGTAGCGATCGCGACCGGCTTGCTGTCGCTAGTGGTGTAAGTGAACTCGTAGGACGGCGTCTGGCCGGTCAGGCGGTCGGCGAGCCAGACCTTGGTGGAGCGGCCCAGAGCGTCGTAGGCGAAGTTGGTCACCTTGCCGTTGGTGTCGGTCTGGGTCTTCGGCAGGTTGCGCAGGACGTCGTAGGTGACGCTCGTGGTCTGTGCGGTGGTCGTGTCGCCTGTCTTGGCCGGCGGTGTAGTGATGCTGACCTTGGTCGCGAAGCCGGTGGTGGGCTCCGGTGCGGTGGTGGTGGTCCGGCCGTCGGAACGGGTGGTGCGGGTGAGGGTACCGGCGGCGTTGACCTTGACGTCTGCCGTCAGGTCGGTGCTGGTGCGCTGGCGTCCGTACTCGTCGTAGGTGGTGCCGGACTCCAGGTAGACGGCCGTGGTGCCCTCGTACTGCTTGAGTACCGCGGTGTTGGTCGCATCGCCCTTGGTCGGGGCTGCGTCGTAGGCGGCGCCGTCATAGGCCGTGCGTACGTCGGAGATCACGTCGTCCGGCCGGCTGACCGTGTCGGAGCAGGACTTGGCCACCGTCTCGACGCGGGCGGGGCGGGTGAGGATGTTGGCCGTGGCGTTGGTGGCGTAGGTCGTGCGGGTGCAGGTGTTGTCGTCCCTGGTGCTGCTGTCACCGAAGTCGTCCACCTGGGTGGCGCGTCCGGCGACGGTGTCGTAGGTCGTGGCCGTGGAAGTGGTGCGCCAGGAGGTGCCGGCGCCGTTGTCCAGGGAGGTCCAGGTCTTGGAGCTGGAGGTGCCGATGAAGTTGGCAGTAACGGTCCCCCAATCCCTCACCTTCTTCGCTGTTTCGTGGTGCCAGGGTCTGCTCACGGTCTTGGCGAGGACCTTGCCGCTGGGGCCGGAGTAGGTGACCGTCCTGTACATGAAGCCGGCCGACGGTGCCTCGTCGGTGATCGGGTCGCCTTGGCCGTCGTCGAGTGTGACGGTGACGGTCTTGGTGCCGCCGCTTGTGTCTTTCCGGTCGCCGTCCATGCCGCGCAGGAAGTAGCTGTCCTGCTGGCTCTTCACCGCGGAGGCATCGCCCTGGCCGCCGGTGCGTACTCGCACATGTCCGTAGCCGCGCCACTGGGACCAGGTCTTGGACTTCTCCTTGGTAAGACCGTCGTCATCGTCATAGTGCCAGGCAGCGCCGTCGAGGTAGTCGTAGCTGGTGACCTGGTCAGGGGCACCACCGGTGCGGTCCGTGGCGGTGACGGAGGTGACGACGTATTTGTTGAACCACTTGCGCTCGGGGTCGTCGGTCGAGCTGCCGCCGATGTACTGCGGGAAGCAACGAGTCGTGTTCGTCTCGGGCGTGGGCAGTGCGTCCCAGGCGCATGCCGGTGCCGAGTAATTGACGTCGATCTGACCGCCGAACTCGTCGGCGACGGTGGACAGGCGTTCCTTGACGAAGGGCGGGTAGCCGTCGCCGGTTTTGTCCAGCCGGTTGGCCAGCTGGGTGTAGGCGAAGGTCGTCTTGGGCAAGGTGATCGCGGGATCGGCGCTGCGCCCGGTGTGCTGGACGGAATCGAGCAGCAGTTGGTAGTCGGTGTCGGACATCCCCCAGCGGTGGGTCATCTTCCAGGAGTCGACATCGTGGTAGGAGGTGCCGTTCCAGACCCGGGTGGTGACCTCGGTGAGCCGCTTGCGGGTGAAGAACACCGGCGCGAAGCGGCCCTCGTCGCAGTCCTCGTCTGAGTCGCAGTTCAGGTCCCACGGCGTGTCGTACCAGTAGAAGGCGTCGGTGGAGACGTCCGAGCACGTGGTGTGGTCATCGGGCAGACAGCGCTCGCTGCTGGTGAAGTCGACCTTGGCCAGAGGCTTGGTGCCGTAGACGGAGGAGGACTTCAGCCCGTATTCGATACGGTCCACAGTGCCGCCGCGCACGTACCGGGTGTTGTCCTTGGCCTCCAGGTCACGGCCGTAGGAGTTGGTCTCCTTGTCGTAGTAGTAGGCGATGGCGTTGCCGTGCGCGTCGACCGCGTAGTCGAGGTTCCACCGCCATGCCTGCTGGCAGTAGGAGTCGGCGAAGGTGGCGGCGTGGCAGGGCTCGTCAGTGTCGTCGCCGAAGACGGGGACGGTCCAGGTGGAGTCGGTGGTTTCCTTGCCGTCGGCCCAACCGGGCAGCCGGTTGTAGCCGAAGTAGTACTTGGTGCCGTCCGGCGTGGTGAGCCGCCAGTACTCGTTGTCGTCGTCACCGTTGCTGCGGTCGCTGGACGTCAGGTGGTCGATCTTCGTGCCGTCGTCGTTCTTGAGCTTCCAGGAGTCCTTGCCGCTGGGGACGAGTTCGCCGCCCTTGCCGTTGAAGGTGATGAAGGCGTTGTCGTAGCCCCAGCACAGGTCGGCGGGCTTGCTGCCGTCCGCGTGCTTGACACCGTCGTCGGAGCATGGCTTGTAGCGGCGTTCGATGTAGCCGGACCACAGCTCGAAGCCGTCACCCGCCCACGACGCCTGGTTATTGGTGTTGGCTGTACGACCGTCGACGGATCCGGATGAGTAGGACAGGCCCACCTTCGGAGCCAGGCCTCCGGGAACTTGCGGGGCCGGCATGTCGTATGACCAGGTGAACTCGCCGGTGTTGAGGCTCGTGTTCCACGTTGCCGAGGGAGAGAGCGATGTCGCCTTGTAGTCGCTCTGAGCACTTTGCGAGCCTGATACGGCTGCGAGCACCGTGGCAGAGCCGGCCTTCAAGCTTACGTTCTGAGCAGTCAGGGTCTGTTTCTCGGCATCATTGACTGCTGCGACCGGCTTGATGGAGCGGCAAGCGGCCTTGTCCGGCGTGGTGAGGGCGCAGGCGGGCAGCTCGACCATGGTGAGGCGGGAGGCGTAGCTGCCGCCGTAGGCATCGGCGAAGCCGGAGTAGTCGAGGTGGGCCTGAACACGGCCTGCCTGCCCGGCCTTCGCTCTGCTCTTGGTCTTCAGGGTGAACAGCAGGCCGTCGATGCCTGCTTTCTGCGCCGTCTTGTGGCTGAGCAGGCGGGCCTCGATGCCCCCGCGGAAGGGCTTCTTCCGCGCCGCGCCCTGGGCGTCGAGTGTCAGCGGCAGGCCCTTGACACGGACGGATGCCCTGGGGCTCTTTGCGTCGGCGGAGGGAATGTGCAGCACCGTGGTCGCTGCTTCGGGCCAGGCGGCATCGGGCGCTGCCTTCGGGGTCCGTGGCCCCTTCATCAGGGTGCGCGGCTTGACCTTGCCTGTGGTGGTGGCGACCGGTCGCTCGGAACTGGGCAGGCCGGGCCGCCCCTTGCCGTTGTCCGCGGCAAGAGCCGGCTGCGTCACTCCCTGCAGGAGCGTGCCCATCATCACCGTGGCCGAAGCCAGTGCGAGGCGTCGCCGGAGTTTTGCGAAGCGCATGCTCGATCTGCCGTTCATCGTGTCCTACGTCCTTCGCTGCGGTGGTCCGCGTGTATGCCGAGCGCACGGTGGAGCGGAAGTGAGGTTGGGAGGGCAAGCCTGGGAAGGGGCCGGGCGGGCCCTGCGTACGAGGGCCCGCCGGATGCATCAGCCCGCGCCGGGGACGTCGGTTGGCATCCCGGGCTGTCCGATGGCCAGCAATTCGATCTGCGCGTCCGTCAACGCGCCTTGGAAGGCCCACATGTCGGAGACAACGCCCGGCCAGTACTCTCCCCAGGTGCTTGCTCCGGTCTTGGCCCGGCCGAGTTGCATGGGCTGCGCTGACTTGAAGGCCAGGACGTCGTCCGCCCAGGAGAATTTGTCCGTGCAGGCGGGGTCGTCTGCGTCCCCGTCGCTGTCGTTGTCCTTGCAGGCGACTACTTCCGGTTCACCGTTGACGTACAGCGTCAGGTGTTTGGAGAAGCCGTCGTAGACGAGGGCCAGGTGCGTCCATTCCGTGGGGCTGAAGAACTGACTGTTGTCGACTTGGGTGACGGTGGCAGTGCTGGTGTCGGCTGCGGCCATCGCGATCCGCCATCGGCCGGGGTCGGAGCCTGGTGTGTCGCTGGGCTCGTAGCGGACCGTGAAGGCGCTCTTCGTGGTTCCGGGGACGCTGAGCAGGGTCACGCCCTTGGTGGGGATTGCTGCCGCCTGGGCCCATGCGGTCACGGTGAAGCTGCTACTGGTGTCGACCGGAACGGCGGAGGTCACTGCGTAGTCGTTGACGCCGTCGAGGCTTACTCCGCCGTCGACCCAGCCTGCACCAAGCTTGACATCACCGTAGAGGGTCATGTCATTGGACCAGGCGGAGTTGTCAGGGGTTACGAGCGGCGAGCCGGACGCTTTCTCGAATGTCCAGCGTCCCTTGACCAGCGGTCGCTGTCTGAACAGTTGCTGGGCCTCCTGGGCTGAGGTGGGCCGGTCGAAGAGCCGGACGTCGTCGATCTGACCGGGGAAGAAGGAGCCGGGCTGGCCGTCGTAGGAGCCTGCGCCAATCTGGACCGCGCCGCCCGCGTACCAGTTCGCCTGCAGGTCTGTCTCCCCAGCCTTGACGCCGTTGACGTACAGGATCAGCTTGTTGGCGACCGTGTCGTGCACCCCCACCAGGTGCGTCCACGTGTCGCCGTAGGCGACCTGTCCGTCGGCCTGCATGGCACGGACCGGAGTGGCGTCCGCAGAGTCGGCCGAGTACTCGCTGACCACCCACCGGTCGAACGCTTTGGAGTAGTACAGCTCCAGCCCCGCGCGGTGGGTGCCCGCCTGCGTGGCGACGACGGCCGCGTGGTCGGGTTTGGTCTTGGGCAGTTTGGCCCAGGCTGAGATGGCGAAGCTGCTCTGGTTGTTCAGGACGGGCCGGCCTGTGGTGGCGTAGTCGTCGGCTCCGTCCAGTGCCAGCGACTTGCCCGCGATGCCTGGCTGCCCGGGCTTGGCCCCGTTCATGAGGGTGGCGTCCGGAACCTCTGCCCTGCCGGTCAGCTGGGTGGCGTCGGCCGCCTCGTCCATCGAAAACGCCGCTCTTGCGGGACGGCCCACGGACAGGGACGATTTCCCGTACAGCTGGGTCACCTCGGCGGCCGACAGCGGCTTGTCGAAGATCTGCACCTCGTCGATCGCACCGGGAAAGAAGTTCGTCCTGCCCCCGTTGAGGCTCGCCGCACCGAACTGCAGACCGCGCCGTGCGTCCCACGGGGAACTGTAGGTAGCGGTGCCCGCGAGCTGGTTGTCGATGTACAGCTTGAGTTCATCGCTGCCGGAGCTGTAGGTGCCCACGAGGTGGGTCCATTCGCCGGCTTTGACACCGCCGCCTGTGGCGGGCATGGCCTTGACACTGCTCGCATCAGGCGTGTCGGCGGTGTGCTGGCTGAACACCCACCGGTCGTAGCCGGCGGAGTAGTAGATCTCGAATCCGGGTGAGTTGTTGCCGGGTTGGGTCACCGCGACGGCCGCATGGTCGGGGACGGCCGCCAGGTTGACCCAGGCCGAGACGGAGAAGCTGCCGGCGGTGTCGATGGCAGGGATGTCGGTGGCCGCGTAGTCGTCCACACCGTCGAACGACACCGCCGTCGCCTTGGCCCCAGCCACATGCGGCGTGGCGCCGCCGCCCAGTGCCACGGTGCGTGCCGGGGCTGTCCCTTGCACCACTGATACGCTGGTGGCATCGTCCATCTGCCACATCCCGCGCTCCGGCTGCCCGGCCTTGGCCCGGAAGGCATAGGTGCGGATCTCGCTGGCGTTGCCGGCGGCGTCGAACGCTTTGGCGGTCACAAAGTTCAGCCCCGGCTTGGCGGGAAGGATCTTCGTGATCTTGGCTGCTCCGCCCGTCGTGGTGAGGGTGTTCTTCGACGAGGGGTCCTCATTGACGCCGAAGGAGTACTTGACCACATCGCTGTTCGCGCCCTTGAGCTCGAAGGACCCGTACTTGCCCACGCCGTCGAACCATGGATCATCAGGGTTCTCAGGGTCCGAGGCCGGGTACTCGCCGGACGAGATCGTCGGCGCCTTGGGCACAGACGTGTCGTAGACGAGGTAGCAGCCGGTCGCACCTCCGGTGTACGACCACGGCGAATACTGCGCTCCGTCGTAGGAGCGGACGTACCAGTTCACCGTTTTGCTGGCCGGGATCGATGTGGGCAATGAGACCGCGAAGTAAGAACCCGACTTCTTGTACTTGGTCAGTGGCGGCTTCCAGCGGGCGATCATGCCCTTGCCGTCCCCGGTATCCCACTTTGCCTGGAACTGAACGGCGATGTCCTCACCGTCGGGATCCGTGACGTCGTACGCGTAGATCTTGCCCAGGGTGCGCACCCGTGGTGCGTCCGACGGTTTCTTGCACGTGCCGCCGTATTCCATCCGCAGCTTATCCATCTTGATCTGTGACGGCGGCCGGTTGTACGTGACCCGCAGATAGGCGTCGTCCGAGAACCGTTTCCAGCCGTACTCGTCGGACTCGTCGCTGGCTCGGAGGCCGAACGTCATCGTCGACCACTTCTTGTCGGCGGCCTGCTGCACGGCCGACTTCACATTGAACTCGGCGTCCTTGGCCGCGCACCCCTCGAAGCCGTAGGCGAACGAGTCGGTCGCCAGATGATCGATCCAGAAGCCTGACTCGCTCTGGGAGTTCCACGTCGTCGAGGACGAGATGCCTCTCGTCCGCCACAGCTGCACACCCCGCGCGCTGCAGGAGGCCGACCACGTGTTGCGGACAGTGAACTCCGCCGAGAGGATGTCCGTGCCGACGTACTTCGAGACCGGGATCTGGTAGAAAAGCCGCTTCGTGTCGTAGGGCTTGCAGTAGTACCAGCCGCAGTAGCCCATGCCGGCGTCCGGGTCACCGTTGAACTTCCACTGCGGAGAGGACGCCCAGTACTTCGACGCCACCGTCCACGCCGTGGCCTTGGGCGCGTCCCACTTCGGGTCGATGAAGACCGGATACACCGTGTCCCTACCGTGAAGGACCTCGCTGTCCGGTGTCAGCACCAGCTCATCTTGGCTCGCTGGAACCTCCACGCCGACCGGGGCCAGTTTGCCTGACTCCGCCGCGGCCGGTTCCGCGTCATCGCCGGAGGCTGTCGTCGCCCTCGGCGCCGCCAGAGGCTGTGCACTTGCCGTCTTCTGCGTCGAGGCACCTCTGCTGGAGTCCCACATCAGCGGCTGCGCCGCCTCGAACACCGGACCGCCGGCGCCCTGGTCCACAGCCTGCAGGCCCCCGGCGCTGGTCTCCTTCACATCCATACCGTCCGCAGCCAGCTTCAGGCGCAGTTCGGCCAGTTCCTTGCTGGAAGCGGCTTCGGCCGACTTCACGACCAGGAGTTGAGTGAAGCCGTCCTGCTGTGCCCCCAACCGCAGGTCAACGCCCGGCAGGACGTCCGGATAGGTCGCGGTGTCCCCCTGGAGCTGCGGAGTGGGCAGCTTTCCCGGCCACGACAGGGCCAGCTCCCGTCCCGCCTTCGTCATCCTCACCATCGGGACATCACCGCCGCCGGAGAACTCCAGGCCGATCGTGGTGACCTTCGGTGCGACCATCCCGCCGCCCGTCTGCACCAGGTCGGTGTCGATGGCCTTCCACACACCGTCCACGCGTGCCCGAACGGGGCGAAGGTGCTCGCGAGCCTGGAGTCTGCCGTCCGGATTGGCAAACACCTCGCTGCTCTCGCCCCTCAGGGAGGTGATCTCCACAGGCTGGCCCGACTTCTTGGCCCGGGCCATCGCCACAGCCTCAGTGGCAGCAGCTGACTCGGTATCCCCCGCAGTCGAGAAGTCCGACCCCCGGGCCACCGATGTGCTAGTGGATGTGGCTCCCACCGCAGCCGTTGACGGGAGAAGACCCAGCCCCACTGCGGCACAGACCGCTCCAGCAACGCACCATCGTCTCCCCGCAGGCATGACACACCCTCCCCACAGGGCCTCCCCAGACCCTGCCCACATGTAATCGACCTCTTACGGATCGTGCACATGACGGTAAACGTGAGTTCGAGGAGAGGGCTAGGTCTCCTGAAACGGACATCGCACCCCGGACAATGCAAAGAGACCCAGATCCACCAGTGACTTGGACCACAGAATGGCAATTCTGTTACGGACGGCCGTTGGCGCAAATCACATCCCCACCGAGACGGAACCGGCCACACAAAGACCTGATCCGCCCTGGCGTCCCGTGTTGTTCCTGAGCCTCCCGGGTAGGTAACGTCCGGGCGATGAGGCCGCCGGGCACGACTGTTGATCGAGATATGCGGAACGAAAATACGTGCCGCCGAGATTCCACTCGCGGCAACCGGAATCGGGCAAGCCCTTCTCAGCTTGAGCGGAAACCAGCCACGGTAACAAAGACACGATGTGCTCGGCCTGATGACGAGCAACCAGCAACAGTCAGAGACGATCGCGCTCCCCAGTGACCCCTACCAGGCGGTGCTCAGGTAGCTGCCCGGGACGACAAACCAGGGAGCGTTGACGACGGCTTCGGCCGCCTAACTGCAGTGCGGTGCGCTGCGGCAGCAATTAGGCGGCGATGAGGACATCCGTCACGCGACCGCCATAACGCATGCCGGTACGAAGGGGCAGGCCCGGCCGGATACGGTCGGCGAACTCTTGGTCGACCATGCCATACAGCTCGCCACCGTGCAGCGGCGCGGACGCCGTCACGCGTAGCCCCGCGCTGGCGGCGGCCGGGAGTGGGCCACGGCCGCGCGAAGGGCCTGCGCGATCGGCGTCATCATCACCAGGCTGAACGGCAGCTGGAGCGTGACCAGGTGGTGCTCCGTCCCGCTGACGGCTTCGGCGGCCAGAGCGAGCAGTTCCTCCACTGTAAAAGTCTCCTGTTAGTCCCACCCACGTGGCGATCCCCTACCGCTCGTGTCGGCGACGACGCGCAGTGCGTGCTTGCTCCACATCCGCCGGGGGCTGTGCACGTCGCGCCATACGACCGTCTATCCCGTCTCGAAGCTGCGCACCCCCTTCACTCCAGCCGGAGGCCGGAAGATCCGCTACGCTCCGCCGCCTGACGGTCCTTCCGGCTGCGCCTCCAGAACCGTTGGGCTCGCTAACGCGGGCCAGGCTGGCAACGAGAGCCTGGGGGCTCGGGCAGTGCCTGGTGGCTGGCGGTCATCAGGCCTGCCTCATGTGGTCAGCGTCTGCGGGCCCAGCCGGAACCGATACCTGCCACGTGCAGCGCCAGAGCAGTCAGCCCCAGCAGCATCACGTTCGTCGAAGAGAACACATCATTGGTGCTGAGCTCCGCTGCGTTGATCAGAAACGACACGAAGAACAGCACCGCCGCGACTATGCCGAGTATGACGAGCTCCTCTCAAAGGGGGTGAAGCCCGTATGCCCGGCCACCGCCACCACAGACGTAGGAACGCTTTGAAGCCGGTGTCGCTCGGCGCGAGCTGGTCGGCTCACGCGGCGGAGCCTGAGGCGTGGGCGTGACGAGGACTTCCTGCCTTATTCGAGGCCGCGTGATGCACGGGCCGGCCCGTCTCGGGGACTTCCAGACGCCTCAGGGACGAGGCGGCGGTGACGAGGAGCCCGGTGAAGACGGCCAGGAGGAGGACGGACACCCACATCTGCCGACTCCCCGGCGCCTGCCAGCTGGTCCAGGTGGCGCACACCGCCCACAGCAGGGCGCCCCCGGCGTAGAACGAGCGGACCCGGTGCAGTTGCCGCACGGCCCGTAGGATCACGATGCGTTCGGTCTTCGCTGCGGCGGGCCGCGGAACGCTTTCAGGTCAGCCACACCACCGCCGCACGCTGGGCGAATCGATACCGGCAGCTGGGCGAGGGCCGGGGGCTTCGTAGCCGTAAATCATCTCGCCGTGGTGGGCAGCCCGTCCGCATAGCGGGCAGCCTTCTGGTTGTGTTCTGTTGAACTGGCCCAGCTGTTACCGCAGTTGGCGGAAGTGCTGGTGGTCTCGGTCGATGTCTCTGGTCCGGTTGTGGTGGTCTCTGCCCGTACGAGATCGCACCCTCCGGCGGGGTGTACGGGGTGCGGCGTGCTGAGTACGTGGGTGCACAGCCGCTACGTACGGCATCTCGCCGATGTCGCGCTGGGTGGCCGACCGGTCCGGATCGACCTGAGCGTGCGCCGTCTGTGTTGCGAGAACTTGGCCTGTTCGTAGGTGACGTTCGCCGAGCAGGTGCCGGGTCTGACCGTGCGCTATCAGCGGCGTACGCCGCTGCTGCAGCACCTGGTCGAGGCAGTGGGAGTGGTGCTGGCCTGCCGGGGCGGGGCCAGGATGCTGCGCATCCTCGGCATCAGGTTGTCGCGGTGCACGGTGCTCTCCCAGCTGATGCGGGTGCCGCTACCACCGCTGGTCACGCCCCGGGGGCTGGGCGTGGACGACTTCGCGCTGTACGGCGAGAGCTACGGAACCCTCCTGGTCGACGCCGAGACCAGACTGCCGCTGACGCTCTGGGAGGGCAGAGACGCCGAACAACTCAGCCGGTGGCTCCGCGAGCATCCCGGCGTTGAGATCGCCTGCCGCGACGGGTCGCTCACCTACCGTCAGGGCATCGCCGACGGCGCCCCCGACGCCCTGCAAGTCAGTGATCGCTTTCACCTGTGGCAGGGCCTGTCCCGGCGTGTTCAGGACGTCGCCGCCGCCCACCGCGGCTGCCTGCCCGAAGCCCTCCCCGCCCCCGAACCGGACGAGCCCGAGCCCGCGGAAGGCCGGGAACCGGAACCCGGAGCAGCGGATACCCCGGCTGCCCGTAATGCCCGGCGGCTGTTCGAGGCCGTGCATGCACTCACCGGGACCAGCCGGTCCTACAGCTCCATCGCCCGTGAACTCGGCCTGGATCGCCGCACAGTGCGCAAGTACGCCCGGGCCTGCACCTGGCACGACGCGGTCCGCCGGCCACCGCGCAAACCCTCGACCCTCGATCCCTACCTCGACTACCTGCAGCAACGCTGGGACGAGGGTGAGCACAGTGCCACGATCCTGCACCAGGAACTCGTCACCAAGGGCTACCTGGGCCACTACCAGCGCGTGAAGATGGCCGTTGCACCGCTCCCTCGCGGCCTGCCCCTGGACCAGCCGCGCGAGCGTCCGCCCTCCCCTCGCGAGGCCGCACGCTGGATCATCACCGCCCCCGACCGGCACAGCCAGCAAACCGCAGAACGCCTACAGCGTCTCCTTGAGCACTGCCCCGAGCTCCGCCGGACCCACGAACTGGTACGCCAGTTCGCCGCCATGCTCGAGTCACGTGACGCCGCACCACTGCCGGGATGGCTCGACAAACTCACCACCAGTGGACTGGCCCCACTCGTGGGCGCCGCGAAGGCTCTGCGTGAAGACCAGCACGCGGTCATCAAGGGGATCACTACCCCGTACAACTCCGGGGTCAACGAGGGCCGCATCACGGACGTGAAGCTCCAGAAAAGGATCACGGCGGGACGCGCCGGCGTCCCGCTCCTGCGCCACCGCGTCGTCCTGATCGCCCATCTTCGCCGCCACTATGCGGACGGGCTGCCCACCACGGCGAGATGATTTACGGCTACGAAAATCTTGCCAGAGCCGCTTCAGCTCGTACGCCGACAGTCTGCGCTCACCCTGTGCCCCTGACGGGTCAGCTAGCCTGCGAGGTTCCTGGTCGACTTCACCGTCCACCGCAGCGGCGACATCGGATCGCCCCGCTCGCCAGATTCCACCAGCGCCAGCAGCGCAGCTCGCAGACCCGGATCAAGGTCCACGGCCTTCTTCCGACCGCCACCGGGCCTGCGAACCCGACCCAAAGGCTCTCCGCCGGCCTCCAACTCGTCCACGCCTTTGCGGACCGTTGACTCGCTGACCTGGCCTGCCCGTGCGACTACCCGGATACCGCCGTACCCCAGGATCCGAGCCCCGGCCCCCACCAGCAGCCGCCGCTGCCGCTCGTCCAGGTGCGAGAACAACACCTCGAACTTCACGGCGAGTTGATCGTGGATCTCATCGGAGACGCTCATAGCACAACAACGAGCCGAACCAGGCGAAGCAACACCTTGATTCTCTGCGAGCCCTTAGTGTCGCCGTCAATACGTGGGAAGCCCCACCAGAAGGTATTCTGGTGGGGCTTCCGGTTTGCGATTGATTGCAGGCACCTTCAAACGCCTTCATTCCCCACAAGGGGGTTCGAATCAGGGTGCGAAATTAGGCCCTACACAGCCCGAAACGCTGGAATCTCGACTTCCAGGGTCGACGCGGAATTCATCCTCTCGACCCTCGAGAATGAATCCAAAGCATTCCCTCAGTGCTTCATTTCCGAAATCGATCGGATGGAAAGGCAAATCGTAACCCGCCTCACTTCGAACAGAATGCACACTTTCCCAGAAGGGGACTTCGAACGCGAGATGTTCACCTACATCCTCGATTACCCCAGCATCCGGGCTCACACTCAGAGACCTAAGTAGACGACCATTAGACCAGACCGCGAAAGCGCCCCAGTCCTCACGGTGCAGGCCGGCGCGGCGAGGTCGACCCGGACGGGGACGGTGGTGCACAGGTCGACGCCGGCGGGGCGCGCGCTGGTGAGGAAGGCGCCGAGACCGGTGACCGTCCGCAGAGCCGACGCGGAGGCCTCGGCGCACTGCTCGGGGGCCCGCTCCAGGACCGTGGAGAGGGTGATGCCCTGCTTGGAGTAGCGGTCGGCGGGGACGAGCTGGTCGCCGTGCTCCTTGCCGAAGTCGACGATCGTGGCCTTGTTCGGTGGCGTCCACGGAGTCCACGAGCTGGACGCCGGGGGCGAAGGTGTGCGGGTGGGCTGGGCCGCCGGCCTGCCGCCCCGGCCCAGGAGCGCGGCGCCGAGCACGGAGCCGGCCACTACCAGTACGCCAGTGGCCGGTCCGGCGACCTTGAGCAGTCCGTTCCCGATCCTGGGGCTCTGTACGAAGGCGGCCTGCTGTTCTGCCCGGGTCTGGCCGGCAGCTGCGGTGATCTTGAGCGTGCGGCGCACCTGGGCACCGCCGGTGCCCGCCACGGATCACTCGCGCGGTCCGGCCGCGCCGGGTCCAGGAAGCGCAATCATGAGGCGCCCGTGAGACGAACAGTCGGCGCGTTCACTCTTCCGGGCGCTCAGTGCCTCGTCTCGTACCTGGTCAGGATGACGCCGCAGGGAAGCGTCCGCGTCTCCACCAGTTTCAGGTTCACCCAGCTGTCCAGCGCGGTGAAGAACGGCGTGCCGCCGCCCACGAGGACCGGCGCGGTGGCCAGTAGGTACTCGTCGATCAGCCCGGCCCGCATGGCGGCCCCGGCGAGCGTCGCGCCGCCGATGTCCATCGGGCCGCCGTCCTCGGCCTTGAGCCGGGTGATCTCGGCGACCGCGTCGCCAGTGACCAGGCGGGTGTTCCAGTCGACCTTGTCGATCGTCGAGGAGAAGACCACCTTCGACATGTCCCGCCAGCGGCGGGCGAACTCGATGTGCGCCGGGGTGGCGTTGGGCTGCTGGTCGCCGGTCGGCCAGTAGGAGCTCATCGTCTGCCACAGCTTGCGCCCGTACAGCGTCAGGTCGGTCGCCTCCAACTGGTCGGACCAGAACTGGAACAGCTCGTCGCTCGGCACGCTCCAGCCGATGTCGTCGCCGGGCGCGGTGATGTAGCCGTCCAGGGTCAGGTTCATGCCGTAGATCAGTTTCCGCATGGCGCCAGCCTTCTGTGAGTCGGTCTCACGCGTACAGACCGGCGCGGCGCGGGAGACTCATCGGTGCGCGCGATCCGAGCTCGCAGCTCGGTGACTCAGCCCGTAATGGTCGCACGCGACGCACCATGCGGTAGACGCCCTGGGTCTTCGCGTGGCTCCGGTTCTCGAGTCGTAGTCGTTGCAGCAGAGCTTGGCCGACGAGTCGGCCGCCCGGGCGGTGCGGGAGGCCTCCTCGATGAAACGGTCGCCCAGCAGTTTCCGGCGGACCGAGGGGCGGTGTGCTCCGCTGCCGCCGTCGTGGAACGCCTCATTGACCACGTCCCCGGGCATCCCATCACCGCCCCATCGCGGCGTCGGCCAGCAGGCCCAACGCAAGGGCTCGGCGTCGGCCACGTCTGTTCGGAGGTTTCAGAATTTTCCTTCCGCGGCGGACGCCGGTCAGGGCGTGGACAGTTCGAATCGCGCGACGCGAACGGAGCCGCCGAGCGCCTGCGTGGCGTAGTTGAAGATGGCGAACCGGTACCCCATGAAGAACTGCCAGGTGTTGCCCATGGTGAAAGCCGGGCCCAGGCGGGTGAAGTTGATGCCGTCGGTGCTGTAGGAGAAGGTGCCCGGGCGGGGCGCGCCGGGGCGGATGTCGGCGCCCGCCCGCAGCCAGACGCGGCCGCCCGAGAGGGCGGCGCTCGCGACCTCCGTACCGGTGCCGGTGGTGTTCCAGTTGCCGTCCATGGTCAGGCCGTTCATCATCACCACCCTGGTCGTGCCACCGTCGCGTTTGATGCCGATCCATGCGGACGAGTCACGCAGCAGCGCGAGCCCGGCCCGGTCGCCGTCCCTCATCGCCGAGTAGTCGAGCTGGATGGTCGCGGTGGAGGTGGGGCCCTGAATCCGGTGGGTGAGAGTGTTCCGGGCCCAGTACAGGTCGTTCGTGACCGTGGCGGTGCTCAGGGTCAGGCCGTTGCTGACGGACCACTTGCCGTTGTCCGGGTTGTGGTTCCATTCCCATGCCGGTTTGAGGGTGGTTCCGTCGAAGGTGTCGACGCCGGTGAGCGGCCTGACCTGCCGGGGCGGGGGCGGGACGACCGGACTGGGGTACGAAGTGCCCCAGGCGCCGCTGACGAGTTGCACGACGGGCCAGCCGTCCGAGGTCCATGTGATCGGAGCCAGGACGGGGATCCGCCCGCCGGGGTACGCGTCCACGAAGGCCATGTAGTGCCAGGCGCCGTTCTGGGTCTGCACGAGCCCGCCCTGGTGCGGCACCCCGCCGCCGGAGACCGGGCCGCGCAGGTCGAGGAGGACCTGCCGCATCGTGTAGGGGCCGAAGGGGCCGCTGGTCGACTTCAGGATGTACTGGCCGTTGGCGGGGCGGGTGAGGAAGATGTAGTAATTCCCGTTGATCTTGTAGAACCGGGAGCCCTCGAGGGTGCCGACGCTGGACGGCGTACTGAACACCTGCTGTGTGCGCACCTGGCTGCGGCCGTCCGCGGAGAGCTGGGCCACGCTGATGGTGGTGTTGCCGTACGCGACGTAGATGGTGTCGTCATCGTCGATGAGCATCCCCGCGTCGTAGTACGCGTTGTTGATCGTCGTGAGTCTGCTCCAGGGCCCCTCCACGGCGGTGGCGGTGTAGATGTACGTCTTGGCGAAGTCGATCTGACCCAGCCAGTAGAACGTCCTGTTGCTCGGCCGGTAGGCGAGCGATGACGCCCAGATGCCCCTGACGTAGCCACGGGCTCCGTTCAGGTCGTATTTGGCCCCGAAGTCCAGGACCGGCACCGAGTGGCCGGCGAACTCCCAGTTGACCAGGTCGTATGAGCGGAGGATGGGCGCCCCCGGCGAGTAGTGCATCGTCGAGGCCGAGTAGTAGTAGGTGTCGCCGACGCGGATGATGTCGATGTCCGCGAAGTCCTGCCAGATCACCGGGTTCGTATACGACGCGGCGGCCGAGAGCGTCGGCGCTTCGGAGGGTGTGGACGCGGCGGCGCGCGTGGGCCACGTGGCGGGCAGGGCGGCCCCGGCGATCAGACCGGTGGCTGTCGCCAGTGCTCCGCGACGGGTATGCCTTTGACCGAGCCATGACATATCGATCTCCTGGTGCGGTGAGGTGAAAGGCGTGCCGGGCTCGCCACGCGAACTGCCGTGTGTGCCATTCCGAGCCGATGTGTGGGGCGTGGCGAGAGCCTTACCGGTACGGATGGTGCGGGTGCTGTCGTGCTGGTCTGTGCGAAAAGCGCGAACCGCTTCCGTCATGCCATGTTCGATAGCTCGAACACAATCCGACTCATCGGACGCCTTGGATGATAGAAGCCTCACGGGAAGCGTCAATACCTCTGGCGCAGCTCGGTTTTCGCCCGTGCGCCGCGGCGACGCGGTGGAACCTCCACACGGGCGATGGGCCCACACCCACACGGGATGCCGGCCGCCAGGGCAGATGACCTGGCGGCGGCTGAGGCGGGCTCTGCGGCGCGCCCGGGGTGCACGGCCGCCACACGGCCGCCACCGCACACCCGGCAGCCGGGCGTCCAGCACACGCCGCGCTGGACCGCAGGAGGAGTCGTGTGAGCACGGGGCGGTCTGCATGTACTGGGCACACTCGCGAGCCGGGCTGTCGGAGGCGGCTTGTACCCTGCACTCATTCGACGATCGGACGATCACGGATACGGGCATGCGGGCACGGGGCCTGGACGTCCAAGGGCGGGAGCGCGGGGCATTTCCATGAGTGACGCAGATCCGATACGAAGCCATAGACCGGGCCTCTCGGTCGGTGCGCGGATCATCGCCGGGGTCGTCCTCGCCGTGATCGGGGTCGTCGGCGCCTGGCTCCGGCACGACGCTCTCGGCCGGAGTGCGGAGCCGCGTACGGAGTTCACCGCGAACAATCCGCCGGCCGGTCTGCCCACCGCGCTCACCACCGGCCAGCACCTCCACTGGTCCCGCTGCACCTCGCCGCCCACCGCGCGCACGGGCTACGACTGCGCCACCATGAAGGCCCCCCTCGACTACCGCACACCAGACGGCAGGACGATCGACGTCGCCCTGATCCGCCGCAAGGCCACCGGCCCGAACGCCCGGCGCATCGGCTCGCTCGTCCTCAACTTCGGCGGCCCCGGCGTGTCCGGCGTGAGCGGACTGCCTGAACGCCTCAACCAGTACAAGCCGCTCCTCGACCGCTACGACCTGGTCTCCTTCGACCCGCGCGGCGTTGGCGCGACCATCCCCGTGCGCTGCGGGAAGACCGCGGACGACACCGGCTACGACGGGGCCGACGCCTGCGCCGAGCACTCCGGGGCGCTCCTCCCGTACATCGGCACCTCGCACACCGCGCGCGACCTCGACCTGATGCGCTACCTCCTCGGCGACGAGCGGCTGCACTACTTCGGCGTCTCGTACGGAACGGCGCTCGGCGCGGTCTACGCCCACCTGTACCCGTCGCACGTCGGACGGCTCGTCCTCGAAGCGTCCATCGATCCGACCGAGGACCTCGACGAGGAGCAGCTGTCGCAGGTCAAGGCGGTCCAGGCAGCGTTCGACCGGTTCGCTGCGCACTGCGCGGCCAGTATCCGCCACTGCCCGACCGGCGACGGGCCCGAAGAGGCCGCGCGACGCATGGCGCGCCTGGCCGACCGCCTGGAGAAGAAGCCCGCCCCGGCCGGCGGCGGAAGGTACCTCGACGCGGACGACCTCGCATACGCCGTCAGCGACCATCTCGACCTCGGCACAGACGGATGGTCGCCGCTCGCCAAGGCCCTCACCGCGCTGATCGACCACAACGACGGCCGTCCGCTGGGCAAGGGCGCGGACGACATCGGCTCCGCCGACCACGCGGCGACCCCGCGCGACAGCAGCCGCGCCGCCCGGACCGCGATCACCTGCGCGGACTCCAGCCTGCGCCCCGGCTTCGAACGCCTCGACAGGGACGAGGCCCGCATCAAAGCCGCCTCACCCGTCTTCGGCGCGGCCTGGTCCACCGGCGTCTACCTCTGTTACGACTGGCCGTTCGACGGCGAGCGCGCCACGCCCCAGGTGAACGCCGACGGCGCGGCCCCCGTCCTGGTGGTCGGGGGCACCGGCGACCCGCTCACCCCGTACTCCGGCGCCCGCCACATGGCCCGCGCCCTGGGCAAGGGTGTCGGCGTGCTCCTGACGGCCGAGGAGGAGGGCCACGGCACATACCCGCAGAACCGCTGCGTCACGGAGACGGTCGACCGATACCTCCGCACGGGCCGCACCCCGGCCCCTGGGACCGTGTGCCGGGGCAGCATGTCCTGAGGCCCCGTACGGATCCGCCGGGCAGCCGTCAGCACACCGGTTCGCTCGGAGGACCCCTGGCATGGCTGCGTAAGGCGGGATTTCCGTCGCCGGGTCGATCGCCTGGCGCGTGATCGCCGACGGATACCGCCCCGGTCGCTTCGACGTCATGGAGCCCTCGTCCGCCTCGCAGGAATGGCCATGATCACGTACGCCCCGACGGGAACCGGCCAGCGCAGCAGCAGGTCGTTCCGCAGGTTGTGCCAGCCGGACCTGCCAGCACGGACGTGCTGCGACTGCATGCTGTCCAGTGCACCCGGCCGGAAGGTCGGCGGCTGGCCCGCCTGGGACTCCGCTGCATCACCCCGCGGCCCTGCCCCGCATGCGGCACCGAGACGGAGGTCCTGCTGACCATCGCCAGGTTCAGCGCGTGTGCCATCGAACGCGGGTCACCACGGTGTGGGCCTGCCGGAGTGAGTGGCTCGACGTCAACGCAGCAGTTCCTGCAGGGTCGCGCGGATTCCGGCTATCCGCTGCCTCCAGGCCGCGCTGCGCAGGGTGGCGAAGTCCCATGCGACGACGGGCTCGGCGCCACTCGCAGAGTATCCGTAGACCGAGGAGGCTATGTCCTCGGTAAGGAGGTGGTCGTAGTGGAACGACCCCTCGAAGCCGGCCCAGGCCACGGCTCGGCCGTCCGCGCACAGGCGGCGCAGGGCCTCGCACGTGTAGGTGGACAGGACGAGAGAGGTGTCGCGGAAGGTGAGGTCGTACGACACGAGGCCGAGCGACGCGATCACTGGCGGCTGTTCCTGCAGCACGTAAGGGTGCACCTCGTCGGGTGCGCGTCCGGCGAGGTGGAACGTCTCCGGCGGCAGCGGTTCGTTGCCCGCCCCGATGACGAACAGGGTCACCATGGCGGAGCCTGCGAAGCAGAGACCCTCTTGTACCTCGTTCACGGTCTTTCTTTCTTGCTGTGCACGGCTTGGCGTCCTCAGTCTCGCAACGGCTTGGCATCCTCAGTCTCGCAGGGGAACGAGGCGTGCCCCGGGTCTCTCCGCCTCCGAGGGTGCGTCCTGTGTGCCACCGGGTGCCGTCGGAACTCGGGTTCTGGCTCGCTTTCCGTGATGCGCGCACGCTGAGTGACGGCTGGTGCTCCGATCAGGCTTCGGGAAGTTGCCTGAGAATGACAGCGGGCTGCCGACGCGGCTCTGTACGACGGCGAGCACTCGGGCCGCGCGGCTGTCGCCTCGCCCCCGCACACCACGGTGCCGTCCCACAACGGCCGCCGCGCCGGGCGCCCGGGTACGGACGTTCGGGAGTACGCGCGGATGGGCCTCGGCGGTATCACCGCGATCGTCATCCACCTCGTCGGCATCGCCGGGCCGGCCACCATCGCCACTCGAGGCCAACGGGCGCTTGGCGACCCGTTCGACAGCAAACGCACACGCGGCGTGCCGTCAACGCCCTGGGGTGCACCCCTGCCGGGAAGGCCTTGGAGCACCAGCTCGGCCTCTGGCATTCGGCACCCACAGGTCGTCCACGACCACCTGCGTTGCCCCGGCGGTCAGGCTGCCACGAGTCCCTCGGCGACGAACTTCTCCACGAACTCCCGTGCACGTCGGTCGAAGTCGGCGTACTGCGCCTCTCGCTCGGCGCCCGCGACCGCCTGGCCGATCAGGAGGTTGCCTTCAGGGTCGACGCGCTGCGGGCGCTCCTCCGCGTCGGTGAGCAGGCCGACGGAGGAATGGGAGAAGCCGCAGTAGTAGGCGATGCCTTCGCTCAGATGGGTTTCGAGGACGGTTCGCATCCCCTCCACGATGGGGTCGTCGGCAGCGGCGCCGGCGAGGCCCAGCCACAGCATGCGCTTGCCGGCGAGGCGGGGCTTGCTGCGGCCGTAGGCGAAACCGTAGTTCCATACACGGTCGATCCAGCCCTTGAGGATGGCCGGCACGCTCTGCCAGTACACCGGGAAGACGGCGACGACGACATCGGAGTCGAGGATGCGCCGCATATGAGCGTGCGCTTCGTCCGAGTACGCCTTGTCCCTGTTGCCCCAGTCCGGCTGATCCGACGTGGTCATCCGTGGGTCGAACCCCTCGGCGTGCAGGTCGAGCAGGTCAATGCGGTATCCGGCGGCTTCGAGCCGGGCGGCGGCACGGCGGGCCGTGTTCGCGGTGAGGGAATCGGTGCGGTGGTGTGCGACGACCACCAGGGCTGTCCTGGCGTGGCTGTCGTGCTGCGTCACGGTGTCTCCCGGCTGAGATCTCGGTCGATTCGATGAATCCAGTACAGCCGCGATCACATAGATGATCCATGGGAGAAACGCTCCGGAACATAGGAGATCGTCTACGATGCGTCCCGTGGACCCATTGAGTTCGTTACTGAGTGGCATCCGGGCCGAGGGCTCGGTCGTCAGCCACGCCGCACTGACGGCGCCCTGGGCCATCCGCTTCACCGACGACGCACCACTCACCATGATCAGCGTGCTGCGCGGCGGGGGCACCCTGCTGCTGCCCGACGGGACCGAGCGAGCGGTCGGCGTGGGCGATACCGCCATCGTGCGCGGCCTCGCACCGTTCCACCTCGCGGACCATCCCACCAGTGTCCACAACTCCCACGCGGCGTACGAGATCGCCTGCTTCACCACGGACGCCGAGTGCACCGACCGGCAACTCGGCGGTATCCACTGGGGCACTGGCCCGGAGCAGGCGACCGCGCTGATCGTGGGCGCCTACCGGGCCTCGGGCCACCGCCACGAGCGGCTTCTGCGCGCCCTTCCGCCCGTCCTGGTGATCAAGGAGGACGTTGAGGTGTGTGCCTGGCTTGAGACGGCCGCCGCCGACGCCGCCCGTCTCTCCGCCGGTTCCCAGGCGCTGATGGACCGGCTCCTCGACTGGGCCCTGGTGTGTACGTTGCGCACCTGGTTCGAACAGGCCGGCGGTGACGCGCCCAGCTGGTACCGGGGCCTCGCCGACCCAGTCCTCGCTCCCGCCCTGCAGGCCTTCCACGACCGGCCCGCCGAGGCCTGGTCGGTGGCGTCGCTGGCCAGTCGAGCCGGCGTCTCCCGGGCGCTGTTCGCCAAGCGCTTCACCAAGCTGATGGGTCGCCCGCCTCTCGCCTACCTCACGGAATGCCGCATGGACGAAGCCGCGGCGCTCCTGACCGACACCGACCTCAGCATCGCTCAGATCGGAAGGTCAGTCGGCTATGCCGACGCTTTTGGCTTCAGTGCCGCGTTCAAACGCCACAAGGGCCTGAGCCCCAGTGCGTTCCGCGCCGCAGCGGCATGAGGTCCCGTCCGGCGGCCAGCGAGCGGTGTGGAGGCGGTAGGCGGGCAGCAAGCCGGGCGGAAGCATCCCGCCCGCCGTGTTCGTGCGTGCCGCGCTCGCGGTCGGGCCGGGCGACTTGCCCTGCCACGGCGAAGGGCCGTCACTCCCCGGCGCAGTGACGGCCCTTCGTCCCTTCGTTTCTACTTCTTCCGGAACTCCTCGATGATCCGGGCATAGCTGTCCCCGCCGTGGCCCGCCGCCGCGGCGGCCCGCATCAGCTCCAGGTGCAGCTCCGGCAGGCGGGTGTCGACGCCCCGGTCCGCGCTGGCGTGCAGGAGATGGCCGATCGCCGCGATCTGGACGTCGATGGTGGCGTCGTCCCCCGGGTAGACGCCCGCGTCGATCTGCTCCGCGTACCCGGTCATGAACCAGGCGACCGTCCTCAGCCAGCGGTTCGCGACCGCCGTGAAGTCCCGGGCCGCCACCCCGTCCGCGCCGGCCAGCGCCGTCGCGTGCAGCCAGCCGCCGAAGACCGACCACATCAGGCCGAGCAGTCCCGCGTCGTAGAGGGACGCCAGCCCCGGATCCGCGCCGAGGCCGACCGGGTCGCCGAGCGCGGCCAGGGTGTCCTGGTGCGCGGCGAACAGCTCCGGGTCGCCGCTGTAGAGAACCATGTTGGCCGGGTCCCCGACGCCGGGCGGTGTCGTCATGATCCCGCCGTCCAGATAGCCGGCGCCGTGCTCGGCGGCCCACTCCGCCTCCGCCCTGGCCTGTTCCGGTGAACCCGTCGTGAGGTTGACCAGCACCCGGCCGCGCAGCCGGCCGGCGACCGGGGCGAGCAGCTCGCGCACGGCGACGTAGTCCAGGACGCACACCAGGACCAGCTCGCTCGCTTCCACGGCCTCGGCAACGGAGGCGGCGTGCACCGCCCCGCGGGCGGCGAGCGGTTCGGCCCTGGCAGCGGTGCGGTTCCAGACGGTGGTGGGGTGGCCGGCGGCGAGCAGGGCGCCGGCGAGGGCCGCGCCCATCTGGCCGAGGCCGAGGACGGTGACGGAGGGCTTGTCGTTCACGTGGTCGTTCATGGCTTCACGCTCTCAGCGGCGGAAACCGGCCGACAGTGGCAGGACTGACGCTGCCCGCACCATTCCTGCCATAGGGTCGCGGTATGCGTCCAGGAGTCGTCGCCGTCGCCGTCGTACCGGATCCCCGAGTGGGCACCTCGCTGTGGGAGCTGTACGAACTCTCCCTCGCCTGTGCGGTCTTCGGCATCCCGCAGCCCGATCTCGCCGACCCCTGGTACGAGCTGCGGTTGTGCGGAGAGAGCGGCGACGCGGGGGTCTTCTCGGTGCGCGCGGACCACGGACTCGACGGCCTGGCCGGCGCGGACACCGTGATCGTGCCCTCCGTCCCCGACGCGGTCGTGGAGGACGGAGAGGAGGTGCCCGCCGAACTCGTCGAAGCGCTGCGTGCCGCCGCCGGCTCCGGCGCCCGGATGGTGTCGCTGTGCACCGGCGCATTCGCGCTCGCCGCCGCCGGCCTGCTCGACGGCCGGCGGGCCACCGCTCACTGGCAGCACACCGCCCAGCTCGCCGCCCGCCACCCGCGGGTCGTCGTCGACGACTCCGTGCTCTACACCGACGAAGGCTCCGTGCTCACCAGCGCCGGGGCGACGGCGGCGCTGGACCTGTGTCTGCACCTGGTCCGCCGGGACCTGGGCGCGGACGTCGCCGGGCAGCTCGCCCGGCGGCTCGTCGTGCCGGCCCACCGCGCCGGCGGCCAGGCCCAGTTCATCGAGGCGCCGCTGCCACCCACCGACGACGACAGCCTGGGCCCGGTGCTCCAGTGGGCCACCGAGCGGCTGGACGAGCCGCTGACCGTCGAGGAACTGGCGCGCCGGGCACGGATGTCGCCCCGGACCTTCCACCGCAGGCTCCAGCAGTTCTGCGGGACGACCCCGCTGCAGTGGCTGCTGCAGCAGCGGATCGCCCGCGCCCAGACGCTCCTGGAGCGCAGCGACCTGCCCGTCGAACGGATCGGCGAGCAGTGCGGGCTCGGCTCGGCGGCGAACCTGCGCCGGCACTTCGCCCGCAGCGTCGGGGTCTCCCCCACCGCGTACCGCCGGGCGTTCAGGCCCTCGGGTCCGTCTTCGACAGAGTGTTGAGGAGGCGGTCCGTCGCATCGCCGCCGGTCGAGGTGGGAGGTCGCACGGCCAGTAGAGGCGGGCGGGGCAGCCGTCCGTCCCGTGCGGGATCGCCGCGGCAGGGCCTCTCCTGCCACGGCGGTGAGGACGGTGGAGGCGGTCACTCGGTCGAACCGGATGTGCCCGATACCTGCCCACACCCGGCACGCGCGGCCTCGCAGCGCCGGGGCGGGCGGTGCCGGCAGCCGGTGGTTGCGCCGGGCGTATCTCGTTGCCTGCTCATGACCCGCGCTGCGCGCACGGGGCGGCTGTCCCCGCCGACGCGGGGTATCAGCAGGCCACATGAGGCAGTTCAACGGGGAAGGAATCGGCTCGTGACCCTGTCCGAGAGCAAGCGAGTCCAGACCACCGGTCGTGACGGCCGGGCGCCCATGACCGAGCGCGTCGGCCTTTTCCTGGGCCGGCGCTTATGGCTTCAGGTGCTTCTGTCCCTGCTCGCCGCCAGCGCGTTGATCATGCTGTTGTTCCCCGGGCGGTCGTTCGCGTCCGTGCTCCTCCGCACGGCCGTCACCTCCGTAGGAGCGATCGCCGTGCTGGTCGCCCGGCGACGCAGGGAGAAGCGTGCCGCGGGCGGCTCCGCGGACGATCTGGTGTCCCTGGACCTCGGGCTCCGCCACGGTGAGGTGCCCGACGCCCCCCGGGAACGCCGGGCCATGCGTGATCTCGTGGCGCAGCGCCTGCATCAGACGCGCCACCGCCGGGCGGCCCTGGTGCTCCTCGTGCTGCTGTTCGGCGGGCTCACCGTACTGCTGGCGCTGACCGGAGACGCCAGGCAGTCCATCGGCTTCGGGGTGCTCACCGTGGTCTTCGTGGGGTGGATGGCGTTCCAGGGGCACGTACAGGACCGGAGGCTGCGGGCGATGCGGGCCGCTCTGGCCGACACCGACGACGACCCCGCAGGGCGGGCCGGGTAGCGCCCGACACGGGTGCGGTCCGGGGCGGACGCCCTGGCTGGGCCTGAAGTACGAGGAACCGAATCGCGGGGCGCCGCCGGCCGGACCGCGGCGGTGGTGCGACGCGCCGTAGTCTCACGCCGACCCCGCCATCAAGCCTGCTCCGCCGCCAGGGCGCACAGCTGTGAGCGGCTGGACGAGCCCGTTTTGGCGATCAGGTTGGCGACATGCTTCTCGACGGTGCGCGGGGATATGTAGAGCCGGGCGGCTATGTCCTTGTTGCTGGGGCGGTCGGCCAACAGCCGGAAGATCTCGTACTCGCGGACCGTCATGCCCTTCAGGCGCAGTTCCGGCGGGATCCGGTCGCTGCCGGTGCGGTGCTGGCGCACCGGCGCGCCGATCGAGCGGAGGAGGGTCCGGCACGCGCCGGCCACCGCGGTGGCGGAGGTCTCGCGGAAGTGGTGCTCGGCTTCCCGCAGCCATGTTTCCGGGTCGCCCCAGCCCATCGCGTGGGCCTCCGCCGCGACCAGCCGCTGCCCGAGGTGGCGGGCGGTCGGGTAGGGCGCGCCCGCTTGCCGGGCGGAAAGCGCCGCGCGGCCGGCCGCCTCGGGCCGGCCCTCCCGGCCGAGCAGGACGGCCTCGGCGAGCAGGACGAAGTGGCGGTTCCAGCGCATCCGGCCCGCGGCACTGGCGGCCACCCGGTCGAGGTCACCGCGGTCGGCCCGGCCGTCCTGGACGTCGAGCAACAGGCCGAGGCCCTGCCGTCCACCCAGGTGGAAGGTGGTCGGGTTCTCGGCCTCCAGCGCCTGGAGGTCGGCGAGGTTCCGGGCCGCCAGCTCCCTGTTCTCCTCCAGGAGGGCGCAGAAGACCCGGGCCAGGCCGAGGGCCAGCGGCTCCTCGGGCGAGCCGCTTCCGCCCCAGTGCTGGAATTCGGTCAGCGTCTCCTCCATGGCGGCCCGGTCGCCCTGGTGGGCCGCGAGGACCGAGCGGGTCATCAGCAGGTAGCGGACGAGCGACGTCATCTTCAGGCGACCCGCCATGGTCAGCGTCTCGTCGCCCAGCGCCCGGGCCTCGGCGAACCGGCCGCACAGCACGTCGTGCAGGGTGAGGATTCCGTCGACGTCGTAGACGACGGTGACCGCCCCCAACCGCCGGGCCTCCGTGCGGGCCTCCTCCAGGGTGGCGGTGCTGCCGTCGTCCAGCCATCTGATGCCGCCGAGCCGGGTGAGCGCGTACATCCGCTGGAGCGGCAGGCTGTTCCGCTCGGCGGTGCTCATCGCCCGTTCCAAGCAGGTGCTGGCCTCCGACAGGTCGCGTTCCCGGGCGACCACGCCCAGCAGCTCCCATGCCTGGCAGGTGACCAGGGGCAGGTTGTGCCGCTCGGCGGTGGCGAGCGCGGCCCGGGCCAGCCGCTCGGCCCGCAGGGTGCGGTCCTGTCCGGGCGTGTCGAGGCACAGGTACGCCTCCACCACGTCGGTCAGCGCGGTGAGCGCCTCGTCCGGCGAGGTTCCCAGCAGGGCGCGGGCCCGTTCGATCTGGTTGTTGCCGTCGGCCCAGCGACCCGCCATGTAGGCGACGTGCGCGAGGCGGGTGTGCAAGGCCGCCAGCCTGGCCTCGCCCAGGCCGGCTCCGACGAGTTCGCGCAGGCTGCCCGCGAGGCTGAGCGCGCGCGTCAAGTCCCCGGTGTCGGCCAGCGCGGGCAGCAGCGCCTCCAGGGCCTCGGCGCGGGCGGCGAAGTCGCCGCCCCCCGCCAGTAACCGCTCGGCACGGTCGAGCAACGCGACCGCCGAACCGACCGCGCCGTCGGCGAGGGCACGGCGCCCTGCCTCGGTGAACAGCCGGCCGGCCCGGACGGCGTCGCCGGCGTCGGCGCGCAGGGTCGCCGCCAGGGGGCACCAGTCGCCCGGCAAGCCCGGGTTGAGGGTTTCGATCGCGTTCGCGGCCTGATGGGACAGGGCGGCCCGGGCGGACGGGGTGAGCTGCGCGAGCAGCGCCTCGGCGGTCAGCGGATGCTGGAAGGCGTACCAGTCGGGGGCGGGTTCGTCGGCGGTGACCAGCCGGGCCGCCACGCTCGCGTGCAGGTGGCTGAGCAGGCTCCGGTCGTCGAAGCCGGTCACCAGCTGGAGCACCGACAAGGGGAACCGCCGGCCCAGCACGGCGGCGGCGGAGAGCAGTGTCCGTCCCTGCGGGCCGAGTTGGTCGATACGGTGGATGGCGCCTTCCAGCAGTGCCCGGGGCATGTTGCGGCGGAGGTCGCCGGCCACCCGCCAGGTCGCGCCCTCACGGACGAGCGAGCCGCCGGCGACCGCTCCCTGGAGGAGTTCCTCGACCAGGTACGGGATGCCCGCGCTGTCCTGCCACATCTGGGTGAGCACCTCGGCTGACAGCATGCCCGGTTCGGTGTCCAGGCAGGAGGCGATCATCCGGCCGACCTCGTCGGCGTCCAGCGGTGCCAGCCGGAACACCGTCGCGCTGCCACGGCGCCCGGCTGACTCGGCGAGGCGCAACGCCTCGCCGGGTTCCGGCCGGATGGTCGCCACCAGCATGAGCGGCTGCTGTTCGAGGTTGTCGACCAGGTACTCGACGACGGCGAGGGTCTCGGTGTCGGCGTCGTGCAGGTCCTCCAGCACCAGCAGGCAGCCGTTGTCGCGGCCGGCGGAGGAGAGCAGCCGCAGGACCGCCTCGGCGAGCACCACCGTCGATCCCTGGTCGGGGGCGCCGGTGCTCCAGCCCGGGACGAGCCGGCCGAGCACCGGACGGTACGGCCCGAGGCTCGCCTCGTCCGGTGTCACCCCGCCGCGTGAGAGCGGCATCAGGGCCTCGGTGAGGGGCCGGAGCGGCACCATGGGTCCGATGGTGCTGCTCCGGCCCTTCAGGACCCGGACGCCGGCGTCCAGCGCCGACCCGATCAACTCGGCGACCAGCCGCGTCTTGCCGACTCCCCCGTCCCCCACCAGGAACGCCGTGCCTCCGCGCGACCGGTCCAGATGGCGCAACGTTTCGCCGAGCTCGGTGACTTCGGCCTCACGACCAATGAGTTGAGCTGCCCGCAGACGCATAGCTCCGGATAGTAGTCACTTGTCCCGAGCCAGCAGACCTGTTCGCGCGGGCCGTGCGTGCCGGCGGATCAGGCGGCATTGGCACGGTGGTGATGGTGGCGGATCAGGCGGCATTGGCACGGTGATGATGGTGGCGGATCAGAGCGGCACCGACACGGTGGTGATGGTGGCGGAGCCGAGGTCGACCACCACGCCGCTGCCGAGGCTCATTCCGGCCAGCGCCCGGGTCCGGGCGCATGCCCCGTTCCAGCGGACCAGTCTGATCTCGCCTGCCGGGTCGGTGACCGCCTCGGACGCGCCCGTGGCCTCGCCGTGAGCGGTACCGTTCTGCAGGAAGTGGGACATGGGTGTTCCTCTCCGTGGAGGGTCGATTCGACCTGGGATCGTTCTGTTCGTTGACTGCCGTGCTCTGCGAAAAGGTCGTCGTGGTGCCCGGGCCGCGGGCACAGGTTGCCGGCGGTACCGGGACGTTCAGTCCTGCCCTCCGCCCAGCAGCAGGACCGAGGGCACGATGTCGGCGAAGCCGAGCCGGAGCAGGGTGTAGCCGATGCCCGACAGCCCGGTGATCAGGCCCGGTGTCGGTACGTGCCCGGGTGTCCCGCAGCGGGGCCCCCAGTCGTGGAGCAGTCCGAGGACCAGGCCGGTCCGGCCGGTCAGGCTGCTCCGCGCCCCGGCATGGCCGCGCCCGGCGAGGGCGGCCACCGCCTCCGCGATGCCCAGCTCGCCGTGGCACAGGCTGAGGTCGGCCACCGGTGGGTGCTCGGTGAGCCGGCGGCTCGCGTCCCGGGCCGGGCCGTCCGCCTGCGGGCAGAGCCCCACGTCGGCCGCCGCCAGCACGACGCCGGCCATGCCGGAGCACCAGCCCGCGTCGAGCCGGTCCGCCGCCGCGAGTGCGGCTGCCAGCCTGGCCCGGCCGGCCACGTCGGCCCGCGCGCCCAGCGAGCCGCCGGCGAAGCGGGCGTGCCGGACGAGCGCCCAGCCGATCCCGGCCTCGCCCGCGGCGAAGCCGAAGCGTTCCGGCGTCCCGTCGCCGGGCCGGTCGGCCGGCGGAAGCCGCAGCAGCCGCTCGGCGATCCGGTGGGCGAGGTCGGCGGCCTGCGGCAGCCCGCGCTCACGGTGCACCGCGTGCAGGGCGGCGAGCGCTCCGGCCAGGCCGGCCGACACGTCCGGTGGAGCGTCGTCGTCGAGCGCCGCCAGCGCCAGGGCGTCGAGCGCCGTCGGCAGGCACCCGGCGAGGTCGTCGTCGACCAGGGTGGCCGCCCGTGCGAGGGCGTAGCAGATTCCGCCCAGACCTTCGAAGCCGCCCGGGCCCACGGCGCGGCTGAGCGCCGGGTCGGCGGCCAACGCGGCGACGAGTTCGGGCACGGGGGCGAGTGCCGCCCGGGCCAGCCCGGTGTGCCGGGCGGAGCCGGTGAGCGCGCCGAGCTGGGCCAGGAACAGGGCCACCCCGCTGTATCCTTGGGCGAGCCCGGCACCCATCGGCAGCACCGTCCAGCGGTCGCCGACCGCCTCGAGGCCGAGCCAGTTGACCCGCCCGTGCCCGTGGACGGCCCGGCCGGCGATCTCGTCGGCGATTCCGGAGGCGGCGGCCAGCAGCGCGGAGGGTTCCGGCAGGGCGGCGGGGGCCGGGCGGGCCCGGCGGCCCACCCGGTGGTGGGGTCCGGCGGTGCCCGGTTCCGCGGACGCCAGGGTGGCCGAGATGATCCACTCCTGGGCGCGGCGGTCGACGGTGCTCATGGCGGCGAGCTTCGCCCGTGCCGAGGCGAGGCCGGAGGTGTCCAGGACACCGTTCACCGGGCTTCCGTCCGAGGCGAAGACCTCCGTCGAGCCGGGCCGGTGGAAGAAGACGGGGACGTCGCCGTCCCACAGGTCGGCGATCTCGTACTCGATCAGGGCCTGGCGGGCCGGGTCGCCCTCCGACTCGGCCCACAGCACCGCGAACATGGCGTCCCGGTCGAGCCCGTCGCGCAGCACCTGCGGATGGGTCGCCTCCTCCAGCAGGGTGGCGTACAGCCTCGTCGGGCGGACCACGAGCCGGCCCACCGCCTCGGCGCCGGCGGCCAACGGCCCGGTCGGCTCGGACAGTTCGTCGCGGTACCGGACGACGGTGTCGTACCCGGTGCGGAATCCCGCCAGGACCGCGGCCAGCCGGTCGGCGTTCCCGAGCGCCGCCGCGTCGCTGTACGGCCGGTTCAGCGCTCCGGTGAACGGCGTCGGACGGCGTACCAGGCGCATCTCGTCCGTGCCGGCGTCCTCCCAGACCATCCGGGTGTCGGGGGATTCCGCGCCGGGTGCGCCGCCCAGCGCGGACACGTCGACCGCGCCCAGCTCGCCCATCAGGAGCTGCGGCAGCAGGCAGGTACGGTGCACCGAGGAGGCGTGCACCCCGGCGGCCGGATCCGGCCGGGTGGTCCTCCCCTCCCGCAGGGCGGGGTGCAGCAGTGTCTCGACGTCGACGAGCACGGGCTGGTCGCCGTGGGCGAGGAGGTTCTCGCAGTGCAGGTCCACCCCTTCGAGGGTGTAGGCCAGTGCGATCAGCGCGCCCTGCCGGCGGTGGAACCGGTCGATCTCGGTCAGCGAGCGGCACGTCCGGTGGTCGATGTACTCCAGCCACCCGTAGCCGTCCCCGGCCACCCAGCGCGGGGTGCGCGACGCCAGGCCCGGTGCTCTGGCGTCCAGCCAGCCGGCCATGTGGTCGAGCAGGGCGTGCTGGTCGACCGGGCGCGGCTTGTACACCGCGCTGCCGCCGCCGGCGAACCGGAGCACCGCCACCGACCTGCCCTGCTGGTGCAGGTCCCCCAGTCCCAGCTCGACGGCGGCCAGCGGGCCCGGGTCCCGCCCGCCGAACAACGTGTCGGCGAGCTCCCGCCGGTCGGCGGCGAGCCGGGTCAGCAGCTCGGCGCCGGACCGGGCGGTGTGCCGGCAGGTGCGGGCCAGCAGACGGGCGAGCACCGGGTATCCGGCGAACAACCGGGTGAGACCGGCCCGGGTGCCCGCCCGGGCGGCGAAGTCGGCGAACCGGGCCGCCGCGGTGGCGCCGGACAGGTCGTCCGCGGCCCGCGCGGTGGCGAGTTCGACGACCAGTGTCCGGGCGGCCGCCTTGGCCAGCCGTCGTGCCAGCCAGCGCGCGTACTGCGGGGCGAACACCGCCACCTCGCCGGGCTCGGCGCCGCCCGCGCCGGCTTGTTCGAGCAACTCGGCGACGGCCGCGGCCACCAGGGGGCGCAGCACCGGCTGGAACACCGCCGCGCCGTCCGCCGCGTCGGCGGGTGCGGTCGCCGCGGCTCCCACCAGTCGCCGTACCCGTCACGACAGCCGCCAGCACGCCGACGGCCAACGCTGCCACGTCCGCTTCCACCGCGCCCCCGTATCACACGGATTTCCG
>NZ_JBEYCX010000035.1:0-36864 GCF_040632975.1 Streptomyces sp. NPDC013455 | reverse complement strand
CCCTCCACCGCAACCACGGCACCCTCCACCACTTCATCCACTCCGCCGCCCACGCCTGGACCCACGGCACCACCATCAACTGGCCCACCCTCCTCGCCCCCTACCACCCCCACACCACCCCACTCCCCACCTACCCCTTCCAGAAACAGCACTACTGGCTAGACCCCACACCCACCGTGGCCCCGCGCAGCGCGCCGCGGCCGGTGGAGCCGACGCGCCTGGTGGGCGTCCGGCTGGCGTCCCCGCTCGCACAGGCGCAGTTCTCCGCCCGGCTGGACCCGGCGGCGCACCCCTGTCTCGGCGACGTCGTGGTCGGCGGACGGCCGGTGGTCGGCGCCGGGGTGTTCCTGGAGTCGGTGATCGAGGCGGTCACCGACCTCGCCGGGCCGGGTCCGGTGTCCGTCGAGGACCTGGAACTGCCCGTCGACCTGGTGCTGGAACCGGTCGGCGCGGACCCGTCCACGGTCACCGAACGTGCCGCTCAACTGGTCTTGGACGACGGGGAGTTCCGCTACTACGCGCAGGACGCGTCCGGTGGCTGGCAGCTGCACGCCGCGGGCCGGGCCCGGCCCGGCGCACCGGCCGCCCCGACGGTGACGCTCGCACGGGCCGAGTCGGGCCGGGAGCTGTCCGGCGACGAGCTGTACCGGCTGCTGTGGCAGCGTGCGCTGTACCTGGGGTCGGCCGCCCGCCGGGTGGAGCGGATCAGGGTGGGCCGGGGTGAGGCCACGGCCGTGATCCGGGCCGCGCTGCCCGGCGAGGCGGAGCCCTATCTGATGCATCCGGGTCTGCTCGACGCGATGTTCCAGACCGCGCTGGCCTGCTTCCCGTCGGGCGGTCCGGCGCTCCTGCCCGTCGGGCTCGACCGCTTCGTCCACTACGGGCGTGGCGGCCATCAGGAGGGGCTGCGCTGTCACGCGGAACTGTTCGACGGCGGCGCTCAGGCGCGTATCCGGCTCGTCGCCGCGGACGGCCGGGTGGTCGCGGAGGCCGACGGGGTGCGGTTCGCCCCGGCCGTGACGCGGCCGGCCGCGGAACCCGCGGCCGGGCCCGCGCCCGCGGTGACCTCCGCGGCGCGGCAGCAGGACGCGGCTCCACCGGCCCCGGTGGCGGGGAGCGAGGACTCACCCGCCGTGACGCCCGAGGCGGTGCGGGCTCTCGTGGCCCGGACCGTCGCCCAGGCTCTGGGCACCACGGCGGCCGCGCTCGACACCCGTCGGCCGCTGCAGGCGCTGGGCCTGGACTCGCTGATCGCGATGAAGATCCGGTCAACGCTGAACCGGAAGTTCGAGGTCATGCTGCCGATGACGGCGTTCCTCAACGGCCGCAGCGCCGACGACATCGCCGACGACGTCCTCTCCGCCCTCGGCACCGGAACGGAGGCGGAGGCCGGGCCCGCCACGGCGAAGGCGGTCCACGGCACGGCGGGAACCGGACCCGCCACGGTGGCGGCCGGGCGCGCGGACACACCGGCCCCGCCCGTCGAAGCGCACGCCCCCCGGACGGACGCGGGGCCGGACGCGGGGACGGACGCCGTGGCAGTCCCGTCGGCCCCCGCAAAAGCCGTCGTACTCGGTGGCGACGACGAGCGCTACGAGCCGTTCGCGCTGACCGACCTCCAGCAGGCGTACCTCGTCGGCCGCGGTGACATCTTCGAGCTCGGCAACACCTCCACCTACTTCCAGATCGAGGTCGACCTGGAGAACGTGGACCTGGACCGGCTCGGGGCCTCCTTCCGGGCGATGATCGAGCGGCACGACATGCTGCGGGCGGTCTTCACCGCCGAGGGAGAGCAGCGCGTGCTGCGCGAGGTCCCGGCGTACGTGATTCCTGAGAGCGACGTCTCCGCGCTGGACGCGGCCGGGCGCGAGGCGGCGCTGACCGCCGTCTACGAGGAGATGCGGCGCCAGGTCTTCGACACCGCCCGCTGGCCGCTGTTCGACGTGCGGGTGACGCGGATCGACGACCGGGTGATCCGGCTGCACGCGGGCTTCGACGCGCTGATCATCGACGGTTTCAGCACGTCGATCCTGTTCCGGGAGTGGGCCGCGCACTATCGCGGGGAGACCCTGCCCGAACTGCGGCTGCGGTACCGGGACTACGTCCGGCAGGCCCGCGCCCTGGAGAGCGGACCCGAGTACGACCGGGCGCTCGCCTACTGGCGGGACCGGCTCGACACGTTGCCGCCCGCGCCCCGGCTGCCGCTGGCGGTCGACCCGTCCACCCTGGACCGGCCGGTGTTCAACCACCGGGGCGCGACCCTGTCGAAGGAGGACTGGAGCCGGTTCAAGCAGCACGCGGCGGCGGCCGGGGTCAGTGCCTCCGCGGCCCTGTGCACGGCGTACTCGCAGGTGATCGCGGCGTGGAGTGCCACCCCCGACTTCTCGCTGAACCTGCTGTTCTTCAACCGCCTGCCCCTGCACCCGCAGGTCGGTGACGTCGTCGGCAACTTCTCCACCACCCTGCTGCTGGAGATCCGCGACTCGGCCACCGAGACGTTCGCCGCCCGCGCGGGCAGCGTCCAGCGCCGGCTCTGGAGCGATCTGGAGCACAGCCAGGTCAGCGGGGTGCAGGTGCTCAGGGAACTGAACCGGGCGCACGGCGGCTCGGTGCGGGCGGCCGCGCCGGTCGTGTTCACCAGCCTGGTGAACTTCACCGGCCAGCAGGACACCGAGCGGCGCGGCGTCGTGCAGTACCTGGCCGGGATCGGGGAGAACGGCCGCCAGGTGAGCAGCTCGGTGCGCACCCCGCAGGTGTGGCTGGACCACCAGGCGGTCGAGGAGGCCGGTGAGCTCGTCCTGAACTGGGACGTGATCGAGGAACTGTTCCCGGCGGGCTGCGTCGACGCCATGTTCTCCGGCTACCAGCGCTTGCTGCACGAGCTGTGCCGTGACGCGGGGGCCTGGCAGCGGCCCGTGCCCGTCCTCGTGCCGGCCGCCGACCTGGAGGTACGGGCCGCGGTCAACGCCACCGACGGGCCCGTGCCCGAGGGGCTGCTGCACGACGGGTTCCTCGCCCAGGCCGCACTGCGGCCGGAGGAGCCCGCGGTGATCTCGGGGGCGCTGACGCTGACGTACGGCGCTCTCGACCGCAGGTCCAACCAGGTGGGGCACCGGCTGCGGGCCCAGGGAGCCGGTCCCGGCGACCTCGTGGCGATCGTCATGGACAAGGGCTGGGAGCAGGTCGTGGCGGCCCTCGGCATCCTGCGCGCCGGGGCGGCGTACGTGCCGATCGACGCCAGGGTGCCCGCCGAGCGGCTGCGGGTGCTGCTGGACAGCGCCGGCATCAGCCGCGTGGTCACCCAGCCCTGGGTGGAGGAGACGGCCGACTGGCCGCGGGGTGTGTCCAGGACCGTGGTGCGGTCCGACGACGAGGGTGACGAGCGGCCGCTCGGCCCGTCCGGCGCCCGGCCCTCCGACCTCGCCTACGTGATCTTCACTTCGGGTTCCACCGGGCTGCCCAAGGGCGTGATGATCGAGCACGGGGCGGCGCTGAACACGGTGGTCGACGTCAACGAGCGCTTCGGCGTCACCGCGGCCGACCGGGCGCTCGGCCTGTCCGCGCTCAACTTCGACCTGTCGGTGTACGACGTCTTCGGGCTGCTGTCGGTCGGCGGCGCCCTGGTCCTGCCCGAGCCGTCCGCGCACCGCGAGCCCGCCCGCTGGGCCGAGCTGGTGGCCGAGCACGGGGTGACCATCTGGAACAGCGTGCCCGCGCTGATGGAGATGTTCACCGAGCACGCCCTCGCGAACCGGCTCACCGGGCTGCCGGTCAGGCTGGTGATGATGAGCGGGGACTGGATCCCGGTGACGCTGCCCCGCCGGATCCGGCTGCTGCTGCCGGAGGCCGGGCTGTGGAGCCTCGGCGGCGCGACCGAGGCCTCGATCTGGTCGATCTGGCACCCGATCGGAGACGTCGGCGAGGACTGGGTGAGCATTCCCTACGGCACAGCGATGCGCAACCAGCGTTTCCACGTCCTCGACGGTGCGCTGCGCCCCTGCCCGGTGTGGGTGCCCGGCGACCTCTACATCGCCGGCGTCGGTCTGGCCCGTGGCTATCTGAACGACGAGGAGAAGACCCGGGCCGCCTTCTTCCACCACCCGGTCACCGGTGAACGCCTCTACCGCACCGGCGACCTGGGGCGCTTCCTGCCCGACGGCACCATCGAGTTCCTCGGCCGCAAGGACTCCCAGGTCAAGGTCCAGGGCTACCGCATCGAGCTGGGCGAGGTGGAGGCCGCCCTGACCCAGTGCGCGGGGGTGCGGGCCGCCGCGGTCGTCGCGGCGGGTGAACGGCACGGCCCGAAGCGGCTGGTGGCCTATGTCGTCCTGGACGACGGGCGTGCCGACACCGAGGCGGACATCACCGAGGCGCTGCGCCGGGCGGTCCCGCAGTATCTGGTGCCGCAGCGGGTCATCGTCCTGGACGAGCTGCCGCTCAGCGACAACGGGAAGGTGAACCGGGCGGCGCTGCCGGCGCCCGACGAGGTCGCCGCCGAAGCCGGTTTCGTCGCGCCCCGCGACGACGTGGAACGCCGGCTCGCGGAGATCTGGGCGGAGTTCTTCGGTGTCTCCGAGATCGGGGTGACCGCCAGCTTCTTCGAACTCGGCGGTGACTCGCTGCTGGCGGTGCGGCTGATGGCCAGGATCGCCCGCGGTCTCGGCCGCAGCCTGCCGCTGTCGGCCCTCTTCGCCCGGCCGACCATCGAACTGCTCGCCCAGGCGGTGCGGGAGGGCGGGGGCGGCGAGCAGGGCCGCCGGGCGCTGGTGCCGGTGCGCACCGGCGGGTCGCGCGTCCCGCTGGTCTTCGTCCACCCGGTCGGCGGCGATGTCCTGTGCTACGCGGAGCTCGCCGAACTCCTCGGTGACGACCAGCCGTTCTACGCCCTCCAGCTGCCGGACACGGAGCTGCCCGGCATCGCGGAGATGGCCGCCCACTACGTCGAGGCGGTGCGCGAGGCGCTGCCCGACGGCCCGTACCGGCTGGGCGGCTGGTCGATGGGCGGGGTGATCGCGCTGGAGATGGCCGCCCAGCTCACCGCGGCCGGCGCCGAGGTGGACCTGCTGGCCGTGGTGGACCTTATGGTGCCGCCCGGACCGGCCGAGGGGGCGCCGGTCGGCGAGGAGGTGCTGCTGTCCTGGTTCGCCCGGGACCTGGCGGGCCTGGCCGGAGTGGACTGGGAGCTGCCGCCCGAGGCGTTCGACGGCCGTCCGCCGGTGCAGGTGCTGCACGCCGAGGCGTGTGCGGCGGGGGCGTTGTCGGAGGACATCGACGTCGATACGCTGAGCCGGATTCTCACCCGGTTCCGCGACAACTACCGTGCCCTGCTGCGCTACGCGCCCAGCAGTTTCGCCGGCCGGGTGCTGTCGCTGCGGGCCGCGGACGGCGGCGCGTCGGCCGAGACGGCGGCGCGCTGGATGGCGTACTTCACCGGCGACGCCGAGCTCGTCGACGTACCGGGCGACCACTACACCGTGATGCGTGGTGAGCGGCTGCGCATCCTGGCCGGCGAGCTGCGCCGGGCGCTCGACGCCGACTGACACGGCCGGCCGGGCCGCCTGTGAGCGGCCCGGCCGGTCCACCCCGGGCCGGTCCTGCGGGTCCGGCGGGTCCAGCTCCAGGGAGTGAGGGAATGCGCAATGCGAACTGATCAGGCTCACCCGTCGCGCGTGTGCGCGACGCCAGTGCGCACCGGCGGCGGCGTCGCCGGCTTCGGTGCCGGCGCTCGTGTCGGCATCGGCGCCGGTGTCGGCATCGGCATCGGCATCGGCATCGGCATCAACGCCGGTGTCGGTGCTGGTGTCGGTGCTGGTGTCGGTGTCGGTGTCGACCGGTTCGGCCGGCGGCCGGCCGGCCTGTTCGGCGGTGGCCCGGCCCGGCCCGCCGCCGGCCGTCGTCCGTACGCCGTCGCGGGAGGCGTCCGATGAGCGCGCTGCCGGCCACCGTGCCGGTCGCCGTTGTCGGAGCGGGCCAGTCAGGGCTCGCGGCCGGGTACTACCTGCGGCAGGCCGGCGTGGGGTGTGTGCTGCTGGACGCCGGGAGCGAGGTCGGCGAGAGCTGGCGGCGGCGCTGGGACTCGCTGCGGCTGTTCACGTCCGCGCAGTTCTCGGCGCTGCCGGGCCTGCCCTTCCCGGGCCATGGTGCGCGCTACCCCGGCAAGGACGAGGTGGTGGCGTACCTGCGTGACTACGCCGAGCGGTTCGACCTTCCGGTGCTGCCCGGCCACCGGGTGCTCGCCGTGCGCAGGGACGGTGACGGCTATCTGCTGAGCACCCCGCACGGGGACTGCCGGGCCGGCCAAGTGATCATAGCGACGGGTGCGTTCGGTGCCGCGCGCATACCCGGGTTCGCCGCCGGGCTGAGTCCGGACGTGCCGTCCCTGCACACCGGCGACTACCGCGGCCCCGCCCAGGTGCCGCCGGGGACCGTGGTGATCGTCGGTGACGGCAACTCCGGGCGGCAGGTGGCCGTGGAACTGGCCGACTCCCACACCGTCGTGCTCAGTTGCGGCGGCTCGGTCTCGCCACAGCTGCCGCAGACCGTCGTCGGCCGGGACATGTTCTGGTGGATGAGCGCCATCGGTGTGATGAGCCTGCCGGTGGACATGCGGGCACCCGACCCGATCGTCGGCGACCGGGTGCCCGAGCTGGTCGCGGACGGCAGGATCCGGACCGTGGGCCGGATCACCGCGGCCGAGGGCACCGAGTTGCTGACCGCGGACGGTGAGCGCGTCAAGGCGTCCGCGGTGATCTGGGCGACCGGCTACCACACCGACTGGAGCTGGCTCGACCCGGCGATGCTGGACGAGGCGGGACAGCCCCGGCACACCGCGGGTGTGGGCGCGCTGCCCGGCAGCTACTACCTGGGCCTGTACCGGATGCGTACCCGCGGCTCGGCGCTGATCGGGTTCGTCGGCCGGGACGCCGAGCGCATCGTGGCCGCGGCCGTCGACGCCGGGCGCGGCACTCCGACCGCTTCCCCCACGACCGAAGGCGAGCCGTCATGACCAGCTCCACCGCCACCACCGAACTCGACGTGCTGGGCGCCCTGCTGGCGTTCGACTTCATCGGGTTCGCGCAGAAGTCCGCCGCCCTCGACCCGGCCGGCCCGCGGTACGGGAAGGCCGTGGGCGCCGCCTTCGGGGTCGCGGTCCGCCGCCGTTTCCCGCAGGGCGCGACCCCGTCGGAGATATCCGGTTACGTCGCCGGGGTGCTGGGCTCGCTGGAGGCCGGCGCGCAGGAGTTCACCCCGGAGTTCCTCGAACGCCTGGTCACCGAGGGCCTGCGCGGGACGGCGGCATCGGGTGCGGAGTACGGGGATCCCGAGACGGTGCTCCAGGCCCGGCTGCTGCTGACCTTCCGCCTGGTGCGGGAGCTGGGTCTCAGCCCCGAGCAGCAGCGGGAGTTGCTGGCCGAGGCGGAGCGCCGGACACCGGCCTGAGGCGGATCCGAGGCGGTGCCCCGGCCGCGGGGCGCCGCCCGGCCGTTCACTGCCGGGGCGCGGCCCGTCCTTCGGGCCGCCGGTCCTGCGGCGCCGGTGCGTCCGTCGTCGCGCCGCTCCCGCGCGGGGCACGGACGTCCAGCGTCCCGTCCGCGTACATCGCCCGCACCGACCGCTTGTCGTACTTGCCGACGCTGGTCTTGGGCACCGCGTCCACGAACGACCACCGCTCCGGCACCCACCAGCGGGCCACCCGCCCGGCCAGGAACTCCCTGAGCTCGGCCACGCCGACCTCGCTGCCCGGCACCAACGACACGCAGGCGAGCGGCCGTTCCTCCCAGCGCGGGTCGGGCACACCGACCACGACGGCCTCCAGCACCGCCGGGTGCTCGATGATGGCGTTCTCCAGCTCGATGGTGGAAATCCACTCGCCGCCGCTCTTGATGCCGTCCTTGAGCCGGTCGCTGACCACCACCCAGCCGCCGGGCTCGATCACGCCCAGGTCGCCGGTGCGCAGCCAGCCGTCGTGGAACTTCTCCCGCGCGTCGGCGGTGTTGTAGTAGGCGCCGGTCACCCACGGTCCGCGCAGCTCCAGTTCGCCGACCGACGTGCCGTCCCACGGCTGCTCGGTGCCGTCCTCCGCGATCAGCCGGACCTCGACGCAGGGCATCACCCGGCCGCTCTTGGCCAGCCAGTCGACCTCGTCCTCGTCGGGGGTGCCGTGCGGCGGGACCGCGAAGGTGGCCAGCGGGCTGGTCTCGGTCAGTCCCCAGCCCTGCTTCAGCCGGACGCCGTAGCGGTCCTTGAGCTGCTGGAGCAGGGCGCGCGGCGGGGTGGCACCGCCGCAGCCGGCGAGCCGTACGCCGCTCAGGTCCAGCGGGTGCCGTTCGCCGTGGTGCACCAGGCTGTTCCAGATCGTGCAGATCGCCGCGATGGCGGTGGGCCGCTCCTCGTTGATGACGCGCGCCAGGTCCGGGGTGTGCAGCAGCCGCCCGTTCATGATGAGGTCGGAGCCCGCCAGCCAGGCCGCGTAGGGCCAGCCCCAGGCGTTGGCGTGGAACATCGGCACGATCGGCAGGACCCGGTCGCCGTCGTGCATCGCGAAGCCGGCGCTGGCGGACACGCCGAGTGTGTGCAGGAAGATGGACCGGTGGCTGTAGGCCACGCCCTTGGGGTTGCCGGTGGTGCCGGTCGTGTAGCAGAGCGCCGCCGCCTCCCGCTCGTCCAGGTCGGGCCAGGCGAAGCCGGGGCGTTCGGCGGCGAGCAGTTCGTCCCAGCGGTGCACGGTGATGTGCGCGGGCAGGTCCACCTGTGGCGCGTCGCCGATGACGACGGCGTGGCGAACGCTGCCCAGCCGGTCGCGCAGTGGTGCGAGCATGTCGAGGAGGGTCGCGTCGACCAGGAGGAAGGCGTCCTCGGCGTGTTCGACGATGTAGCCCAGCTGGTCGTGGTGGAGCCGCAGGTTGAGGGTGTGCAGCACGGCGCCCATGCTCGGGACCGCGAAGTAGGCCACCAGGTGTTCGGGGGTGTTCCAGGCCAGTGTGGCGACCCGCTCGCCGGGCCGTACGCCCAGCCTGGTCAGCGCCGCGGCCAGCCGCTCCGCCTGTGCGGCGATGTCGGCGAAGGACTGCGCGGACCGCGCGGCCGGCCCGTCGGCGCATCGCACCACCCGGCTGTCCGCGTAGACGCGTTGTCCGTGCGCGAGGATGTCGCGGACCAGCAGCTCGCGGTCCTGCATCGTGCTCTTCATGGTGCGGCCCCTTCGAGGTGCACGGTCAGAAGGATGCTTCGGACATTGCAGACCCACTTGCCGTTCCGCGCCAGAACCTATGAGGGCGACAGGACCGGGTCAAGGAGCCGCACACGGAGCATGCGGCGGTGAAGGCGACAGGACGCGGGGTCACCCGGGGCGGCCTTCCCGCGCGGTGCGGTGCGGGCCGGCCGTGGCTCGGACGACCCCGCGTCCGGCCCTGCGGCTAGGAGAGGGATCCGTGCAGCCGCGCGGAGACGTGCGAGGTGTCCTTCAGGTTCACCACGGCGTTCATCGTCCCGCTGCCGGTCGCGTTGGCGTAGTCGCCGGTGCCGCCCGTGACCTGGAAGGTGCCGGACGGGTGCACGACGGGGTCTTCGGAGAGCGGTGCGGTGAGGTGGTAGGCGAGGGTGAGCCGGTCGCCGTCGGTGTCGACGACGACCGCGGTTCCGTTGATGTCGTACTTGCCGGGGAGGGTCCGCGTGCAGGCGGTCTCCTCGTCCTGCCAGGTGCCCTTGCCGCCGAGGGGCGCGCCGGCGGCGGTTCCCTGTGCGGTCACGTCGAACCCGCCGCAGTTCACGGTGTCCGGATTCTCGGCGACGGTCGCCGCGAAGTGCGCGGTGATACGGATGTTACGGCTCTGCTCCTCGGTGGCGTGCGTGGCGCCGGCCGTGGTCCCGGCCACCAGCAGCGCGGCGGCCGTCACGCCGCCGGCACGCGCCACCCAATGGCGCACAGATGTCCTCATGAGTCCCTCCCGTTTGTCGTGACCGATCGGTCTGCTGCGGCAGCGCGAACCGCGGGTCGGTCGACGTCGACCACCCTTGACCTGGTGTGCGCTCCCGCGGGCCCCCGACCTGATGAGGTGTTGCGTTTCCGAAGCACATGGCACGGCGTCCCCCACGCTTCGCCATGTGCGGGCAACAGGGCGTTGGGGAACGCCCGTCGAGGACAGTTTTCCGGCCGTAGTGCCGTTAGTCGAGCCATTTTGCGTATTGTCACGATTTTGAGTTGTGTTCCGTGATTCGCGCACCACACCGGGATCAATACGACACTCACGCCACACGCGTCCCGGGGCGCGGTCCACGCCCGCCTCCGCGTGTCGGCCAGTCATGACCCGTGACGAGCCGGACCGCCGTCCCGGTTCCTCCGGCCGGACGGCCGGCACCGAGTGCGCCGGCGTGCCGGACGTGAGCACGGCCGGCCCACCGCGTCGGCTACCGGCCGGCAAGGACGATTCGCCGACCGGCGCGCACGGGCGCGCCGGGCAGGAGATGCTGGGGAGCGGACAGTTCCGCGAGGAGGCCGGGAGGCGCCGCAGGTGATCGCCGTGAACCCGATGGACAGCGCCTCGGTGCTTGCCGCCTTCGGCGCGCTCGGCGTCCTGGTGGTGATCTTCGCCGAGTCGAGCCTGCTGGTCGTCGGTTTCCTGCTGCCCGGCGACACGCTGCTCTTCCCGGCCGGCGTGCTGTGCGCGGGCACCGCCCAGCAGCCGCCCCGGCTGGCCCTGTGGCAGGTGCTGCTCTGCGCGGCCGTCGGTGCGGTCGCGGGCGGTCAGGCGGGGTACCTGATCGGGCGGCACGGCGGGCGGGCGCTGCTGGCGCGCACGTCCCGGCGCCGGGTCGCGGACGCGGCGGCGCGGGCGGAGCGGCTGCTGGCCCGCTACGGCTACGGCAAGGCGCTGGTCATCGGCCGGTTCGTGCCGTTCCTGCGGTCGGTCCTGCACCCGGTGGCCGGCGTGCTGGACGTGCCCACGCGGACCTTCACGCTCTGGCAGACCGTGGGAGGCGTCCTGTGGTCCCAGACGCTGGTCCTCGCCGGGTACACCCTCGGCGCGTCCGTCCCGCACGTCGACGACTATCTGCTGCCACTGGTCGCCCTGGTCGTCCTGGTGTCGCTGCTTCCCCTGCTGCCGGAGGCCCGCCGCGCCCGCCGTGCCCGCCGCGCCCGCCGGGAGCGAGGCGACTCCGCACGCTGACAGGGGTGGCGCGCGCGGGGACGGCGGGGCCCGCGGGGCGGGGCGGACTCAGCGGGACCGGCGCGGTGCGCTGTCCCGGTGGCGCTCGCGGTGGGGGCGGTGCACCGTGTCCAGCTCCCCTATCGCCGCGCGGACATGCGCCGGGTCCCCGGACCGGCCGCCCCCGGCACACCGCCAGGCCGGGCGGCCGAGCTCCTCGGCCACGTGCATCCCGAGCCCGTGCACCGTACAGACCGGCCACACCTGCCAGAGGCACTCCATGACGGTGTCCTGGGCGGCCTCGGCGACGTCCCCCAGCGCACGGTCGGCGGAGCGGGCCGGCCACAGGGAGCCGCCGTGCGCGTCGCCGTCGGCGAGCGCGACGTAGACCTGTTCGTCCTCACCCTCCTGTGCCGGGTACGCGATGAGGCACAGCGGACGCTGCTCGGGCAGCGTCGCCGCGAGGTCCCGGTTGACCACCGCCAGCGCCTCGTCCCACAGCGGGTGCTCACCGGCGGGTACGAAACGCGGCTCGGGCGGGCTCGGGAAGGAACGGTTCATGCCCCCAGTGTCCCAGCCCGCGCCGGAAGCCGGGACGGCCGGTGCCGGTAGCCGGGACGGGCGGTGCCGGTAGCCGGGACGGGCGGTGCCCGCAGCCGGGACGGGCGGTGCCGGTAGATGCCCGTAGCCGGGACGGCTGCTGCCCGGAGCCGGTGGCCTGGACGCCGGGCAACGCGGCGTTCTGGACCGGGCCGTGACCGGCCGTGAGACTGGTCCGGGTCCGACGACCCGACTGCCAGGGCGGTGCCATGGAAGAGGAGATCCCACGCGTCGAGCTCACCCCGCGGGCCGCGGAGCTGGTCCGCCGCCTGCGCGCCGAGCACGGCCCGCTGATGTTCCACCAGTCCGGCGGCTGCTGTGACGGCAGCGCGCCCATGTGCTTCCCCGACGGCGAGTTCCGCACCGGTGACGCGGACGTGCTGCTCGCCGAGCTGACGGTCGAGGGCGTGGCGGAGCCCGTCACGTTCTGGATGTCGCGGAGCCAGTACCGGGCGTGGAGCCACACCCGGCTGATCGTGGACGTCGTACCCGGACGGGGCAGCGGCTTCTCCCTGGAGGCACCCGAGGGGGTGCGTTTCCTCACCCGTTCCCGCGTCGTAGGCGCCTAGTCGCCCCGCCGGCCGCCCGCGTCTGCTGCACTGCCCGACGGCAGCGGCAGTTGACGAGACATCAGGGGACACGGTGACCGGAAGTCGCAGGCGCGGGGCAGCGGGCAGATCGGTTTTCACGGTCGTCACGGCGTTGGGTGTGCTGGCCGGTGCGGCCCTGACGGGTGCGGCACCGGCCGGTGCCGCACCCGCGGGCAGGCACGTCGCGCCGGGCGTCAGCTACCGGCAGTTCGACGTCGACGGGGCCGCGGGAACCGCCCGCGCCCACCTGCTCACGGTCGACCTGGCCAATCCGCAGGTCCGCGTCGACCTGCTGTATCCGGGCGCGGTGGCCGCCCGTGCGACCGTCTCGCGCCTCGCGGACTCGGCCGGCGCCGTCGCCGGGGTGAACGGCGACTTCTTCAACATCAGCGAGACACAGCACCCGGGCGTGGAGGTCACCGGCGCGGCCGTGGGGCCGGCCGTGGCGGCCGGGCAGGTACTCAAGGCGGCGGTGCCGAAGGGCCAGCGGTTCGGGCCCGCGCTGCCGCCCGGCACCAGTACCCAGGACGTGTTCGGTGTGGGCACGGACGGGCTGGCCCGGCTCGACCGCCTCTCCCTCGTCGGTTCGGTCGGCACACCGCAGGGGACGCTGCCGCTGAAGGGCCTCAACCAGTACGCGCTGCCGGTGGGCTCCGTCGGCGCCTTCACCGCGCGCTGGGGCGCCGTCTCCCGGATGCGTGCCGTCTGCGGCACCGACACCCAGCGGTCGGCGCCGTGCAGCAGCGACACCTACGAGGTCAAGGTGCGGGGCGGCCGGGTGGTCTCCGTCTCCGACACGCCGGGCAGCGGTGCGATCGCCGCGGACACCACGGTCCTGGTGGGCCGTGAGGAGGGCGCGCGGCAACTGCGCAAACTGTCGGCCGGGGACGCCGTGGACGTCACGCACACACTGGTGGCGGCCACGTCCGGGGTGCCGTACACGTTCGCGATCGGCGGGTTCCCGGTGCTGCGCGGCGGCGCCGCGCTGGCCGGCCTGGACGACACGACGTCGGCGGTGCGCACGGTCGTGGGCGTCAAGGGCGGCGGCCGGCAGCTGCTGCTGCTGGCGCTGGACGGGTCCGCGGACTACCGCACCGGCCTGACCGTGGCGGAGGAGGCGGCCACCATGCGGTCGCTGGGGGCCACCGACGCGTTCAACCTGGACGGTGGCGGCTCGACCGAGATGGTCACCCGCGACACGGGCGCCGCCGCCGTGACGGTGCGCAACCACCCGAGCGGCGGCGCCGAACGCCCGGTGTCCAACGGCATCGGCGTCTTCTCGACCGCCTGATCAGGGACGCAGGCTGCTCACCAGGTCGGCGGTCGCGGTGAGCCCGCTGCTGATGGTGGGCGCCATGCTGGTGCTGGCGAGATAGAAGCCGAGCAGCATGCAGACCAGGGCGTGGGAGACCTTCAGCGCGCCGTTGCGCATGAAGATCACGGCCAGGATCAGCAGCAGCAGCACCACAGAGATGGAAACGGCCATCGGAACCTCCTCCGCCACGCCCCATGTGCGGCGTTCGGCCGCAAGTGTGGCCTAGCGGAGGCTTCGTCCGGGCGGCTGACGTGTCCTCCGATCGTGTGGTGTCACGCGGAGGTGTGGGCGTCGAGGAAGTTCTCCAGCCCCGGGAGGTCGTCGGTGTTGAGGTGGTCCACCCCGGCGGCGAGCAGTTCCGTCCACAGCGCGTCCCGGGCCGGGCCCGCGGTGTCGGGGGTGGCCCAGAACCGGACCCGCTGCCCGCGCGCGTGGGCGGCGCCGGTGATGCCCCGCAGCTTGCGCCGCTCGGCGTCCGGGAACGCGCCCGTTCCCGTCCAGGTGAAGTTGTGCGTCCAGTTGTCGCTGATCAGCGGGATGAGGGAGGCCGGTGCGGGGCCGCCGAGGTCGGCGAGCCGGCCGTCGTAGAAGGCGCGGCGCTCGGTCTGCGCCGCCATGGGGGTACGGGCCGCACGGTCGCCGGAGACGACCACGGTGACCGGGCCGGGGTGGACGCGGCCGTGCGCGTACCGGGTGAACAGGTGCGGGTGGCGGCGCAGGTGGCGGTCGAGTTCGAGGTAGGTCGACGAACCCTCGGTCTTGATGTCGACGAGGAGCTGGAGGGACCGTCGCCGTCCCCGGTAGACGGAGCCGTGGTTGGCCTCGACGCGGGCGGCGAGCGGTTCGAGGTAGAGCGACTCCAGCGTGCGGGAGGGGTCGAGGTCGGACGGCTCGTGACCGATGAGGAGCTGGTCGCCGACGAGGAAGATGTCGGCTTCGACGCTGCCGAAGCGGTGGTCGAGGGCGTCGTACAGGGGCCGTGGGTGCTCGTAGTCGTTGTGGGCGTGGGCCTGCCACAGCGGGCGCGGGTGGCGCTCGGGCACGTCGGCCGACGCGCGGTTCGCGGGGTCGGCCGACGCGCGGTTCGCGGGCAGGGCGAGCGTGCCCGCGAGGGCGGTGCCGAAGGCGGTGAGGGCTCTGCGGCGGGTGATGAGGGCCATGCGCTGCCTCCCTGGGAGTGCCGGATGGGGCCGAAGGGAGTATGCGCGCGGCACACCGCCAACCGACCCCACCCGGCAGGGAGTTCGCCCTGTGTTCACTTGTCCGGCCGGGCGGCGCGGCCCGCCCGGGCGCACGGGACCGCGCGCCGGGCCCTCACCGGCCGGGTCCGCCTACGCCGGCACGGGAGCCTGGAGGTCGATCAACGCGGCCAGCGATGCGCGGTGGGCTCCCGCCGTGCCGTAGGCGATCGAGTCGGCCTTGGCCCGCTTCAGGTACAGGTGGACCGGGTGCTCCCAGGTCATGCCGATCCCGGCGTGGAGCTGGAGCGCCTCCTCGGTGGTGCGCACGGCGACGGGGGCGGCGTAGGACTGGGCGACGGCCACCGTGATGTCGGTGTCCTCCCCGGTGGCCAGACTGTCCGCCGCGGCGCGTGCGGCGGCCCGGAGGTTGACCACCTCCAGCCAGAGCTGGGCGAGCCGGTGCTTGAGCGCCTGGAAGCCGCCGACCGGCCGGTTGAACTGCTTGCGCTCCTTCAGGTACCGGACCGTCTCGGTCAACGCCCAATCGGCCAGGCCGAGTTGCTCGGAGGCGAGCAGTCCGGCGGCGGCGCGCAGGGCACGGCGCACGGCGGGCGCGGCGTCGCCGACTCGGCGGCCGGCCGCGCCGGTGAGGGTGACGGTGGCGAGCGGGCGGGTCAGGTCCAGCGAGACCTGCGGGGTGACCGTCACGGCGTCCGCGGCGACGGCGTACAGGCCGCCGTCGTCGGCCGGGACGAGCAGGACGTCGGCGGCGGCCGCGTCCGCGATGCCGGTCAACTCGCCGTGCAGGGTGCCGTTCTCGACGTGCACGGGCCTCAGGTCGGCCCCCGGCGCCGTGTGCAGGCCCACCGCGAGGGCGCCGATGGTGCGCCCGGAGGCCAGCCGGCCCAGCAGCTCGCGGTCACCGCAGGCGAGCAGTGCCTCGGTGGCCACGACCGCGCTCGTGAGGTACGGCACGGGGGCGACGGCCCGCCCCAGCTCCTCCAGGACGACGGCGGCTTCGCGGTGGGAGGCACCGTGGCCGCCCTGCTCCTCCGGGATCAGCAGCCCTGCCAGGCCCATGCCCTCGGCGAGGGACTTCCACAGGCCGCGGTCGTGCGGGGTGCCGGAGGCGGTGCGGGCGAGCACGTCGGCCGGTGAGCAGTGGTCCGTGAGCAGGTCGCGGACGGCGGCGCGCAGCGCCTCTTCCTCCTCGGTGTAGAGCAGGTCCGGCTGTGTGCTCATCGGGCGAGGTCCTTCCAGGCGACGTCCTTGTCGGTGCGCGGCTCGGCGGGCAGGCCCAGGACGCGCTCGGCGACGATGTTCAGCAGGACCTCGCTGGTCCCGCCCTCGATGCTGTTGCCCTTGGCGCGCAGGTAGCGGTAGCCGGCGTCGCGGCCCGTGAAGTCCACGAGTTCGGGGCGCCGCATCGTCCAGTCGTCGTAGAGCAGTCCCTCCTCGCCGCGCAGTTCCACCTCCAGGCCGCTGATCTCCTGGTTGAGGCGGGCGAAGGAGAGCTTCATGCCGGCGCCCTCGGGTCCGGGCTGGCCGGCGACGAGCTGCTGGCGCAGCCGCTCGCCGGTGAACCGGGCGACCTCGGCCTCCACCCACAGCTTCAGCAGCCGCTGGTGCAGGTCGTGGGTGCGCAGTTCGGGGCGTTCCCGCCAGGTTTCCGCGACCGGGCCGATCATGCCGCCCTCACGGGGCAGGGCCATGCCGCCGATGGCGACGCGTTCGTTGTTGAGCGTGGTCTGGGCGACCCGCCAGCCGTCGCCCACGGCGCCGAGGCGGCGGGCGTCGGGGATGCGCACGTCGGTGAGGAAGACCTCGTTGAACTCGGCCTCGCCGGTGATCTGGCGCAGCGGCCGTACCTCGACGCCCGGGTCGGTCATGTCGCAGAGGAAGTAGGTGATGCCCTGGTGCTTGGGCACGTCCGGGTCGGTGCGGGCGATGAGGATGGCCCAGCGGGCGAGGTGGGCGCTTGAGGTCCACACCTTCTGCCCGTTGACCACCCAGTCCTCGCCCTCCCGCACGGCCCGGGTGCCGAGCGCGGCCAGGTCGGAGCCGGCGCCGGGCTCGCTGAAGAGCTGGCACCAGACCTCCTCCCCGGTCCACAGGGGCCGCAAGTAGCGGCGCTTCTGCTCCTCGGTGCCGTACTTCAGGATCGTCGGCGCGGCCATGCCGAGGCCGATGCCGTTGCGGCGGGGGTCGTTGTCGGGCGCGCCGGCCGCCGCCAGTTCGGCGTCGACCACGCCCTGGAGGGAGCGCGGGGCGCCGAGTCCGCCGAGGCCCTCCGGGTAGTACACCCAGGCGAGTCCGGCGTCGAAGCGGGCCCGCAGGAAGTCCAGGCGGTCGGTGCTCGCGGGTGGGTGCTGCGCCAGCAGCTCGCGGGTGCGGCGGCGCAGGTCTCCGGCGTCGGTCATGCGGCGGCTCCGTTCTCCAGCACGACGGCGACCCGTCCGGTGGTCACTCCGTCGGCGACCCGCTGGACGGCGCCGGCCGCCTCGGTGAGCGGCACGCGCTCGCTCACCAGCGGCTTGACGGCGCCCTGGGCGGCCAGCTCGGTGAGCTGTTCGTGGCAGTGCTGGACCAGCTTGGGGTTCTTGGTGTTGTACAGACCCCAGTGCAGGCCGAGGATCGAGTAGTTCTTGACCAGGGCGTGGTTGAGGGCGGGGGTCGGGATGGTGCCGCTGGCGAAGCCGACGACGACGATCCGGCCCTCGAAGGCGACCAGCTTCGCGGACTGCGCGTAGGCGCCGCCGCCGACGGGGTCGTAGACGACGTCGGCGCCCCGGCCGCCGGTGGCCTCCTTCACGGCGGCGACGACGTCCTCGGCGCGCCGGTCGACCACCACGTCGCAGCCCAGCTCGCGGGCGACGGCGGCCTTGTCGGCACCGCCGACGACACCGATGACCCGGGCCCCGGCCGCCTTGCCGAGCTGGACGGCGGCGCTGCCCACGCCACCGGCGGCGGCGTGCACCAGCAGGGTCTCCCGGGCCTGGAGGCGGGCGCGGCGGTGCAGGCCGAACCAGCCGGTCTGGTAGCCGATGTGCAGGGCGGCGGCCTCGGCGTCGTCCAGCGACTCGGGCGCCGGGAGCAGGGCGCGGGCGTCGGCGAGGGCGTACTCGGCGAAGCCGCCGTGGGGCAGCGCGGGGTTGGCGATCACCCGGCGGCCGTCCTCGGTCTCGCCGCAGATCTCCACGCCCGGCGTGAAGGGCAGCGGCGGGCGCACCTGGTACTCGCCGCGGCAGAGCAGCGCGTCGGGGAAGTTGATGTTGGCGGCGCGCACCCTCAGCAGCACCTGGCCGTCACCGGGTGCGGGGCGCTCCACCTGTGCCAGGCGCATCACCTCGCCCGGTTCGCCGTTCTCGTGCACTTGCCATGCCTGCATGCGGGGCCTCCACGGACTGCTTCGTCTGACCGGGTCGGTCGCATACTAAGCGGTCGCTTGCCGATCAGGGAACAGGTGTCCCCGTCACTTCCGGGACGTCGGCCGCGCCCGGACGTGCATCCGCTCCCCCTGCGGCCCGAACAGGCTCAGGAACTCCACCGGCCCGTCCCCCGCCGACCCGAACCAGTGCGGCACGCGCGTGTCGAACTCGGCCGCCTCCCCGGCCGACAGCACGACGTCGTGCCGGCCCAGCACCAGCCGCAGCCGCCCGGAGAGCACGTACAGCCACTCGTAGCCCTCGTGGGTGCGGGGGTCCGGCTCCGCCGCGCGCTGCGGCTCGATCACCTTGTAGGCCTGGAGCCCGCCCGGCTGCCGGGTCAGCGGGTACATGGTCCGCCCGTGCCGCACGATCGGCTTGGCCCGCACCCGCGGGTCGCCGACCGGCGGCGCGCCGACCAGTTCGTCGAGCGGGACCTGGTGGGCCTGGGCGATGGGCAGCAGCAGCTCCAGGCTGGGCCTGCGCAGTCCGGATTCCAGCCGGGACAGGGTGCTGACGGAGATGCCGGTGGCCTCGGACAGCGCCGTCAGGGTCACCTGCCGGTCCTTCCGGATCCGCCGCAGCCGCGGGCCCACCTCGGCAAGGACGTCGTCGGTCGTCATACCGGTATTGCAGGTTCGGCAAAGGAGTTTGTCAATACCGCGGGATCTGGGCGACCGTCGGGGGCGGAGGTGGTCACCATGACCGACAAGCACGCAAGGAACGGGGACGACTACGAGGTCGTGGTCGTCGGAGGCGGCGCGGCCGGCCTGTCCGCCGCGCTGGTGCTGGGCCGGGCCCGGCGCCGCACCCTGGTCGTCGACGCGGGCGAACCGCGCAACGCCCCGTCCGCCCACATGCAGGGGTACCTCTCCCGGGACGGCATGTCCCCGGCCGAGTTCCTGGCCGTGGGGCGCGCGGAGACCGCCCGGTACGGGGTGGACCTGGTGCGGGACCGGGTGGTGGACGCGACCCGTGCGGCGGACTTCACCGTCGTCCTGGCGGGCGGCCGTACCGTACGGGCCCGGCAGCTGGTGGTCGCCACCGGCCTGAAGGACGAACTGCCGCCGGTGCCGGGGCTCGCCGAGCGGTTCGGCCGGGACGTGCTCCACTGCCCGTACTGCCACGGCTGGGAGGCGCGCGACCTGCCGACCGGGGTCCTCGCCACCTCGCCGCTCGGCGTGCACCAGGCGCTGATGGTCACCCAGTGGTCGAAGGACGTGAGGCTCTTCCTGCACGAGGTGAGCGAGGACCGGCTGACCGGCCAGGACCTGCGCCGGCTGGCCGCCGCCGGGGTCACGGTCGTCCCCGGCCGGGTGACCGGTCTCGTCGTCACCGACGACCGGCTCACCGGGGTCCGGACCGCCGGCGGCGCACCCTCGGCGGCGGGCACGGTCCACGACCTGGAGGTGCTGTACGCCGCCCCGCGCGCCGTCCCCCGCAACGACCTGCTCGTCCGGCTCGGCGCGGAGCTGACCGAGACCCCGTTCGGCAGCTACCCGGTGATCGACGAGCGGGGCCTGACGAGCGTGCCCGGACTGTGGGCGGCGGGCAACGCGAGCGGCTTCACCGAACAGGTGATCAACGCGGCGAGCAGGGGTTACCGCGCGGGGGCGGCGATCAACGCGGAGCTCCTGATGGCCGACCTCGACGCCGCCGCGGGGGTGTAGACCCCGCTTCCCCGGTGCACCCTTGGGGCATGCTCCTGATCCGCTTGGCCGAGGTGTCGCGGGAGGTCGCCGCGACGGCGGCACGGTCGCGCAAGACCGCGCTGCTCGCGGAGCTGTTCCGGGACGCGGAGGCGGACGACGTGCCAATCGTCATCCCCTACCTGGCCGGACGGCTGCCCCAGGGCCGGCTCGGAGTCGGCTGGAAGGTGCTGGGCCGCCGGGTGCCGCCCGCCGCCGAACCCGGCCTCACGGTCCGGGAGGTCGACGCGGCGCTCAGCGAGCTGGGCACGGTGTCCGGGCCCGGCTCCCAGGCGGAGCGGGCCCGGATCGTCGGCGAGCTGATGGGCGCGGCGACCGAGGAGGAGCAGCGCTTCCTGCTCGGCCTGCTCACCGGTGAGGTGCGGCAGGGCGCCCTCGACGCGGTGGCCGTGGAGGGCCTCGCCCAGGCCACCGGCGCGGACCCGGCGGACGTACGGCGGGCGGTGATGCTCGCGGGATCGCTCCAGACGGTGGCCCGGGCCCTGCTCGGCGAGGGACCGGCGGCGCTGGAGGGGTTCCGGCTCACCGTGGGCCGCCCGGTGCTGCCGATGCTGGCGCACAGCGCGTCCTCGGTCGCCGAGGCGGTGCGGAAGCTGGGCGCGTGCGCGGTGGAGGAGAAGCTGGACGGGATCCGGGTCCAGGTCCACCGGGACGGCGGCACGGTCCGGATCCACACCCGCACCCTGGACGACATCACCGACCGGCTGCCCGAGGTGACGGCCGCCGCGCTGGGCCTGCCGGGCGAGCGGTTCATCCTGGACGGCGAGGTGATCTCCTTCGACGCCGGGGGCCGGCCCCGGTCCTTCCAGGAGACGGCCGGCCGCGTCGGCTCCCGGACGGACGTCGCGAAGGCCGCCGGGGAGACCCCGGTCTCCCCCGTCTTCTTCGACGCCCTCTCGGTCGACGGCCGTGACCTGCTCGACCTGCCGTTCACCGAGCGGCACGCGGAGCTGGCCCGGCTGGTGCCGGAGCCGATGCGGGTGCGGCGCACGGTGGCCGCGGGCCCGGCGGACACCCCGGAGGCGGAACGGTTCCTCGCCGAGACCCTGGCCCGCGGCCACGAGGGTGTGGTGGTCAAGGCGCTGGACGCGCCGTACAGCGCGGGCCGGCGCGGCGCGTCCTGGCTGAAGGTCAAGCCCGTCCACACGCTGGACCTGGTGGTGCTGGCCGCCGAGTGGGGCCACGGCCGCCGCACCGGCAAGCTGTCCAACCTGCACCTCGGTGCCCGCACCGCGGACGGCGGCTTCGCGATGCTCGGCAAGACCTTCAAGGGCATGACGGACGCGGTGCTCGCCTGGCAGACCGAGAAGCTGCGGGGGCTGGCCGTGGCGGACGAGGGCTGGGGGGTCCGGGTGCGTCCCGAACTGGTCGTGGAGATCGCCTACGACGGCCTCCAGCGCTCCTCGCGCTACCCGGCCGGTGTCACCCTCCGCTTCGCCCGCGTGGTCCGCTACCGCGAGGACAAGCGCCCCGAGGAGGCCGATACCGTGGAGGCCCTGCTGGCAGCCCACCCGGAGGTCAGGCCGTGACCGTGCGGACGACGAAGCGCAGCGCCGGACTGTTGTTGTTCCGACACACCGATCAGGGGCTGGAGGTATTGCTCGGCCATATGGGAGGCCCGTTCTTCGCGAAGAAGGACGCGGGAGCGTGGACCGTGCCGAAGGGCGAGTACGACCCGGAGGAGCCGGCCTGGGAGGCCGCCCGGCGGGAGTTCCAGGAGGAGCTCGGGCTGGCGCCGCCGGACGGGGAGGCCCTGGCGCTGGGCGAGGTCGTGCAGTCCAACGGCAAGATCGTCACGGCGTGGGCGGTGGCGGCGGACCTCGACCCGGAGACGATCGTTCCGGGGACCTTCACCATGGAGTGGCCGCCGAGGTCCGGCCGGACGCAGGAGTTCCCGGAGCTGGACCGGGTGGCCTGGTTCACCCCCGACCGGGCCCGGGCCGTGATCATCCCGGCACAGGCCGCGTTTCTCGACCGGCTGGCCGAGCACTCGCTCTGACGGGGGACCTGTCGCGTTGCGGCGTGCGGGGCCGCGCGCGAAGGTCGAGACAAGCCCGCTCCCAGGGAGGCCAGCCATGCCCATCGCGACGGTGAACCCGGCGAACGGCGAGACGCTCAAGACGTACGAGCCGATGGGCGAGGAGGAGCTGGAACGCCGGCTCCAGCTCGCCGAGGCCACGTTCCGCACCTACCGGACGACCTCGTTCGCCGACCGCGCCCAGCTGCTGAACAAGGCCGCCGACCTGCTGGACGAGGACCAGCGGGAGATCGGCCGCGTCATGACCACCGAGATGGGCAAGCCCGTCAAGCAGGCCCGTGCGGAGGCCGCGAAGTGCGCCAAGGCGATGCGGTGGTACGCCGCGCACGCGGAGGCGCTGCTGGCCGACGAGGAGCCCGCCGAGGCCGATGTGCGGGACTCCGGGGCCTCGCGCGTACGGGTGCGGTACCGGCCGCTCGGCCCGGTGCTCGCGGTGATGCCCTGGAACTTCCCCCTCTGGCAGGTGGTCCGGTTCGCCGCGCCCGCGCTGATGGCGGGCAACGTGGGCCTGCTCAAGCACGCGTCCAACGTTCCCCAGACGGCCCTGTACCTGGAGGACCTGTTCCACCGGGCCGGTTTCCCGGAGGGCTGCTTCCAGACGCTGCTGATCGGCTCCGCAGCGGTGGACGACGTCCTGCGCGACGAACGTGTGAAGGCCGCCACCCTCACCGGCAGCGAACCGGCGGGCCGGGCGGTCGCCTCCACCTCCGGGCAGATGATCAAGAAGACGGTGCTGGAGCTGGGCGGCAGCGACCCGTACGTGGTCATGCCCTCGGCGGACCTGGACCGCGCGGCCGAGGTCGCGGTGACCGCACGCGTGCAGAACAACGGGCAGTCCTGCATCGCGGCCAAGCGGTTCATCGTGCACACCGACGTCTACGACGCGTTCGCCGAGAAGTTCGTCGCCGGCATGGAGGCGCTCCGGACGGGCGACCCGCTGGCGGAGGACACCGACATCGGTCCGCTCGCCAGCGAGCAGGGCAGGAACGACCTGGAAGAGCTGGTGGACGACGCCAGGCGGAGCGGCGCCGAGGTGCTGTGCGGCGGCCGGCGGCCGGACGGACCCGGCTGGTACTACCCGCCGACCGTCCTCGCCGGCATCACGCGCGAGATGCGCATCCACCGCGAGGAGGCGTTCGGGCCGGTCGCCACGCTCTACCGGGCGGACGACCTGGACGAGGCGGTCCTCATCGCCAACGACTCGCCGTTCGGACTGAGTTCCAACGTGTGGACCCGGGACGAGAACGAGGTGGAGCGGTTCGCCCGGGACCTGGAGGCCGGTGCGGTGTACGTCAACGGCATGACCGCCTCCCATCCGGCGTTCCCGTTCGGCGGCGTGAAGCGGTCCGGGTACGGGCGTGAGCTGTCCGGGCACGGAATCCGGGAGTTCTGCAACATCACCACGGTTTGGCAGGGTGCGTGAGCGCTGCGCGGCTACCATCCCGTTTTGTGAACCGCGAAGTGACCCTGCCTCTGATCGTCGACGACCGCGGCGCCCTGCAGGTGTCCGCGGCCGACGTGAGTAAGTTGTTGCGGACCGTGGGTGCGCGGTGGCTGCACCTCGTCGAGGCCGGGGAGCAGGGGCTGGACGAGGACACGGTCGCCGCGCTGACCATCGAGCTGGCGAAGCTGGCCGACCGCATCGACGTGGCGTGCATCGCGCACAGCAGTGGGGCGCCGTAACGGTCGTCTCCGCGTTTTCCCTCGTCCGGCGGCATGAATCGCCCTCCGAGCCGGAGGCCGGGGTCCCCGGTTCGGAGTAATCCAACGCGAGATCGTCGTCCTCCCGGGTGACGGTGGGTGGAGCACCCAAGAGGTGTGGACCACCTTCCGGACAGCGGAAAGCAGGGACGGTTCATGGCGACTTTGTGCAGACCCTCGGTGTCGGTCCCGGAGCACGTGATCACGATGGAGGAGACGCTGGAGCTGGCGCGCTCCCGCCACCCGGACCACCCCCAACTGCCACTGGCGCTGAGGCTGATCGAGAACACCGGCGTCAAGACGCGGCACATCGTGCAGCCCATCGAGGAGACCCTCAAGCACCCGGGCTTCGAGGAGCGCAACAAGCTCTACGAGGCCGAGGCGAAGGCCCGGGTCCCCGCGGTGATCCAGCGCGCGCTCGACGACGCCGAGCTGCTGACCAGCGACATCGACGTGATCATCTACGTGTCGTGCACGGGCTTCATGATGCCCTCGCTGACGGCCTGGCTGATCAACGAGATGGACTTCGACGCCACCACCCGCCAGCTCCCGATCGCCCAGCTGGGCTGCGCGGCCGGCGGTGCGGCGATCAACCGGGCCCACGACTTCTGCTCGGCCTACCCGAACGCCAACGCGCTCATCGTGGCGTGCGAGTTCTGCTCGCTGTGCTACCAGCCCACCGACCTCGGCGTCGGCTCGCTGCTCTCCAACGGACTGTTCGGCGACGGCATCGCCGCGGCGGTGGTGCGCGGCAACGGCGGCACGGGGGTCCGGCTGGAGCGCAACGGCTCGTACCTGATCCCGAAGACGGAGGACTGGATCGCCTACGACGTCCGCGCCACCGGCTTCCACTTCCTGCTCGACAAGCGGGTGCCGACGACGATGGAGCCGCTCGCCCCCGCACTCAAGGACCTGGCCGGCATGCACGGCTGGGACGCCTCCGACCTGGACTTCTACATCATCCACGCCGGCGGCCCCCGAATACTCGACGACCTGAGCACCTTCCTGCAGGTCGACCCGCACGCGTTCCGGTTCAGCCGGGCCACGCTCACCGAGTACGGCAACATCGCCAGCGCCGTCGTCCTGGACGCGCTGCGCCGGCTGTTCGAGGAGGGCGGCGCGGCGGACCGCGACCGTGGACTCCTCGCCGGGTTCGGCCCCGGCATCACCGCCGAGATGACGGTGGGCCGCTGGGTCGGCCCGGACGGGGACCGGCGATGATCCAGGAGACGACCCTCCCCGAGATCCGGCCGCCGATCCGCCACTGGCCGGCGCAGGACCTCACCGGGACGGACTTCGACCCGGTGCTGAGCGAGCTGATGTCCGAGGGCCCGGTCACCCGCGTCCAGCTGCCCAACGGGGAGGGCTGGGCCTGGCTGGTCACCCGGTACGACGACGTGCGCGCGGTGACCAACGACCCCCGCTTCAGCCGGGCGGCGGTCATGGACCGGCAGGTCACCCGGCTCGCCCCGCACTTCATCCCGGACCGGGACGCCGTCGGCTTCCTCGATCCGCCCGACCACACCCGGCTGCGCCGCTCGGTGGCCGGCGCGTTCACCGCCAAGGGCGTGGAGCGGGTACGGCTGAAGGCACGCGCCGTGCTGGACGAGCTGGTGGACGAGCTGCTGCGGGGCGGTCCGCCCGCGGACCTCACCGCGGCGGTGCTCGGCCCGTTCCCGATCGCGGTGATCTGCGAGCTGATGGGCGTCCCGGCCGGCGACCGGCACGGGATGCACGTCTGGACGCAGGTGATCCTGTCCTCCGCGCACGGCAAGGAGGTCAGCGAGCGGGCGAAGCGGGAGATGGCCGCGTACTTCTCCGACCTGATCGGACTGCGCGAGAACAGCACCGGGCAGGACGTCACCTCGCTGCTCGGTGCCGCGGTGGGCCGCGGCGAGATCACGCTGGAGGAGGCCGTCGGGCTCGCCGTCCTCCTCCAGATCGGGGGCGAGGCGGTCACCGCCAACAGCGGGCAGATGTTCTACCTGCTGCTGACCCGCCCCGGCCTGCTGGAACGGCTGCGCGCCCGGCCGGGGATCCGCCCCCGGGCGATCGACGAACTGCTGCGCTACATCCCGCACCGCAACGCGGTGGGCCTGTCCCGGATCGCCCTGGAGGACGTGGTGATCGCGGGCGTCCGCATCCGCGCGGGCGATCCGGTGTACGTCTCGTACCTGGCCGCCAACCGCGACCCGGACGTCTTCCCCGATCCGGAGAGCATCGACCTCTCCCGCCACCCGAACCCGCATGTCGCGTTCGGTTTCGGGCCGCACTACTGCCCCGGCGGGATGCTGGCCCGGCTGGAGGAGGAGCTGCTGATGGACGCCCTGCTGGACCGGGTGCCGGGCCTCAGACTGGCCGTACCGCCGGACCAGGTGCCCTTCAGGAAGGGCGCGCTGATCCGCGGTCCCGAGGCCCTGCCGGTGACCTGGTGAGCGGCCCATGACGGAGACCGAGGGACTGTACGTACCGCCGGGTCACGGCCGCGTCGTCGCGACGCCGGCCCAACGGGTGACCTTCAAGGTCACCGGCGCCCACTCCCGGATGGCCTCCACCTTCGAGGTGGAGGTCCCGCCGGGCTTCGACGTCGGCGCCCATGTGCACTCACGCAGTGAGGAGTTGTTCTACATCCTCGAAGGCGAACTGGACGTGCTCGCCTTCGAGCCCCGCGTCCGCACCCCCGACGACTGGCGGTCGTGGGAGTCGCGTTCGGGCAGCCGGGTGGTGCGGGCGACACCGGGCACGGTCATCGTCGTACCGCCGGGGTGTCCGCACGCCTTCGCGAACCCGACGGAGAGCCCGGCGAAGATGTTCTTCCAGGCCTGTCCGCCGCCGGATCACGAGCGCTACTTCGAGGAGCTGCTGGAGATCCTCGGCAACGGCGGCCCCCCGGACCAGGAGGCCATCGAGGCGTTGCGGGCCAAGTACGACATCGAGCAGCTGACCCCGCTCCGGCACCGTTAGCGCAGGGGCATGCCCGAGAGGGTGCGGGCGATCACCAGCCGCTGGATCTCGCTCGTGCCCTCGAAGATCGTGTAGATGGCCGCGTCCCGGTGCATGCGCTCGACGGGGTACTCCCTGGTGTAACCGTTGCCGCCGAGGATCTGTATGGCCTGGGCCGTGACCTTCTTCGCCGTCTCGCTCGCGAACAGCTTGGACATCGAGCCCTCGGCGGCGGTGAACGGCTTGCCGTTGATCGCCATCCAGGACGCCCGCCACACCAGCAGCCGGGCCGCGTCGATCTGCGTCCGCATGTCCGCCAGCTGGAAGGCCACGCCCTGGTTGTCGATGATCGGCCGTCCGAACTGCTCGCGGGTCATCGCGTAGTCGAGCGCGACCTCGTAGGCGGCCCGGGCGGTGCCCACCGCCATGGCGCCCACGGCCGGCCGCGAGGCCTCGAAGGTGGCCATCGCCGCGTTCTTCACGCGCTCGCCGCCGGCGGCCTTCGCCCGCTCCCGGGCCCGGGCCAGCCGCTCGTCCAGCTTCTCCTTGCCGCCGAGCAGGCAGGAGCCGGGGACGCGCACGTTGTCGAGGATGACCTCGGCGGTGTGCGAGGCGCGGATGCCGTGCTTCTTGAACTTCTGGCCCTGGGACAGTCCGGGCGTGCCCGGCGGGACGATGAAGGAGGCGTGGCCCTTGGAGCCCAGCTCGGGGTCGACGACGGCGACGACGACGTGGACGTTGGCGATGCCGCCGTTGGTCGCCCAGGTCTTCGTGCCGTTGATCACCCACTCGTCCTTGGCCTCGTCGTACACCGCACGGGTGCGCATGGAGGCGACGTCGGAGCCGGCGTCGGGTTCGGAGGAGCAGAAGGCGGCGACCTTGACGTCGTTCTGGTCGCCGTACATCTGCGGGATCCAGGTGCCGATCTGTTCCTCGGTTCCGTTGGCGAGTACGCCCACGGCGGCCAGGCCGGTGCCCACAATGGAGAGGGCGATGCCCGCGTCGCCCCAGAACAGTTCCTCCATGGCCATCGGGATGCCGAGCCCGGTGGGGTCGAAGTACTGCTGCGCGTAGAAATCGAGGGAGTAGATGCCGACCTTCGCGGCCTCCTGGATGACCGGCCAGGGAGTCTCCTCGCGCTCGTCCCACTCGGCCGCCGCCGGCCGGATCACGTCCGCGGCGAAGCCATGGAGCCAGTCCCGGACTTCCATCTGTTCGTCGTTCAGCTCCATGGTGAACTCGGCCATGTCCCCTCCAGCGGCGCGGTGCGGTGTTACTAGCGGTAACGGGAGTCTGTTACCGCCCGGTAGGAAATGTCAACCGCCGATGACGCTCGGCATCCCGTTCGATGTCGGAAGCACAGTCAGTGTTAGTTTGCGCAGGCGTCACCGAATCAGCACGGGTGGGGAGAGCACATGGACACCACACAGCGGACCGATCAGCAGCGGTCCGCCGACCGCCGACGGCGCGAGCTGCTGGAGGCCGCCGACCGGGTGGTGCTGCGCGACGGCCCGCAGGCGTCGATGAACGCCATCGCCGCGGAAGCGGGTATCACGAAGCCCATCCTGTACCGCCACTTCGGCGACAAGGGCGGTCTTTACGCAGCGCTTGCCAAACGGCACACCGACGCGCTGCTCGATTCCCTGCGGGCGGCGCTGGACGCTCCCGCCGACCGGCGCGAGCGGGTCGAGTCCACGCTCGAGACCTACCTCGCCGCGATCGAGGCGCGGCCCCAGGTGTACCGGTTCCTCATGCACCCGGCGGAGGGCAGCGCGGGCGGGGACCACGGCTTCGACGTCGGCAAGCACAGCGCGCCGCTGCTGCGCAGGATGGGCGAGGAGCTGGCGCAGGTCATCGAGGAGCGCGTGGACCTCGGACCGGAGAGCCAGCGGCTCGCCCGGGTGTGGGGCCACGGGATCGTCGGCATGATGCATGCCGCCGGGGACTGGTGGCTGGGTGAACGGCCCTGTTCCCGCCGCGAGTTGGTGCGTTCCCTCGCCGATCTGCTGTGGGGCCGGCTGGCGGCCGCCGGGGACCGGATAGGCGGCCCCGGATTCTGAGGACCGTTCCCGGCCGCGGGTACGCGGGGCCGGCGCGCCCTCGCGGCCGGACCGCCGGGGCCGGCGCTGCCCCGCGCCCCCGGGTGACTCCGCTCACCTTCCCCAGGGAGCCCGGGCGATCCGCCTCAGCAGTCTGCGCCTGCGCCAGCCCGTGACGCGGTCGGCGTACACCGTGCCCTCCAGGTGATCGCATTCGTGCTGCAGGCACCGCGCGAAGAAGCCGGTGCCGTGGACGGTGACCGGCTCTCCGGTCATCGTGAAGCCCTCGACCACCGCGTGATCGTAGCGCTCGGTCCCCGCCTCCAGACCCGGCAGGGAGAGGCAGCCCTCCGGTCCCCGGACCACCACGCCGTCCGTCGCCACCAGGCGGGGGTTCACCACGTGACCGAGGTGACGCACGTCCTCGTCGTCCGGGCAGTCGTACACGAACACCCGCAGATCCACCCCGATCTGGTTCGCGGCCAGGCCCACCCCCTGCGCCGCGTACATCGTGGCGAACAGGTCCTCCACGAGGGCCGCGAGCTCGGGACCGAAGTCGGTGACGTCCCGGCAGGGCCGGCCGAGCGGTGCCTCGCCGAACAGGGTGAGGGGCCGGACGCGCCCGCGGGCGCCCGCAATGGATCCGTGTCGCATGGCGGCAAGGGTACGGTTCGTTCAGCTCATGCCCGCCGCCGAAGGCGTGGGCCGGGATTCGGGTGTGCGAATGGATCTCGATAGGCTGAGGCCCACACCACGTTGCCGGATGGCCCCAGGCGCGGCGCGTACGCAAGGAGGATCGAGAACTGATGGCAGGCAACTCGGACCCGCTCTCGCCGCGGGCCAAGCTGGCCGTGACCGCGGGCAAGGCGGTCGCCGCGGCATCCCGCGCCGCAGGGCGCGGCAGCGGGTCGGTGATCGGTGGCCGGGTCGCACTGAAACTCGACCCCGACCTGCTCGGACGGCTCGCCCAGAATCTGGACGTCGTCCTGGTCTCCGCCACCAACGGCAAGACCACGACCACCCGGCTCATCGCCGAGGCGCTGCGCGCCGCGGGCCCGGTCGTGTCCAACGCGCTCGGCGCCAACATGCCGGCCGGCATCACCTCGGCGCTGGCGGGCGGCTCGGACGCCAAGTTCGGCGTCATCGAGGTCGACGAGAAGTACCTGGCCGGGGTGGCCCGGGACACCGACCCGAAGTGCATCGCCCTGCTGAACCTCTCCCGGGACCAGCTGGACCGCGCCGCCGAGACCCGCATGCTCGCCGAGAACTGGCGTGAGGGCCTGGCCGGCAGCAAGGCGGTCATCGTCGCCAACTGCGACGACCCGCTGGTCGTGTGGGCCGCGTCCTCCTCGGCGAATGTGATCTGGGTCGCAGCCGGTCAGATGTGGCAGGAGGACGCGTGGTCCTGCCCGTCGTGCGGCGGCGTGATGCAGCGCCCCGGCGACGACTGGTTCTGCGGCGAGTGCGGCTTCCGCCGGCCCACGCCGAGCTGGGCGCTGTCCCAGGACCACGTGCTGGACCCGCACGGCTCCGCCTGGCCGATCCACCTCCAGCTGCCGGGCCGCGCCAACAAGGCGAACGCGGCCAGCTCCGCGGCCGTCGCCGCCGTCTTCGGGGTGCCGCCGCAGGTCGCCCTGGAGCGGATGTACCAGGTGCAGGCCGTGGCCGGACGGTACGACGTCGTCCAGTTCCAGGACCGCGACCTCCGGCTGCTGCTGGCCAAGAACCCGGCCGGCTGGCTGGAGACGTTCTCCCTGATCGACCCGCCGCCCGCGCCGGTGATCCTGTCCGTGAACGCCCGCGGCGCCGACGGCACCGACACCTCCTGGCTGTGGGACGTCGACTACACCCGGCTGACCGGCCACCCGATCTTCGTGATCGGCGACCGGAAGCTGGACCTCGCGGTCCGTCTGGAGGTCGCGAACCAGCACTTCCAGGTCTGCGACACCCTCGACCAGGCCGTGCAGATGTGCCCGCCGGGCCGGATCGAGGTCATCGCGAACTACACCGCGTTCCAGGACCTGCGCCGCCGCGTCGGCAACTGATCTTCGAAGGGCGACCACCTCATGAGCGACAACCAACTGCGGCTGGTGTGGATCTACCCGGACCTGCTGAGCACCTACGGCGACCAGGGCAACGCGCTGGTCGTGGAGCGGCGGGCCCGGCAGCGCGGCCTGGACGTGGCCCGGCTGGACGTGCGCAGCGACCAGCCGATCCCCACCTCCGGTGACATCTACCTGATCGGCGGCGGCGAGGACCGGCCGCAGCGGCTCGCGGCCGAGCGGCTGCGCCGCGACGGCCACCTGCACCGGGCGGTGGAGAACGGCGCGATCGTCTTCTCCGTCTGCGCCGGCTACCAGATCCTGGGCCACGAGTTCATCAACGATCTCGGCCAGCGGGAGCCGGGCCTCGGCCTGCTCGACGTGGTCTCGGTGCGCGGCGAGGGCGAGCGGTGCGTCGGTGACGTGCTGGCCGACATCGACCCGCAGCTCGGACTGCCCCAGCTGACCGGTTTCGAGAACCACCAGGGCGTCACCCATCTCGGCCCCACCGCCCGCCCCCTCGCCCGGGTCAAGATCGGCAAGGGCAACGGCACCGGGGACGGCACGGAGGGCGCGTACAACGGGACCGTCTTCGGCACCTACATGCACGGACCGGTGCTGGCCCGCAACCCGCAGATCGCCGACCTGCTGCTGAAGCTGGCGCTCGACGTCAACGCGCTGCCGCCGATCGACGACCGCTGGTACGAGGCCCTGCGCGACGAGCGCATCGCGGCCGCGCAGCAGCCCGCGTAGGCACCTCGTGGGCACCGCGCGGGCACCGCGTGGGACCAGCCGCGCGGTGCCCGCGCAACCCGTCGTTCAGCGGGTGTTCAGCGTGGTCCGGCAGACTCCCGGCGGGCCCGCCTGACGGTCCGTCCGCTCACATGTGCGGGCACGTCCAGCAGGCGGACGCCCGCTACGGAGCCACCCCCTTCCGCCGGTAGGGTGACCGGGAATCCGCCGGACAACGTGGTCCGGTTACCCGGCCCACGTTGAGAAGGTAAATCGGGCTATGCGCATTGGTGTCCTCACGTCCGGCGGCGACTGCCCCGGCCTGAACGCCGTCATCCGGTCCGTCGTGCACCGTGCCGTCGCCGACCACGGCGACGAGGTCATCGGTTTCCGGGACGGCTGGAAGGGCCTCCTGGAGTGCGACTATCTGAAGCTCGACCTCGACGCCGTGGGCGGCATCCTGGCCCGCGGCGGCACCATCCTCGGCTCCTCCCGGGTCCGCCCGGAGCACCTGCGGGACGGGGTGGAGCGGGCCAGGGGCCACGTCGCGGAACTCGGCCTGGACGCGATCATCCCGATCGGCGGTGAGGGCACGCTGAAGGCGGCCCGGCTGCTGTCGGACAACGGCCTGCCCATCGTGGGCGTGCCCAAGACCATCGACAACGACATCGCCGTCACGGACGTCACCTTCGGTTTCGACACCGCGGTGACCGTGGCGACCGAGGCCCTCGACCGGCTGAAGACCACCGCCGAGTCGCACCAGCGCGTGCTGATCGTGGAGGTCATGGGCCGGCACACCGGCTGGATCGCGCTGCACTCGGGCATGGCGGCCGGCGCCCACGCCGTGGTCGTACCCGAGCGGCCCTTCGACATCGACGAGTTGACGCGGAAGGTCGGCGAGCGGTTCGAGGCCGGCAAGCGGTTCGCCATCGTCGTCGCCGCGGAGGGCGCCAAGCCGCGGCCCGGCTCCATGGAGTTCGACGAGGGCGGCAAGGACATCTACGGCCACGAGCGCTTCGCCGGGATCGCCCGGCAGCTGTCGGTCGAGCTGGAGCAGCGGCTCGGCAAGGAGGCCCGTCCGGTGATCCTCGGGCACGTCCAGCGGGGCGGCACGCCGACGGCGTACGACCGGGTGCTCGCCACCCGGTTCGGCTGGCACGCGGTGGAGGCCGTGCACCGCGGCGAGTTCGGCAAGATGACGGCCCTGCGCGGGACGGACATCGTGATGGTTCCGCTCGCGGAGGCCGTGGAGACCCTGAAGACGGTCCCCGCGCAGCGGTACGACGAGGCGGAGTGCGTCCTGTGAGGCGGTAGTCCGGACCTGAACGAACCGCCCCCGGTCGCAGCGCCGACCAGGGGCGGTTCTACTCTTGTGGGCGGACGAACCGCACAACCCCCACGAATCAGGAGCCGCCGGATGGACCACAGCGGGCACGGCATGATGATGGATCTGCCGCCGTTCACGCTGGGACGGGGGCTCCAGTGGTCGGCGGACCCCTTCTTCCTCGTGGCCTGCGTGGCCGGCCTGGCCCTGTACGGCTGGGGCGTGCTGCGGCTGCGGCGGCGCGGGGACGCCTGGCCGGTGTCCCGGACCGTCTCCTACGTCATCGGCGTGCTCACCATCGCGCTGGTGATGTGCACCAGGCTGAACGACTACGGCATGGTGATGTTCAGCGTGCACATGGTGCAGCACATGGTGATCAGCATGCTGTCGCCGATCCTGATCCTGCTCGGCGCCCCGGTCACGCTGGCGCTGCGCGCGCTGCCGACCGCCGGCCAGGGCCGCAAGGGCCCCCGCGAGCTGCTGCTGATGCTGCTGCACAGCCGGTACATGCGGATCATCACCCACCCGGCGTTCACCATCCCGCTGTTCATCGCGAGCCTGTACGCCCTGTACTTCACCCCGCTCTTCGACTTCCTGATGGGCTCCAGGACCGGGCACGTCGCGATGATGGTCCACTTCCTCGCGGTCGGTGTCGTGTTCTTCTGGCCGATCATCGGCGTCGACCCCGGTCCGCACCGGCCCGGTCATCTGATGCGGATGCTCGAGCTCTTCGCGGGCATGCCGTTCCACGCCTTCTTCGGCATCGCGCTGATGATGGCGTCGACCCCGATGGTGGGCACCTTCGAGCACCCGCCGGCCTCGCTCGGCATCGACGCGCTGTCCGACCAGAGCGCGGCGGGCGGCATCGCCTGGGCCTTCAGCGAGATCCCCTCGGTGCTGGTGCTGATCGCCCTGCTGTTCCAGTGGTACCGCTCCGAGCAGCGGCAGGCCAAGCGCAAGGACCGGGCCGCCGACCGGGACGGCGACAAGGAGCTGGCGGCGTACAACGCCTACCTGGCCTCGCTCAGCACGCGCGAGGGCTGAGGGCCGGACCGGTCCGCCGTATCCCGTCCGGGCGGCATTCGGGGCACCATGGTCTGGACGGACCATGAGGAGGGTGTCGCGATGCCCGGTTCCACGAACGGTTCCACCAAGGCGATGGGGGCGATGACCGTCGGCGGGCTCGTCCTGGTGACGGCCTACACGGTCGCGCTGGGCAGCAACGGCTGGCTGTGGTTCGGCTGGGTGGTGCTGGGGCTGCTGACGCTCGCCATGGTCGTCACCCAGTCGTAGCACCGCCCGCGCGGGCCGGCTGATTACAGTGCCCGCATGAACAGCAGGGCTGCGTCCTTCGACGACCTCGACGGCAAGATCATCACGGCGCTCATGGCGAACGCCCGCACCAGTTTCGCCGAGATCGGCGCCGACGTCGGGCTGTCCGCCACGGCGGTCAAGCGGCGCGTGGACCGGCTGCGCGAGACCGGTGTGATCACCGGGTTCACGGCCACCGTGAAGCCCTCCGCGCTGGGCTGGCGCACGGAGGCGTACGTCGAGGTGTACTGCGAGGGCGCGGCCCCGCCCCGGCGCCTGGCGGAGGTGGTCCGCAACCATCCGGAGATCGCTGCGGCGATGACGGTGACCGGCGGCGCCGACGCGCTGCTGCACGTGCGCGCCCGGGACGTGGAGCACTTCGAGGAGGTGCTGGAGCGGATCCGCGCCGAGCCGTTCATCCGGAAGACGATCAGCGTGATGGTGCTGTCCCACCTCCTCCCGGAAAGCCCGGAAGCGGGTGCCACCCATCCGGCCCCCGAGTGACCCCGGGGCACGCAGGAGTCGTGCGTCACCATGGGAAACAACGCAGCGATGCTGCACATCCACGCAGCTTTTATCGCTTGTCGATCGTCTTCCTCCCTTTCTACCGTGGTGTCACCCCTCAGTGACACACAGGAAAGCGGAGGAAACCCTCTGTGTCCGAACGTCGTGTGCCGCGTTCCCGGCGCTTCCTCGTCTGCGAACCCAGACACTTCGCCGTCCAGTACGCGATCAACCCCTGGATGCATCCCGACCGGCCCGTCGACGTCGACCTGGCCCAGCAGCAGTGGCAGGACCTGATCCGCGCCTACCGGGCCCACGGCCACGCCGTCGACGCGGTCGAGCCGGTCCCCGGCCTGCCGGACATGGTGTTCGCCGCCAACGCGGCGTTCGTGGTCGGCGGCCGGGTCTTCGGCTCCCTGTTCCACGCCCCGGAGCGCCGCCCGGAGTCCGAGCACTACGACACCTGGTTCAAGGCGGCGGGCTACGACGTGTACCGCCCGGAGTCGGTGACCGAGGGCGAGGGCGACCTGGTGTGGACGGGCCGGTACGTGCTCGCCGGCACCGGGTTCCGCACCACGCGCGAGGCGCACCGGGAGGCGCAGGAGTTCCTCGGCCACCCGGTGATCGGCCTGACGCTGGTGGACCCGTACTTCTACCACCTGGACACGGCGCTGTTCGTCCTCGACGACGACAACGTCTGCTACTACCCGGAGGCGTTCTCGCCGGGCAGCCGGGAGGTCCTGCAGCGCCTGTACCCGGACGCGGTGCTCGCGACCCGGGAGGACGCCATGGCCTTCGGGCTGAACTCCGTCTCCGACGGCCGGCACGTCTTCATCGCCCCCAGGGCCGAGGCGCTGGCCGAGCGCCTCGCCGACCACGGTTACGTCCCCGTCCCCGTCGACCTGTCGGAGTTCCACAAGGCCGGCGGCGGCATCAAGTGCTGCACCCAGGAGATCCGCTGATGACCGCACCCGCGCGCACCCGTACGTCCGACGCCCTCATCCGCGCGGAGGAGCCGGTTCTCGCGCACAACTACCACCCGCTGCCCGTGGTCGTGGCCCGGGCCGAGGGCACCTGGGTGGAGGACGTCGAGGGCAACCGCTACCTGGACATGCTGGCCGGCTACTCCGCCCTCAACTTCGGCCACCGGCACCCGGCGCTGATCGACGCGGCCCACCGCCAGCTGGACCGGCTCACCCTCACCTCCCGCGCCTTCCACAACGACCGGCTGGCCGAGTTCGCCGAGCGGCTCGCGGAGCTGACCGGCCTGGACATGGTGCTGCCGATGAACACCGGAGCGGAGGCGGTGGAGAGCGGCATCAAGGTGGCCCGCAAGTGGGCGTACGACGTGAAGGGCGTCCCGGCGGACCGGGCGACCATCGTCGTCGCGGCGGAGAACTTCCACGGCCGTACGACGACCATCGTCAGCTTCTCCACGGACGAGACGGCCCGCGCCGGCTTCGGCCCGTTCACCCCCGGCTTCCGGGTCGTGCCGTACAACGACCTGGCCGCGCTGGAGGCGGCGGTGGACGAGACGACGGCGGCGGTGCTGCTGGAGCCCATCCAGGGCGAGGCGGGCGTGCTCATCCCGGACGACGGCTATCTCGCCGGGGTGCGGGAGCTGACCGGCCGCAAGGGCTGCCTGTTCATCGCGGACGAGATCCAGTCGGGCCTCGGCCGCACGGGCCGTACCCTCGCCGTCGAACACGAGGCGGTCGTCCCGGACGTGCTGCTGCTCGGCAAGGCGCTGGGCGGCGGCATCGTGCCGGTGTCGGCGGTGGTGGCCCGGCGCGAGGTGCTGGGCGTGCTGCGCCCGGGCGAGCACGGTTCGACGTTCGGCGGGAATCCGCTCGCGGCGGCGGTCGGCACGGCCGTGGTCGAGCTGCTGGAGACCGGTGAGTTCCAGCGCCGCGCGGCGGAGCTGGGGGTGGTCCTGCGGGACGGGCTGGCCGAGCTGGTCGGCAGGGGTGTGACCGGCTTCCGGGCGCGCGGGCTGTGGGCGGGCGTGGACGTCGATCCGGCGCTCGGCACCGGCCGCGAGGTCAGTGAGCGTCTGATGCGCGAGGGGATCCTGGTCAAGGACACCCACGGCTCCACGATCCGGCTGGCTCCCCCGCTGACCATCACGGCCGAGGAGCTGCGGTCCGCGCTGGCCGCCCTGGAGAAGGTGCTGGTCTGAGGGACGGGCGGGTCACCGACGCGAACATCGGTGAGGCGATCCGCCGGGGCTGCGACGAGCTGTGGGTGATCTGGACGGTCAGCC
>NZ_JBEYCX010000034.1:0-42173 GCF_040632975.1 Streptomyces sp. NPDC013455 | reverse complement strand
CTTCGGTGTTCTTGTGTTCTGTTGTGTGGGGGGCGGGGGGCGCTCGCCGCCGCCGGCGGCGGCGAGCGCCCGTCCGCGTCACGCCAGCTCCTTCCCGCGCGTCTCCGGCAGCCCGAGCAGCGCCAGCGCGGCGAGGCCGTAGCCGACCGCGCCGAAGACCAGTGCCCCGCCCACGCCCCAGCTGTCCGCGAGGAAGCCCACCAGGGTGGGGAAGACCGCGCCCACCGCGCGGCCCGTGTTGTAGGTGAAGCCCTGCCCGGTGCCGCGCACCGCCGTCGGGTACAGCTCGCTCAGGTAGGAGCCGAAGCCGCTGAAGATCGCCGACATGCAGAAGCCGAGCGGGAAACCGAGCACCAGCAGCAGGGTGTCGGCGCCGTGCGGGATGTTCGCGTACGCCAGGATGCACACCGCCGACAGCGCCGCGAACAGCCAGATGTTGGCGCGCCGGCCGAGCCGGTCGGTCAGGTGCCCGCCGGTCAGGTAGCCGAGGAAGGCACCGCAGATCAGGAAGGTCAGATAGCCGCCGGTGCCCACGACGGACAGGCCGCGCTCCGACTTCAGGTACGTCGGCACCCAGGTCGCCAGCGTGTAGTAGCCGCCCTGTACGCCCGTGGACAGCAGACCCGCGAAGACCGTGGTGCGCAGCAGGCCCGGGGCGCCGTCCCGGCCCGGCCGGAAGATGGCCGCGAAGGAGCCCCGCTCCCCGGCCTGTTCGCGGGCCGCCGTCGCCGTGGGGGCGTCGTGCACCCGGCGGCGCAGCCACACCACGAGCAGCGCGGGCAGCGCGCCGGTCCAGAACATCACCCGCCAGGCCAGGTCCTCGCCGACGAAGGAGAAGACCAGCGTGTAGACGAGCGCCGCCAGCGCCCAGCCGACGGCCCAGGAACTCTGGACGGCGCCGAGCGTACGACCCCGGTGGCGCGCGCTCGCGTACTCGGCGACCAGGATCGCGCCGACCGCCCACTCACCGCCGAAACCCAGCCCCTGGAGGGCCCGGAAGACCAGCAGCGTCTCGTAGTCGGGCGCGAAGCCGCACGCCACGGTGAACACGGCGTAGGTGATCACCGTGATCATCAGGGCCCGGACCCGGCCCACCCGGTCCGCGATCACACCCGCCGCCGCGCCGCCGACCGCCGAGACCACGAGGGTGACGGTGGTGAACAGCCCCGTCTGGCCGCTGTCCAGGCCGAAGTACGCCGCGAGCGCCACCATGCTCAGCGGCAGGGTGAAGTAGTCGTACGCATCCAGGGCGTACCCGCCGAAGGCGCCGGCGAACGCGCGCCGGCCGCCCGGGCCGAGGGCGCGCAGCCAGCCGAAGGGGCCGTCCTCGGCGGCGCGTTCGGTGCGCGCCCGCCGTACGCCGGAGGGGGGTGCGGACCGGGGCGGGGGAGTCGTGCTCATGGGCACCTCGCAGGAAGGGGACGGAGGGTGCGGGGAAGTGAGCCGTGCGGAGCACCGTAGAGGATCGTTCAACGATCCTTCAATACCCACGTTGATTGGTCCCGGTGTCTGCGATTGAATTCCGGGCATGGCAGAGCAGCTGACGGGACTGGCCGGCGATCGTGTCCTCCTGGGCCGTACGAGCACCGCGGAACGGGTCGCGGACATCCTCAGGAGCCGCATCTCCGAGGGCTACTTCCCGCCCGGCACCCGCCTGTCGGAGGACAGCATCGGCGGCGCGCTCGGCGTCTCCCGCAACACCCTGCGCGAGGCGTTCCGGCTGCTCACCCACGAGCGCCTGCTGATCCACGAGCTCAACCGCGGCGTGTTCGTCCGGGTCCTCACCGTCGAGGACGTGGAGGACATCTACCGCACCCGCTCCCTCGTCGAGTGCGCCGTCGTGCGCGGCCTGGGCGAGCCGCCCTACCGGCTGGGCGGGCTGATCTCGGCGGTCGAGGAAGGGCGGACGGCCGCCGCGGAGAACGACTGGAAGGGGCTGGGCACGGCCAACATCCACTTCCACCGGGAACTGGTCGCCCTGGCCGGCAGCGAACGCACCGACGAGCTGATGCGCAGCGTCTTCGCCGAGCTCCGCCTGGCCTTCCACGTCGCGGACGACCCGCGCGCCCTGCACGAGCCGTACCTCGCCCGCAACGGCCAGATCCTGGCGGCCCTCCAGGCCGGCAACCGGCGCGGCGCGGAACGGCTGCTGGAGACGTATCTCGCCGACTCGCTCCAGCGGGTCGTCGAGGTGTACCGGCGACGGGTCGGCGAGGACGCGGCCAGGTCCTCTTGAGCTTCTGTGACGGCCGTCGCTTCCGGGCCGTTTGGGCTGATGTCAGCACCAGGACCTAGTCTGTGCACCGTGACTTCGCCTGCACCGACGGACAGCGTTCCGCCCCAGCTCAGCGCGGCGCCGCGCCCGGCTCCGGGTCCGGCCGCCGACGAGGGGCTGGCGCGCCGGCTGCGCGCGCTCGCCTGCACCGCGCCGCTGCACGACCTGGACGCCCGCAAGGCCAACCTGGCGGGCGAGTACTCGGTGTACGGGATGGCCGAGGTGGCGCTGGCCGCCATCGACCTGGTCACGCTGAACATGGACTTCGACACGGGCGCGGACCACGAGCAGATCGTGGCCCGGCTCGTCCCGCGCATCGCCGCCCAGGCCCCGCACCGGCCCGCCGCCGAGCACGAGCGCGTGGCCCGCTGGGTCCTGGAGAACCTGATCAACGTCGGCAGCGTCGACCGCGGCTTCCGCGCCGTCTACGGCACCTTCGCGGCGGACGGCACGTACGTCCGGCGCGACTACGACTTCAAGCTGATCGAGGAGGTCCCGGGCCCCGGCGGCACGGTGTACCTGCGCACGACCGACGAGGCGGTCAACGTCCTGGTCGGCGCCCTCGACACCGACGTCACCAGCGCCCAGATCGCCGCCGAGGTCAAACTGGAGGTGCTGATCAACCGCGGCCGGCTCGCCGACGCCCAGCTCGCCGCCGAGCAGGCCCGCTACCGCACGGTGCAGTACTCCGAGACCCTCCGCCGGGCCCTGGAGGCCACCCGGCGCAACGTCCGCGCGGTCGACTGGCTCAACGCCGTCCCCGACATGATCGCCGAGGCTCTGGACCACGTGGCCGAGCGCTACCGCCACGAGAACGCCATCCTGACCAACATCCGCAAGGCCCGCGACGAGACCGAGGACCACGAGCACAAGCGCCGCGCCGCCGAACTCGTCGACATCGTCAAGGACTGCATCCGCCGGCACACCCAGCTCCAGTCGCGCCTGCTGGAGGCCGGCCCGCTGTTCCGCGCGGAACAGGACCGGCAGGCCTTCGCCACGCCCACGGCGGCCTCCGGGACGGACCTCTACGGGCACCTCCTCGCCCCGGTCCTGCCGCTGCCCCTGGAGCAGGCGATCCGGGTCACGGACGCGTTCTTCGCCCAGGGCACGGGCCTGCGTACACCGGTGTCCGTGCGGGTCGGCGACCTCGTCGACATACTGCTGACGCCGCCGGTGGAGCGCGAGCACCTCGGCGCGGAGATGCCCGAGCCCGACCTGATCGCGACGCCGGACGACAGCCGGTTCAGCGAGGAGCAGCTGGCCGCCGCGACGGAGCTGCTGGACCTGCCGGCGGACGCGCCGCGCAGACTGTCGGGGCTGCTGGCCGAGGCCCGGCGCACCGGCGACCCCGATCTCGCCTACCTGGTCGCCCTGCTGGCGGTCCACGCGGCCAGCCCGGCCGTCGGCACCGCCTACCGGCAGGGCGAGGAGAAGCTGCTGTTCGCCGTGGACGACGGAACGGAGCTGGACGATCCCGAGTTCGGCGGGGCGGACCTGATCGTGGGGACCGCGCTGCTGGACGCCGCCGGGATGGCGGCGGACCGGACGGAAGCAGCATGAGTGAGCAAGAGCGCGACAAGGAGCCGAACCCGTGACCGAGCACGTCGAGTGGAGTGAGCCCGAGCCTGCCGCCGCGCCGGCGGGCTCCGCCGTCACCCCCGCCGACGCCGCCGACGCGGCGCGGCTCGTCGCCTTCGGACTCCAGCCGAAGCTGGCGCCCGCGCGTGACCAGGAGTACACCGAGCTGCTGCGCCGCTACCGCGACGAGCCGGCGTTCGCCCGGCTCGCGGACGCCGTCGCCGCCGGGCTCGGGCTCGTCGTGCTGGAGGTGTCCCCGCGCGCGGGCATGGCCGTGACCGCGGCCGAGGACTCGGTGTTCGCCGTCCGCATGGGCGACTACGCGCGTCGCACCACCGCCGACTCCGGCGACCGCTTCCTGCACGGCCTCGCCCATCTCGCCGCCGCCGCACTCGCGTTCCCGCGCCCGGAGGACCTCGCCGACGACTCCTACATCGGCCGGGTCACCGTCAACGGCGTCGACGCCTTCGTCCGGCAGGCCTGCCGCCGCCTGGAACAGCGCGCCGAGGAACAGGGCGAGAACACCGACCCGGCGACCGACGCGCCCGGCCTGGAGGCCGCCTGGCGGATCTGGTCCCGGCGCAGCGCCACCGGCGCCACCAAGGACGCCCGCCGGCCGGCCGCCTCCACCACCGGCATCGTGGCCAAGGCCCTGGCCTTCCTCACGGACTCGGGCTTCCTCCAGCGCACCGGCGACGACAACGGCGGCACGTACCGCACCACGGCCCGCTACCAGCTCCAGGTCCGCGACATGGCCGGCGGCGCCGCCATGGCCGAACTGCTCGGGCTGGGCATCGTCCCGGTCACCGACGGCACGGCCAGCCTGCTGCCCGCCGAGGACACCGACGACCTGGACCTGGTGGCCGACGCCGGGCTGCCGTTCCACTCCTGACACCGGCCGCCGCCGCGGCCCCGGAAAACCCGAACCACCGCACCTTTCACCAGACTTACGAGAGTCCGCCATGTACGAGCTGTCCCGGGTCCGCCTCTACTCCATCGGTCCCGCCGGTGCGCGCTACGCCGACACCGTGCTTGACCTGCGGGGTGTGGGCGAGCCCGTGCCCGACCCGGCGCCCACGCAGGCGGAGTTCTTCGCGGACGAGCCGTCCGGTCCGCCGCGCCGGCCGGCGCCCGCCGGCGTGCTCTTCCTGGAGAACGGCGGCGGCAAGTCCGTCCTGCTCAAGCTCATCTTCTCGGTGATGCTGCCGGGCCACCGCAACACCCTCGGCGGCGCCAGCTCCGGTGTGCTGCGCAAGTTCCTGCTCGCCGACGACTGCGGCCACGTGGCCCTGGAATGGCAGCACGTGCAGACCGGCGAGTGCGTGGTCGTCGGCAAGGTCAGCGAGTGGCGCGGCCGGCAGGTCTCCAGCGACCCGCGCAAGTTCGCCGAGGCGTGGTACTCCTTCCGGCCCGGCCCCGGCCTCAGCCTGGACAACCTCCCCGTCGCCGAGGCCACCGCCGTACGGCCGCCCGCCGAGGGCACCTCCGGCGCACAGGGCCGCCGCCGCACCATGAAGGGCTTCCGCGACGCCCTCATGGAGGCCGGCAAGGCATATCCGCACCTGGAGGTGCACTGGGAGGAGATCCACGACCGCTGGATCGAGCACCTGGGCGACCTCGGCCTCGACCCCGAACTCTTCCGCTACCAGCGGGAGATGAACGCCGACGAGGGCGAGGCGGCCGGCCTCTTCGCGGTCAAGAAGGACTCCGACTTCACCGACCTGCTGCTGCGCGCCGTCACCGACACCCGCGACACCGACGGCCTCGCCGACCTCGTCAGCGGCTTCGGCAACAAGCTCGGCCGCCGCGCCGAGCTGATCGCCGAACGGGACTTCACCGCCGGTTCCGTGGACCTGCTCGGGCGGATCGTGGAGGCCGCCGAGGCGCGCTCACGCGCGCGTGACGTGCACACCGGGGCCGAGCGCCGTACCCGCACGCTGGCCCGGCGGCTGTCCGCGCGGGCCGTGCGGGAGCGGGTCCGGGCCGCCGACCTGGCCCAGCGGGTCACCGCCGCCGCGTACGCCGTCACACACTCCGAGGGCGCTCGCGAGCGCAGCGCGCTGGTCGCCGCCGAACTGGCCTACCGGCACGCCTCCCTGGCGCTCGCCGCCGCCGAGAAGTCCGCCGCCGCGCAGAAGCGCGAGCTCGCCGACGCCCGCACCCTGCACTCCGCCTGGCAGGCCGCCGAGGCCGTACTGCGCCACCGCGCCGCCGCCGACCGCGTCACCCGCGTGTCCGCCGCCATCCAGGAGGCCGAACGGGACGCGGCGCCCGCGCTCGCCGCCCGCGCCAGGGCCGCCGTGGACCTCGTCCGGGCCCTGCATTCCGCCGCCGAGAGCGCCGAGGCCCTCGCCAACGAGGAGGAGGAGCGCTCCGCCGCCCTCCAGGAGGCGGGCGACTCCGCCCACCGGGACTCCACCGCCGCCGCCACCGAGGCGCAGCGCGCCCGCAGTGAGGCCGGGCACCTGCGCCAGCGGCTCGCCGAGGTCGAGCAGGAGACCGCCGAGGCGGTCCGCGCGGGCTGGCTGGACGACAGCGCCCCGGACGCCGACCCGGCGCGGGCCGCGCTCGCCGCCAGCGACGCCGAGAAGACCGCCGTGGCCGCCTGGGACGCGGCCCGCGAGGCCGCCCGCAAGGCCACCGAGCAGGCGCGCGAGACGGCCGCCGCCGAGTCCCGCGCGGAGCTGACGGCGGCCCGCGCGGCGGACGCGGCGACCGCCGCCGAACGCGCCTACGAGGCCGAGCGGCGCCTCGCCGAGTCCCTGGCCGCCGAGGAGAGGCTGGCGGAGCTGCTGAGCCTGCCGGGCGCTCCGGCGGCGGCACGCGTGGGCGTGCCCGGCCCCCGCACGGGAGCGGACGACGCACACGACACCCACGACACCCACGACACCGCCGACGCCCCCGGGAGCGGTCCCCGCACCGACGCCGGGGGCCCGCTCGGCCCCGCGGAACTCGACCGCTTCGCCGACGAGTTGCGCGAACTCCTGGACGACGCCGTGTCGAGGGCCGAACGGCACCTGTTCGACCTGCGCACGGCCGCCGCCGACGACGCCCGGATCCTCGGCGCCCTCGGCGACGGCGGACTGCTGCCGCCCGGCCCGGACGTCCTCGCCACCGTCGAGTTCCTCGGCGAGCACGGCATCCCGGCGCTGCCCGGCTGGCGCTACCTGGCGCAGGCCGTCGACCCCGCCGACCACGCGCGCGTGCTCGCCGCCCGCCCCGAACTGGTCGACGGCGTGATCATCACCGACCCGGACACGCACGCGCGTGCCCGCGAGGCGCTCGGTGACGCCGCCCTGCTGCCCCGCTCCGCCGTCGCCGTAGGCACCGCCGCCGCACTGCTCGCCCCGCCGCCGGCCGCGGGCGGCACCGCCGGCGACGTGTTCCTCGTACCGCCGAACCCGGCCATGCACGACGAGCACGCCGCCGACGAGGAGCGCCAGGCGCTGCGCGCCCGGGCCGCCGAGCGCGACGAGGAGATCCGCACCCTCGCCGCCCGCCTCGGCAAGGACCGGGAGCTGGCCGCACGACTCGCCTCCTGGCGCACCGGCTGCCCCGCCGGCCGCCTCACCGAACTGGCCAGGGCCGCTCAGGAGGCCCGCGCGTTCGCCGAGGAGGCCGAGGCCGAACTCGCCGAGGCTCGGACCGCGCGCGCGGAGGCCGACGAGGCCGCCGCCGAGGCCGCACAGGTCCGCGACGAGCGGCAGGAGGCCGCCCAGAAGGCCCGCCGCGCCGCAGACGCCCTGGCCGGCCTCGCCTTCCGGCTGCGCGAGCGCGCCGGCTGGCAGGCGAAACTGCGCGAACTCGCCGACGAGGCCGCCGAGTGCGAGGCCCGCGCCCAGGTCTGCCTGGAGCGCGCCCGCGCCGCCGACGAGGACCGGCGCGCCGCGCAGCGCGCCGCCGACGACGCCCGCCGCACCGCGCGCGCCCTGCGCGCCGAGCGCTCCGAGATCGCCGGCGCCCCCGACGACGTACCGGTCCAGGAGGAGACCTCCCCGAAGGCGTCCCTGCCCGCCCTGCGCGAGGCGTACCGGGCCGCGTCCCAGCTCTACGAGAAGGTCGGCGTCGGCGCCGACCTGCGCGCCGAGCAGGCCCGCGCGGAGAGCGACGAGAGCGCCGCCCGCGCCGAACTCGACCGGCTCAGCAACAAGGTCCGCACCCGCGCCGAGCAGCTGCTCGAGTCCCCCGACGGCTCCGACGGCCCCTCCCGGCAGGCCGCCGCCGCGCGCGCGGAGGAACTCGTCCAGCTGCTGGAGACCCGCGTGTCGACCGCGAGCGAGCAGCTCGGCCGGCTGCGCGGCGAGGCCGAGCGGCTCGCGCCCGAGGACGGTGAGGCGCACACCGAGCTGCCCGAGGAACTCGTCCCGCGCGACGCCGAGCACGCCCAGGGGCTGCTGCGCACCGCCACCGCCGAACTCGCCGCCCGCACCGAGGCGCTGGCCGGGGCCCGCGAGGCGCACGCGGAGCTGGTGGACGCCCACCGCGCCGCCGAGGACGCGGCCGGCGGCTTCGACGAGATCGCCGCCATGCTCCGCGACCTGCTGCGCGAACACGTCCCGGAGGAGGAGCAGGAGGAGCCCGAGCCCTACCCCGGCACGCTGGAGGAGGCCCGGCACTCCGCCGCCGAGGCCCGCCGTTCGCTGCGCGGCTGCGCCGCCGACCTGTCCGCCGCCGAGGCGGCCGTGCGCGAGGCGAGCGACGTCCTCGTCCGGCACGCCAACTCCACCCGCTACGAACACGTCCGCACCCCCGCCCGGCAGCAGATCCGCGAGCTGCCGGCCTCCGCGCTGCCCGAGCACGCCCAGAAGTGGGCGGACGCGTTCGCGCCCCGGCTGCGCGTCCTGACGGACGAACTGGCCCAGCTGGAGCGCAACCGCGACTCGATCGTGGACCGGCTGCGCGGTCTCGTGGAGTCGGCGCTGGCGACGCTCAGGTCCGCCCAGCGGCTCTCCCGGCTGCCCGAGGGGCTCGGCGAGTGGTCCGGCCAGGAGTTCCTGCGCATCCGCTTCGAGGAACCCGACCAGGCCACGCTCACCGAACGGCTCGGCGAGGTCGTCGACGAGGCCACGCGCGCGGCCGTCAAGAAGAACTCCGACCTGCGCCGGGACGGCATGTCCCTGCTGCTGCGCGGAGTCGCGGCCGCCCTCCAGCCGAAGGGCGTGGCCGTCGAGATCCTCAAGCCCGACGCGGTCCTGCGCGCCGAACGCGTCCCCGTCGGCCAGATGGGGGACGTGTTCTCCGGCGGCCAGCTGCTCACCGCGGCCATCGCCCTGTACTGCACGATGGCCGCCCTCCGCTCGAACGACCGGGGCCGGGACAAGCAGCGGCACGCCGGCACGCTGTTCCTGGACAACCCGATCGGCCGCGCCAACGCGACGTACCTGCTGGAGCTCCAGCGGGCCGTCTCCGACGCGCTGGGCGTTCAGCTGCTCTACACCACCGGCCTGTTCGACACCACCGCGCTGGCCGAGTTCCCGCTGGTCATCCGGTTGCGCAACGACGCCGACCTCCGGGCGGGCCTGAAGTACATCAGCGTGGAGGAACACCTGCGGCCCGGCCTTCCCCAGCCGCCCCGGGCCGGCGAGGCGGTGCACAGCGAGATCACGGCGACACGGATGTTCAAGAAGCCGGCGCCGAGCGCGTCGTAGGGCCGAGGCCGAGGGAACCGGGGGCCGTGTGAGGCCGGTGGCGCGGTTCCCCGTGCCCCGGTCTAGGCGTCCTCCTTCACGAGGTCCGCGCACTTCTCCCCGATCACCATCGTCGTGATGCACGGGTTGACGGCGGTCAGGTCCGGCATCACCGACCCGTCGGCGACCCGCAGCCCCTCGACCCCCTTGACCCGCAACCGCGCGTCGAGCGGGGCCGAGGGGTCGTCGTCCGCACCCATCCGCACCGTGCAGGACGGGTGGTAGACGGTGTTGTGGGTCCTGCGGATGTAGTCCACGAGTTCGTCGTCGGTCCGCACGTCCGGCCCCGGGGCCAGCTCCGCGCCCGCCCAGCCGCTCAGTGCCGGTTGCACGGCGATGCGGCGGGCCAGCCGCAGCCCGTACGTCATCACGCGCACGTCGTGCTCGTGCGTGAAGTACCGCGGGTCCACTCTCGGTTTGTCCCGGTGGTCCCGCGTCCGCAGCCGGACGGTGCCGCGCGACCTCGCCTTCGTCACGTTGGGCGTCAGGCAGAACGCGTTGTCCGAGGTCGGGTAGCCCCAGCGGGCGGTGTTCACGTCGAACGGCACCGACCCGTAGTGGAACATCAGGTCGGGCCGGTCCAGGCCGGGCTCGGTGTCGTAGAAGATGCCCGCCTCCCACCACTGGCTGGACGTGGTGGTCATCGGCTGCCGGGCCTCCCACATGATCACGCCCTCGGGGTGGTCCTGGAGGTTCTCGCCGACGCCCGGAGCGTCCACCACCACCTCGACGCCGACCTCGCGCAGGTGCCCCGCCGGGCCGATGCCGGACAGCATCAGCAGCTTCGGGGAGTCGATCGCACCGCAGGAGACGATGACCTCGCGCCGGGCCCGTACCGTGCGGGTGCGCACCAGGCCGGGGCCGACGTACTCGGCGCCCACGCACCGCCGCCCCTCCAGCAGCAGCCTCCTGGCCCGCACCCCGGTCCGCACGTCCAGGTTCGGGCGCTTGCCCAGCACCGGGTGGAGGTAGGCCACGGACGAGGACTGGCGGATGTTGTTCTCGTCGGAGTTGATCTGGAACCAGTTGGCCCCGCGCACCACCGTCGTACCGCTGTTGAACGGGACCGTCGGTATGCCGGCCTGCGCGCACGCCTCCAGCAGCGCCGCGCCGCACGGATCCCCGCCTTTCAGCGTGCGCAGTCTGACCGGGCCGGTGCGCCCGTGGTGGTCGCCGGGCGCGTCGTTGTTCTCCAGCCGCCGGTGGAGCGGGAACAGGTCGGCCGCGCTCCAGCCGGTGCAGCCGCGGGCCGCCCAGTCGTCCAGGTCCTCCGCGGGCGCCCAGAAGGCGATGCAGGAATTGTGCGACGAGCAGCCGCCCAGCACCTTCGCGCGCGCGTGCCGCAGGAACCCGTTCCCGTTGCGCTGCGGCTCCACCGGGTAGTCCCAGTCGTAACCGGACTCCAGCAGTCCCATCCAGCGCTCCAGCCTGAGGACGTCGTCGTCGCCGACGTCGCTGGGACCCGCCTCCAGTACGCACACCGTCACCGAGGGGTCCTCGGAGAGCCGGGCGGCCACGACGTTGCCCGCGGTGCCGCCGCCGACCACGACGTAGTCGAACTCCTCGAAGCTCATGCGATCTCCTGGTGAGAGGGCGGTCACGGGCGCGCTCACTCGGCCGTGGGGGCCGTCGGTGCCGTGCCGGGAGCGGTCGGCGTGGTCGCCGCGGCGTCCAGCCGGTGCTCGGCGAGCACGCCGGTGCGGTGGCGCTGGACGAACCAGTAGTAGGCGAAGCCGCCGCCCGCGATGACCGCGACGAAGAGGACCGCGCCCCAGCGCAGGTACCAGTGGTACGGCGCGGACGCGTTGTAGACCGAGGCGCGCGGCCAGATCAGGTTGACCGTCATGGCCGCGCCCCACACGACCGCGACGGTGTTGACGGGCAGACCCCAGCGGCCCAGCGAGAACCTGCCCCCGCCCGCGGGCCGCCACCTCCCGCGCAGCCGGGCCACCAGCATCGGCGCGGTGACGCCCAGATAGGCGAGGTAGATCATGACGATGCCGATGCTGGTGACGACCGTGAAGATCTGCGGCCGGCCAATGTTGACCACGAGGATCGCCAGCGCGAGCACACCGGTGACCACGGCCGGCAGCACGGGGGTGCGGAAGCGGGGGCTGACCCGGGCCATCAGGGAGGACGCCGGCAGGTTGGTGTCCCGGGCCATGGCGAAGGCCAGCCGGATCGCCGCCGTGTGCACGGCCAGCGCGCACACCGTGACCGCGATCAGCACGCACCAGAGCATCGCCTTGCCGGCCGTCGGGCCGAGCACGTCCAGCACGACATACTGGAGGCCGTCGGTGGACAGCTCGTCGCCCTTGAGGCTGGAGACGCTCATCAGGGCCAGCAGCAGGACGAGTCCGCCGAGGACGAAGGAGGCGACGACGGCGCGGATGATCGCGCGCGGGGCGTTGCGGGAGGGGTCCAGCGACTCCTCGCCGAGCGAGGCGGCGGTGTCGAAGCCGTACATGACGTAGGCGGACGCCAGCGAGGCCACCAGGAAGGCACCCGGGTACCCCGCGGAATGGCCCGATCCCGTGTGGTTCGTCTCCATGACGACGTGCGGGCCACGGGTGACGTGGACGGCGAACAGGACGATCAGTACAACGGTCGCGATCAACTCGATGAACACGCCCGCCGTGTTGATCGTGGCCATCAGCTTGACGCCGAACGCATTGACCAGCGTCGTGAACAGGATCAGCACGGCCGCCAGGACGACCGCGTTGGTCGCCACGTCGTCACGCCCGGTGCCGTCGCCCACGAACTGGAAGAACGACGAGATCTGCGGCAGCGTCAGCTGGTAGGCGAGCGCGACCGCCGAGACGGACACGATGGACGCGATCAGCATCATCCACCCGGCGAGCCAGCCGACATGCGGATTGCCGATCCGCTTCGACCAGTTGTAGACCGAACCGGCCACCGGGTGGCGGGCGGCCAGCTCGGCGAAGCACAGGGCCACCGCGAACTGGCCGGCGAACACCATCGGCCACGACCACCAGTAGGCCGGACCGCCGCTGCCGTAGCCGAAGTAGAACAACTGGAAGGTGCCGGTCAGGATCGAGATGTAGCTGATGCCGGCGGCGAAGGTGTGGAAACCGCCGAGGGTGCGCTTGAGTCCGGGCCTGTAGCCGAACTCGGCGAGTCCGGTGTCGTCGTGGTGGTGGGGGCCTGGCGGGTGCTCGGTGGCCGTCACGGCGGACTCCTCGGGGGCCTGGGGGACGGTGGCGGCCGGCCGCCACGCGCTGTCGGTGAAGAGGTCAGGCACCGGCGTGTCCCAGCCGGTCCAGCAGCCACGCGTGGAAGGCGCCGATGTGGTGCTCGCTGGGCACCAGCACCCCGCCCCGGCGGTACGCGCGCGAGGACATCGCCGGCTGGGTGCGCTCGCACGCCTCGAAGTCCTGGACGTTGACGCGGTGGAACAGCTCCACGGACTTCGACACGTCCGCGCCCGACGCCACCACCTCCGGCGCGTACAGCCAGTCGCACTCCACCACCGTGCGGTCCTCGGCCAGCGGGAACATGCGGTGCAGGATGACGTGGTCGGGGACGAGGCTGACGAACACGGTCGGCTTGACCGTGATGGCGTAGTAGCGGCGGTCCTGGCCGGCGGTCACCTCCGGGAGCCTGGCGAAGCCCTCGCCGCCGTCCACCGTGAAGCCCTTGATCCGCGCGCCGAACTCCGCGCCGTGGCCGACGTGGTACTGGGCCGCGTAACCGTCGGCGAACTCCGGGAGTACACGGGTCAGTTCGGGGTGGATGGTGGCGCAGTGGTAGCACTCCATGAAGTTCTCGACGATCAGCTTCCAGTTGGCCCGCACGTCGTAGGTGACGCGCCTGCCGAGCGCCAGCCGTTCGGTGCCGTAGTGCTCTATGGAGGCCGCGTCGCCGAGCCGTTCCACGGCCGCGTACATCACCGTGTCCTCGAAGGAGGGGGGCTCGTCGGCGAGGCACACCCAGGCGTAGCCCAGCCACTCGCGCAGGGCGACCTTGATCAACCCGTACTCGACCCGGTCGACATCGGGCATCTTGATCAGGTTCGGTGCGGCGATCAACGTGCCGTCAAGGTCGTAGGTCCACGCGTGGTACGGGCACCGGAGGCTGCGCCGCACCTCGCCCGCCCCCTCGGTGCACAGCCGCGCCCCGCGGTGCCGGCAGACGTTGAGGAAGGCGCGCAGCTCGCCGGCGCGGGTCCGGGTGACGACGACGCTCTCGCGGCCCACCTGGACGGTACGGAAGGCACCGGGCCGGCCCAGGTCGGCACCGCGGACGGCGCAGAACCACAGGGACTCGAAGACCTCCTCCTGCTCCTGCCGGAACAGCTCCGGGTCGGTGTAGTAGCGGCCCGGGAGTGTCGCGATGAGGCTCGGGGAAACCGGGCCGCCGGGGGCCGGAGTCGTCGTCACAGGTGCTCTCCTCGTCGCGTCGGGTCCGTCCCCGCGGGCCCGGCCTGCCGGCGGCCGTGCGCCCCCGCGGCCGGGGCGGGCGCGGCGGTGAGGCGGGCGGGGTCGAACAGGCCGATCGGGTGCGCGGTGGAGCCGGTCAGCGCCAGGTCGGCCAGGATCTCGCCGACGACCGGCACGAACTTGAAGCCGTGCCCGGAGAAACCGCAGGCCACGGTCACCGACTCCGGGTGCGCCGGGTGCCGGGCGATGACGAAGTGCTCGTCCGGGGTGTTGGAGTACATGCAGGTGGCGGCCTTGAGGAAGGTGCCCGGCAGGTCGGGGACGCAGCGGGACATGTGGTCCGCCATGGCCCGGACCTCGTCCTCGTGGACGGCCCGGTCGATGGTCTCCGGGGTCGTCACCCGGCCCTTGCGGAAGAAGGCGACCTTGGCGCCCAGAGCGGGGCCGTCGATGGCCGGGAAGCCGTAGACCTGGACGCCGGCCGCGTCCTCCCAGACGTAGATCGGATGGTTCTCGGGCCGGAACGGTGCGGTGCCGCCCTTCGGCTGGAACCAGTACATGACCTGCCGCTCGACCGTGATCGGCACGCCGAGGCCGGCGAGCAGCCCCGGCGCCCAGGCACCGGGGCAGACCACCAGCCGGCCGGCCGTGTAGGTGTCCTGCGCCGTGCGGACGCGCACCCCGTCCCGGTACGGCTCCCAGCGCAGCACCGGTTCCCCGAAGCGCAGCTCGGCGCCCTGCCGGGTGGCCAGCCGGAGGTGGGCGGCGACCATGTTCTCTGGCCGCACCAGGCCCGCCTTCGCCTCGTACAGGGCGACTTCGTCGTCGAACGGGTTGAGCGTGGGGAACCGGCGGCGGATCTCCTTCGCGTCCAGCATCTCGTGCGGCAGGTCCCACTCGACCGCCGAGCGCAGCGCGCCGGAGACGGTCCGCGACCCGGGCGGGCCGACCATCACACCGCCGCACAGGACGGCGATGTCGCCGCCGGTGGCCCGCTCCAGGTCCGCGTACAGCTCATAGGCGCGCAGCAGCAGGGGCACGTACGCGGGGTCCTCGAAGTACGACTGCCGGGTGATCCGCGAACCACCGTGGCTGGAGCCGCGGCTGTGCACCGGGCCGAACCTCTCCAGGCCGAGGACGCGGGCGCCGCGCGCCGACAGATGGTGCGCGGCGGCGCTGCCCATGCCGCCGAGACCGATGACGATGACGTCGTACGACGGTGACACGGGCGCCTCCTGAGGGTGTCTCGCCGATCAGGCCGGATCGGCGAGCGGTGTCTGGTGCCGTGCATCGCAAGGCGGGCGAGGGAGTCGGTGCGGAGCATCGGCGACCGACGACGACGCGGCGAGGCGCGGTGCCAGGCGCCGGGAGCCCGGGATGATCGCTGAGACACCTCCTAGCGGCGGATGCGGGTCATCTCCGGGTCGAACAGCGGCTCGTCGGCGACCGTCGCCGGGACCTTCTCGCCGAAGTACGCGATGTGCACGCCGGTACCGGTGGCGAGGCCGGCCGGCAGCCAGGCGTACGCGACACAACGGCCCAGCGTGTAGCCGTACGACGCGCTGGTCACGTAACCGGCCGGGGTGCCGTCGAGGTACACCGGCTCCTTGCCGAGGACCACGGCGGCGGGGTCGTCCAGGAGCAGCGGGGTGAGCCGCCGGGCGGGATCTCCCACGCGCCGCAGCGCCGCCCGGCCGACGAAGTCCTCCTTGTCCATGCGGACCGCGAAGCCGAGGCCCGCCTCGAAGGGGGTGTACTCGTCGGTCATGTCGGTGCCCCAGGCCCGGTACCCCTTCTCCAGCCGCAGGGAGTCGAGGGCGGACCGGCCCGCGGCGATGACGCCCAGCTCCCGCCCGGCCTCCCACAGCGTGTCCCAGAGCCTGAGGCCCAGGTCGGCGCTGGTGTACAGCTCCCAGCCCAGCTCGCCGACGTAGCTCAGGCGCATCGCGGTCACCGGGACGTGGCCCAGGTACGTCCGTTTCACCCGGAAGTAGCCGAAGCCCTCGTGGGAGAAGTCGTCGCCGGTCAGCGGCTGGACGAGGGCGCGGGCGAGGGGGCCCCAGACACCGATGCAGCAGGTGCCGGAGGTGATGTCCCGGACCTGGACGCCGGTCGGTGCGTGGCGCAGCAGCCGGTCCAGGTCGGCGGGGGAGTTGGCGCCGATCTGGAAGAGGTCGGGGGCGAGGCGGGCGACGGTGAGATCGGAGCGGATGCCCCCGGTCTCGTCCAGGAGCAGCGTGTAGGTGACCGCGCCGGGCTTTTTGCGCAGGTTGTTGCTGGTCATGCGGTCGAGGAAGGCCAGGGCGCCGGGGCCGGTCACCTCCAGGCGGCGCAGGGGGGTCATGTCGTACAGGGCGACTCTCTCCCGGGTGGTCCGCGCCTCGGCGGCGGCGACGGGGGACCAGTAGCGGGCCGACCAGGCATCGCGCGCGGGCAGGTCGAGGCCGAGGGTGTCCACGAGCGGCGCGTTCGCCTCGTACCAGTGCGGGCGCTCCCACCCGGTGCCCTCCAGGAAGAAGGCGCCGAGCTGCTGCTGACGGGCGTAGAACGGGCTGACCCGAAGCGGACGGGGCTGTTCCTTGGGCTGGAGAGGGTGCAGGACGTCGTACACCTCGACGAACTGCTGTGTACCGCGTTCATGGACGTACGCCGGTGAACGCTGCGCCTCCTCGAACCGCGTGTGATCGCACTCGTGCACGTCGACGGCCGGCCGCCCGTTCACCATCCACTCGGCCACCGCCTTCGCCGCCCCGGCGGAGTGGGTCACCCAGACCGCCTCGGCCAGCCAGAAGCCCCGCAGCCGCCGGGACTCGCCGAGCAGGGGCATGCCGTCCGGTGTGAAGGCGAACACCCCGTTGAAACCGGTCTCGATGCCGGACTCCCGCAGCGCGGGCAGCAGCCGCCGGCACTCCTCCCAGCTCGGCGCCCAGTCCTCGGCGGTGAACGGGTACGAGGACGGCATCTCCATGTCCCGGGCGCGCGCCTCGTCGTACGCCAGGACCGCGAACGGATCCACCGGCATCGGCCGGTGCGCGTACGAGCCGATCCCGATGCGGTCGGCGTGCTCCCGGAAGTACAGGTCACGGTCCTGGAAGCGGAGGATCGGCCGCGCGGCCCCGGCCGTGGCACCGCTCCGCCCGGGCAGTGGCCCGGTCTTCGCGTACTGGTGCGCGAGGGGCTGGAGCGGTACGTCGACACCGGCCATGCAGCCGATGACGGGCCCCCAGAACCCGGCCGCCGAGACGACGTGGTCGGCCGGGAAGACGCCCCGGTCGGTGACGACCGCGGTGACCCGGCCGTCCTCCCGCTCGATGCCGGTGACCGTGTGCCGGTCCAGGAAGCGGGCACCGCGGGCGACGGCCCGGTCCGCCTGGACGCGGCAGGCGAGCAGGGCCCGGGCCAGGCCGTCGTCCGGGGTGTGGAAGCCGCCGAGGACCACCGACTCGTCCAGCAGCGGCCAGAGTTCCTTGCACCGTGCCGTGCTCACGACCTCACCGCGGATGCCCCAGGAGGCCGCGTACCCGGCCCTGCGGTGCAGATCGGCCAGGCGCTCGGGAGTGGTCGCCACCTCGAGGCCGCCGACCTGCTCGAAGCAGGGGACGCCGTCGGCCTCCAGGGAGCGGAACTTCTCGATCGTGTACGCGGCGAACTGCGCGAGGGTCTTCGACGGGCTGGTGCGGAAGACGAGCCCGGGAGCGTGCGAGGTGGAGCCGCCGGGGGCGGGCAGCGGGCCCTGTTCCAGGACGGTCACGTCGCTCCAGCCGCGTGCGGTCAGCTCGTCGGCAAGCGAGCATCCGACGATGCCGGCGCCGATGACGACGACGCGGGGTACGGGGGAGCGGCTGCCGGGCGGGCGGCGGCGGTGCTCGGGGGAGCGGCTGCCGGGCGGGCGGCGGCGGTGCTCGGGGGAGCGGAGGTCGGCGGGCGGTGTGCCGGGGTGGTCCTCCGGGGTGCTGGACATGCCCCTCCTCGTGGTGGCGGGGATGGCGGGTGCGGGGCGTCCCCCTCGGGCCGGGACAGCACCTCACCGCGGTGCGTCTCGCCGAACCCCGCGGTGCCAGGGGCTGGGCGGCGCTGCGTGCGTCGAAGAAGCGACTACGGCACGGACCTCGTGAGGCACCACCCGCTCCTCGGCTGTTGCGCATGACACGATCCGTTGCGTGCTGGGGAACATAGTGAGAACGGCGCCACGGAGCCGTCAAGGGGCGAGCGCCGATCCTCGGCGAACGGCACCCGGCGGGCGACGCCTCTCGGACACACGACGGCCTGGGACCGCAACCAACCGGTCCCGCGCCCTGGTTCGCGCCGTGACGTGCCCGTGCCGGCACCTGTCACGCAGTCAGAAGCCCCACCACGTCCGCCGGGAGAGCTCGGCGTCCCGGGGCCAGGAGCCGTACCTCGTCGCCGGGGAGAGCTCGGCGTCCCGGGTCAGAAGCCGTACCCCATCCGCCGGGAGAGCTCGGCGCCCGCCGCGACCGTGCGCTTGGCCACCTCCGGCAACCGGTCGGCGTTGAGCCGGTAGACCGGCCCCGAGACGCTGATCGCCGCGATCACCTCGCCGTCGTGCGCGCGCACCGGGGCCGCGACGGCCGCGAGGCCCGGTTCCAGTTCCTCGACCGTGACGCCGTAGCCCTGCTCGACCACGCTCATCAGCTCGGCGCGCAGCATTCCGGCGCCGGTGACCGTCCGGTCCGTGAACCGCGGCAGCGGCCGGGCCAGCAGGCCCTCGCGCAGGGTGGGCGGCATGTGCGCGAGGAGCACCTTGCCGCTGGAGGTGGCGTGCAGCGGGGTGCGTCTGCCCAGCCAGTTCTGCGCTGTGACGGACGCGGTGCCGCGGGCCTGCATGATGTTGACGGCCGCGTCGTCGTCGAGCACGGCGATGTTGACGGTCTCGCCCAGCTCGTCGGCGACCTCACGGCAGACGGGGACGCCCTCCTGGGAGATGTCCAGGCGCACTGCCGCCGCCCCCGCCAGGCGCAGTACGCCGGCCCCCAGGTAGTACTTCCCGCGGTCCTTGGCCTGCGCCACCAGGCCGCGGTTCTCCAGGACGCCGAGCAGCCGGAACGCCGTCGACTTGTGGACGTCCAGCTCCTCGGCGATCTCGGTGACGCCCGCCTCGCCGTGCCGGGCGAGGATCTCCAGCACGCTCACGGCGCGGTCCACCGACTGCACCGCGCTGGCCGCGCGGCCGCCCTGCCTGTCCGCAGACGCCGTCCGCGTGGTCTCCTCGCTGCGGCCGGACTGCTTCTGCGCGCGGGTCATGGCTCAACTCCACCATCTGTCGGCCCGGTTCGGGCCGCTTCTGCGGGAAGCCCTTGACGCGACGGTCGTCCCGCCCGGATTCTGTTGCGCACAGCGCTGCAACATGCGCCATGCGAAACATCATGCTATCGAAGCGTCCGGGCGCAACCGCGCGGCGTCAGGAGTGCGACAGCTGCCCGGCGCCGCCGCGCCGGCGTATCCGCTCCTGCTCCCGCAGGGCCGCCCGCTCCTGGCGCCGGCGGGCCCGGCGCTCGCGGCGCAGGGCCCGCGCCGTGCTGCTCGGCTCGGACACCACGCCGTACCGCTGGCTCCACACCTGGCGGGTCACCCACACGTCGACCACCGCCCAGGTGGCCACCACCGTGCTCGCCACACTGCTGATCACCATCGGGAACGCCAGCCACGACCCCGCCAGCGTGCACAGGAACGCGACCATCGCCTGAATCAGCGTCACCGATATGACGAGGACCGCCCGCACGGCCGCCGTACGCACCGGATCCGGCAGCGGATGCCGGCGCGCCGGCTCCTCCACCCACAACGGCCGGGACTCCCGGCCCTGTTCATATCCGGCGTACTCCCCGGCCCGCCCGGGTGCCGGACTGCCGCGATCCGGCACCTCCGCGCCCCACCGTGCCTGCGAGCGCTCCGCCGCACTCTCGTCGGGCGCCCTGCGCCGCTCCGCCGTGCCCATCACCGTGTCACTCCCCACCGCCGGCAGACAGCTCGCCCCCGGCGTCCGAAGATGCCGACTCCCCAGTGGCTGCCCGGCTTGCGCTCTTTTACGCCGCCGGGGCGCGGCACGCGGCTCCTGTGGCCCATTCCGCCCCCATTTCCCATGGAGAAGGACGAACGAGACGGCTCGAAGATTCCCCACCGGCGAAAAAATCCGGCCAACCGCCTCCTGATGAGGCCCCCGCGGGAGCCGACGGGGGCGCCCGGATCGCGGTGGCAATCTCCCCCAATGGCCGGACAACTCGCCATCTACCGTCGCCAGTGCGGAAGTTCACCCTCCGGACATGTCTTCGAGTTCACTGTGAGGCGGTAGTAGGCTCGCGCCGTTTGCAGACGGACCTGAACACCCCCGCCGGCGGGGGTCGAGCTGGGGGAGGCCATGCGCTTTCGCGGAAAGTCGATCCGCCGGAAGATCGTGGCGCTGCTTCTCGTGCCGCTGGTGTCCCTGACCGCCGTCTGGTGTTTCGCCACGGTACTGACCGGGCGCGAGGTCACCCAGCTGTTCCGCGTCTCCGACGTCGTCGAGAACATCGGCTACCCCGTCGAGGACACCGTCCGCGTCCTGCAGCAGGAGCGCCGCCAGAGCCTCGTCTACCTCGCCGACCCCCGGGCCTCGACGGCTCTTTCCGGGCTGCACCGCACCCGCACCGCCACCGACCGGGCGATCGGCACGATCCGCGACAACGCTGCCGACGGCGACCTCCGGGACGACCTGGACTCGGACGACAGCGAGCACCTGACCGCCGTCCTGGACGCCTTCGACGGACTCGACTCCCTGCGCCGCAGCGTCGAACAGGGCGCCGTCACCCGCGCCCAGGCCCTCGACCGCTACAACCACCTCGTCGACCCCTGCTACGCGCTGCTCGCCGCCCTCGACGGCATCGACGACATCGAGATCGACAAAGAGGGCCGCGCCCTGGTCAACATCACCCGCGCCCGCGAACTCCTCTCCCGTGAGGACGCCCTCCTCGGCTCCTCCCTCGTCGTCGGCCGGCTGACCCGCGACGAGACCCGCGACATCTCCGACCTCGTCGCCCAGCGCACCCTCCTCTACGACATCAGCCTGCCGCTGCTGCCCGCCGCGGAGCGCGAACGCTACGAACACTTCTGGCGCGACTCCACCACCGCCCCGCTGCGCTCGGCCGAACAGGCCGTCGCCGCCGCGGGCTCCGGCATCCCCCGCCAGGTCGGCGCGAAGAGCTGGGACTCCGCCGCGGCGACCGTCCTGGACGAACTCGGCGATCTGGACGACCAGGTCGGCGACCACTTCCAGGACCGCGTCCACCCCGTGGCCGTGTCCGTCATCGTGCAGGCGGCCGTCGCGGGCCTGCTCGGCCTGGTCGCCCTGCTGCTCTCCGTCGTCCTGTCCGTCCGGGTCGGCCGCTCCCTCATCCGCGATCTGCGCCAGCTGCGCCTCGAGGCGCACGAGGCGTCCGGTGTCCGGCTGCCCAGCGTGATGCGCCGGCTGTCCGCGGGGGAGCAGGTCGACGTCGAGACCGAAGTCCCGCGTCTGGAGTACGACAAGAACGAGATCGGCGAGGTCGGGCAGGCCCTCAACACCCTCCAGCGCGCGGCCGTCGAGGCCGCCGTCAAGCAGGCCGAGCTGCGGGCCGGTGTCTCCGAGGTCTTCGTCAACCTCGCCCGTCGCAGCCAGGTGCTGCTGCACAAGCAGCTCACGCTGCTCGACACCATGGAACGCAGGACCGAGGACACCGACGAACTCGCCGATCTGTTCCGCCTGGACCACCTCACCACCCGTATGCGCCGGCACGCCGAGGGCCTGGTGATCCTCTCCGGTGCCGCCCCGTCCCGGCAGTGGCGCCGGCCCGTGCAGCTGATGGACGTCGTCCGCGCCTCCGTCGCCGAGGTCGAGGACTACGAGCGCATCGAGGTCCGGCGCCTCCCGCGTATCGCCGTCACCGGACCCGCCGTCGCCGACCTCACCCATCTCGTGGCCGAACTCCTGGAGAACGCCACCGTCTTCTCACCCCCGCACACCGCCGTGCAGGTGCTCGGCGAACGGGTCGCCAACGGCTTCGCCCTGGAGCTCCACGACCGGGGACTCGGCATGACGGCCGAGGCACTCCTGGACGCCAATCTGCGCCTCGCCGAGACCCCCGAGTTCGAACTCTCCGACACCGACCGGCTCGGCCTGTTCGTGGTCAGCCGCCTCGCCCAGCGCCAGAACGTCCGGGTCTCCCTCCAGCCGTCGCCGTACGGCGGCACCACCGCCGTCGTCTTCATCCCCGACACGCTGCTGACCGACGACGTCCCGGACACCAACGGCATCGGATTCCGGCTCGACCGCGAACGCCCGGCGAACGGCGCCGAGCCGGCGGTGAGCCGTGCCGGAGGGCAGCCCCAGGCACCGCTCCGGCTGCCCGGCCTGCCGACCTCCCTGCTGGACGGCCCGGTCGAGCTGGAGGCCCCGGTGGACCTCGACGTCCTGGACGACTTCCCCGGCGCGCTCGGCGACGAGGACAGTGAACGCGGCGGACTGTTCCGGGCCCGCCGCCCCCGCCCGGGCGACGACCAGCAGGCCCCCGCTCCGGCCGACCGGCTGCCGCGCGACGAGACCGCCGACCGCGGAGCCGTACCGCTGCCCCGGCGGCAGACACCCAAGCTGGTCAGCTCGCACGGCAAGCCCGTCACCGGCCAGCGGTCCCGCCGCGGGGAACCGGACCCGGCGCCCGGCGCCGCCGTACGCCCCGCCCACACCGACGGGCCGGCCCCGCTGCCGGCTCGCCGCCGCGGTACGACACCCCGGCGCACCGGCGGACCCGCCGACCGCGTCGCAGACCGGGCCGCGTCCCCGGCCGACGGCGCGGACGAGGCACCCGCAACACCGGCCCTGCCCAGGCGCACCCGGTCCGCGGCGCCCGGCGCCGGTATCCCGACGGACACCGCACCGTCCCACCGCGACACGGCCCCACCCGCCGGCGACCGGGCACCCGCCGGTGACCCGGCACCCGAACCGGGTACCGCGCCGCTGCCCCGGCGCGTACGCCAGGCCAGCCTGGCGCCCCAGCTCAAGCACGGCACCGAACGGCGCGCCGAGCGCGCGGCCGAGCCCGCCGACCGCGACGCCGAGGAGGTCCGCAGCCGGATGGCCTCCCTGCAGCGCGGCTGGCAGCGCGGCCGGGAGGAGAATGCCGCGGGCGACGGGGCCCGCGACGGCACAGCACAGCGAACGACTAAGGGGGACGGTCGATGACCGCACCGAAGGCGACCGGCCACACGGCGACCAACAACGGGGAGCTGAACTGGCTCCTGGACGACCTCATCGACCGGGTCGCCAGCATCCGCAAGGCCGTCATCCTGTCCGGCGACGGACTGCCCACGGGCGCGTCCAAGGACCTGACCAGGGAGGACAGCGAGCATCTGGCCGCCGTGGCGTCCGGCTTCCACAGCCTCGCCAAGGGCGTGGGCCGCCACTTCGACGCGGGCGGCGTCCGGCAGACGGTGGTCGAGCTGGACGACGCCTTCCTCTTCGTCACCGCCGCCGGGGACGGCAGCTGCCTCGCCGTCCTCTCGGACGCCGACTCCGACGTCGGACAGGTCGCCTACGAGATGACGCTCCTGGTCAAGCGGGTCGGCGTACATCTGGGCACCGCTCCGCGCACCGATCTGCCCGCGGGCGGGTAGTGGGATGTCATGAGCGGAGACGGTCAGGGAAGAAGTCACTGGTTCGACGACGAGGCCGGACCGGTCGTCCGTCCGTACGCCATGACGCGCGGCCGCACCACCAGTGCGGCCCAGCACCGCCTCGATCTGATCGCGGTGGTCGTCACCGAGCCCGGCGTCGACGATCCGGAGGCGGACCCGACACTGGCCCCCGAACACGTGGAGATCGTCGGGCTCTGCCGGGACACACCGCAGTCGGTCGCCGAACTCGCCGCGGAGCTCGACCTGCCCATCGGCGTGGTCCGCGTCCTCGTCGGCGACCTCGTGCACGCGGAACTCGTCCATGTGAACCGTCCGGTACCCCCGGCCGAGCTGCCGGACGAGAGTATTCTGCGCGACGTGATCAACGGCCTCCGGGCGCTGTGACCGGCGCGGAAGCGGGGTGAGGACGTGACCGGCTGGCAGTTCTGGGTGGACCGGGGCGGCACGTTCACCGACATCGTCGCGCGCCGCCCGGACGGCCGGCTGCTCACGCACAAACTGCTGTCGGACAACCCGGCCCGGTACTCCGACGCGGCCGTGGCCGGCGTCCGCGCCCTCCTCGACGGCTCCCCGGAACCCGTCGAGGCCGTCCGCATGGGCACCACGGTGGCCACCAACGCCCTTCTGGAACGCACGGGCGAGCGCACCCTCCTGGTCGTCACCCGCGGCTTCCGCGACGCACTGCGCATCGCCTACCAGAACCGCCCCCGCATCTTCGCCCGCCGCATCGAACCGCCCGGACTGCTCCACGAACGGGTCGTGGAGGTGGACGAACGCCTCGCCGCCGACGGCACCGTCCTGCGCGCCCCGGACCTGGACGCCCTCGCGGGCCCGCTCCAGGAGGCGTACGACGACGGGATCCGCGCGGTCGCCGTCGTCTGCCTGCACAGCCATCTGCACCCCGCCCACGAACGCGCCGTCGGGGAGCTCGCCGCCCGCATCGGCTTCCCGCAGATCTCGCTGTCCAGCGAGGTCAGCCCGCTCATGAAGCTCGTCCCGCGCGGGGACACCGCCGTCGTGGACGCCTACCTCTCGCCCGTGCTGCGCCGCTACGTCCGGCACGTCGCCGACGAACTGCGCGGGGTGCGCCTGATGTTCATGCAGTCCAACGGCGGGCTGACGGAGGCCGGACAGTTCCGCGGCAAGGACGCCATCCTCTCGGGGCCGGCCGGCGGCATCGTCGGCATGGCCCGCATGTCGCAGCGCGCCGGCTTCGACCGCGTCATCGGCTTCGACATGGGCGGCACGTCCACCGACGTCTCGCACTTCGCCGGTGAGTACGAGCGCGTGTTCACCACGCAGATCGCGGGAGTCCGGCTGCGCGCGCCCATGCTGGACATCCACACGGTCGCCGCCGGCGGCGGCTCCGTCCTGCACTTCGACGGCTCCCGTTACCGGGTCGGCCCCGACTCGGCGGGCGCCGACCCCGGCCCCGCCTGCTACCGCGCCGGCGGCCCGCTCACCGTCACCGACGCCAACGTGATGCTCGGCCGCATCCAGCCCGCGCACTTCCCCGCCGTGTTCGGACCCGGCGGCGACCAGCCCCTGGACGCCGCCCTCGTCCGCGACCGGTTCACCGCCCTCGCCCGCGAGATCCACGACCGCACCGGCGACGACCGCACCCCGGAGCAGGTGGCCGAGGGCTACCTGCGGATCGCCGTCGCCAACATCGCCAACGCCGTGAAACGGATCTCCGTCCAGAAGGGCCACGACGTCACCCGCTACGCCCTGACCACGTTCGGCGGGGCCGGCGGCCAGCACGCGTGCCGGGTCGCCGAGTCCCTCGGTGTCCGCACCGTCCTCGTACCCCCCATGGCCGGTGTCCTCTCCGCGCTCGGCATCGGCCTCGCCGACACCACGGCCATGCGCGAGCACTCCGTCGAGGCACCCCTGGAAGCCGCCGCCATGCCCGGCGTCCGCGGGACCGCCGACGACCTGGAGGCCGCCGCGCGGGCCGAGCTCCGCGCCGAGGACGTCCCGGAGGACCGGATCCAGGTCACCCGCCGCGCCCAGCTCCGCTACGACGGCACCGACACCACCCTCACCGTCGAGCTGGCCGAGCCCGAAGCCATGCGGCACGCCTTCGAGGAACGTCATCGCGCCACGTACTCCTTCACCCTCGACCGCCCGGTCGTCGTGGAAGCCCTCTCCGTCGAAGCCACCGGCATCACCGCACCCCCCGATCTGTCCGCCCTCGCCCCGTACGAGGGCCGCACCTGCCCGCCCGGCACCGTCCGCCTCCACACCGGCGGCGCCTGGCGCGACGTACCCTTCCACCGCCGCGAGGCCCTTCCCCCCGGCGAGACCGTCACCGGACCCGCGGTCATCACCGAGGCCGGCGCGACGACCGTCGTCGACGACGGCTGGCGGGCCGCCGCGACCGACGACGGGCATCTGCTCCTGGAACGCACGGCGATCACGCAGAGTTCCGGTCTCGACACGGAAACCGACCCCGTGCTGCTGGAGGTCTTCAACAACCTCTTCATGTCGATCGCCGAACAGATGGGCGCCCGGCTGGAGTCCACGGCCCAGTCCGTCAACATCAAGGAACGGCTGGACTTCTCCTGCGCGCTGTTCGACCCGGACGGGAACCTGGTCGCCAACGCCCCCCACATCCCCGTCCACCTGGGCTCCATGGGCACCAGCGTCAAAGAGGTCATCCGCCGGCGCGGCCACGCCATGCGGCCGGGTGACACCTACGCCGTCAACGACCCGTACCACGGCGGCACCCACCTGCCGGACGTCACCGTGATCACGCCCGTCTTCGGCACCGACGAGGCGGCGGACACCCGCGCTGAGCCGCGGCTCCTCTTCCACGTCGCCTCACGCGGCCACCACGCCGAGATCGGCGGCATCGCCCCGGGCTCCATGCCGGCCCACAGCCGCACCATCGAGGAGGAGGGCGTCCTCTTCGACAACTGGCTCCTCGCCGAGAACGGCCGCTTCCGCGAGGAGGAGACCCGCCGGCTGCTCACCGAGGCGCCGTACCCGTCCCGGAACCCGAGCACCAACCTCGCCGACCTGCGCGCCCAGATCGCCGCCAACCAGAAGGGCGTGGACGAGGTCCGCCGGATGATCGAGGAGTTCGGCCTCGATGTCGTCCAGGCCTACATGCGACACGTACAGGACAACGCCGAGGAAGCCGTCCGCCGCGTCATCGACGCCCTGGACGACGGCGAGTACGCCTACGAGACCGACTCCGGCGCCGTCATCCGGGTCCGCGTCCGCGTCGACCGCACCGAACGCCGGGCGGCCATCGACTTCACCGGCACCTCCGCGCAGCTGACGACGAACTTCAACGCGCCGTCCGCCGTCGTCGACGCGGCCGTCCTCTACGTGTTCCGCACGCTGGTCGCCGACGACATCCCGCTCAACGACGGCTGTCTGCGGCCACTGGACATCATCGTGCCGCCCGGCTGCATGCTCGCCCCCGAGCCGCCCGCCGCCGTCGTCGCCGGCAACGTCGAGACCTCGCAGGCCATCACCGGTGCCCTCTACGCCGCGCTCGGCGTCCAGGCCGAGGGCTCCGGCACCATGAACAACGTCACCTTCGGCAACGAACGCCACCAGTACTACGAGACGGTGGCCTCCGGATCCGGAGCGGGGGACGGATTCCCCGGCGCCGACGTCGTACAGACCCACATGACCAACTCCCGGCTCACCGACCCGGAGATCCTGGAGTGGCGGCTGCCGGTCAGGCTCGAGGAGTTCACCGTCCGGCGGGGGAGCGGCGGCGCCGGACGGTGGCGCGGCGGCGACGGCGCCGTGCGCCGCATCCGGTTCCTCGAACCGATGACCGTCTCCACGCTCTCCCAGCACCGTCGCGTGCCCCCGTACGGCATGGCCGGCGGCGCCCCCGGCGCGCTCGGCGCCAACCGGGTGGAGCGGGCCGACGGCACGCTCGCCGACCTCGGCGGCAGCGGCTCGGCCGACGTCGGCCCCGGCGACGTACTCGTCATCGAAACCCCCGGTGGCGGCGGTTACGGCCGTCCGTCGCCCGACGACCCCCATCAAGCAGGAGAAGAAAACGATGATCTTCGGGCGTTCTGAGCGCGGCAAGCCCCCGGTCGAGCCCGTCACGCTCAAGATCCTGGTGGCCGGCGGCTTCGGCGTGGGCAAGACGACCCTCGTCGGCGCGGTCAGCGAGATCAGGCCGCTGCGCACCGAGGAACTGCTCACCGAGGTCGGGCGGCCCGTCGACGACACCAGCGGTGTGGAGGGCAAGCACACCACCACGGTGGCCATGGACTTCGGCCGCATCACCTTGCGCGAGGACCTGGTGCTGTACCTCTTCGGCACGCCGGGACAGGAACGGTTCTGGTTCATGTGGGACGAGCTGTCCGAAGGCGCGCTCGGCGCCGTCGTCCTCGCCGACACACGCCGCCTGGAGGACTGCTTCGCCGCCGTCGACTACTTCGAGCGGCGTTCCATCCCCTTCCTGGTCGGCGTCAACTGCTTCGAGGGCGCCGCCCGCCATCCCGCCGAGTCGGTCCGCCAGGCCCTCGACCTGGACGGCGACGTGCCCGTCCTGCTCTGCGACGCCCGCGACCGGGAGTCGGTCAAGGAGGTGCTCATCGGGCTCGTCAGGCACGCGATGGACTACGCGGCCGACCGCCGGCCGGCCGTCATGCGCTGACCGGCCGGCACGGACCGGCCCCGGCCGCCGACGGCGCACGCGCAGGGCCCCGCCCGGGGCCGGCACGGACCGGCCCCGGCCGCCGACGGCGCACGCGCGGGGCCCCGCCCGGGGGACGGGTTGTGTCTGCTCACGGCCCGAGGGGCACGGCCCCCGGCGCGCCCCGCCGACAGGCACGGCCCGTACCCCCGCCGACCGGGGTACGAGCCGTGGTCCTGTGCGGAGCGCCCACGCGCGCGTGCGGCGGCCTCCTCGCCGCTACGCCCCGTCGTCCTCCAGCCAGCCGAAGCTCTTCTCCACGGCCCTGCGCCAGTTCCGGTACGCGCGCTCGCGCACCGGCGCCTCCATCGCCGGGATCCACTCGGCGTCCTTCCGCCAGTGCGACTCCAGCTCGTCCAGGCCGTTCCACACGCCCGTGGCCAGACCGGCCGCGTAGGCGGCCCCCAGGCAGGTCGTCTCCGACACCCGGGGCCGGATCACGGGGACGCCGAGGACATCCGCCTGGTGCTGCATCAGCAGGTTGTTCCGGGTCATGCCGCCGTCCACCTTCAGGGTGCTGATCCGCACCCCCGAGTCCCGGTACATGGCGTCCACGACCTCGCGGGTCTGCCAGCTGGTCGCCTCCAGCACCGCGCGCGCGAGGTGCGCCTTCGTGACGTACCGGGTGAGCCCGGTGACGACTCCGCGCGCGTCGGCGCGCCAGTACGGTGCGAACAGCCCGGAGAAGGCGGGCACGATGTAGGCGCCGCCGTTGTCGTCGACGCTCGCCGCCAGCGTCTCGATCTCGTCGGCGGTCCGGATGATCCCGAGCTGGTCGCGGAACCACTGGACCAGCGCGCCCGTTATCGCTATGGACCCCTCCAGGCAGTACACCGGCGCCTGACCGCCGATCTTGTAGCCCATCGTCGTCAGCAGCCCGCTCTTGGACGGCACCGGCCGGTTGCCGGTGTTCAGCAGCAGGAAACTGCCGGTGCCATAGGTGTTCTTCGCGGTGCCGACGTCGTAGCAGGTCTGCCCGAACAGAGCGGCCTGCTGGTCGCCCAGCGCGGAGGCCACGGGCACCCCGGACAACTGCCCGACGGCGGTGCCGTACACCTCGGCGGAGGACCTGATCTCGGGCAGTACGGCCTCGGGGACGTCCATCGCGGACAGGAGGGAGGGATCCCACTGCAGGGTGTCCAGGTTCATCAGCAGGGTGCGGCCGGCGTTGGTGACGTCGGTGACGTGCCGGCCGCCGTCGGTGCCGCCCGTGAGGTTCCAGATCAGCCAGGAGTCCATGGTTCCGAAGGCGATCTCGCCGCGTTCGGCCCGCCGGCGCAGACCGGGCACGTTCTCCAGCAGCCAGGCCGCCTTGGGCCCGGAGAAGTAGGCGGCGAGCGGGAGCCCGGTCCGTTCGCGGAAGCGGTCCGGGCCGTCCGTGCCGCCCAGTTCGCCGCAGAGCGCCGCGGTACGGGTGTCCTGCCAGACGATCGCGTTGTGCACGGGCTTGCCGGTGGCGCGGTCCCACAGCACCGTGGTCTCCCGCTGGTTGGTGATGCCGAGGGCGCTGAGCTGGTCGGCGCGCAGCCCGGCCTTGGCGAGCGCCCCGGCCACCACGGCCTGCACCTTGGACCAGATCTCGGTGGCGTCGTGCTCCACCCAACCGGGCTTTGGGAAGATCTGGCGGTGCTCGCGCTGGTCGACGGCGACGATCGCGCCGCCGCGGTCGAAGACGATGCAGCGGCTGGACGTGGTGCCCTGGTCGATGGCGGCGACATACGTGCCGGCGGTGTCCGTCATGGCTGTCCCTGGGTCGCTGGGTCGGATCGCTGGCCGGAGGCCCGCGTGGGGATCGGGAGCCGGGGCGTGCGAGAGCGGGGCGGTGTGGTGGCCGGTGGGTCAGAAGGCGGCGTGGTAGACGAGACCGGCGAGTGCTCCGCCGATCAGCGGGCCGGCGACCGGGATCCAGGCGTACCCCCAGTCGGAGGTGCCCTTGTGCGGGATCGGCAGGAAGGTGTGCACGATGCGCGGGCCGAGGTCGCGGGCCGGGTTGATGGCGTAACCGGTGGGGCCGCCGAGGCAGAGGCCGATGCCGACGACGAGCAAGGAGACGATCAGCACGGTCGTGCCGGACTCACCGAGGCCCTTCGTGAGCCCGAAGGCGAGGACCGGCAGGACCAGCGCGACGGTCGCGATGATCTCGGTGACGAGGTTGGCGACCGGATGGCGGATCTCCGGGACGGTCGCGAAGACACCGAGGGTCGGCACCGGGCCGCCGGCGGTGTCCCCGGTGGTCTGCTCCGTGCGGACGTTGGCCTGGAACTGGGCGAGGTACACCAGATAGGCCAGCACGGCGCCGAGCATCGCGCCGACGATCTGGCCCAGCAGGTACACCCAGACCTTGCCCCACTTCCCGGTGTCCACGGCGATGCCGACGGTGACCGCGGGATTGAGCTGACCGCCGGAGAGCGGAGCGGCCGTGTAGGCCCCCGCGAGTACGCCGAAGCCCCAGCCGAAGGCGATCACGGCCCAGCCCGCGGCGCGCGCCTTGGAGTGCCTGAGGGTGACCGCGGCGCAGACGCCGGCACCGAACAGGACGAGGATCGCCGTGCCGATGACCTCGCCGACGAAGATGTCTCCGTTGCTCATGGCGGCTCCCTTGGCGCCGGTAGGGGGCGATCGGCCCCGGCCCTGTCGTGCGGGACGGTTCCCTCGGCGACTCCGGCCGAAGGCAGGGAGGGCCCCGCGCCCCGCCCGGCGTCCGTGACGAGCGTGCCGTCGCAGCCGGATCGCCCTGGAAGGGACGGGCGGTGCAGCAGGGCAGGTCCGCGCCGCGGTGCCTGATAACACCGAGAATGTACGGCGATGTCGGCTGACACCGGGAAGTGTTCACCGGCGCCCCGGGGGCGTCAAGGTTGTCGGCGGCGAACGGTCGCACCGGCGCACGCCGTCGCCCCGGCCGCGCCGGCGGGAACGCAACGGCCGCCCGCGCGGGGGCCGTTCCTCACCGCGGCTCGGCGGCCGCGTACCCGGCCTGCGCCGCGGCCGGACCCGGGCCGCCGCGGCGCACCTCGTGACCGGGGAACCCGGCGCGCCCGAGCACCCAGCTGGCGCCGTCCAGTGCCTTGGCCGCCTGCTTCAGCGGGGCGAGCTGGACGGCGGCCTGGTGGTGGTCGCGTACGCTGCCCGGAGCACAGACGACGGTCGCCAGGGAGAGCGTGACCGCACGGCCCCCCGCCGACCAGGGGGCGTCCAGCACGGCGGCCACCAGCGGATCGAGTGCCTCCTCGTCGGCCAGGACAAGGAAGTCGTCGCCGCCGATGTGTCCCACGCGCGTGTGCCCGGCGACGGCCTGCTGCAGCGCCCGGCCCACCGAGCGGATCAGCTCGTCGCCCGCGGCGAACCCCGCACCGTCGTTGACCTGCTTGAAGTGATCGATGTCCAGCCAGCTGAGCGCGAACGCCCGCCCGTCGGAGATCCGCCGGTCCACCTCGCTCACGATCGCGTCCGAACCCGGCAGACGGGTCAGCGGATTGAGGCCGGCCGCCTCCTCGACCCGGCTCTCGGCCAGCGCCCGCACCAGGTCCGCCAGCCGTACGACGCCCACACAGCGGCCGTGTGCGTCGACCACCGCCACGTCGTCGGAGGTCCGGTCCCGGCCGCCGACCGCCACCACGTCCAGCACCTCCCAGGCCGTCGCGTCCACGCCGACCGTACGGGGCGCGTCACCCAGCTTCACGGCGGGCCGGTCGGCGTACAGGGCGTGTCCGTAGCGGGCGGACATCGACAGCAGGAAGCGCGAGCGGTGCACGGAGCGCACCGGCCGGCCGGCCTGGTCCACCAGCAGCACGCCGGAGACGTCCGGAGTACCGGTCAGCAGCGCCCGTACCTGCCCCGCGGAAGCGGTCAGCGGCAGTACGGCGGCGGGGCGCACGAACTCCCGTACCGACGGCCCGGAGCGGGGCAGGGGCACGGCGTCCGGGGCGTGGGGCGGAACGTATACGTCCGCGGCCGGGATCCGGGCCGGCGGCGCGAACAGCTCCCCCTGGGCCAGCTGCGCACCCGCCGACAGCGCCGTCGCGTACTGCGTCTCGGTCTCCACGCCCTCCACCGCGACCAGGGCGCCCAGTTCCTCGCACAGCGTCCGCATCGCCCGCACCGCGGCCGGCCGCCCCAGCAGCGAGGCATCGAGCTTGACCAGGTCGGGGGAGAGTTCCGTGAGCAGCCTGAGCGGTACGTCGCCGTCGCCGATGCCGTCCGCGCTGATCCGGAAGCCCATCGCGCGCAGTGAGGCCACCGCCTCCAGCAGGGCCCGCTGCGGCACGTGCGTGCAGGGCGGGACGATGTCGAGGGTCACCTCCCAGGGCATGCGCCCCGCCGCGCGCACGGCGTCGTACAGCGGCGCGAGACCGCCCAGGTCGGCGAGCGTGGCCGCGAACACGTTCAGGTGCAGCGGCAGCAGCGTCTCCTTGCGCGCGGCCGCCCGGAACGCGAGCACGACCAGCCTCCCGTCCAGTATCGGGTCACGGCGGGCCTCGGCCAGGACGTCGCCGGTCTCCGGGCGGGCGAGTGTCTCCAGTGCGGCGACCGCGCCCGTCCTCAGGTTGACCACCGGCTGGAACGCGAAGCGGAGAGTATCCGTCCAGGAGTGCACGGGAGCATGATGGCGCTGCCCGCGCACGCGCAGGCCCAGTTCATGAGACGTTCACGCAGCATTCCGGGCCGGTGACACAGCGTGGCCAACTCCCGGGTGCGCGACGGAACCTCGTCGCCCTCGCCGGTGAGCCGGCCGGGGACCGCGGGTGCGCATCCGCGCGCCAAGGCCCCTTTCGCCGACGTCATCTGATGGCACGTCAGGTCTGTGTCCGACCGACCGGAAAGAGACAGGCCGTTTCCGTGAACCGAATGGCTCCGCACGGCGTCGTGGTACACGAAGAGGCGGCCGGGACCGACGGGGGTGATTCCGGCCGCCTCTGCTCGTCCACTCGTTACCGATGCGTCACTGGCGGAACACGTCCTCTTCTGATCGGATACAGTCCGCGCGTGTCCGAAACTCAGCACTCACCTGTCAACTCCGCTCCGGACTCCCACTGTTCGAGCTGCGGAGCGCCCTATGGAGAGGGCGTCTCCGGCTGGCCCCGCACCTGCTCGTCCTGCGGGACCGTCGCCTACCGCAACCCGCTGCCGGTCGCGATCGCCCTCCAGCCCGTGTACGACACCCAGGGCACGGCCCTGGTCGTCATCACCCGCACCGTCGCCCCCGCGCGCGGAGGCACGGCCCTGCCCGGGGGCTACGTCGACGACCGCGAGGACTGGAAGCAGGCCGTCGTACGCGAACTCAAGGAGGAGACCGGTATCGACGCGGCCGCCCGCGATGTGCGGCTCGTGGACGCCATGAGCTCGCCCGACGGGCACCTGCTGCTGTTCGGACTGCTGCCGGAACGCCCGGCCGACGGCCTGCCGGCCTCCGGCCCCACCGACGAGACCGAGGGCTGGCGGCTGCTGCGCAGGCCCGAGGAGCTCGCCTTCCCGCTGCACACCGTGGCCGTCAAGGCGTGGTTCGAGGGCCGTTACGTGTGAGCCCGGCGGTTCAGCCGAGCCCCCGCACCCGCACCGGACAGGACGGCTCGGCCGCACCGTCCTCACGCACCAGGGTGACGGCCACCCGGCCGCCCTGCCGGCGGGCGACGTAGCGTTCGACCTCCGGTACGTCCCAGCCGTCGCCCGCGTCCCGCACCACCAGCCCGCCCCCCGTGCGTCCGCGCGCGGGCGCCCACACCTCCAGCTCCAGCGCGCCGTCGCCGCCGCGCACGGGCACCACCGCCCCGGCGCGCGCGAGCACCGGTATCCGGGACAGCGGCGCGTCCACGAGGACCTGCGCCGGCCCCTCGTACACCTCCTCCGTCACCGTGTCGTACCAGCGGCCGCGCGGCAGCCGCACCGCCCGGCGGCCGGCACCGGGGTCCAGTACCGGGGCCACCAGAAGAGCGTCGCCCAGCAGGAACGCGTCCTCGCAGTCGCGCAGCGCCCGGTCCTCCGGCGCCCCCCACCACAGCGGCCGCACATAGGGCGCGCCGGTGCGCCGCGCCAGGTGCGCCAGCGTCATGAAGTACGGCATCAGCCGCCGGCGTTCCAGCAGCGCCACGCGCGTGTGCTCCAGCACCTCGGCACCGAACTCCCACGGCTCCCCGCGCCCCGTCCGCGGACTCGCACGGGTGCGGAACAGCGGCAGGTACGCGCCCAGCTGGAACCACCGCAGATACAGCTCCGGCGACGGACTGCCGTGCAGACCCCCCACGTCCGGACCGGAGTACGGCATCCCGCACAGCCCGAGCCCCAGCACCACGGACAGCGACGCCCGCAGCCCCGGCCAGCCCGCCGCCACGTCCCCCGACCACGTCCCCCCGTACCGCTGGAGCCCCGCCCACCCCGAGCGGGAGAACAGAAACGGCCGCTCCCCGGGCACCAGCTCGCGCAGCCCCTCGTAGGCCGCCCGGGCCATGCAAAGCGCGTACACGTTGTGCGCCTCGCGATGGTCGCCGCCCCGCCCCTCCAGAGCATGCCGGGCGGACCGCGGCAGTGTCGCCTCACCGAAGGCGTTGAACGACGTCGGCTCGTTCAGGTCGTGCCAGAAGCCGGCGAAGCCCTGTCCCAGCCGCTCCTCGTAGAGCCCGCCCCACCACGCCCGCACGCGCGCGTCCGTGAAGTCGGGGAAGACCGACTCGCCGGCCCGGGCCTCACCCCGCACCGGGCGGCCCTGCGCGTCCCGGACGAACGCGTCCAGGGCCGCGCCGCCGTCGTACACGGCGTCGCCCGGCTCCGCCCGCACCGCCGCGTCCACGACCGACACCAGGCGGACCCCGTCCCGGCGCAGCTCCTCCGCCAGCCCCGGCAGCTTGGGGAAACGATCCTCGTCCACGGTGAACACCCGGCGCCCGTCGTGGTGGCCGGCGTCCAGGTGCACGGCGTCCAACGGCAGCCCGCGTTCCTGGTAACCCGCGACGACCCCGCGCACCTCCTGCTCGCCGCCCCGGCCCGATAGCGCGTGATGGTGGCCCAGGGCCCAGGCGGGCGGCAGCGCGGGCGCCCCGGTGAGCCACGCCCACGTGTGCAGCACGCGCGCGGGAGTGCCCACCATCACCCAGCAGCGCAGCGGACCGCCCTCCATCCGCACCTCGCAGCGGCCCGCCCGGTCGTGCCCGGACCCGGCGCCCTCCTCGCCCTCGCGCAGGATCACCGTGCCGTCCCAGGTGCTGTCGTGGAACACCAGGTGCGTGCCGGCGTCCGCCACCACCAGCTGCACCGGCATCGTCAGGGACGCAGGCTCCGTCCCCGGCCCGGCAGCACGGCCGGAACCGGCGTTCCACAGCCGGTAGGCGCCGTCCCGCAGCCGGGGCCCCGACGCCCGACCGCCCAGGCCGAAGAAGCGGGCGTCCGCCGCCACCTCCGAGCGCTGCGTCCACCGGGCCGTCCCCCCGCCCACCGGCTCCCACCAGCGCGGCGGCAGATCCCGCCGCAGCATCACCCCGCCCGGCGTGCGGACCTCCACCGCGCCGTACCGCGAGACGACGACCGTGACCCGCTCGGCCACCACGCGCCAGCCGCCCTCCTTGTCCGGCTCCAGCACGACCCGCGGATCCGGCTCGGGGCCGCTCCCGGCGAGCGCGTACGACGGCCGCGGACCCGCCCCGTCCCACCCCCAGAAGACCGCCCCGTTCGCCGCCACGACGATCCGCAGCCCGGAGCGGCCGAACCGGATCACACCGCCGCCCGGACCCGGCTCCACACCCTGCACCTGCCCCGGCACCCGGGCCCGCTCCGGCCCCCGCCTCGGCAGCCCGACGGCGTCGACACGCCTCCTGCGCCATGCCGCCCGCACGGTACGCAACCCCCGAGCCGCCCGCCCCGAACCGACCACACTCACCGAACGCACCAGGTCACGACCGTCCATGCTGCTCACCCTGCCACCGAGCACCCCACGCGCGCGTGTCGTTCAACTGCCGTTCACCCGTGCCGAGGCCACATCTTCGACACCTGCACTATGTGGGGCGCACCCTGGTGCAGAAGTCGATCACATGGCATCGTCCCTGTCAGCCGCGTCACGCGCACACCCCAGCCGTGCGCGGACCGACGCCCACGACGCGCACAGCCCGGGAGCCTCCCATGTCGACCGCGAACCCCCGACCGCTCTGGCAGCCCGATCCGGAGCGGATCGCCCAGGCCCGCATCACCCGGTTCCAGGAATGGGCCGCCGAACACCACGGCGCCCCGGCCGAAGGCGGCTATCCGGCCCTGCACCGGTGGTCCGTCGACCAGCTGGACACCTTCTGGAAAGCCGTCACGGAGTGGTTCGACGTACGCTTCTCCACCCCTTACGCGCACGTGCTCGGCGACCGCACCATGCCCGGTGCCCAGTGGTTCCCCGGCGCCACGCTGAACTACGCCGAACACGCCCTGCGCGCCGCGGCCGACCGCGCCGACGAACCCGCCCTCCTGTACGTGGACGAGAGCCACGAACCGCGCCCGGTGACCTGGTCCGAGCTGCGCCGCCAGGTCGGCTCCCTGGCCGCCGAACTGCGCGCCCTCGGCGTGGCACCGGGCGACCGCGTCAGCGGCTACCTCCCGAACATCCCCGAAGCCGTCGTCGCCCTCCTCGCCACGGCCGCCGTCGGCGCCGTCTGGACCTCCTGCGCCCCCGACTTCGGCGCCCGCAGCGTCCTCGACCGCTTCCAGCAGGTCGAACCCGTCGTCCTGTTCACCGTCGACGGCTACCGCTACGGCGGCAAGGAGCACGACCGCCGGGAGACCGTCGCCGAACTGCGCCGCGAGCTGCCCACCCTGCGCGCCGTCGTGCACATCCCGCTGCTGGGCACCGACGCCCCCGAGGGCGCCCTCACGTGGTCGGCGCTCACGGCCGGGAGCGCCGAGCCGGTCTTCGAACAGGTCCCGTTCGACCACCCGCTCTGGGTGCTCTATTCCTCCGGCACGACCGGCCTGCCCAAGGCGATCGTCCAGTCCCAGGGCGGCATCCTCGTCGAACACCTCAAGCAGCTCGGCCTGCACTGCGACCTCGGCCCCGAGGACCGCTTCTTCTGGTACACCTCGACCGGCTGGATGATGTGGAACTTCCTCGTCTCCGGCCTGCTCACGGGCACCACGATCGTCCTGTACGACGGCAGCCCCGGCTATCCGGACACCGGCGCCCAGTGGCGGGTCGCCGAACGCACCGGAGCCACCCTCTACGGCACCTCCGCCGCCTACGTCATGGCCTGCCGCAAGGCCGGCGTCCACCCCGCCCGCGACCACGACCTCGCCACGGTGCGGTGCGTGGCCACCACCGGCTCGCCCCTGCCGCCCGACGGATTCCGCTGGCTGCACGACGAGGTCCGGGACGACCTGTGGATCGCCTCCGTCAGCGGCGGCACCGACGTCTGCTCCTGCTTCGCCGGAGCCGTACCGACCCTCCCGGTGTACACCGGAGAACTCCAGGCCCCCGGCCTCGGCACCGACCTCCAGTCCTGGGACCCGGGCGGCAAGCCCCTCACCGACGAGGTCGGCGAGCTGGTCGTCACCAACCCCATGCCGTCCATGCCGATCCACTTCTGGAACGACCCCGACGGCAGCCGGTACCACGACAGCTACTTCGACACCTACCCCGGCGTGTGGCGCCACGGCGACTGGATCACCGTCACCTCCCGCGGCAGCGTGATCATCCACGGCCGCTCCGACTCCACCCTGAACCGGCAGGGCGTCCGCATGGGCTCGGCCGACATCTACGAGGTCGTCGAGCGGCTGCCCGAGATCAAGGAGTCCCTCGTCATCGGCATCGAGCAGCCCGACGGCGGCTACTGGATGCCGCTGTTCGTCCACCTCGCGCCCGGCGCCACCCTGGACGAGACACTCCTGAACCGCGTCAAGCAGGCCATCCGCGAACAGCTCTCACCACGCCACGTCCCCGACGAGATCATCGAGGTGCCGGGCATCCCGCACACCCTCACCGGCAAGCGCATCGAGGTCCCCGTCAAGCGGCTGCTCCAGGGCACCCCGCTGGAGAAGGCGGTCAACCCCGGCTCCATCGACAACCTCTCCCTGCTCGGCTTCTACGAGGAGCTCGCCCGCAAGCGAGCCTGACCCCACCGGAGTTTCACCCTCCGCACAGTGCCCCGGACACCACCGAACCCGTCGACACCGTCCGGGGCACTCGCATGACCTGCGCACACGCACCACCACCGGATCCGGGACCACCGACGGCACCCTCCGTTGTCAGTGCCGACGGTTACGGTGAGTGAGCACTGATTCACTGCGCACAGGGGGAAACGATGGCGCACACCGACCACCAGACCATGCGACGCGCCCTGCGCCGCGAGATCGCCGGCACCATCGGCGTGCTCACCGACGAACACGACTTCCGCGCCATGCGGCGCTACCGCAGCTTCACCTTCCACGACCACCAGAGCTACCTCCGGCAGCTGGAAGCCGTCCTCAGGACCCGCGCCGCCCAGGGCACCCACACCACACTCGCCCTGTTCGACCCCGAGGACTACGCCGCCTACTGCGCGAACACCGGCCTGGACCCGGAGACCCCGGCGAGCCGGACCCGGTTCACCGCGGAACTCGCGGCCACCGGCCCCACCGTCCCCTACGACGGCCGACCGCTCGCCGACCTCCTGCCCGCCCTCGTCGACGAAGCCGTACGCCAGGCCACCTGGGAGTACGCCACCACCCTCCTGACCCGCCTCGGCCCCTGCCCGACCTGCGGCGAGGACATCGGCAGGGCAGCCTTCACCCGCGCCTCACAGCTCCTGGTCCGCATCCTCGACACCGCGCCCCCCGGCGAGCGGCACCTCGTCTGCACCGTCTCCGGACCGCCGGACACCCTCGTCTCCGTCCTGCACGGCGACCAGGACCCCCACGGAGCGACCCGCCTCGACGAGGCCGAGGCCCTCGAATTCACCAGCGTCCTCGCCCTCGGCCTCGCCACCCGCAGCCCCGGCGGCCTCGTCATGCGCACCAGCGCCACCGGCACGGCCGACCGAGTCTTCGGCTGGCGACTGCGCGGCGGCGCCCTCGAACCGCTGACGGCGTCCGAGGTCTTCGACGCCTACTGCACCGACGTCGACACCGGCGACCTCATCGCTCCCGAATCCGGCGTCGACTACCGAGAACCGCCCGACCTCGGCGAGGAGGACACGGCACCGGACCACCGCCACTGAAACCCCCGCCGGAAACGCCAGGGGCGTCCCACCCGAAGGCAGGACGCCCCTGAACCGGCACACCTACGGTGCCCACGAGGACCCGGTACGGCTACTCGCCGGACAGCACCGCCTGCGCAGCAGCCCGCGCCTCCTCGGCGCTGTCCGCCGCACGCGCGGCCGCAGCGGCCCGCTCGCACTGCGCCAGCGTGTACTTCGCCAGCGTGGCCCTCACATACGGAATCGACGCCGAACCCATCGACAGGGAGGTGACACCCAGACCGGTCAGCACACAGGCCAGCAGCGGATCGGACGCGGCCTCGCCACACACCCCGCAGCTCTTGCCCTCGGCCCTGGCCGCCTCCGCGGACAGCGCGACCAGGTCGAGCAGCGCCGGCTGCCACGGGTCCTGGAGCCGCGACACCGCACCCACCTGCCGGTCCGCCGCGAAGGTGTACTGCGCGAGGTCGTTGGTCCCCAGCGACAGGAACTCGACCTCCTGGAGGATCGACCGCGCCCGCAGCGCGGCCGACGGGATCTCGACCATCGCGCCGAACTTGGCCCGCAGCCCCGCCGCACGGCACGCGTCCGCGAACGCCTTCGCGTCCTGGCGGTCCGCCACCATGGGCGCCATGACCTCGAGGTAGACGGGCAGCCCCTCGGCGGCCTTGGCCAACGCCGTCAGCTGGGTACGCAGCACCTCGGGGTGGTCCAGCAGCGTCCGCAGCCCGCGCACACCCAGCGCGGGGTTCGGCTCGTCGGCGGGCGTCAGGAAGTCCAGCGGCTTGTCGGCGCCCGCGTCCAGCACGCGCACGACCACCCGGCCCTCGGGGAACGCCTCCAGCACCTGCCGGTAGGCCTCCACCTGCTTCGCCTCGGAAGGAGCGTTCTTGCTGTCGTCCAGGAACAGGAACTCGGTACGGAACAGACCGACACCCTCGGCCCCCGCCTCCACCGCCGCCGGTACGTCCGCCGGCCCGCCCACATTGGCCAGCAGCGGCACCTTGTGGCCGTCCGCGGTCGCGCCGGGACCCGTCGAAGCGGCCAGCGCGGCCTTGCGCGCGGCAGCCGCGGCCGCCAGCTCCGCCTTCTTCTCCGCGGTCGGGTCGACGAAGACATCACCGGTGCTGCCGTCCACGGCGATCACCGTGCCCTCGGCCAGCTCACAGGCACCCGGCAGCGCGACGATGGCCGGCACGCCCAGCGCCCGCGCCAGGATGGCGCTGTGGCTGGTCGGACCGCCCTCCTCGGTCACGAAACCCAGAACCAGGGACGGGTCGAGCAGCGCGGTGTCGGCGGGAGCGAGATCCCGGGCCACGAGCACATAGGGCTGGTCGCTGTCCGGGACACCAGGCATCGGGACGCCCAGCAGCCGGGCGACGATACGATTCCGCACGTCGTCGAGGTCGGCCACGCGGCCGGCGAGGTACTCACCGGCACCGGCCAGCAGCTCCCGGTACGCCGCGAAGGCGTCGTACACGGCACGCTCGGCGGTGCTGCCGACGGCGATCCGCCGGTCCACGTCCGCCATCAGCTCGGGATCCTGCGCCATCATGGCCTGCGCCTCGAGCACGGCCTGGGCTTCGCCGCCCGCCAGGTTCCCGCGCGCCATCAGGTCGGCGGCCACGGCGTCCACGGCCTGACGGGCGCGCCCCTGCTCCCGCTCCGCCTCCTCCGCGGGAATCTGCTTGGCCGGCGGTTCCAGAACCGCCGTGCCCATGTGCCGGACCTCGCCGATGGCCACGCCATGGCTCACGCCGACGCCTCGCAGCGTTGTCTCCATCTCACCCGTCTCCGATAGTGCGGCGGGCCCCGCCGCCGCGATGGTTGTCCTCTTGGCCGCCTTGCGGCGGCACGGCTGTCACTTCCAGGAGAAAAGGCTGTCGCCGGCCTTCACGTCACCGCTGTCACGAAGGTCGGAGAGGGACTCGGCGGTGGCTTCCAGCGCGACGACCGGGCACACCGGGGACTTGCCCGCGGCCTCGACGGCGGCCGGGTCCCAGCGCACGACGGCCTGGCCGCGCTGCACCGTGTCGCCCTTGTTCACAAGGAGCTCGAAGCCCTCGCCGTTGAGCTGAACGGTGTCGATGCCGAGGTGAGTGAGTACACCGTGCCCGTGCTCGTCGACCACGACGAAGGCGTGCGGGTGCAGGGAGACGATGACGCCGTCCACGGGCGACACGGCCGCGCCGGCCTCACGCACGGGATCGATGGCGGTGCCCGGGCCGACCATGGCTCCGGAGAAGACCGGGTCCGGCACGGCGGCCAGTCCGATGGCCCGTCCGGCGAGGGGGGACGTCACGGTGGTCATGGGAAGCCTCCAAGGAGTGGAGCTGCATGGGCCGTCGCCAGCAGTCCCGGACGGCACTTGAGCAGCAGGGTATGTCATGTGAAGTGACGGTTCCGTATGGAAGCTACCAGTAAGTGGTCTAGACCACCAACCCAGCGGATTTGCACCCTCTTCAAGGCCCCGTGTACAGTCGTAACCCTGCTCGGGACGGAGCGGCGCTCAACAGCGTCCTCGCTCGACAGCACCCAAACTCGTCAGATCCTATCTCTGGGTCTCCTTCTGCATGTCCGCAGGGGGGTGGTCAGAGAGACGGAAAAACCCTGATAGAGTTTGAAACACCGAAGGGAAGCGCCCGGAGGAAAGCCCGAGAGGGTGAGTACGAAGGAAGCGACCGTTCCTTGAGAACTCAACAGCGTGCCAAAAGTCAACGCCAGATATGTTGATACCCCGTCTCCGGTCAGCAGACCGGGACGAGG
>NZ_JBEYCX010000033.1:0-43355 GCF_040632975.1 Streptomyces sp. NPDC013455 | reverse complement strand
GTTTAATGCTTGCTGTTGTGCCTCAGCTGTTGCACTACCAGACTGGATCGCATTTCCACCAAATATAGTGTCCTGGGAGCCGCGGCGACCGCCTTCTCCACGAACATCGCCCACTGCGGCTTGCCGAGCCGGGCGGCCAGCCGGGCCGGGGGTTCGGCGGCGAGCGCCGCCACCAGCCGGGCGTCGGCGCCCAGTCGGGCCGAGCGCACGGACTCGCAGGCCTGCTCGACCGCCGAGCGGGTACGCGGCCCTGCGGCCGGGCCCGCCGCCGGCGGCGGGTGCGGGGCCGACAGCCGTTCGCGCAGTGTCGCGGCCGGCGCCCACCAGGAGGGCGCGGCCTCCGTGGCGGGGGAGGCGGTGTCGGTTGTGGTCACGTCCGTCACTGTTCCAGCGGTGTCACCCGTCCGTACAGGGGAGCAGCACCCCTACATTTCGCGGCGGTCTACCCAGTCGCCGCCCCCGCGTGCCCCCCTTTCCGCACCGCCGGGCGGCCCGGTGGTGCGGAAAGGGGGGCACGCGGGGCGCGTCGGCGGCGGCCCGCCCCCGGCGGCCGGTGCCGCCCGGCGGCGCCCGGCCGTGTGCGGTCGGGCCGCCTGTGTGCGGGCCGGGGGCGGCCCGGCGGGGTGCGGGAATGCGGGTGATCAGGCCCCATGCGGCACGGCGTTCGGGTGCCGAGACTCTTCGGCGAGAGGTTCGTCCCACGCTGACCGAGGAGTGCACATGGGCAACCCCCTATTGCTGTGCGTCGTGGCCCTGGACCCGGTGCTCGAGGCCGGCGCCGTCAGCGCCCTGTCCGGCAACCCGGACATCGCACTGGTCGAGCCGGAGGAGAAGGCCGACGTGGCCGTCGTGATCGTCGACCGGGTGGGAAGCCGGGAACTCGACCTGGTGAACGCGAGCGGCTCCGGCCCGCACAGACCCGCCGTCATCGTGGTCGCCTCCGACATGTCCCCGGTCGAGGCCGCGGACGCGATCGGCGCCGGGGCTCGTGGCCTGCTGCGCCGGCAGGAGGTCAACGCCGACCGGCTGGTGCGGACCGTGCTGACGGTGGCCGGCGGCGACTGCACCGTGCCGCCCGACCTGATCGACGGCCTCCTCGATCAGGGCGCGGAATCGGACTCGTACCGGGGCGAGCGGGGGCGTGGACGGGACTGGGACCTGGACGAGCGGGAACGCGCGGTGCTGCGGATGGTGGCGGACGGCCGGGAGACCGATGAGATCGCCAGGGAACTGTGCTACTCCGCGCGGACCGTGACCACCGTGGTCCGCGACATCACCCAGCGGTTCCGGCTGCGCAACCGCGCCCACGCGGTGGCCTACGCCCTGCGGACGGGTCTGCTGTGAGCGGCCTCGTCCTCGAAGCGGCGCCGGAGGCCGGACGGCACAGCGGCGCGCTGCGCGTGCACCTCGGACCGGCGGGCGGGGCGGCCCGCGACACGGTGGCCGCCAGCCTGCGCCGGGCCGGTTTCGAGCCGACGGCCGGACGCTCCGACGGAGCCGTCCGGGTGGCCGCCGGCCGGACGCCCGATGCGGCACTGGACGGCTGGCCGGAACCCGGCGGCGGCCCGCTCCTGCTGGTCGCCGACACCTTCACCGCCGCGGGAGTGCGGCTGGCCGTCCGCGCCGGGGCGGTGGCCATGCTGCAGTCCGCCGAGGCCACCCCGGAGCACCTGCTCACCGCCGTCCACGCTGCCCGGTACGGCGAGGGCCGGATGCCCTACGGGGTCCTGGTCCGACTCCTCGGAGAGGCGGGCGGCGGCGACGCGCAGCGCCGGCACCCGACCCCCGACTCGCCGCTGACGGCCCGGCAGAAGACGGTGCTCACGCTGGTCGCCGAGGGCTACGGCAACGCGGCCATCGCCCGTGAGCTGTCGTGCTCCCAGCACACCGTGAAGAACGTGATGTACGACCTGATGGCCCGTCTCCAGGTCCGCAACCGAGCCCACGCGGTGGCGCACGGCGTCCGCACCGGGCTGATCTGACGCGGTCGCGGCCCCGGTGCGGCCCCGCGACCAGAGACATCGACGCAGCAAATGCGGCGACCCGCGCTGCCGCTCCTTCCCTACTGCGCCGCCGCGCGTGAACGGCAAGCTCCGGACGTGCCCCGACCACCCGGGGTGCGTGACGACCTACCCGACTCCTTGGAGGTGAGCCGGTGGACCGCGGTGACAGCCGGACGACGTCCTTCTCGCAGCAACGGCTGTGGTTCCTCGACCAACTGCGACCCGGCACGGCGGACCATCTGCTTCCGCTGGCGCTGCGCCTGCGCGGCGGCCTCGACACCGAGGCCCTCGCCGCCGCTCTGGGCGATGTGGTGGACCGGCACGAGGTGCTGCGTACCCGGTACTCGGCCGCCGACGGCGAGCCGCTGGCCCACGTGGTCCCGCGGGTCGGGGTTCCGCTGGACACGGTAGAGGCGCCCGCCGCCGGAGCGGCCGGCATCGCCGCGGTCCTCGACCGCGCGCTGCACCGGCCGGTCGACCTGTCGACCGCGCCGCCGCTGCGGGCGACCCTGGCGCGGCTCGCGCCCGACGACCACCTGCTGGCCGTCGTGGTGCATCACATCGCCTTCGACTTCACCTCCTGGAACATCCTCACCCGGGACCTGGCCGCGGCCTACCGCGCCAGGACCACCGGTGTCCCCCACGGGCTCCCGGACCTTCCCCTGCAGTACGCCGACCTCGCGGCCCGGCAGCGCGAGCGGTCGGCCGGACCCCGGCTCGCCCGCGGCCTCGCCCACTGGCGCTCGCGGCTGGGGGGCCTGCCGCCGCTGGACCTGCCGACCGACCGGCCCCGCCCCGCCGAGTTCGACGGCGCCGCCGCCGTGGCCCGCTCCACCCTCCCGGCCGGCCTGGTGGCACAGGCGGACCGGCTGGCCCGGTCGCACCGCGCGACCCGGTTCATGGTGCTGCTCGCGGCCTTCCAGGCCCAACTGGGCCGGTACAGCGGGCAGGACGACTTCGCGCTCGGCACTCCGGTCGCAGGCCGCGGCCACGCCGCCGCCAGGGACCTCATCGGCCCCTTCGTCAACACCGTGGTCCTGCGCGCCGACCTGTCCGGCCGGCCGAGCTTCGGTGAGCTGGTGGACCGGGTCCGGGACGCGTCCCTGGCCGACCTCACGCACGCCGACACGCCGTTCGAACGCGTGGTCGGCGAGCTGTCCCCGCCCCGCGACCTCAGCCGCAACCCTCTCTTCCAGGTCTCGTTCCTGACCCTCGACTCCCAGGCCGAACCGCCCGACCTGCCCGGCCTCACGGTCGAGGTGGTGCCCACGCCGGTCGCCGGGACACCGTTCGACCTGGCGCTCGACCTGCTCGGACGCCCCGACGGCAGCCTGGGAGTGCGCCTGCAGTACGCCACCGCGCTGTTCGCACCCGCGACGGCCGCCCGTCTCGCGGAGGACTACGTACGGCTGCTGCGCGGCCTGCTCGCCGCCCCGGACGAGCCGCTGGCCCACGCCACTTCCGCACTCGGGCCGCTGCCCGGCGGTGAGCGCCGCCGCCGGCTCGCGCTCGGCCTCGGCAGCGCCCGCGCCGTGCCCCCGCTGACCGTCACCGACCTGTTCGAGGAGCAGGCGCGACGTACCCCGGACGCCACCGCCGTCCGCTGCCGGGACGGTGAGCTGAGCTACGCCGGACTCGACGAGCGGGCCGACGGGCTGGCGCACCGGTTGCGTGACCTCGGCGTCACCCGCGGCACCCGGGTGGGCGTCCTGTTGGAGCGCGGCACCGGGCTCCTCGTCGCGCTGCTCGGCATCCTCAAGGCCGGCGGCGCCTACGTTCCGCTCGACCCCCTGCACCCCGTGCGGCGTATCGGCCACCTGATCGAGGACACCAGGGCCGCCGTGGTCGTCACCAGCGGTCCGCTCGCCGAACGGGTGGCCGGCACGGAGGCGGGGACCCTCCTGATCGACAGCGCCCTGCCGCCGACCGGTCCGGCGCACCGGCTCGACCGGACCACCGGCCCGGACGACCTCGCGTACGTCTTCCACACCTCCGGTTCGACCGGCACGCCCAAGGGCGTACAGATCCCGCACAGTGCGCTGACCAACTTCCTGTACGCGATGAAGGCCCGGCTGGAGCTGGGGCCGCGATCCACCGTCCTCGGCGTCACCACCGCCTCCTTCGACCCCTCGATGCTGGAGCTGTGCCTGCCGCTGTTGACCGGCGCCCGGCTGGTGCTGGCCGACGGCGAGCAGGCCCGCGACCCGGAGCGCCTGATCCGGCTGATCGACGAGGCCCGCCCGGACCTGCTCCAGGCCACGCCGTCGATGCTGCGGGTGCTGGTCGACACGGGCTGGACCCCCGGCCCCGGCCTCACCGTGCTGTCCGGCGGCGAGAAGCTCCACACCGACCTGGCCGCGGCGCTCGCCGCCGGCGGCGCCCCGGTCCAGGACCTCTACGGGCCGACCGAGGCAACGATCTGGACCAGTGTGGCCCGGCACGGCGCCGACGGGCGGGTACGGGAGTGGGCCGCGGTGGACAACACCACCGTCCGGGTGCTGGACGACCGGCTGGAGCCGGTGGCCGAGGGCGTCACCGGGCACGTCTGCATCGGGGGCGGAGGACTCGCCTGGGGCTACCGGGGGCGGCCTGCCCAGACCGCCGGCTCCTTTCTGCCCGACCCGCACTCCACCGTGCCCGGCGGCCGGCTCTACGCCACCGGCGACCTCGGCCGGCTCCGCCCGGACGGCTCGCTGGAGATCCTCGGCCGCAGCGACCACCAGGTGAAGATCCGCGGCCACCGGATCGAACCGGGCGAGGTCGAGGCGGCGTTGCTCGCCCTCGACGGCGTCCGCGCCGCCGTGGTGCACCCGACTCCGGACGCCGGCGGCGGCCAGCAGCTCACCGCGTACCTGGTCGCGCAGGACGCCGGAGACCCTCCCACGCCCGACGCCCTGCGCGCCGAGCTGCTCGACTCGCTGCCGCACCACCTGGTCCCGGCCACGTTCGTCCTGCTGGACGCCATCCCGACCGCCGTCAGCGGGAAGGTCGACCGGCACGCGCTGCCGGTGCCGACGCCGCAGTCGGCCGGCCCGGCCGCCGCTCCGCGCACCCGCAGGGAGCGGTCCGTGGCCAGCGTCTGGGAGGAGGTTCTCGGTGCCACCGGAATCGGCGCCCACGACGACTTCTTCCTGCTCGGCGGGCACTCGCTGCTCGCCACCCGGGTGTCCGTGCGACTGCGTGCCGCCCTCGGGGTGGACGTGCCCGTGCGGGCCCTGTTCGACCACCCCACCGTCGCCGCCCTCGCCGCGGCCTTGGACGGCTACCCGCGGCTGGCCGGCGACGGCCCCCTGCCGCGGCTGACCGCCCGTCCGCGCGGCGACCGCACGGCCGCCGGCCGCTGACCGAAACCGCCCTCTCGCCCAAGGACCGCCATGACCCTCGCCGCGATCACCGACACCTCCGTCTTCGAGAAGATCGAGTCCGAGGTGCGCATGTACTGCCGCACCTTCCCCGTGGTGTTCGAGCGCGCCAAGGGCGCGCTGCTGCACACCGACGACGGCCGGACCTTCATCGACTTCTTCTGTGGCGCAGGCAGCCTCAACTACGGGCACAACCACGACGCCGTCAAGCGGCGGATCCTCGACCACCTCGCCGGCGACGGCCTCATGCACGGCCTCGACCTGCACACCGTCGCCAAGCGCGACTTCCTCACCCGGTTCACGGACGTCGTGCTGCGGCCCCGCGGCCTCGACTTCAAGGTGCAGTTCACCGGTCCGACCGGCACCGACGCGGTGGAGGCCGCTCTCAAGCTGGCCCGCCGGGCGACCGGTCGCACCGGTCTGACCGCCTTCACCGGTGCCTACCACGGCATGTCCCGCGGTTCGCTGGAGATCACCGGCAGCCGCCGCGCCCGCCGCGCGGGCTCGGTCACCGGCGGGGACGTGACCTTCGTGCCCTTCGAGGACGGCCCGCTCGGCCCGTTCGAGTCGATCGGCCTGATCGAACGGCTGTGGGCCGACCCGTCCTCCGGCACCGAACTGCCCGCGGCGGTCGTCGTCGAACCGGTGCAGATGGAGGGCGGCGTCTATCCGGCGAGCGGGGAGTGGCTGCGCCGGCTGCGCGAGGTCACCGAACGGTACGGGGTGCTGCTGGTCCTGGACGAGATCCAGACCGGCTGCGGCCGCACCGGCACGTTCTTCGGCTTCGAGGACTCCGGCATCATGCCGGACATCGTCACCGTCTCCAAGTCCCTCAGCGGCTACGGGCTGCCGCTCTCGCTCACGCTGTTCCGCCGCGAACTGGACCTGTGGCAGCCCGGTGAGCACACCGGCACGTTCCGCGGCAACCAGCTCGCCTTCGTGGCGGCCACCGCGGCGTGCGAACTGTGGCAGCAGGAGGACTTCCTGACCGGTCTTCGGCAGGGTGCGGAACGCCTCACCCGGTTCCGGGCCGACGTCGGCGCGCTGGACCCCGACCTCGTGCTGCGCGGCCGGGGCATGGTGCTCGGCATCGACACCGCCCGGGCGGGCGGTCCCGAGCGGGCCGAGAGGGTCCAGCGTCACGCCTTCGAGCACGGTCTGATCGTCGAGCGCTGCGGCCGGTACGACGAGGTCCTCAAGGTGATGCCGCCGCTGACCGTCGCGCCCGGCCTGCTCGACGAGGGGCTCGGCATCCTGCACGACGCCCTGCGGGCGAACTGACGGCCGACCACCCCAGGAGGAGAATCCGATGCCTCGCCCCAACCGCCACCACCTGATCTCCGTCGACGACCTGACCGACCGGGAGCTGCGCTGGCTCGTGCACCGCGGCGCCCAGTACGCCGCCGGCGAGTGCGAAGGCGCCCGGCCGCTCGCCGACTCCGTCGTCGGCGTGCTGTTCCGCAAGACGTCGACCCGCACCCGGACTGCGTTCTCGGCCGGCGCGCTCCGGCTCGGCGGGCGGCTGATCACCTACGGTCCCGGCGACCTCCAGGAGAACACCGGGGAGAGCTCCTGGGACACCGGCGACGTGCTCTCCCGCATGCTCGACGTACTGGTGGCGCGTACCGCCGGCAGTACCGAGGAGCTCCGGGCCTACGCCGCCCAGCAGCGGATGGCCGTGGTCAACGCGATGAGCGCCGCCGAGCACCCCACCCAGGCGCTCACCGACCTCACCACGATGCTCGGCCGCTTCGGGCGGATCGAGGGGCTGCGGGTGCTGTACGTCGGCGAGGGCAACAACACCGCCTCGGCGCTCGCCCTGGCCCTCAGCCGGTTCCGGGACACCGAGCTGCACGTGCGGACCCCGGCCGGCTACGGCCTCGACCCGGACTTCCTCGACCGGGCTCTCGGCCACGCCAAGGAGTCCGGCGCGCTGGTCGAGGAGCGGCACCACATGGCCGACCTGCCGGAGGTCGACATCGTCTACACCACGCGCTGGCAGACGACCGGCACGACCAAGCCCGACCCCGACTGGCGGCGCGTCTTCGTCCCGTTCCGGGTGGACGCCGCCGTGATGGCGGCCTGCCCCGGCGCCGTCTTCATGCACGACCTGCCCGCGCACCGGGGGGACGAGGTGACCGGTGAGGTGTTGGACGGCCCCGCGAGCATCGCGTTCGAACAGGCCGAGAACAAGTACCACAGCGCCCGCGCCGTTCTGGAGTGGTGCCTCGGCGGCATCCCGGCAGAGCCGGCCTGACGACCGGTCGGCCGCCGGCCCGGCGCACACATCCCAGGGAGGTAGCACAGCAATGTCCGACACCATACGCATGCCCGGCGACGGGTGGCGCCTGTGGACGCACTTCGCGCTCCGCGGGCCCGGCTTTCCCGCCGCGGGGGTACTCCGGCTGGCGCCGGAGGGCCTGGCCTCGGCCGCGGACAAGTTCGCCCCCGAGGAGGTGCCGGCGGGGGCGGACTGGCAGGCGTTCGAGGAGGCCTTCGCCGCGGCCGCGGTGCGGACCGCGCGCGACCTCCAGGAGATCGCCGCCTCGGCGCCCTTCCGGGCCGCGGTCGCCTGGCAGAACCGTACGGTGCTCCGCACCGGCATCAAGCCGTTCCTCGACTGGACGCCGTCCGCCGAGGGCCGCACCAGCATGCCCCGCCAGCGCGAGGAGCTGGTCGCCCACTACTGGCAGCGGTTCTGCGTCAAGAACGACACCATCGGCTTCTTCGGCCCGGTCGGCTGGGGCACCTTCGACACGTCCCGGCGCGGCGTGGAGGTGCGCTCCGGCACCGGCCTGGTCGCCGCGTCCCGGGTCTACTTCTCCAGCTGGTCGATGGACGCCCTCGCGAAGGCGATCGACCGCGATCCGCGGGTGCGCGGGTGGACACCGCCGCGCCAGGTTCCGTTCGTCCGGGTGGCCGACGGCGCGGTGCGCCTGCCCGGCCGCCCGCCGCAGCCGGTCCCCGAACCCGCGCTCACCGTGCTGCGCCTGTGCGACGGGCGCCGGACGCCCGCCGAGATCACCGCTCTGGCGGCCCGGGAGCTGGGCCGGGACCTGCCGGCCCGGGAGGTGACCGAGGCCCTGGAGTGGCTCGTCTCCCGCCGGCTGATCGGCTGGAGGCTCGACGTGCCCGCCGGCACCTACCCCGAGCGGGAGCTGCGCACCCTCCTGGAGCGGATCGGCGACCCGGCGGTACGGGAGCCCGCCCTGGCCAAGCTGGCGGTGCTGGTGGCCGGCCGCGACCGGGTCGAGCGGGCCGGTGCCGACCCCGAGGAGCTGACCGCCGCGCTCGCCGCCCTGGAGGCCGACTTCGCCGAGATCACCGAGGTGTCGGCGCTCCGTGAGAAGGGGGCCCGGACCGCCCCCAACCGCGCCCTCGTGTACTCCGACTGCCGCCGGTCCGCGACGGCGACCGTGGGCACCGCCGTCCTGGAGCGGCTCGCGCCGCTGGAGCTGTGCCTGACCGCCGCCCGCTGGATGACCAACCGGTACGCGGAGGCCGTCGGCGCGCGCATCCACGATGCCTACCTCGAGCTGCGCCGGCGGCACGGGCAGGTCGACCTCGGTACGCTCTGGTTCGCCTGCCTGCCCGCCCCGCACCCCGAGTCGTTCGCCGACATCGAGCGCATCCAGGCCGACCTGCGCGAGCGCTGGGGGCGGATCATCGACGCCCCGCCCGGCGCCCGGCGGGTCTCGCTCTCCAGTGCCGCCATCGCCGACCAGGTGCGCGAGGCGTTCCCCGAGGGTGGGCGCGGCTGGTCGATCAGCCGGTACATCAGCCCCGACCTGATGATCGTCGCCGAGGACCTCGAGGGCGTCGAACGCGGCGAGTTCCAGCTCGTCATCGGCGAACTGCACGTCGCCATGAACACCCTCGGCCAGTCGCTCTTCGTCCACCAGCACCCCGACCGCGGGCAGTTGCTCGACGAGACCACCCGGGACTTCCCCGGCCCGCGGCTGCTGCCCATGCTGCCCAAGGAGCTTCCGCTCAAGTGGTCCGCCCGCAGCCGGCAGGCCCTGGAGCGCCCGGAGGACCACTACGTCGCACTCACCGACCACAGCGCCGACCCGCACCGCCCGCGTACCGTCCGCTCCGGTGACGTGCGGGTGGAAGAGCGCGACGGCCGGCTGTCGGCCGTGCTGCCCGACGGCTCGGTCTTCGACCTGCTCGACGTGTTCTGCCACGCGCTCACCAACCGCGTGATGGACCGCTTCACCCTGCGCCCGGACGGCGACCACTCGCCCCGGATCACCATCGACTCCACCGTCGTCGCCCGGGAGTCCTGGCGGTTCACCGGTTCCTCGCTGGCCTTCGCCGACGACAAGAACGAGGCCCGGCGGTTCGTCCGGGCCCGGCAGTGGCGGGACGCGCACGAGCTGCCCCGCTTCGTCTTCGTGGTCTCGCCCACCGAACCGCGGCCGTTCTTCGTCGACTTCGACAGCCCCGTCTACGTCAACATCCTCGCCAAGGCCGCCCGCCGGCTCGCCCGCAAGGACCCCGGCGCCCGGCTCACCGTCACCGAGATGCTCCCCACCCCCGAACAGACCTGGCTCACCGACGACGAGGGCCGGCGCTACACCTCCGAACTACGCCTCGTCGCCGTCGACCGGAGCGCCACCCGCGGGGAGCCGGCATGACCGCCCCCGCACGGCGGACCTTCGCCGAGGACATCCGTGCGCACGCCGACCGCGCGCCGCACTCCCCCGCCGTGCTGACCGCCGACGGACCGACCGGCTACGGCGAACTCGCCGACCGGGTCGATCGGCTCGCCGCCCACCTCGCCGCCCACGGTGTGGGACCGGAGCGGGTCTGTGCCGTGGCCCTGCCCCGCGGCGTCGACGCCGTGGTCGCGACCGCCGCGGTCGTCCGGGCCGGCGGGGCGTTCCTCACCCTGGACACCGACCTGCCCGACCGGCGGCTCGCCACGCTCGCCGCCGGCGGCGGAGCGGCCCACCTGCTCACCTCGGCAGCCCTCGCCGACCGCCTCGGACCGCTGGTCGACGCGCCCGCCGTCCTGGTCGACCGGCTCCCGGCCGCCGGCCCGCCGCCGACCGCCTTTCCCGCCCCCGGTCCGCGCTCGCTCGCCTACGTCTGCCACACCTCGGGCTCGACCGGCGCCCCCAAGCCCGTCCTGATCGAGCACGGTGGCCTGGACGCGTACCTCCGCGCGGTCGTCCGCGACAACGCCCTCGGCCCCGGCACCGTCACCCTCCAGCTCGCCCCGCCCGGCTACGACGCATCCATCCGGGACACCTTCGCACCGCTCGCCGCGGGCGGATGCGTCGTCCTGGTCGCACGCTCGCAGCTGCTCGGCGCGGACGCCTTCGCCGACACCGTCGCCGCGTACGGGGTCGACACCGTCCTCAGCACCACTCCCTCCTTCCTGAGCTTCCTCGCCCAGTCCCCCCGCGCGGCCGAACGGCTGCGCGCCCTGCGCCTGGTCTGCTCCAGCGGCGAGTCGCTGCGCCCCTTCCTCGCCGCCGGCGGCCGCGCTCTGGTCGGGGGCCGGCTGGTCAACCAGTACGGGCCCAGCGAGTGCACCATGACCTCCACCCGGTACGAGGTGCCGGCCGCCCCCGACACGTCCGCGGACACCGTCGGAACCGCCGTCGACGGCACCGTCGTACGCCTGCTCGACCCGCAGGGGCGCGAAGTCCCGGACGGGTGGACCGGCGAGGTGCACATCGGCGGTGCGGGCGTGGCCCGCGGCTACGGCGGGCAGCCCGGCCCGACAGCGGACCGGTTCCCGCCCGACCCGTACGGGCCGCCCGGCACACGCCTGTACCGGACCGGCGACCTCGCCCGGCGCGGCCCCGACGGGAATCTCGAGTACCTGGGGCGGGCCGACCGCCAGATCAAGATCCGCGGTCACCGGGTGGACCCGGCCGAGATCGAGGGCGCCCTGCTCGCGCACCCCGAGGTCACCGGCGCCGTGGTGACCGCCGAGACCGACGACCGGGGCCGGACCTGGCTCGGCGCCCATGTCACCGGTCCGCTCGGCGGCACCACCGACGCCCAGTTGCGCGCGCACCTGGCCCGTACGCTGCCCCCGCACATGATGCCCAGGCGGTTCACCCGGCTGGAGCGCCTGCCCGTCACGCACAGCGGCAAGGCCGACCGCCGGGCACTGCGCGCCCCCGTGCCGTGGCCGGTGTCATGACAGCCGCCGAGACCCGGATCGGACCGGCCGCCGTGCTGGCCGCCGCCGACCGGATCGCCGACCACGTCCGGCACACCCCGTTGCTGTGCCGCGACTCCCTGCCCGGTCTGCTGGTCAAGGCCGAACACCTCCAGCGCAGCGGGTCGTTCAAGCTCCGTGGCGCGGCCAACGCGATGCTCGCTCTCGGTGCCGACGAGGTGGTCGCCGGGTCCTCCGGCAACCACGGCATCGCGGTGGCCACGCTCGGCCGTACCCTCGGCGTCGGCGTCACCGTGGTGATGGCGGCGGGTGCGGCCGAGACCAAGGAACGGGCCGTCCGGGCGCTCGGCGGCCGGGTCGTCCGGGTGCCCGGCGGGGTGGCCGAACGCGACCGGTACGCCATGGACCTGGCCGCCCGCACCGGGGCCGCCCTCGTGCCCTCCTCCGACCACGAACTGGTGGTGGCCGGACAGGGCACCGTCGGCCTGGAAGTGTTCCGGGACGCCCCGGACCTCGACGCGATCTTCGTACCGGTGGGCGGTGGCGGCCTGCTGGCCGGCGTCTGCCTCGCCGCGGCGCACCTCCCGGGCGCGGTCCGGATCATCGGCGTGGAACCCGACCGGACCCGGCGCTACGCCCGCTCGCTCGCCGCCGGCCGTCCGGTCGAACTGCCGCCCGGCGACTCGGTGGCGGACGGGCTGCGCGGCCAGCGGCCCGGCGAGGTGATCCTCCCGATCGTCCGGGACCGGGTCGACGAGCTGATCGGTGTCGGCGACCGGGCCGTGCTCGACGCGATGGCCCTGCTGCACCGCGCCGGCATCCCGGCCGAGCCGAGCGGTGCCGTCGCACTGGCCGGCGCCCTGCGGCTCGGGCTGCCCGGCCGCAGTGCCGTCGTCGTGTCCGGCGGCAACAGCGCCGCGGCCCTGGCCGCCGCCCCATCCGCGCACGCCGGCACCGGCCGCTGACCGCGACCGGCCGGCGACCGGTCACCCCGTCCACCGGCCGCGCCGCGCCGCGGCCCCTCCTCCTCCGTTTTCCGCTGCCGACACCCACACCACTCACAGAAGGAAAGGCCATGAAGCTCATCGACACCGCCGAACTCACCGTACGGATCACCGGCTACTACCGCGAGACGCTCGGTGACGACACCCTCGACGCCGCGAGCGACTTCTTCGAGGCGGGCGGCGACTCGCTCGCCGCCTTCCAGATCGTCGACCGTCTCCAGGAACTCCTCGACGCCGAGGTCGCCGTCGCCCTGGTCTTCACCTATCCGTCCCCGGCCGAGCTCGCGGAGGTCGTCGTCGACGACCTGTCCCTCGCTCCCGCGTCGGCCTAGGGGCACCGGGATGCACGAGGGATCCGTCTTCCTGAGCGGCCGCCGGCGGCTGTGGGACCAGGTCGCGGTGCGCGGCGCGGGGTTCCCGGCGGACGGGGTGCTGCGGCTCGCGCCGGAGGGCCTGGCCGCGGCCGCGGACAAGTTCGGTCCGGGGGACGCCCTGTCCGGCGCGGCCTGGGACGCCTTCGAGGGAGAGTTCACCCGGGCCGCCGTGCGGGTGGTCGAGAGCGCGCAGGAGATCGCCGCCTCCGGGCGGTTCCGGGCGGCGGTCGCCTGGCAGAACCGGGGGGTGCTCGACTCGGCGATCCGGCCGTTCCTCAACTGGTCGCCGGCGACCGGGGGCCGGACCTTCAAGCAGCGCCAGCGCGAGGAGCTGGTCGCCCACTACTGGCAGCGGTTCTGCGTCAAGAACGACACCATCGGCTTCTTCGGGCCGGTCGGCTGGGGCACCTTCGACACCTCCCGGCCCGGCGTGGCCGTCGAGCCGGGCACCGGACTGACCTCGTCCTCGGAGGTCTTCTGGTCCAGTTGGTCGGTCGACGCCCTGGCCCGGGAGATCGACGCCGACCCGGCGGTGCGCGCCTGGACGGCACCCCGCCGGGTGCCGTTCGTACGGCTGGAGGGAGACACCGTACGGATCCCCGCCAGGCCACCGCGCCCGGTGCCGCCGGAGACGCTCCGGGTGCTGCGCCTGTGCGACGGCACCCGCTCCGTCCGGGCCATCCAGCAGGAGGCCGGCCCGGGAACGGACGTGCCCGCCCTGCTCGAGGAACTGGTCAGGCTGCGCTGGATCACCTGGCGGCTCGACGTACCCGCCGACATCCGGCCCGACCGCCGGCTGCGCGCCTGCCTGGAGCGGATCGGTGAGCCGGCCCTGCGCGCCGCCGCCCTCGCCCGGCTGGACGAACTGCAGGACGCGGTCCAGGCCGTCGGGGCGGCAGCCGAGGACCCCGAGCGCCTGGTCGCGGCGCTCGCCTCCGTCGAGCAGGCGTTCCGGCGAGTGACCGATGCGGCCGCCAAACGCGAGAAGAGCACCACCACGGCGCCCGGCCGCGCGGTGGTCTACTCGGACAGCCGCCGCGCCGCCCGGGTGACGCTCGGCAGCGACGTGCTGGCCGCGCTCGCACCGCTCGACCTGCTGATGTCGGCGGCCGGCTGGCTCACCTCCGCCCTGGCCGCCCGTCTGACGGAGCGCGTCACCGAGGTGTACGAGCGGCTGCGCGCCGGTACCGAGCCGGAGCGGCCGGTGGACCTCGCCACCTTCTGGTTCGCCTGCATGCCGGTCCTCCACGGGGCCGCGGTCACCGACGCCGCCGACCTCCAGGCGGAGTTCGAGCGCCGCTGGCAGCGGATCCTCCCGGTGTCGGAGGGGGTGCGCCGGGTCACGGTCGTCGGCGCGGACATCGCCGACCGGGTCGCGGATGCCTTCGGGCCGGCCACCGCACCGGGCTGGACCGCGGCGCGGTACGTCAGCCCCGACGTGATGATCACCATGGAGGAGGCAGGCGCCGGGCACGGCCGGCTCCACATCACCCTCGGCGAACTCCATCTGGCCGCCAACACGCTCGGGAACGAACTGTTCGTCAACCAGCATCCGGATCCCCGCCAGCTCTTCGGCCGCACCGACCGGGACCACCCGGCGCCACGGCTGATGCCCTTGCTGCCGAAGGAGCACAAGTCCCGGCTCTCCGCCCGGATCCGGCACGCGCTGGTACGGCCGGAGGACTACCAGGTCGCCCTCCTCGACAACACGGCCGACCCGCACCGCGACCGGACCGTGCCGAGCGCCGACGCCGTGGTGGAACGCCGCGGCGACCAACTCTGCGTGGTGCTGCCCGACGGTGCGGTGTTCCCGGCGGTCGAGGTCTTCGCCCATGTGCTGACCACGCTGGTGACGGACCGTTTCCGGCTCCTGCCGGAAGCCGACCACTCCCCCCGGGTCACCATCGACCGCATGACGGTGGCCCGGGAGTCCTGGCGGTTCACCGGCTCGTCGCTGGCCTTCGCCGACGACAAGAACGAGGCCCGGCGGTTCGTCCGGGCCCGGCAGTGGCGGGACGCGCACGAGCTGCCCCGCTTCGTCTTCGTGGTCTCGCCCGCCGAACCGCGGCCGTTCTTCGTCGACTTCGACAGCCCCGTCTACGTCAACATCCTCGCCAAGGCCGCCCGCCGGCTCGCCCGCAAGGACCCCGGCGCCCGGCTCACCGTCACCGAGATGCTCCCCACCCCCGAACAGACCTGGCTCACCGACGACGAGGGCCGGCGCTACACCTCCGAACTACGCCTCGTCGCCGTCACCGACTGAGCCACCCCACCGGACCTGCGCTTCCGAGCCGCGGTCCACTCCCGCGCCACCGAACCGGGCCGGGCCCCTCTCCGGGGCCCGGCCCGGTCGCACGCGGTGCCGCCCTGGCGGCACCGGGCGGGCGGTCCGGTGCACCCGGCTTCCCCGGGCCGTCCGGTGCACCCCGCTTCCCCGGGCGGTCCGGTGGACGCGGCTTCCCCGGGGCGGTCCGGTGGACGCGGCTTCCCCGGGGCGGTCTGGTGCACCCCGCTTCCCCGGGCGGTCCGGTGGACGCGACGGCCGTGCCGCGGGCGACGCTCCGGCCCCGTCGCGGACGCGTCGCCTGCGGACACGGCTGCACGGCGCCGGCTCCGGCCGGACCCGGCTGCGGTGCCCCCAGTCGCGTTGTCGTGGACCGCCGCCATGCTCTGCCCGGTGCTCTCCTCCGCCGTGCGCTGCACGGCACCAGAGCCCGCTGGCTTGATCCGCCTGAGATCCGGCCTCATCGGCCTGATGCGCGCGGAGGACCCTGGGCGTCGAGTCCGGCGTCCGCCGTGCGCCGGTCCGAACCGTCGGGCGCCGCGGCGCCCGACTCCTCGTCCAGGGCCTGGCCGAACGTGCCCCGCCGACGCCGGAAGGGCGGGGCGCTCGGTGCGCCCCGCCCTCCCGGAGGTTCCGCCCTCGCCGGTGTCAGCCCGTGCCCTCCGCGCTCGCGCCGCCGAGGATGCCGGTGAGGGCCTCGGCGAGCCGGCCGAGGTGCGGCGGCTTCATGACACCGAAGTGGTCACCGGGGATCCGGTGCAGCGTCACGTCCCCGGCGAGTTCGCGCCAGCGGGCGAGGTAGTCGGGGAACGACTGCCCGGAGGCCACCTCGTGCTTGCCGTCCGCCAGTTCGTCACTGGCGATCAGGTGCAGCCGGCCCGCGTACGGCCGGTGCCGGTAGGTCAGGCACATCTCCATGACCTCCCGCCACATCTTCGCGGCAGGCAGCCAGACCTCGCCGGCGCCGTGCTCCGGCAGCACGATCCCCACCTCCGGGTCGACGTCGTCCACCAGGTGTTCGAGCAGTGACAGGGTCTCCGCCCGAAGCACCGAGGTGTCCTGCTCGGGCGGTGCGGCGGCCAGCTCCGTCAACTTCGCCACGCAGCTCTCGATCAGCCAGTACTCCCGCCACAGCTCGAACCGCTCGTGGTTGTCCAGTCCCGGGTCGAGCAGGATGAAGGTGACCTCCTCCCCCTCGGCCGTGAGCCGGTGCGCCAGCTCGCTCGTGATGCCGCTGCCGCCGCACCAGCCGAGCAGCCGGTACGGGCCGTGTGGCACCGCGGCCCGCAGCTCGGCCAGATAGCGCTCCGCCATCTGCTCCGTCGAGGGGACGGGGCCGTGCTCGGCCTGCAGACCGGGCCAGGCGAAGGCCGCGACCGGCTGGTCGGGGTCGAGGCAGGGCACCAGCGGGCGGTACCAGTGGGCGCTGCCGCCGCCGGGGTGCACGCACAACAGCGGCGGCCGGCTGCCCCCGCGCCGCAGCCAGACCAGCGACTGGGGCGCCGGTGCGCCGGTCTCGGCGGCCGCGGCGAGACCGGCCACGGTGGGGTGCTCCAGGAAGGAACGGACGGTCAGCTCGATGCCGTGCCGCTCGCGCAGCAGGGCGGTGATCCGCAGGACGGCCAGCGAGTGACCGCCGAGGACGTGGAAGTCGTCGTCGACGCCGACCCGCTCCACACCGAGCACCTCGGCCCAGACCTCGGCCACGGCCCGCTCGGTGGGTGTGCGCGGGGCGGTGAAGGCCGATGTCACGGCGGGCCCGACGGGCTCGGGCAGCGCGGCCCGGTCGATCTTGCCGTTAGCGGTGAGCGGGAGGGCCGGCAACTCCACCCAGGCCCCGGGCACCAGGTAGTCGGGCACCCGGCGGCGGAGCTGCTCGCGCAGAACCGCGACGTCCAGCGGACCGTGCCCGGGTTCGAGGACGACATAGCCGGCCAGCCGCCTGAGGCCGTCCGCTCCGGGGTGCACGGCGGCCGCCGCCGCCCGGACGGACGGGAGGCCGCCGAGCGCGGCCTCCACCTCGGCGAGCTCGACCCGGTGGCCGCGGATCTTCACCTGGCCGTCGCGCCGGCCGAGGAAGGTCAGCACCCCGTCGGCGTCGCGGCGGGTGATGTCCCCGGTGCGGTACAGGCGCGCCCCGGGGACCGCCCCGGAGGGATCCGGCACGAAGCGGTCCGCGGTCAGATCGGGGCGGCCGAGGTAGCCGCGGGCGAGTCCCGGGCCGCCGACCAGGAGTTCGCCGGGCACCCCGACGGGCACCGGGGCGAGGTCGTCGTCGACCACCAGCACCCGCGTGTCGGTGATCGGTGTGCCGATCGGCACACCGCGGTCGGCGTCGGCCTCGGTCACCCCGCGCAGCGCGGTGCTGAAGGTGGTGCACTCCGTGGGACCGTAGCCGTTGGTCAGGGCCACGCCGTGCGCCAGGGCGGTGCGCACGTGCGAGGGCGAGAGCGCGTCGCCGCCGGCGAGTACCTGCGGGACGTCGGCCAGGAGCTGCGGGCGGGTCTCCACCATGTGCTGGAACAGGCCGGCGGTGAGCCAGAGCACCGTCACCCCGTGCCGCCGGACCACCTCGGCCAGTTCGTCGGCACTGGTCGCACCGGGCGGGCAGACGGCGAGCCGGGCGCCGTTGGCCAGCGCCCCCCACACCTCCAGCGTGGACGCGTCGAAGGCGAGCGGCGCGTGCAGCAGCAGCACCTGGTCCGGGGCGAGGTCGGCGTAGTTCGGGTCGTGCACCAGCCGGACGATCCCCCGGTGCGTGACCTGCACGCCCTTGGGCCTGCCGGTGGTGCCCGAGGTGTAGGTGACGTACGCCAGGTTGTCGGGGCCCGTCCCCGCCTCGACGGGGGTCTCGGGCAGCCCGTCGAGGACGGCCGCCCCGGTGTCCAGGGGGATGCCGCGGACGCCGGCGAACCCGGACAGGCGGGTGGTGTCCTGCGGGCGGCACAGGACCACCCCGGCACGGACGTCGTCCAGGATGTAGCCGATGCGCGCGTCCGGGTAGGCGGGGTCGAGCGGCACGTAGTACCCGCCGGCCTTGAGGACGGCGAGCATGGCCAGCACCGCCTCGATGCCGCGGTCCAGGCAGAGCGCGACCGGTGTCTCCGGGCCGATGCCGAGGCCGCGCAGCAGGTGGGCCAGCTGGTTGGAACGGGCGTCCAGCTCCCGGTAGGTCAGACGCCGCTGCCCGTCCTCCAGCGCGGTCGCCCCGGGGCGGGCGCGGGCCGCGAGCAGTTCAGGCACGCAGACCTCGGGCAGCGGCCGGGTGGCGGCCGGCGTGCCGGCCGCCTGCTCCAGGGCGGGTGCGCGGAAGGCGTCCGGGTCCGCGTCGGCATCGTCGGCCATCGCGGTGAGGACGGCCAGGAAGGTCTCGCCGATCGCTGCCAGCCGCTCCTGGCCGGCCCAGCCGGGCCGGCAGGTCATCCGCAGTTCGCCGGGGAAGGTCCACACATCGAAGGTGAACTCGTTCGGGCTGTGGTCGTCGACCGTGCCGATGTCCGCGCGCTGCCCGTCGAGCACGTGGAAGTCCAGATAGGCGAAGACCACCTCGACGAGCGGTTCGCCGCCGCCCCACGCGCGCTGCATGGCGGGCAGCGGATAGCGCCGGTGCGGCCACAGGGCCAGTTCCTCGGCGAACACCGACCGCACCAGTGCGCGCCAGCTCGGGGCCCGCAGGTCGACGGCGAACGGCACCGTGTTGAGGTACATGCCGCGCACCCGGTCGCCGCCCGGCAGTTCGGGCCGGCCGTTGGTGACGGCGCCGGCGAAGAACCGGCGCTGGCCGCTGATCAGGCCGAGTACCTTCAGGTGGGCGGTGTACAGGACGCTCTTGAGCGAGGTCTGGGTGTCGGCGGCGAGCCGGCGCAGTCGCGGCTCCAGGTCCCGCCAGGACAGCCGCACCTCGGGGGCCGGCCGGTCCGCCTCGGCGGGGGCGCAGTCGGCGGGCAGCCGGAGCCGCTCGTGGCCGGTGATCCGGTCTCGCCAGAACTCCTGGTCCGCCGCGGAGGCCAGGGCCCGCTTCTCCAGCTGGACGAAGTCGGCGTAGCGGACCCGGGGCGGCTCGGCGGACGGGGCCGCTGCGCCTTCGGACAGCCGGCGGTAGGCGGCTCGCAGCTCGCCGATGACCGAGTGGTGGCTCCAGCCGTCCAGGATGGCGTGGCACTCGACGTGTGTCAGCAGCCATTCCCGGTCGCCGACCAGGTGGGCGTGGTAGCGCAGCAGCGGGGCGCGGCCGACGTCGAACGGGGTGCGCTGGGCCTCGGCGCGGAAGCCGCGCACCCGCGCCTGCTGCTCCCGGGGTGGCAGGCCGCGCAGGTCGGTGACGCCGATCTGCACCTCCAGGCCGTCCGCGGCGTGCACGAACTGGAGCGGTTCGGAGTACCCGGAGAGGTGGAAGGAGGTGCGCAGGATCTCGTGCCGTTCGATCAGCAGCCGTACCGCGCCGGCGAACGCCTCGGCGGAGAACGGGCCGTCGTCCACGATCTGGAAGGTACTGACGTTCTGGTACGTGTTGCGTTCGGGGTCGGCGAGCATTTCGTAGACCATGCCCACCTGGACCTGGCCCATGGGGTAGGCGTCGGCCAGGCCCTGCGGGAGACGCTCCCGGTCGCCCGGGGCCAGCAGCTCGAAACGGCCGACCAGGGTGGTCTCCTGCGGCTCGGCCGCGGGCCGGGCGGCCGCCACCGGGGCCAGTTCGGCGACGGTCTGCCGGGCGAAGACGTCCTGGACGGAGACGGCCAGTCCCTGGTCGCGCAGTGCCCCGACGGCCCGGATGGCGCGCATGGAGTCCCCGCCGAGCTGGAAGAAGCCGTCGTGCACGCCGACCCTGTCGACGCCGAGAGCCGTGGCGAAGGCGTCCGCGACGGTCTGCTCGATGCCCGTGCGCGGCGCGGTGAACGCGCCGACCAGGTCGGAGCGCGCCCGGTCGGGCGCGGGCAGCGCCTTGCGGTCGGTCTTGCCGCTGGGCGTCAGGGGCAGCGTCCGGAGCAGGGTCCAGTGCACGGGCCTCATGTGTTCCGGCAGCCGCCCGCGCAGGTGCTCACGGGCCGCTTCGACGTCGGCCGAGGACGGCACCAGGTACGCCACGAGCTGTTCGTCGTGCACGGCGACGGCCGCGGCCGTGACGCCGGGGGCCTCCGCCAGCACCGCCTCGATCTCGCCGAGTTCGACCCGCTGGCCGCGGATCTTCACCTGGTGGTCGAGCCGGCCGAGGTACTCGATCGTGCCGTCCGCGCGGTACCGGGCCAGGTCGCCGGTGCGGTACAGCCGCCCGCCGGGCTCGGTGGCGAAGGGGTCGGGCACGAAGCGGTCGGCGGTGAGCTGCGGACGGTTCAGGTAGCCGCGGGCGAGCTGGACGCCGCCGAGCAGGAGTTCGCCCGGCACGCCGATCGGCACCGGCCGCTGGGAGGCGTCCAGGATGTAGGTGCGGGTGTTGGCGATCGGCCGGCCGATGGTGACGGGCAGGCCCGGCTCGCACCGGGTCGCGGTGACGTCCACGGCGGCCTCGGTCGGTCCGTACAGGTTGTGCAGTTCGCAGCCGATCCGCTCGTGCACGGCGGCGACCAGGTCGGCGGGGAGCGCCTCGCCGCTGCACACCATGCGGCGCAGTGAGGGCAGTGCCGGCAGTGGCTCGGCGAGGAAGGCCCGCAGCATCGACGGCACGAAGTGGACGGTGGTGATCGCCTCGGTGCCGATCAGCCCGGCCAGGTAGGCCGGGTCGCGGTGGCCGCCGGGGCGGGCGAGCACCAGCGTCGCACCGGTGATCAGCGGCCAGAAGAACTCCCACACCGAGACGTCGAAGCTGTAGGGCGTCTTCTGCAGCACCCGGTCGTCGGTGCCGAGTCCGTAGGCCTCCTGCATCCAGTGCAGCCGGTTGACGATGGCCCGGTGCTCGATCAGCACGCCCTTGGGGCGGCCGGTGGAGCCGGACGTGTAGATCAGGTACGCCGGGTGCTCGGGGACCACGGCGGCGACCGGGCCGTGGTCCCGGCCGTCGGGGATGTCACCGGTGATGTCGACCAGGTGCGGCGCGCGGTCGCGCACCAGGGGGGCGAGCCCGGGGTCGGTCACCACGGCGCGGGCACCGGAGTCCGCCAGCATGAAGGCGAGCCGGTCGGCCGGATAGTCCGGGTCGAGCGGCAGGTAGGCGCCGCCGGCCTTGAGCACCGCGAGCAGGGCAACGACGAGGTCGGTGCTCCTGTGCAGGCAGACGCCGACGACGGACTCGGGTCCGACGCCGAGGGTCCGCAGGTGGTGGGCGAGCCGGTCGGCCCGGTCGTCCAGTTCCCGGTAGCTGAGGCGGACGCCCTCGCACCGCACCGCCTCGGCGTCGGGGGTGCGGGCGGCCTGGGTCTCGAACAGCAGCGGGAGGGTGCCGGCCGGGTAGTGCCGGCCCGTCGCGTTCCAGCCGAGGAGCTGGAGGTCGCGCTCCGCGGCGGGCAGGATGTCCAGCTCGTCCACCGGGGTGCCGGGCGAGGCGACGGCGCTCTCCAGCAGGCGCGTGAAGTGCGCGGCGAACCGCTCGGCCGTCGCCGGGTCGAACAGCGCCGAGGCGTAGTTGACGGCACCGGACAGGGAGCCGTCGGGCTGCTCGGCGAGGCCCAGGGTGAGGTCGAACTTGGCGGTGCTCTCGCCGACCGGCAGTCGCTCGGCCGTGAGGGCGCCCATCGCCGCCGGTGCCGGCGAACCGGCCGCGTCCTGCCACAGCAGCATGGAGGAGAAGAGCGGTGTGCGGGACGGGTCCCGCTCCGGTGCCAGCTCCTCGACCAGCCGCTCGAAGGGCATCTCCTGGTGGGCGTAGGCGTCGAGCGCGCTCTCGCGGACCTGCCGCAGCAGCTGCGCGAACGACGGCGCTCCGGACAGGTCGACCCGCAGCACCAGCGTGTTGAGGAAGAGGCCGACCACGTCCTGGAGCTGCGACCGGTCCCGCCCGGCCACCGGGAAGCCCACGGCCACGTCGCGCTGCCCGCTCCAGCGGCCGAGCAGGACGGCGTGTGCGGCCAGCAGGGCCATGAACGGGGTGGCGCCGTGTTCCCGGGCGAGCGCCGTCAACCGCCGGGCGGTGTCGGCCGGAACGGCGAGCGGCGCCAGCCGGCCCGCCGTGTCGCGTACGGCCGGACGGGGCCGGTCGGTGGGCAGCTCCAGGGGTGGCAGCCCGGCCAGCCGCTCGCACCAGTGGTCGAGCGGGCGGCGCAGCGCCGCGCCGGAGAGCCGTTCGCGCTGCCACCGTGCGAAGTCGGCGTACTGCACCGGCGGTTCCGGCGAGCGGGTCGCCCGCCCGGCGACCGCGTCGTCGTAGCGCTCCAGGAGTTCGCGGACCAGGATGTCCTCGGACCGTCCGTCGCACGCGATGTGGTGGACGGTGAGCAGGAGCGCGTGCTCCTGCGGTGCCAGACGGGCCAGCACGGCGGAGAACACCGGGCCCTCGGCGAGGTCGACCGGCCGGCGCGCGCCGGTGGCCAGGGCGCCGATCCGGGCGTCCGCGGCCGCCCGGTCGAGTGCGCTGAGATCCTCCTCGTCGAAGGGGACGCGCCCCGGCCCGTCGACGACCTGCACGGGCTCGCCGCCGACGACCGGATAGCGGGTCCGCAGCACCTCGTGCCGTCGGAGGATGCCGTCCAGCGCGGTGCGCAGCGCGCCCCGGTCGAGGGGGCCGCGCAACCGCAGCGCCACGGTCATCAGGTACTCGGTGCCGCCGGGCTGGAGCCGGTCGAGGATCCACAGGCGGCGCTGGGCGAACGAGAGCGGGAGCGGGCCGCAGTCGCGCGGCGCGCGGGCGATGCCGTCCGCCGGGGCGGGGGCCGCCCGCCCGGCGAGGCGCCGGCGCAGCAGTTCCTGCCGCAGTTGCTCGCGGTCCCTGATGTCGGTCATCGGAGGCCTTCCTCGGCGAGCAGGCCCGCCACTTCGTGGTCGGTGAGCGCGGCGATGTCGGCCTCCACGGCCTCGGACACCGCCTCGGAGAGCCGGGCCACGGTGGTGGCCTCGAACAGCAGGCGCAGCGGCAGCTCGACGGCGAACGTCTCGTGGAGCCGGGCCAGCACCCGGGTGGCCAGCAGCGAGTGCCCGCCCAGGGCGAAGAAGTCGTCCTGGGCGCCGATCCGCTCCAGGCCCAGGACTTCGGACCAGATCGCGGCGACGGCCTCCTCGGCGGGGCCGCGCGGGGCGATGTGCTCGCGGGCGCCGCCGGCCAGGGCGGCGGAGGCGTCGGGCAGGGCCTTGCGGTCGATCTTCTTGCTGGCCGTCAGCGGGAACGCGTCGAGCGGCACCCACACCGAGGGGATCATGTACTCGGGCAGGAGTGCGCCCAGGTGTCCGCGCAGCTCGGCCACGTCGGGCATCGGGCTGCCGGGGCGCGCCACCAGGTAGGCGGCCAGCCTGCGTTCGCCGGGGGCCGTCTGCGGGGCGGTGACCACCGCCTCCTGGAGGGCGGGGTGCCGGGCGAGCGCGGCCTCGATCTCGCCGAGTTCGATGCGCAGGCCGCGGACCTTGACCTGGTGGTCGATCCGGCCGAGGAACTCGATGGAGCCGTCCGGCCGGTGGCGGGTCAGGTCGCCGGTGCGGTAGAGGCGCCGGCCGGGTTCGGTGGCGAAGGGGTCGGGGACGAACCGTTCCGCGGTCAGGTCCGGCCGCCGGTGGTAGCCGCGGGCCAGCCGGACGCCGCCCAGGTACAGCTCGCCGGGCACTCCGACCGGGACGGGCTGCAGATCCGCGTCGAGGATGTGGGCCCGGGTCCCGGGAACGGGCCGGCCGAGCGGCAGGGCGCCGGCCGCGTCCCCCTCCGCGGGCCCCTCCGGGACGGGGTGCAGCAGGCAGGTGACGGTGGCTTCGGTCGGCCCGTAGTTGCACAGGAAGCGGGCGGGCAGGCCGGTTTCCGCCCAGCGCCGCGCGTCCAGGCCGGTGACCACGTCGCTGCCGACGTTCATCAGCTTCAGCGACTCCAGCAGGGGCAGGTCGGGCGACTCCAGGACGGCCCGGTAGTAGGACGGGGTGATCTCCAGGACGGTGACGCCGTGCTCGGCGAGCCGGGCGGGCAGTTCGGCCGGGGTCCAGAACACCGGGTCGGCGACCACGACGGTGGCGCCGGCCACGAGGGTCGCCGCGATCTGGTCCATCGCCACGTCGAAGGTGAGTGCGGACAGCAACGCCACCCGTTCGCCGGGGGCGATGCCGTACGCGTCGGCGATGACCCGGCAGTGGTGGGCGTACGAGCGGTGCTCGATCATCACGCCCTTGGGGCGGCCGGTCGAGCCGGAGGTGTAGATGACGTAGGCGAGGTTCCCCGGCCGGATCGGGACGGGCGCCGGGCCGCCGGGTGCGGTGCCTGGGTCGTCCTGGGCGTCGGCGTCGGCGTCGGCGTCGGCCAGGACCACCCGGTGGGCGCCGGTCAGCCGGCCGGCGAACGCGCGCGTGGTGACCACGAGTTCCGGGCCGGCGTCGGCGAGCATGAGGTCCAGCCGCTCGGCGGGGTGCCGCGGGTCGAACGGCACGTACACGCCGCCGGCCTTCAGCACGGCGAGCAGCACCACCACCGCCTCGACGCTCCGTTCCAGGCAGGAGCCGACGACCGTCTCGGCGGTGACGCCGAGGGAGCGCAGCCGGGCGGCGAACCGGTCGGCCCGCGCGTCGAGTTCGGCGTAGCTGACCTGCTGGTCGCCGAAGACCACGGCGATGGCGTCCGGGGCCCGCCGGACCTGCCGGGCGAAGAGGTCCGGTACGCACAGCCCGTGTTCCTCGGCCGGGTCGAGCAGGGCGGCCCGCCCGGGGTGAGGGTCGGCCCAGGTGGTGAGGGCGCGGTGCCGCTCGTCGCCGGTGAGCATGCCGAGGTCGCCGATCCGCGCACCGGGGGCGCGTGTGACGCTGCCGACGAGGGTCAGGTAGTGGCCCGCCATCCGTTCGATGGTCTCCCGGTCGAAGAGCGCGGTCGCGTACTCGAACCAGCAGTACATGCGCCCGCCGCGCTCCTTGACGGTCACGGTGAGGTCGAACTTGGCGATCTCCAGTCCGGCGCGGACGGGCTCCACGGCGACCGCGCCGAGCCGGTCGGGGACGCCTGCCAGGTGCTGGTGCTCGAACATGATCTGGAACAGCGGGTTGCGGGAGAGGTCCCGCTCCGACCGCAGCGCGTCGACCAGGTGCTCGAACGGCACGTCCTGGTGGGCGAAGGCGTCCAGCACCGTGCCGCGGACCTGTTCCAGCAGCTCCCCGAAGACCGGGTTGCCGCCGAGGTCGCTGCGGATCACCAGGTTGTTGGTGAAGAACCCGACCACTTCCTCCGTCTCCTCGCGGTTCCGCCCGGCGACCGGGGTGCCCACCGCGAGGTCGTCGCGGCCGGTCCAGCGCCGCAGCAGCATCTGGAACGCGGCGAGCAGCACCATGAACGGGGTCGCGCCGTGCCGGCCGGCCAGTTCGGCGACGGCCCGGGCGACCTCCGGCGCCACCTCGACGACGACGTTGTCGCCCCGGGCGTCGCGGACCGCCGAGCGGACCCGGTCGGTGGGCAGCTCGACGGGCGTGAGGCCGGCCAGGCGGTCGCGCCAGTAGGCGAGCTGGTGGTCCAGCCGGCCGGCCCGCTGCTGGTCGCGTTGCCACACCGCGAAGTCCGCGTAGTGGACCGGCTGCGGGGCGTGCGGCACCGGCTCGCCCGCGGTGAGGGCCCGGTAGGCACGGTCCAGGTCTCGCAGGTAGACGTTGGTCGACCAGGCGTCGAAGGCGATGTGGTGCAGAGTCAGGACGAGGAGGTGGTCCTCGGGAGCGGTGCGGATCAGGGTCGCCCGCAGCGGGTGCCCGTGCGCGAGGTCGAACGGCCGGCGGGCCAGCTCGTCCACCAGGTCGCGGGCCAGGGTCCCGGCGTCGGGTGTGCCCGCCAGATCGGTCAGGGTGAAGTCCACCGGACCGGCGGGATCGATGACCTGGACGGGCTCGCCGCCGTCGGAGCGGTACCTGGTCCGCAGTACCTCGTGCCGTTCGGACAGCGCGTCCAGCGCGTGGCGCAGCGCCGCGGTGTCGAGCGGTCCGGTCAGTCGCAGCGCCAGCGGGACGACGTACTCGTGGCTCCCGGGCTCCAGCTGGTCGAGGAACCACATTCGCTGCTGGCCGAACGAGAGCGGCAGCGGGCGGTCCCGGCCCGCCGGCCGGACGGCGTCCGGATCGGTGTCCGGGGCCGGGTCCGGGCCGGCGCCCGCCTCGGTGAGCCGGGCGGCCAGCGCGGCGACCGTCCGCGCGTGGAACAGCTCGCCGACGGTCAGTTCGACGCCGAAGGCGCGCCGCAGCCGCAGCACGAGTTTGATCGCGAGCAGGGAGTGGCCGCCGCGCAGGAAGAAGTCGTCCTGCGCACCGACCCGTTCGACGCCGAGGACCTCGGCCATCAGCTCGGCGACGGTCCGCTCGGCGTCGGTGCGCGGGGCCTCCCGGGCCGCCGTGGGGGGCTGGTCCGGTTCGGCGGCCGCCGGCAGCCGGCGGCGGTCCACCTTTCCGTTCGGCATGAGCGGCAGCTCGGCGAGCTCGACGACGGCGGACGGCAGCATCGCCTTCGGCAGCGTGGCGCCCAGGTGGACGCGGAGCGCCTCCGGGTCGGTCCGCTCCCCCGCGACGGGCACCACGTACGCGGTGAGCCGTGCGTCGCCGGCGCGGGACCGGTGCGCGGCCACCACGGCGGCGGCCACCGACGGGTGCGCCACCAGCGCGGCCTCGATCTCGCCGGGCTCGATGCGCACTCCCCCGATCTTGACCTGGTCGTCGACGCGTCCGACGTACTCCAGCGCGCCGTCCGCGCGGCGCCGCACCAGGTCTCCGGTGCGGTACCGGCGCGCGCCGGGGACGGCCGCGTCCGGGTCGGGGACGAACCGGTCCGCGGTGAGGTCGCCCCGGCCCGCGTACCCGCGGGCGAGCCCGATGCCGCCGACGTACAGCTCGCCGGTCACCCCGATGGGCACCGGCCGGTCCTCGGCGTCCACCACGTAGGTGCGCACATTCGGCAGCGGCAGGCCGATCGGGACCAGGTCGCCGGGCTCCCGCGGATCGAACCGCCAGGCGGTGGAGTCCACGGCGCACTCCGTGGGGCCGTAGGTGTTGACCACCTCGGCCTCCAGCGTGCCGCGCAGCCGGGCGGCCAGTTCGGCCGGCAGCGGCTCGCCCGCCGAGCAGACCAGGCGCAGCGAGGCGCAGTCGGCCACGGCCGGCTCGTCCAGCAGCAGGCGCAGCATCGAGGGCACGCCCTGCAGCACGGTGACCCGGTGGTCCACCACGGCGCGGACCATCACCGCCGGGTCGCGGTGGGCGTCCCGCGGACCCGTCACCACGGCGGCTCCGCACACCAGCGGGGAGAGGAACTCCCACAGGGCGGCGTCGAAACCGATGGTGGTCTTCTGCAGCACCCGGTCGCCGGGGCCCAGGCCGAAACGCTCCACCGACCAGAGCACGCGGTTGCGGATCGCGGCTTCCGGTACCACGACACCCTTGGGCCGGCCCGTCGAACCGGAGGTGTACATCACGTACGCGGCCTCCGTGCCGGCCGTGCCCACCGGTTCGAGGGCCGGAGCCTCCCCGGTCTCCTCCGGCCGGACGGCGTCGAGCACGAGGGTGTTCGGGTGGGCCGGCAGCTGCGCGCGAAGCGCCCCCTCGGTGACCAGCAGGGTCACTTCGGCGTCGGCGACCAGGTGGGCCAGCCGCTCCGGTGGCTGGTCCGGGGCCAGCGGCACGAACACTCCGCCCGCGGTGAGCACCGCGAGGACGGTGGCGACCAGGTCGGTGCCGCGGTGCAGCGCGACGCCTACGGCGCTCTCCGGGCCGACGCCGCGCGAGCGCAGCAGGCCGGCGAGGTGCCGCACCCGGTCGGCGAGGTCGGCGTATCCGGTCTCCCGTGTCCCGGACACCACCGCCACCGCGTCCGGTGTGGCCAGGGCCTGGGCGAAGAACAGTTCGGCGAGCGACTGCCGTGGGCGCTCCGCCTCGGTGCGGTTCCAGCGTTCGAAGGCCGCCAGCTCCGCGTCGGGGACGGTCTCCAGCGCGTGCGCGGCGGTGTCGGGGTGCTCGGCGATGCTCGTGAGCAGCCGCAGCAGGCTCGCCGCCATCCGCTCGACCCGCGCCCGGTCGAACAGCGCGGTGGGGTAGATCAGCCGGGCGGCCAGCGAGCCGTCCGGGAGTTCGGACAGGTGCAGCGACAGGTCGAACGGGGAGTGGTCGGTGGCCGGCGCGGCCTTCACGACGTCGAGTCCGGGCAGCCGCAGCGGGCGCCGCTCGGCGTTGTGCAGCGCGAAGCCGACCTGGAACACCGGGTTGCGGGAGGGGTCCCGCTCGGGCGCGAGGTCGGCGACCACCCAGCCGAACGGCACGTCCTGGTGCTCGTAGGCGTCCAGGGTGGTCTCCCGCACCCGTGCCAGCAGGTCGAGGAAGGAGCCCCGGCCGGACAGGTCGGTTCGCAGTACCACCGTGTTGAGGAACATGCCGACCAGCGGCTCCAGTTCGACCTCGTTGCGGTCCGAGACCGATACGCCGACCGCCACGTCGGTCCGGCCGGACCAGCGCGCGAGCAGCAGCTGGAACGCGGCCAGGTGCACCATGAACGGGGTCGCGCCCGCGTCCCGGCCGAGCACGGCCAGCCGCCGGGCCGGCTCCGCCGGCACCGTGAACGCGACGCTGTCCCCGGCCGGGTCCCAGTGCGCCGGGCGCCGGCGGTCGGCGGGCAGCTCCAGCGGCTCCAGGCCCGCCAGCCGCTCCCGCCAGTAGCCACGCCGCTGCTCGGCCCGCCCGGGGGCGGCCGCCCAGGTGTCGCGCTGCCACTGTGCGAAGTCCGCGTACTGCACCGCCACCGGCTCGAGCGGCGACGGCCGGCCGGCCGCGAACGCCGTGCAGAGCTCGTGCAGCTCCCGGGCGAGGACGCCCCAGGACCACCCGTCGAAGGCGATGTGGTGGACCGTCACCAGCAGGGCGGCGTCCTCCTCGGCGAACCGGACCAGGGTCAGCCGCCAGGGTGGCTGGTGCCGGAGGTCGATGGGCGTGCGCAGCTCGGCCGCGTGGAGCTCGCGCAGGTGCGGCTCACGCTCCGCCGGCGCCGCGCCGGTCAGGTCCACCCGGGCGAGCCGGACGGGGCCGGGCTCGTCCACGTACTGCGCCCCGGCGCCCGCACCGGTGCCGTAGCGGGTGCGGAGTATCTCGTGCCGCGCCGAGATCTCGGTGAACGCCGCCTCCAGCACCTGTGTGTCGAGCGGGCCGCGGATCCGGAACGCCTCGCACATCAGGTACTCGGTGGAGGCGCCGGAGCGGAGCTGGTCCAGGAACCACAGCTGTTCCTGGGCGTACGAGAGCGGGTGTCCGCTGTCACCGGTGGGCATCGGTCACCTCCGCGAACGGGGCGGAACGCACGGCTGCCGAGCAGGGCTCGGCCATCGCCACGGCGATCCGGCGCGGCCCGGTGAACGGCTCGCGGGCGTGCGCCGACAGCATGTTGTCCACGAGCAGCACGTCGTCCCGCTGCCAGTCGAAGCGCCGTTGCTCGGCGCGGTAGCAGGACCGCAGGTGCGCGACGACCTCGTCGGGGATCGGCTGGCCGTCGCCGTAGTAGGTGTTGGTCGGCAGCTGCGCGTCGTCGTACATCTCCCGCAGCGCGCCGCACACCTCCTCGGCGAGCGTGGTCACGTGGAAGAACGTGAGGTGGTTGAACCAGACCGTCTCCCCGGTCACCGGGTGGCGGTGCACCGCCCGGCGGCGCGCGCGGGTCCGCAGGCCGTCCGCGGTCCACTCGGTCTCGACGCCGTTGCGGGCGGAGTACGCCTCGACCTCGCCGCGGTCGTCGGTGCCGAAAGCCTGCTGCCACGGCACGCCGAAGCCGTCGGAGAAGTTGCGCACGACCATCCAGCCCCGGGCGGCGAACTCCTCCCGGACGGACGGGTCGATCGCCTCGTACACCCGGCGGGTGTCGGCGAGCGGCGTGGCGCCCAGGGTGTCCGGCGGCTCGACGCAGTGGAAGAACAGGTGCAGCGGCCAGTCCGCCTGGTAGGAGTTCTCGTTGTGGAGGAAGATCTCCTCGTCCGGCGGGTAGTCCGTCGAGGTGTACACCTGCCCCCTGATGGTGCTGCGCGGCGAGGACCGCTCCGCGTAGGGCAGCGGCGCGCCGGACACCGCCCGCACCGCGGCCTCGAAGCCGTCCACGCCGCCGACGTCGAAACCGCGCAGCAGCACCGCGCCGTGTTCGAGCAGCCGGCCGCGGACGAGCGGTCGGGCGGCCGACAGGTACGCGGACAGGGGCGTGCCGGGGGAATCGGCCGAGATCGTCAGGGGCAGGGCGGAGCTCGCGTCGCGCTCCCGGGCGCGGTCGTCCGGCGCGGTCCGGATGGAGGGGTTCGCAGTCATGCGCCTCAGCGTCGCCGCCGGGCCGCTGCGGCTTCGAGAGAACAACCGGCAGTCACGTCGGCAGCGTTGGCGGTGCGGTGACTGCGCCTCCTTCTCTGCAGCCGGACCGGGTGACTGCGACAGGCTTCCTGGCGCCGCCACCGGTCACGTGACGTTCGTGACGCGGCAGTTGACGCGAGGGAGGGCCCGCATGGCCGAGGAAGACATCGACGAGCGCACGTACCGCGTCGTCCTCAACGACGAGGAGCAGTACTCCGTCTGGCTCGCCGACCGTGAGCTGCCGCTCGGCTGGCACGCCGAGGGCACCGAGGGCACGCGGGCCGAGTGCCTGGCCCACATCGGCACCGTCTGGACCGACATGCGACCGCTCAGTCTGCGCCGGCAGATGGAGCGGGCGGCGCGCGGCTAGCGTCCGGCCCGGACCGGACGAGGAGGGGACGGATGACGAGCTCCGACACCAGGGCGTCGGCGGACGCGCGTCCGCCGGATCCGCCGGACGCGGGCACCGCCGATCCGGTGGTCCCGCTGCACCGCAACCGGGACTTCCTGCTGCTGTGGGGCGGCTCAGCGGTCTCCCTGCTCGGTTCGACGGCGACCACCATCGCCTACCCGCTGCTGGTCCTGGCCATCACCGGCTCGGCGTTCGCCGCCGGACTTGCCGGCTTCGTGGCGCTGCTGCCCGCGTTGCTCCTCCCGCTGCCGGCCGGAGCCCTGGTGGACCGCTGGCCGCGCCGGCGGCTGATGATCTGGTGTGACGGACTGCGCGCGCTCGGCGCGGCGGTCATCGCGGTCGCGTCCGTCCTCGACGTCCTGGGCCTGCCGCTGGTCCTGGCGGTGGGGTTCGCCGAAGGCGCGCTCACGGTGTTCCACGGGCTCGCCGCGCACGCGGCCGTCCCGAACGTCGTACCACCGGGCCAGCTCTCGCTGGCCCTGTCCCGCAACGAGGCGCGGGGGCGGGCCGCCGTGATGCTCGGGACACCGCTCGGCGGTGCGCTGTTCGGTCTCGGCCGGGCCGTCCCGTTCCTGGCCGACGCGCTGACCTACCTGGTCTCGCTGACCGGACTTCTGCTCATCCGCAAGGAGTTCGAGGCCGAGCGGTCCGCGCGCACCGGCAGCATGGGCGAGCAGGTCCGCGAGGGCCTGAGGTGGCTGTGGCGACAGCCCTTCCTGCGCACCACCTCCCTGCTGGTGGCCGGCAGCAACCTGATGTTCCGGGCGCTGTTCCTGGTCGCCATCGTGCTGGCCACCGATGTCGGGGCGTCCTCGGCGGGGGTGGGCCTGATGGTCGGCTTCGCGGGGGCCGGGGGCGTCCTCGGCTCGCTCGCAGCGCCCTGGTTCGCCCGCCGGGCCGGACTGGGCGCCCTGGTGATCGGGGCGAACTGGGCGTGGGCGGCGCTGATGGCCGTGATCGCCCTCAGCCGCGACCCTCTCACGCTCGCCGCCGCCTACGCCGCGATGTGGTTCGTCGGACCCCTGTGGAACGTGGCGCTGGGCAGCTACCAACTGAGCCTCACCCCGGACCGGTTGCGCGGCCGGGTGCTGGCGGCGACGAGCACGCTCTCCAACGGGGCGCTGCCGATCGGTTCGCTCCTCGGCGGCCTGCTGCTCGACTCGGCCGGCGCGCGGACCGCCGCGCTGGCCTTGGCCGGCTGGATGGTGCTGGTCGCCGGCGCCGCCTCGGTCGCCCGCTCCGTACGCACCGCGCCCGGCCCACCGGCGCGGTGACCCGCCGGGCTCCGGCCCGGCCGCGGCCACTCCCCCACCGGACGCGACCGGGCGGAGGCCGCCGCACACACCCTCGATCCAGTGCTGACAGGAGGAACCAGCGTGTTCCGCACCATGCTCGGGCCGTGCCCCGATCCGACGGGGCGAGGCCACCATGCCCGAACCTGACGACGGTCCGGCCGGCGTTCTCGGCACGATCGGCGGCACCCCGCTGGTCGAACTCGCCAAGCTCGCCCCGGGGCGGCACTTCACCACTTACGCCAAACTGGAGGCGTTCAACCCCGGCGGCAGCATGAAGGACCGGTCGGCCCTGGAGATGCTGCGCGAGCTGATCCGGAACGGCACCCTCGTGCCCGGCCGCTCGGTGGTCGTCGAATCGAGCTCCGGCAACCTCGGCATCGGACTCGCCCAGATCTGCGCCTACTACGGGCTCCGGTTCATCTGCGTGGTGGACCCCCGCACCAACCGGCAGAACATCGCCGTCATGCGGGCCCTCGGCGCGGAGGTCGAGGTGGTGAGCGAGTGCGATCCGGTGACCGGCGAGTACCTGCCCGTCCGGATCAGCCGCATCAAGGCGCTGGTCGCCCGCACCTCCGGCGCCTACTGGCCCAACCAGTACGCCAACCCGCTGAACCCCCAGGCGCACCGGCGGACGATGCGCGAGATCGTGGAGGCGGTGCCGGGCGGGATCGACTACCTGTTCTGCGCGACGAGTTCGTGCGGCACGCTGCGGGGCTGCGCGGAGTACGTCCGCGAGCAGGGGCTGCCGGTGACCGTGGTCGCGGTGGACGCCAGGGGGAGCGCCATCTTCGGCGGCGTCCCGACGTCCCGGCTGATCCCGGGCCACGGCGCGGCCGTACGGCCGGCGCTGTACCGCGACGGGCTCGCCGACGAGGTGGTCCACGTGACGGACCTCGACTGCGTGGTCGGCTGCCGGCAGCTCGCCGCCCGGGAGGCCGTCCTCGCGGGCGGCTCCTCCGGGGCCCTGGTGGCGGCGGTCGACCAGATGGCCGACCGCATCCCGGTGGGCGCGCGCTGCGCGGTCGTCCTGCCCGACCGCGGGGAGCGGTACCTCGACACGATCTACGACGACGAATGGGTCGCCCGCCACTTCGGCGACGTGTCCCACCTGTGGAAGGAGAAGAAGTCGGCGATGAAGGTGGCATCATGCTGATTCTGGGATCCGGGGAGGTCCACCAGGTCCTCGACGGCGCCGAGGCCGAGGTCCTCGCAGCGGTACGCCGCGCGTACCTGCTGCACGACCGGGGCCGGACGGCCCTGCCGCACTCGGTGTTCCTCCGTTTTCCCGAGGACCCGCGCAACCGGATCATCGGCCTGCCCGCCTACCTCGGCGAGGACGCGCCGGTGGCGGGCATCAAGTGGATCGCCTCTTTCCCCGGCAACACCGCGAGCGGCCTGGAACGCGCATCCGCCGCGATGATCCTCAACTCCATGGCCACCGGGCAGCCGGAGACCCTGCTGGAGGGCTCGGTGATCTCGGCGCGGCGTACCGCGGCGAGCGCCGCCCTCGCGGCGTCGGCGCTGGGCTCGTCCGTCCCGGAGACCGGCGTCTCCCTGATCGGCTGTGGAGTGATCGGCTTCGAGATCCTCGCCTACCTCCGGGCCGTCCTCCCCGGCCTCGCCACGGTCACCCTGTTCGACCTCGACCGCTCCCGGGCGGACGCCTTCGCCGCCCGCTGTCAGGCCCGCTGGCCCGGGCTGAGGACCGAGGTCGCCGGGAACGCCGAGGGGGCGCTCGCCGCCCACCGGCTGGTCTGCCTGGCGACCACCGCCGCCGCCCCGCACCTGACCACCGACGCCTGCCGGCCCGGCACCCTGGTGCTGCACGTGTCCCTGCGCGACCTGACACCCGAGAGCATCCTGTCCGCCGTCAACGTGGTCGACGACGCGGACCACGTGTGCCGCGAGTCGACCTCCCTGCACCTGGCCGAACAGCTGAGCGGCAGCCGGGACTTCATCACCACCTCCATCGGTTCCGTCCTGAACGCCGCAGAACCCTTCCGGCGCCCCGGGGACCGCGTCACCGTCTTCTCCCCGTTCGGCCTGGGCACCCTCGACCTCGCCCTCGCCGACCTGGTCCGCCGCCGGGCCGAACCGCTGGGCCTGGGCACCTGGGTACCGGACTTCCTGCCGGCCCCCGTCGGCGCCGCGTCCGGCTGACCCTCAACTGTGCCAGGCCGGACGACAGTCGGCCGCGGGCGACGAGGTCCGCGCCGTCTTCGCCGCCCTCGCCGCCCGGTACGGGGACGACCGCCCGACCCTAATGGGTGATGGGGGTTCGGCTGACTGCGGCAGCCCGGTCGTCCCCGCCTCGTCAGCGCCGAGTCGGTCGCAGGCGCTCGACGCGGTCGAGGTCGCCGGCGAGAAGGCTCCGGTGGCTGATGGAGAAGTCTCCGTTGAGCAGAGTCTGCCCTCCGCCGTAGTACCGGCCCACAACGGCGGTGGGAAGGAAGGCGCGCAGACTGTGGCGCATGTTCCCGGGGTAGTCGACGGGTTCACCCCAGCCGGCGGGGGCTTGGTCGGTGGCGAACAGGACCCAGTGGTCCACGGCCACGGCGGCGTCGAGGTCCGGCACCGTTCCGGTGTGGCTGTCCAGGGCCGGCACGGTCAACCGGTCGGGGTCGAGTGGCGGGTACCACAGCAGCAGGGGCTTGGCGCGTTGCGCGTCGGCGTTGTCGAAGCAGCACACGGCGATGGTGTGGCCGGGAAAGTGGTCGGCGTAGAAGCGCAGCAGGCCGGGGTCGAGGTCGGGGCGGCGGTGCGGCGGCACTTGTCGCAGCGCGGTGGGGACTGCGGTGGGGTCGGTGGCCAGGAGCACCGTGTAGACGTCGTGGTCGAAGACCTGGACGGGCTGCGGTTCCGCGCTCATCCACGCGATGTCGTCGGCTCGGGCGGTGGCGGTTCCGGCAGCGGCGACCATGCGGTGCAGGACGTCGCCCGTGCGCCCGGCGGAGAGGAAGTGCCTGGGGGTGAGCTGCGTGGTGGGCAGGTGCAACAGCATGGCGTTCGGGCCGTCCGCCAGATTGACGGCGGTGTTCTGGTAGCCCAGGACGTGGATGAGACCGTGCACCGGGTGGTGCTGCCTTCCGCAGTACACGATCGTGCCGGAGAACGCGGCCTCACCCGTCGAGATGCACATGGCGGCAATGTACCGTTCGGCCTCCGGGTGAGTGCGGTGGCTGCGGGGCGGGCCGCGACCAGGTCGGCGCCGTACCGGATCTGCCGGAGCCTGCACCTCGCGGCCCGGACGATCTACCCGAGGCCGGCGGATGGTCAGGCCCGGTACAGCCACCGGTGCAGAACCAGTCGTCCTCGGCGCAGGCCTGGTAGGCGACGGTCCCCCGTCCGTTGCGGCGGGCAGCGCGTCAGGTGCGGGCCTCCCCCCTCGAGATGGGCCGCGCACGTTCTCGGGTCGTGTCGCAGCAGCGGCTTCCCGGCGAGGGCCGCCACCCATGAGAATGTGACACTAATCACACGGCATGGGTGGAGGCCGGTGACGCGGGCTGGGTGCGGGCCGACCGGACCGGCTGTTCGTCTGTTTGGGCCCCGGGTGGGCGCGGCGGGACCCTTTGGTCTTCGATTCGGCGCCCGTGGTGTGCCCGGGTTCCACCGAGGGTGTTGTCGCCGCGGGGTGGGTGCGCCCGGCCCGCGCTCCACCGGCCGCCAGCGGGGCCGTTCGGGGCAGGTGACGGGCTGCGGGCCGTCTCGTCTTTCGATTTCCGCGATCCGAGGCCAGCTGCGCCGGGAAGTTGCTCCGATTTGAATTCTCGTTCTCGATAACGTGCGGGCATAAAGCGCCTGTAAGCACGTCAGAGCCGCAGGAAGGGCGATTGATTTCAAGCGGGTTGCGGAGAACACTGGATTACGTGCATTGCACAAAGGGGCGGTGGCTTGCGGGAAGGAGGTGACGGAATCATGGGGGTCAAGATGACGATGACCACCCGCTGCTCGGTCTCCCTGCAGCGGGAGCAGCTGCGGATGGTCATCATCGTCGTCGTCCTCGTGCTCTGGGTTGTGCTGGCGCAGGTGCACGGAGCGACGACACCGGTTGACGCGCTGTTGGGGCGCATCTGAGGAACGTGTCCGTTCCTCACGAAGGGCGGTTGCCGACGGGGCAGCCGCCCTTTCGCCTTGTCAGGTTAGCGCGGAAAGGGTGACGGGTGAAGTCCTTTCCGTGCCGCATCGACCGCAGTCCTTGAAACTGCCCGGTAATCTCTCCGCCTGTCACCCGAGGGGGCGGGATTCGAAGAATTCACGCAGTCAAATGCGGCGGAAGGCATCGATGCCCTGCTCGTCCGCGGCCATGACCGGGCCGGCCGCGGTTTCGATCCAGGCGTGGAACCGCAACGGGTCGGCGGCCGTGCCGATGCACCACGTCAGGCGTCTGCGCAGGGCGAGCAACGTGAGCGAGGCCAGGGATGTTTCGAGGCAGGCGGCGCGTCCGGGATGGCGGGCAGCGGCCTGTCGCACCGCTGCCAGAGCCGCCGCACCCTGGGCCCCGGTGGCCTCGTACCGGCACCAGTGGCGCGAGGTCCAACGCACCACCCGCAACAGGACACGGAAGGGCAGCCGGATCAGCAGCAGAGCGATCAGCAGGCCGAGCAGCCCCAGCGGCGGAGTCCGCCGGACGGGCAGGCCGCCCGGACGGGGCGCACGCGCCCCCGGATCGGCCGCCATCGTCACCTCGGCTGCGCCGGCTGCACACCTGCCACCGGCGAGGGAGCGCCCGCGAGGTGCCGGGCCGTCGACCGTTGCGGCCGTGCGCGGGCCGCCGGCCGTTGCGGCCGTGCGCGGGCCGCCGGCCGTTGCGGCCGTGCGCGGGCCGCCGGCCGTTGCGGCCGTGCGCGGCCCGGCGGGCGGCGGGCGCGCGGCCGGGCGGGCGGCGGGCGCGCGGCCGGGCGGGGACATGCGGATCACGGAGCGGCAGGGCACAGCGGCGCGGCCGTGGTGGCAAGCGGCCGGGGTGCGGACCGGGCACGGCCGAGCCGACTGCGGCAGCCGAAGCCGGTCGCTCGGCCGGAAGCGGCGGCCGGCGACGGAGCCGGGCAGCGGGACGCGGGCCGGAACCCGAGGCAACGGTCGGGCCCGGCCGCCAGCCGCGGCTGCTCGCCTCACCCGCCGGCCGCCGGGCGCTAGGCCGTCGTGCCCGGCCCGGGCTGATGATCCTCGGCCGCCACCAGCAGACCACCGCACGGCCCTCCCTCATCGTCACCGCTCCCCCGCCGGCCCCCGCGCGTACGCCCGCTCGCGGGGCCGGCGTCGCTCCAGGCACTCGCGTCCGAGCCGCACCCGTGTTTCCGCTTAGAGGCCGCCGAGAGCGATGTCGGGTCCGTCCGGTGCCTCGACCGTGTGCTCAGCGTGGGTGTGGTCGAAAGGCTGCGCCGCCGGGCAGTCCAGTCCGTCCAACCTGCCGTACGAAATGTCGCCAGGAAGAACGTCAGGTTTTATGAACGTCCTCTCCGGCTCGATGGCCGGGAAGTCGTCCTGCATGAAGGTGCGCAGGTCGCTCACGCATGTGTCCAACCGGATGACGTTCAGAGAGTGCACCGCCTGCCCGACGATCTTTGTGAAGTCGTCCAGGACGAGCAGGGGCGTGGGGTGCAGCAGGTACTTGCCGAACTTGACGGCGGCTTCGAGCGTGGGGTTGCCCTTGGCGGAGCTGGTGACCAGCTCACTCGCCCAGCCCTCGGGGGAGGCCTCCGGGAGGATGAGTTTGCCGAGGGCGTCGAAGCCGTCGGCCGCACCCCTCTCGCCGATGTGGGGCCTCACTATGTCGTCGTCCAGGGCCGTGACCGTGATGTCGCTGTCGGCCCAGTTGTAAGCACGCAGGAGCACCGCCAGTTCACCGGCAGCCTTGACGAGCTTTTCCTGGGACGCCGCATCGCCGGGAACCGGGCCGGGCGGCAGGCCCAGCAGCTTTGCAGCCTGCGAGACCACCTTGCTCACCTTCTCCGCACGCTCCTCTGCAGGGCACTGGGTGCGAAGGATGGCGGCGGCCTTACGGGCTGCCCGCAGCAGCTCGTAGGCGCCGAGCTCGCGTTCCTGCCTCGTCATGGGTGCGAATGTCGGTTGTTCGCCGTTCGAGACCACTGCTGCCTTCCGGCGTTTCCGTGACCGCATGAAGCCGACGGTAGCTTCCAGGCGGCACTGAGGGGTGACCGTTGTGGTCGGCGAGGCAAAGGACGCAGAAGCCGCCGAAAGGTGAACGTGTCTCGGTCTCTCGCGCGGTGCCGCCACGAGCAGGAGGAGCCGACCAGCGCCCATACCGGGTGCTGGCCCTGCCGCAGCGATGACGCCCCCAGCGCGGGGATGGCGCTGGGGACCGTGAGACCGCTCTGCAGGTCAGCCGCGCCACGGCCGATGTCCAGTGTGGACAGCCATTCCTGCTGCTCGGGCGGGAGGCGTGCGCTCACGGTGGCCCGCGCGGATCGTCCGGCGTGGGCCGCGGAGGCTGTCGGAGGCCGCGAATGAAGCCACCGCCACCTTCACCGGTCACGACTGGGCGATCAGCGCTCGCGAGCAGCCCATGGCCGGGCGAAGGTGGTCGGAGACCTGCCCTTTCATCGGCTCACCGATGTCCCGCATTGCAAGGAGCACCGCCGTGTCCGGACGCAATACCGTTATCCGCAGCCTGCACGATCTGGGGCTGTCCGCGTGGTTCGGTGGCTCCCTGATGGGCGCTGTTGGTCTCAACGGGGCCGCCAGACAGGAAGGCGGTACAGAGACCGCCCAGGCGCGCATCGCATCAGCCGGCTGGACCAAGTGGATGCCGGTCAGTGCGGCCGCCGTCGCTGCGCACCTGTACGGAGGCGGAGGCCTCCTCGCCGTCAACGCCCACCGGGTGGGCAGGCAGAAAGGTGTGGCCGGCTCCTCCACCGCGAAGACGGTCGTCACCGCGGCGGCACTGGCCGCCACCGCCTATGCCCGCGTCCTGGGGAGGAAGATCGAACTCGCCTCCTCCTCCGACCCTCAGGACACCGAGAAGGCAGCCAAGCACCCCATCGACACCGCCAAGGCCCAGCGCCAGCTCGCCTGCGTGCAGTGGGCGGTGCCGGCCCTGACCGGATGCCTCGTCGTCCTCAACGCCCTGCACGGCGAACAGCAGCGGCCGCTCGAGCAACTGCACGGGATGTGGGAGCACGCCCGCGCCGTCACCCCGCTCCTGCCCTGACGGTCAGCCGGTCACCGGCGCCCCTCGGGGGACGCCCTGGGCACTGAGCACGTCAGAGGTCCCCTCGGGCGGCGGGTCGTGAAGGCGTCAGCGGAGGTCGGCCGAGACGGGCACACGCCGGCAGGCATGAGAACCGCCTTAGAAGGAACGTGTCACTGGACAGCTGACATCACCTAGGAAGGATCATCCGTGTCGCAGGTCGAGGAATCCATCGAGGTCAACGTCCCCGTGAGCGCCGCCTACAACCAGTGGACCCAGTTCGAGGACTTCCCGCGGTTCATGGACGGCGTCGAGCGCATCGAGCAGCGCAGCGACACCCTCACCCACTGGGTGACGAAGATCGGCGGAGTCACGCGGGAGTTCGACGCAAAGATCACCGAGCAGATCCCCGACGAGCGAGTCGCCTGGACCAGCGTCGACGGTGAGGCCAAGCAGGCCGGCGTCGTCACCTTCCACTACATCGACGAGACCACCACAAAGGTCATGCTGCAGCTCGACTACGAGCCCGAAGGGCTGGCCGAGACCGTCGGCGACAAACTCGGCTTCGTCAAGCGGCAGGCCACCGGCGACCTGAAGCGGTTCAAGGAGTTCATCGAATCCCGCGGCGGCAACGAGACCGGCGCCTGGCGCGGCGAGGTCTGATACCGCCGACCGTGGAATGCCAGCCCGTTCACCTGCTGGGGCGCGGGCGGGTCGGCTCCTACGCATGACCCGCGCCCGGGACCAGGGGTCCTGGCAGCCGGGCAACGTGATCAGTCCGACCTGGACCACTGGTTTCACGGTCGACCCGCGCCGCGTCCCCGCCGGCACGTCAGCGCGCCGCAGCACCAGATCCGCGGTGGCGGCCGCCCTCACGCAACCACAGGCGTACCGGCTCCGACGGTCGGCGTACTCACCGCGAGACATTGCGTGGCAAAGCAACCCGACCGTGGGCGCGCACTGCGTGATGTGCCTCTTCCCCACCACCGACGACGCAGGGCTGGTCTCCGAGGAGGCCGGCCCTGCTGTGGCGCCGTCGGCCGTTGGCCCTTCGACGCCCCACAACGTCAGCAGCTGCCCCTCGCGTACAGGGGCCGGACCGCCCGGCGGTCAGTCGACCTTGACGGCTGCCGGCTGCTTGTCCGGCCAGGGCCTGTGCCAGTTCACCGAGACGTGCCGCGTCTGGCTCGAGTCCTCTTATCCCCAGGATGCGAAGAAGATCGAAGAACGTCTCGTCCGAGGAGATTGGCGAGTCCAGCAGCACGGCGAGGGGACCGGGCTCGTCGTACGGCACCTTCCAGGGCTGCCGATCGGGGTGTGCAGTGGTCTTGGACTCCTCCGGGGAGGACTCTTGTGCACGCGGCTCGGGAATGTCCGCCGGCCCGGAGTTACCAGTCTCCGCGGCGCCGGTGCGGGTCGGAACCGAGACTGAGCGCATCGAGCTGCCGTTGGTCCTCAAGGAAGGCTCCATGGTGTCGCTGCCGGACCATCTCCGCCAGCGACCCAACACCATGAGCGCCGCCAACTGGGCCCCATGGCTCTTTCCCGGCCGGCGGGCAGGGCAGCTCATGACCACTGAGGCCCTCGCACTCCGCCTCCCCCGCCCGGGGTTCTTTGCCCAGCGGGAACGCGCGGCCGCGATGCGCCTGCTCGTTGACCAGGCCCTCGCCTTCCATGGCCACCCGCATGCTCGGCCACCACAACGAGATCGCCCCCGAGGTCGACGGAACCTTGAGTCCCTATCCCCCCAAGATCGGCGCACGGTGATCAGCACTCGGACGGGTGCAAGAAGTCGGTCACGAAAGACCTCGTTCACCCCGCACGTATGCTCCCGCGCACGCTGCGGCTGCGGCGGCCTCGGCGGCTTGGTCCGCGGCGGCCTCGTCGAGATGGTCGCCCGTGGTCAGCAGGCGGTAATAGAGGGGGGCGGAGACAGCACGGATGACCTCGTGGACATCGGTGCCCTCAGGCACCTCGCCCCGCTCGATGGCTTGCTGGACGCAGGGCGCCCACTCCTTGACGCGGATGTCGTAGAAACTGTGCAGGGCCTCAGCCGTCCTGGCCTCGCAGGTGGCGGCGGCGATCACTGCCTTGAACAGTGCTCCTTGCCGCGGGTCGGCCAAGGTGCGCTGCACAAGACGGGCGTTTGCCTTGAGATCGCCGAGCAGCGAACCGGTGTCGGTACGCGGCAGTGACTGCTCGGCCATGTCCACAAGCAAGTCGGCCACCAAGCCGGTCACCGTTCCCCAGCGGCGGTAGACGGTGGTCTTGCCCACCTCGGCACGGCGCGCGATGTCGGCGAGGTCCAGGCGGGCAAAGCCATGCTCTGCCAAGGCGTCCCCAGCCGCTTGCAGCACCGCCGACCGCACCCGCGCCGTGCGCCCTCCAGGACGGAGGGTCCCCGGATCCGCACCCTCAAACCCCATAACGGGACTCCAGTTCCATTAATCGCTTACGTCTGCTACCTTGAGGCACACACTAACGGAACTCCAGAACCGTTAGCCAGTCAGGCAGCGAGAGAGGAACAGCGATGGAATACCGACGGCTGGGTGCGTCCGGCCTCAAGGTCCCCGCACTGAGCTTCGGCGCCGGCACCTTCGGCGGCCAGGGACCGCTGTTCGGCGCCTGGGGCACCACCGACGCGCGAGAGGCACGCCGCCTCGTCGACATCTGCCTGGACGCCGGGATCACGATGTTCGACACCGCCGACGTGTACTCCGGCGGCGCCTCCGAGGAGGTGCTGGGCGAAGCGATCAAAGGCCGCAGGGACCGGGTGATCGTGTCCACCAAGACCAGCCTGCCGATGGGCGACGGCCCAGGCGATGCGGGCTCCTCCCGTTCGCGTCTGATCACCGCATGCGAGGACGCCCTGCGCCGGCTCGGTACCGACTACCTCGACCTGTTCCAACTGCACGCTTTCGACGCCGGCACCCCCGTCGAGGAAGTCCTGTCCACACTCGACGATCTCGTACGAGCAGGAAAGGTCCGCTACGTCGGCATCTCGAACTTCTCCGGGTGGCAGGCGATGAAGTCCCTCTCGGTCGCCGAGAGGTACGGCTACCCGCGCTACGTCGCGCATCAGGTCTACTACTCCCTCATCGGCCGCGACTACGAATGGGAGCTGATGCCCCTCGGACTCGACCAGGGCCTCGGAGCCCTCGTCTGGAGCCCCCTCGGCTGGGGACGGCTCACCGGCAAAGTCCGCCGAAACCAGCCCCTGCCGGCCAACAGCCGACTGCACCACACCGCGGACTACGGCCCGCCGGTCGAGGACGAACACCTCTACCGCGTGGTCGATGCCCTCGACGAGATCGCTCAGGAGACCGGCAAGAAAATCCCGCAAATCGCCATCAACTGGCTGCTCCAGCGGCCAACCGTTTCATCCGTCATCATCGGCGCCCGCAACGAGGAGCAGCTCCGGCAGAACCTCGGTGCCGTCGGCTGGACTCTTACACCCGACCAGGTGGCGAAACTCAATGCGGCGAGCGGCAAGACAGCGCCCTACCCGTACTTTCCCTACCAACGCCAGGAAGGCTTCGCCCGCCTCAACCCACCGGTAGGCGATGTCGCGACACCGCCTGCCGCATGACATCGGCGGCATACGTGACACGTAACCGTGGCGGACATGTCCGCCACGGAGAACACCAGAACAGACCCCGCGAACAGCCCTCCAGCTCAACACAATCCAGGGCCTGGGAAGGTTCCCGATACCCTTCTGCCCGGCCAGGACGCAGATGGCGTGCAGCTGCTGAACGCTGATGCCGCCAATCCAGCAGCCGGCGATGGCCGGCACCGTGGTGTGCGCGGGCGAGGCGACGACCGCGGCCCTCGCCTGTCGCGCCGCCCGGCCGGGCCCGCCGGGGTGCCGTCCGCGACCGGGGTGCCGTCGGCGGCCGGGTCGAGCAGCCGGTGGACGCGGAGCGAGGCGACCGAGCAGGCGTCGGC
>NZ_JBEYCX010000032.1:0-48782 GCF_040632975.1 Streptomyces sp. NPDC013455 | reverse complement strand
CCGCGACGAGCCTCTCGTACTCGGCATCGAGACCTCCTGCGACGAGACCGGCGTCGGCGTCGTCCGCGGCACCACCCTGCTGGCGGACGCCGTCGGCCGGGTGGCCGCCACCCCCCGGACCGTCAGAAGAGGCTGATTCCGCCGGCGCCGCCGTTACCGCCGATGCCACCGATGAAGCCCCCGCCGCCCTTGCCGCCGGCGCCACCGGCACCGCCCTGGAAGATGCTGTTGCCGCCCTTGCCGCCGGTACCGCCCGCACCGCCCTGGAGCAGGCCGTCACCGCCGCCACCGCCGCTGCCGCCGCCACCGCCGGAGAGGATGCCGGTGCCGCCGTCTCCGCCCTTGCCGCCCGCGCCGCCGATGACGCCTTCGCCGCCGCCACCGCCGCCACCGCCGCCACCACCGACGAGGATCCCGTTGCCGCCGTTGCCGCCGGCACCGCCCGCGCCACCGACGCCGGTGACACTGCCGCCACCGGAGCCGCCCGCCCCGCCGCCGCCGCCGACGACACCGTCGCCGCCGGCGCCACCGGCCCCTCCGGCGCCTCCGCCGTCCAGGAAGGCCACGGTCGACGTGGGCATCGGGGCCGCCATCGCCTCGGACACCGGCAGGAGGACACCACCGGTGACCACCGCGGCCGCGGCCATGACGGTCGCCAGACGGAGACCTCGGCGCTTCGGGCGAGCCGTTTCGTGGGTGTGAAGAATGCGCGTCATGATTTCTCTCCCGTATCTGTGAGAATTTCAGTGAAGAATTCCGGAGGGCTTTTCCGCCTCCGTGCCGCCTCGTTTTCTTTCCGGTGAGGCCGCACTTCAAGTAGGCCCGAACGGGGAAGAGGGGTCACGTTCCGAGGACTCGGGACTTGACGGAGCGGCGGACGCCGGGTAGCGCCCGGACCAGCGGCAGGGGGCGGCGCGAACGGATACGGATCGGCACCGGTCGGCGCGGATCAGGCGCGGATCGACTGCGGATCAGACGCGGATCAGACGGGGATCAGCTGAGGACCGGCCGGGCCCAGGAGGGCGGTTCCGGCGGTGGGACACGGTCGGCCGGCGCGGGCCCCGGGGCCGGGTCCGGGTGCCGGTCCGGTTGCACCGCCGGTTGCACCGCCGGCGCAGGGGTCTGCGGGCCGGCCTCGTGGATGGCGCCGCGCAGGGCCGCCACGAAGTCCAGACAGGTGTCGTAGCGGTCGTCGGGGATCTTCGCCAGGGCCCGCCGCAGTACCTCGTCGGCGTCACCCGGGATCTCCGGCCGCTCCTCGCTCAGGGCGGGCGGCGGGTCGTACTGGTGGGCCCAGAGCAGGTCCAGGTGGTCCGCCCGCTCGAAGGGCGGGGCCCCCGCGAGGGTCTCGTGGACCACACAGGCGAGGCTGTACTGGTCGGACCTGCCGTCCACCGGGCGCCCGGCGATCCGCTCGGGTGCCACGTAGTCCAGCGTGCCGACGAACTCGCCCGCGGTCGTGAAGCCGGTCAGCGACAGCGACTTCTTCGCCAGCCCGAAGTCGGTGAGGTAGACGTGCTCGGGGTGGTCGCTGTCGACGCCCTTGGCCACCAGCACGTTGCCGGGCTTGACGTCCCGGTGCACCAGGTCGCGCGCGTGGGCCGCGTCGAGCGCGGAGGCGAGCTGGGCGGCGATGCGCAGCGCGGCCGGCAGCGGGAGCGGGCCCTCGCGGTCGAGCAGGGCGCGCAGGTCGAGGCCGGAGACGAAGCACATGGCGATGTAGAGGATCCCGTCGGCCTCGCCGGCCTCGAAGACGGGCACGATGTTGGGGTGGTCGATGGCCGCGGCCACCCGCGACTCCTGCGCGAAGCGGTTGCGGAAGGACTCGTTGCGGGTGTACTCCGGGGCGAGCAGCTTCAGGGCGACCGTGCGGCCGAGGCGCAGGTCCTTGGCGCAGTAGACGACGGCCATGCCGCCGCGGCCGAGTTCGCGTTCCACCCGGTAGCCCGCGATCTCGGCCCCGATCAGCCCGGAGGGGCTCTCGGGGGGCCAACTCACGCCTGAATTCTACCGGGCCGTCCCGGTACGGGGGCATCCCCGGACGGCCAGGCCACCCGGTAGGGGGGGCGTGGCGTAGCCCAGGGCACCCCCCGCCCGGGCGCATACCCGAGGCCCCGGGCCACCCCGTACGGGCGTACGGCAGAGGCCCGGGTCTCCCTTACGGGACCCGGGCCCCGCCTATCCGGCGGCGTCCGTCACGCCGCCACCGGAACCTCCGGCTCCGCGCCGTTCACGGCGGGCGCGAGCGCCAGCTCCAGGACCTGGCGGACGTCGGTGACGGCGTGGACGTCCAGCTTGTCCAGCACCTCGGCCGGAACGTCGTCCAGGTCGGGCTCGTTGCGCTTGGGGATGATCACGGTGGTGACCCCCGCGCGGTGGGCGGCGAGCAGCTTCTGCTTCACACCGCCGATCGGCAGCACCCGGCCGGTCAGCGAGACCTCGCCGGTCATGGCGACGTCCGTGCGGACCAGGCGGCCGGAGAGCAGCGAGGCGAGGGCCGTGGTCATCGTGATGCCCGCGCTCGGGCCGTCCTTCGGCACCGCGCCCGCCGGGAAGTGGATGTGCACGCCCCGGTCCTTCAGGTCGGCGACCGGCAGCTCCAGTTCGGCGCCGTGGCTGCGCAGGAAGCTCAGCGCGATCTGCGCCGACTCCTTCATCACGTCACCCAGCTGACCGGTGAGGGTCAGCCCCGCCGCGCCCGTCTCCGGGTCGGCCAGGGACGCCTCCACGTAGAGCACGTCACCGCCGGCACCGGTGACCGCCAGACCGGTCGCCACTCCGGGCACGGCCGTACGGCGCTCGGCCGGGTCCTGGGCGGACTCGGGCACGTGGTGCGGGCGGCCGATCAGGTCGCGCAGATCGGCGTCGGTCACCGTGAAGGGCAGCTCCCGCTCGCCCAGTTCGTGCTGCGCGGCGATCTTGCGCAGCAGCCGTGCGATGGACCGCTCCAGCGTCCGCACGCCCGCCTCGCGGGTGTACTCGCCGGCGAGCTTGCGCAGCGCGCCCTCGTCGAGGGCGACCTCGTCCTTGTCCAGTCCGGCCCGCTCCAGCTGGCGCGGGAGCAGGTGGTCACGGGCGATGACGACCTTCTCGTCCTCGGTGTAGCCGTCCAGGCGGACGATGTCCATGCGGTCGGCGAGCGCCTCCGGGATGGCCTCCAGGACGTTGGCCGTGGCGAGGAAGACCACGTCGGAGAGGTCCAGCTCGACCTCCAGGTAGTGGTCCCGGAAGGTGTGGTTCTGCGCCGGGTCGAGCACTTCCAGCAGGGCGGCGGCCGGGTCGCCCCGGAAGTCGGACCCCACCTTGTCGATCTCGTCCAGCAGGACCACCGGGTTCATCGACCCGGCCTCCTTGATGGCGCGCACGATGCGGCCGGGCAGCGCCCCGACGTAGGTACGGCGGTGGCCGCGGATCTCGGCCTCGTCGCGGACGCCGCCGAGCGCGACCCGGACGAACGCGCGCCCCATGGCGTGGGCGACGCTCTCCCCGAGGCTGGTCTTTCCGACACCGGGCGGGCCGACCAGGGCGAGCACGGCACCGCCGCGCCGCCCGCCGATGACACCCAGGCCCCGGTCGCTGCGCCGCTTGCGCACGGCCAGGTACTCGGTGATGCGCTCCTTCACGTCCTCCAGACCCGCGTGCTCGGCGTCCAGGACCGCCTTGGCGCCCTGGATGTCGTAGGCGTCCTCGGTCCGCTCGTTCCACGGCATCTCGAGGACCGTGTCCAGCCAGGTGCGGATCCACGAGCCCTCGGGCGACTGGTCGGAGGCGCGCTCCAGCTTGTCGACCTCCTTCAGGGCCGCCTCGCGGACCTTCTCCGGCAGGTCGGCGGCCTCCACCCGGGCGCGGTAGTCGTCGGACTCCTCGCCCTCCTTCTCGCCGTTGAGCTCGCGCAACTCCTTGCGCACCGCCTCCAGCTGACGGCGGAGCAGGAACTCGCGCTGCTGCTTGTCGACGCCCTCCTGGACGTCCTTGGCGATGGTCTCGGCCACCTCCTGCTCGGCGAGGTGGTCGCGCAGCTGCTGGGTGGCGAGCTTGAGGCGGGCGACCGGGTCGGCCGTCTCCAGCAGTTCGACCTTCTGCTCGGTGGTCAGGAACGGCGAGTAGCCGGAGTTGTCGGCCAGTGCCGAGACGTCGTCGATGGCCTGGACGCGGTCCACGACCTGCCAGGCGCCGCGCTTCTTCAGCCAGTCGGTGGCGAGCGCCTTGTACTCCTTGACCAGTTCCGCGACCTGGCCCGGCAGCGGATCGGGCACGTTCTCCTCGACGCGGGCGCCCTCGACCCAGAGCGCGGCGCCGGGGCCGGTGGTGCCGGCGCCGATCCGCACCCGGCTCCGGCCACGGATCAGAGCCCCCGGGTCGCCGTCGGCCAGCCGGCCGACCTGCTCGACGGTGCCGAGGACACCGGTCCTGGCGTACGTGCCGTCGACGCGGGGCACCAGCAGCACCCTGGGCTTCCCGGGTTCGGAGCGGGCGGCGGCCTGGGCGGCCTCCACCGCGGCCCGTACCTCGGCGTCGCTCAGGTCCAGCGGAACCACCATGCCGGGCAGCACGACCTCGTCGTCGAGCGGCAGCACGGGCAGGACGAGCGTGAACGCCGTGGACTCAGCAGCCATGATCTCCCCTTAGGCAGTCAACTTGAGCTATGCCGACTCAACTACAGGGGCGGTGCCGATGTTCCCGGGCTCGTGTTCGCTGTCAGCGATCACCGATTCCGTGCGGCGGGGCCGGCCGGTGCCAGCGGCGCACCAGCGGCCAGGCGGCCACGCCGACCGCCAGGGCGACGAGGTGGCCCCAGTCGGTCACCGGGTCCTCGAAGTCGTACAGGCCGTCCAGGACCGCGCCGCCGGCGAGGAACAGCAGCGGCCAGCGCAGCCGGGGGCCGAGCAGTCCGGCCAGGGCGCCCACGCTGGCGGCCACGCCGAAGCTGACGCCGTAGTCGAGGCGGTGCAGCGAGGTGCCGGGCAGACGACCGGCGAGGACGGCCAGACCCACCGGTATCTCGGTGGCGAGGGTGGCCAGGACGTGGCCGGCCAGGAAGACACAGGCGGTGCGCACCCCGCCTATCCGCCGCTCCAGCGCGGTGAGCGCCAGCACGAACGCGGCCGCGTACGGCGACAGGAGACCGCCCGCGATCCACAGCGCGCTGGCCAGCAGCACCGGCACGGGCGAGCGCAGCAGGTGGGCCACGTCCGTGCTGGAGTCCTGGTGGAGGGTGTGCACCCAACCGGGCTCGGCCAGCGCCGCGACCAGGGAGGTGACGGCGAGGACGGCCGCGTAGGCGACGGTGAATGGGGTACCGGCCGGCGTCGGCAGCAGGCCGGCGAGCACCGGGGGCGGGGCGGCGCGGGCGGCGCCGCCGGGAAGGGTCCTGCTCGCCGGGACGGGCTCGGAGGTGTGCGCGGGGCCCGTCGTGCTCCGTTCCACGGTGAGGCACTCCTTCCGTCGCGCCCCACCCTCGGCGCTCGGCGTGGTCCTGTCTATGACCGGCGCCACGCGTGAGCCGTTCCACGGCAGCCCCTCACCCGCCGGCCGCGTCCGGCGCCCGGCCGCGGCCACTCGTCCGTGGGCGTCCTGGGTAATTCCCGTGAAGGACAGGCTCCGTTCGAGCAGGATGGGGTCATGACTGCCGTGTACGACACTCCCGTGGTCCTGGACCGGCGCGACGGCCCGTACGGCGAGGTGGTGCTGCGCAGACACGGTGCGCTGCTCCAGATCATCGCCAACGGCTGCTTCCTGATGGACACCTCCGACGGCCGCTCGGAGCGGCTGCTGGTCGACGCCGCCCGCGAGGCGCTGGACGGGCGCCCGGCACCGGAGGTGCTGATCGGCGGTCTGGGCGTGGGGTTCTCGCTCGCACACGCCGCCGCCGATCCCCGGTGGGGGCGGATCACCGTGGTGGAGCGGGAGCCCGCCGTCATCGGCTGGCACCGCGGCGGACCGCTGGCCGAGGTGTCCGCCGGAGCGCTCGCCGACCCGCGCACCAGGATCGTCGCAGCGGATCTCGTGTCGTACGTCAATGAGACATCGGACACGTTCGACGCCCTGTGCCTCGACATCGACAACGGCCCCGGCTGGACGGTCACGGAGGACAACGACGGCCTCTACGCACCGGCCGGACTCGCCGCCTGCGCACGGGTGTTGAGGCCCGGCGGGGTACTCGCGGTGTGGTCCGCCGAGCGGTCTCCGGAATTTGAAGGAAGCTTGCGGAATGCCGGGTTCCAGCAGGTGCGTACCGAAGAGGTGCCGGTTGCCCGGGGCGTTCCGGACGCCGTTCACCTCGCGGTCCGACCTGGATAGCGACAGCGCGGTGAGTCCCCGTAATGTGCTGCCCTGACGCGGATCATTCAAGCGTCAAACGCAGACATGGGATCACCCCACGGATTCCGGAAAGCAACAACAGGGGCGGGCGATGGAGCAGACACACACCTCCCAGAGCGGCGCGGCGACGGCCACCCCGGGCGCGCAGCGCCGGGTGCTGGTCGTCGAGGACGACACCACGATCGTCGACGCCATCGCGGCCCGGCTCCGCGCCGAGGGATTCCTGGTGCAGACGGCGGCCGACGGCCCGGCCGCGGTCGACACGGCGGAGGCCTGGCAGCCCGATCTGCTGATCCTCGACATCATGCTGCCCGGCTTCGACGGGCTCGAGGTCTGCCGGCGGGTGCAGGCGCAGCGGCCGGTGCCGGTGCTGATGCTCACCGCGCGGGACGACGAGACGGACATGCTGGTCGGGCTCGGCGTCGGCGCCGACGACTACATGACCAAGCCGTTCTCGATGCGGGAGCTGGCGGCCCGGGTGCACGTGCTGCTGCGCCGGGTGGAGCGGGCCGCGCTGGCCGCCACCACCCCCCGCTCGGGCATCCTGCGCCTCGGCGAGCTGGAGATCGACCACGCGCAGCGCCGGGTGCGGGTGAAGTCCGAGGACGTCCACCTGACGCCCACCGAGTTCGACCTGCTGGTCTGCCTGGCGAACACCCCGCGCGCGGTGCTCTCCCGGGAGCAGTTGCTGGCCGAGGTCTGGGACTGGGCGGACGCCTCCGGCACCCGCACCGTCGACAGCCACATCAAGGCGCTGCGGCGGAAGATCGGCGCCGAGCGCATCCGCACCGTGCACGGCGTGGGCTACGCGCTGGAGACGCCGGCCCCGTGAGCGGCGACGGGCGCCAGGCCGCACGGAGGAGCCCCGGGAACCTCGGCGAGGAACCCTGGGGCGGCGTCCGCCCGTTCTCGATCAAGACCAAGCTGGGCGCGCTCGTCATCATCGCGGTGCTCATCACCACCGGACTGTCGATCGTCGCGGTGCACACCAAGACGGAACTGCGCTTCATCACGGTCTTCTCGATGATCGCCACGCTGCTGATAACGCAGTTCGTGGCCCATTCGCTCACCATGCCGCTGGACGAGATGAACGCGGTGGCCCGCTCGATCTCCCACGGCGACTACACGCGCCGGGTGAAGGAGAACCGCCGGGACGAACTCGGCGACCTGGCCGAGACGATCAACGTCATGGCCGACGAGCTGGAGGCCCAGGACCGGCAGCGCAAGGAACTGGTGGCGAACGTCTCGCACGAGCTGCGCACCCCGATCGCGGGTCTGCGCGCGGTGCTGGAGAACATCGTCGACGGGGTCACCGAGGCCGACCCGGAGACCATGCGCACGGCCCTGAAGCAGACCGAACGGCTCGGCCGGCTGGTGGAGACGCTGCTGGACCTCTCCCGGCTGGACAACGGCGTCGTACCGCTGAAGACGCGGCGGTTCGAGGTGTGGCCGTACCTCTCGGGCGTGCTGAAGGAGGCCAACATGGTCGCCTCCGCGCGCGCCGGGATCGCCTCGGGCTCGGGCAGTCACACCCGTACGGACGTCCATCTGCACCTCGACGTCTCGCCGCCGGAGCTGACCGCGCGCGCGGACCCCGAGCGCATCCACCAGGTCGTCGCGAACCTGATCGACAACGCGGTCAAGCACAGCCCCCCGCACGGCCGGGTGACGGTGCGGGCGCGGCGCGGGCCGCAGCCGGAGTCGCTGGAGCTGGAGGTCCTGGACGAGGGCCCCGGCATCCCCCGCTCGGAGTGGCACCGGGTGTTCGAGCGGTTCAACCGCGGGGCGGTGACCCGCCCGCACGGGCCGGGCAGCGACGGCGGTACGGGGCTGGGGCTGGCCATCGCCCGGTGGGCGGTGGATCTGCACGGCGGCCGGATCGGTGTGGCCGAATCCGAGCGGGGCTGCCGGATCATCGTCACCCTTCCGGGACTGACTTCCGCCCCGAGTTGACGTAGGGTCCGAACCGGAAGCACAAGATCCACGACGGTCGCCGCCACTCCGCGCAGCTGGACACGTGTGATCAGGGCAGGCCCGCGCCATCCGCCGGTCGACGGCGCGCCGGGCCCGGTCCGGTGCACCCTCCCACATGCGGAACCACGCTTGTTTCCCGCCATATCAAGCCCTGAAACAAGATTTCTGATGTGACTTACGCGACGATGAACGGGCCCGACCTGACCTCAGCGGTCTTGGAGGCGTAGCCTTTATTCCCGCTGTCCATCACCTTGTGAAGCGGAAGAGGGCGGTTGCCGCCGTGTCGCCACAGTCCCCCAGTAACTCGAGCATCTCGACCGACGACCAAGCCGGGAAGAACCCCGCTGCCGCGTTCGGTCCGAACGAGTGGCTCGTCGACGAGATCTATCAGCAGTACCTCCAGGACCCGAATTCGGTAGACCGCGCCTGGTGGGACTTCTTCGCCGATTACAAGCCGGGGGCTCCTGCCACCCCGGCTCCGGCGGGTGCTGCGGCCACGGGGGCCGCAGAGACCACCACGGCCCCGCAGGCGCAGCCCGCGGCCCCGGCCCCCCAGGCCGCCGCCCCGGCCCCCGCGAAGCCCGCCCCGGCTCCGGCCCCCGCCCCGGCGGCGAAGGCCCCGGCCCCCGCCCCGGCCAAGCCGGCGCAGCCCGCACAGGCGCCCGCTCAGCCGAAGGCGAAGGCCGCCCCCGCCGCCGAGGCGCCCGAAGGTCCCGAGTACGTGACGCTGCGTGGCCCGTCCGCCGCCGTCGCGAAGAACATGAACGCCTCGCTGGAGCTGCCGACCGCCACCTCGGTCCGCGCGGTCCCGGTGAAGCTGCTGTTCGACAACCGGATCGTCATCAACAACCACCTGAAGCGCGCCCGGGGCGGGAAGATCTCCTTCACGCACCTGATCGGCTTCGCGATGGTGCAGGCCATCAAGGCCATGCCGGCGATGAACTGGTCGTTCGGCGAGAAGGACGGCAAGCCGACCCTGGTCAAGCCGCCGCACGTCAACCTCGGCCTGGCCATCGACCTGGTGAAGCCCAACGGCGACCGCCAGCTCGTCGTGGCCGCCATCAAGAAGGCCGAGACGCTGAACTTCTTCGAGTTCTGGCAGGCCTACGAGGACATCGTCCGCCGCGCCCGCGACGGCAAGCTGACGATGGACGACTTCACCGGTGTCACGGTCTCCCTGACCAACCCCGGCGGCCTGGGCACCGTCCACTCCGTGCCCCGCCTGATGCCCGGCCAGTCCGTGATCATGGGCGTCGGCTCCATGGACTACCCGGCGGAGTTCCAGGGCACCAGCCAGGACACCCTGAACAAGCTCGGCGTCTCCAAGGTCATGACGCTCACGTCGACCTACGACCACCGGGTCATCCAGGGCGCCGCCTCCGGCGAGTTCCTGCGCCAGGTCGCCAACCTGCTGCTCGGCGAGAACGGCTTCTACGACGACATCTTCGAGGCCCTGCGGATCCCGTACGAGCCGGTCCGCTGGCTGCGGGACATCGACGCCAGCCACGACGACGACGTCACCAAGGCCGCCCGCGTCTTCGAGCTGATCCACTCCTACCGGGTCCGCGGCCACGTCATGGCCGACACCGACCCGCTGGAGTACAAGCAGCGCAAGCACCCCGACCTGGACATCGTCGAGCACGGCCTCACCCTGTGGGACCTGGAGCGCGAGTTCGCCGTCGGCGGCTTCGCCGGCAAGTCGATGATGAAGCTGCGCGACATCCTCGGCGTGCTCCGCGACTCGTACTGCCGCACCACCGGCATCGAGTTCATGCACATCCAGGACCCCAAGCAGCGCAAGTGGATCCAGGACCGCGTGGAGCGGCCGCACTCCAAGATGGAGCGCGAGGAGCAGCTGCGCATCCTGCGCCGGCTGAACGCGGCGGAGGCCTTCGAGACCTTCCTGCAGACCAAGTACGTCGGCCAGAAGCGCTTCTCGCTTGAGGGCGGCGAGTCCGTCATCCCGCTGCTCGACGCGGTGATCGACTCCGCGGCCGAGTCCCGTCTGGACGAGGTCGTCATCGGCATGGCCCACCGCGGCCGCCTGAACGTCCTCGCCAACATCGTCGGCAAGTCGTACGCGCAGATCTTCCGCGAGTTCGAGGGCAACCTCGACCCGAAGTCGATGCACGGCTCCGGCGACGTGAAGTACCACCTGGGCGCCGAGGGCACCTTCACGGGCCTCGACGGCGAGCAGATCAAGGTCTCGCTGGTCGCCAACCCCTCCCACCTGGAGGCGGTCGACCCGGTCCTGGAGGGCGTCGCCCGCGCCAAGCAGGACATCATCAACAAGGGCGGCACGGACTTCACGGTGCTGCCGGTGGCGATCCACGGCGACGCGGCCTTCGCGGGCCAGGGCGTGGTGGCCGAGACCCTGAACATGTCGCAGCTGCGCGGCTACCGCACCGGCGGCACGGTCCACATCGTCATCAACAACCAGGTCGGCTTCACCGCGGCCCCCGAGTCCTCGCGTTCCTCCATGTACGCGACGGACGTGGCCCGCATGATCGAGGCCCCGATCTTCCACGTGAACGGCGACGACCCCGAGGCCGTCGTGCGCGTCGCGCGGCTCGCCTTCGAGTTCCGCCAGGCGTTCAACAAGGACGTGGTGATCGACCTCATCTGCTACCGCCGCCGCGGTCACAACGAGTCGGACAACCCGGCCTTCACCCAGCCGCTGATGTACGACCTGATCGACAAGAAGCGCTCGGTGCGCAAGCTCTACACCGAGTCCCTCATCGGTCGCGGCGACATCACCCTGGAAGAGGCCGAGCAGGCCCTCCAGGACTACCAGGGCCAGCTGGAGAAGGTCTTCACGGAGGTCCGCGAGGCCACCTCGCAGCCGGCCGCCGGAGACGTCCAGGCGCCCCAGGACGGCTTCCCGGTCGCGGTGCCGACCGCGGTCTCCGCGGAGGTCGTCAAGCGGATCGCCGAGTCCCAGGTCAACATCCCCGACCACATCACCGTCCACCCGCGGCTCCAGCCGCAGCTGCAGCGCCGGGCGGCGATGGTCGAGGACGGCACGATCGACTGGGGCATGGGCGAGACCCTCGCCATCGGCTCCCTGCTGCTGGAGGGCACCCCGGTGCGCCTGGCGGGCCAGGACTCCCAGCGCGGCACCTTCGGCCAGCGCCACGCGGTCCTGATCGACCGGGAGACCGGCGAGGAGTACACCCCGCTCCAGTACCTCTCCGAGGACCAGGCCCGCCTGAACGTCTACAACTCGCTGCTCTCCGAGTACGCGGCCATGGGCTTCGAGTACGGCTACTCGCTCGCCCGCCCCGAGGCGCTCGTGATGTGGGAGGCGCAGTTCGGCGACTTCGTCAACGGCGCCCAGACGGTCGTGGACGAGTTCATCTCCTCGGCCGAGCAGAAGTGGGCCCAGACGTCCGGCGTCGTCCTGCTGCTGCCGCACGGCTACGAGGGCCAGGGCCCGGACCACTCCTCGGCCCGCCCGGAGCGCTTCCTCCAGATGTGCGCGCAGAACAACATGACGGTCGCGATGCCGACCTCGCCGGCGAACTACTTCCACCTCCTGCGGTGGCAGGTGCACAACCCGCACCACAAGCCGCTGGTCGTCTTCACCCCGAAGTCGATGCTGCGCCTGAAGGCCGCGGCGTCGAAGGCGGAGGAGTTCACCACCGGCGAGTTCCGGCCGGTCATCGGCGACGGCACGGTCGACCCGGCCGCGGTCCGCAAGGTCGTCTTCTGCGCCGGCAAGGTCTACTACGACCTGGAGGCCGAGCGGGTCAAGCGCGGCGTCACGGACACGGCGATCATCCGCATCGAGCGGCTGTACCCGCTGCCGGGTGCCGAGCTCCAGGCGGAGATCAAGAAGTACCCGAACGCCGAGAAGTACCTGTGGGCGCAGGAGGAGCCGGCGAACCAGGGTGCCTGGCCGTTCATCGCGCTCAACCTGATCGACCACCTGGACCTGGCGGTCGGCGCGGACGTCCCGCACGGCGAGCGGCTGCGGCGCATCTCGCGCCCGCACTCCTCGTCCCCGGCGGTGGGTTCGGCCAAGCGCCACCAGGCCGAGCAGGAGCAGCTGGTGCGTGAGGTGTTCGAGGCGTAGTCCTCGGCGGTCCAGCCGAAGCCAAGGGCCCGGTACCGAGTTCGCTCGGTACCGGGCCCTTCGCGTGTCCGGAGGTCCGGTCGGGCCTCATCGGCGCTGCCGGCCCGTCTCGTGTCCGCCGGCGCTGCCGGCCCGTCGGGGGTCCGGAGGTCCGGTCGGCCCGTCGGGGGTCCGGAGGTCCGGTCGGCCCGTCGGGGGGCCGGAGGTCCGGTCGGGCGCCGCCCGCGGCCGCGGGTGCGTCGTGGCCGGCCGTGCGGTCCGTGGACCTACTCGTCGTCCTCGTCGTCGAGCCGTGCGAGCCAGGTGGCCAGGCGCTCGACGGGCACCTCGAAGTCCGGGTTCAGATCCACGAACGTCCGCAGCTGCTCGGCCAGCCACTCGAAGGTGACCTCCTCCTCGCCACGCCGCTTCTCCAACTCCTCGATACCCCGGTCGGTGAAGTACATAGGGCCACGTCTCCTGCGTCAACGTCCAGCGGACCAACACTCCCCACCAGCCTATGCGGCCCGCGGGAGCCCCCGCGCACCCCTCCCGCCCCTCACCCGGCCCTCACCCGGCCCTCACGCGGAAGAGCGCCTTGACTTCCCGGACCCACGATATATCGTGTTTGACAGGCAACGCGATATGGCGTGTCAGGCGACGAGTCACAGCCGGCTCGCGACCGTGTCCGCCGCCGAGGAGGCCCCATGCCCGAGTGGTCCGTCACCGAGCCCCGGAAGCTGACCTTCGACGCCCCCGTGCGCGACCTCCGGGTCCGGATCGTCAACGGCACGGTGAACGTGATGGGCACGGACGAGCCCGCCGCGCGCCTGGAGGTGTCGGAGCTGGAAGGGCCGCCCCTGGTGGTCACCCAGGATGGCGGCACACTCACCGTCGGCTACGAGGACCTGCCGTGGAAGAGCCTGCTGCAGTGGCTCGACCGCGGAAGCCGGCGCCGCAGCGCCGTGGTCTCCCTCGCGATCCCGGCCGACGCCCGCGTCGAGGTGGGGGTGGTCGGCGCCGGCGCGGTCGTCTCCGGCGTCAGCGGCCCGGCGGTGGTCAGGGGGGTGACCGGCGACACCACCCTGGTCGGCGTCTCCGGGCCGGTCCGCGCCGACACCGTCTCGGGGAGCCTGGAGGCCCAGGCCGTCACCGGGGACCTCACCTTCCACTCGGTCTCGGGGGACCTCACCGTGGTCGAGGGCTCCGGCCTCTCCGTGCGCGCCGACACCGTCAGCGGCTCCATGATCGTGGACCTCGGTCCGGACGGCCCCACGGACGTCGGCCTCACCAGCGTCTCCGGCGAGATCGCCATCCGCCTGCCGCACCCGGCGGACGCCGAGGTCGAGGCCAACACCGCGAGCGGCACGATCTCCAACGCCTTCGACGGTCTGCGGGTGCACGGCCAGTGGGGCACGCACAAGATCACCGGCCGGCTCGGCGCCGGCAACGGCCGGCTCCGCGCCACCACGGTCTCCGGTTCGATCGCCCTGCTGCGCCGCCCGCCCCGGGACGACGAGGAGAGCGCCCCCTGGGATGCCGAGCCCCCGCGGACCCCCGGCCCCGGCACCGCACCTCACCCGGCCGACGGCGCCCCGGCCGACGGCACCCCGGCCACCGGGACCCCGGCCGCTCCGGGGGACAATCCCGTCTGCGGCCGGGATGCCGACGCCACCGGCACCCCGGCCGACGGCACGACCGACAAGAAGGTGCTCTGACATGCCTCCCGTCTTCGCCCACGGCCGCCTCCGCCTGTACCTGCTCAAGCTGCTCGACGAGGCCCCGCGCCACGGCTACGAGGTGATCAGGCTGCTGGAGGAGCGCTTCCAGGGTCTCTACGCCCCCTCGGCGGGCACGGTCTACCCGCGCCTGGCCAAGCTGGAGGCGGAGGGCCTGGTCCGGCACACCACCGAGGGCGGCCGCAAGGTGTACGCCATCACGGACGCCGGCCGTGCCGAACTGGCCGAGCGCAGCGGTGAACTGGCCGACCTGGAGCTGGAGATCCGCGAGTCCGTCGCGGAGCTGGCCGCCGAAATCCGGGCCGACGTGCGCGGGGCGGCCGGCGACCTGCGCCGGGAGGTGCGCGCCGCCGCCTCCGCGGCCCGCCGGAGCGCGGGGGCGTCCGGGGCGGGGTCCCCCGGGGAGCCCGGCGCATCCGGCGAGCCGGGCGACAAGGAGGCGTGGAGGGCCGCCAAGGAGGAGATGCGCCGGGTCAAGCAGGAGTGGAAGGAGCAGGCGCGGCGCGCCAAGGACGAGAGCCGCCGGGCCCGCGAGGAGGCCCAGCGGGCGCGCCGTCAGGCCCAGGAGGCGCAGGCGCGGGCGCGGGCCCAGGCGCAGGAGGAGATGCAGCGGATCGCCCGCCGGGTCCAGGACCACTTCCTGCGCGGCGACTGGCCGACCGCCGTCCGCGAGGGCCTGACGGAACTGGCCAGGGAGTTCGGCGAGTTCGGCAAGGACGTCGGCAAGGAGTACGGCGGCAGCCGGGGCTTCGGCGACCCCGCCGGGGAAGCGGCCGCGTCCGCCCCCGCGGCGGAACCGCACCGCACCGCCGCGGACGAGGAGTTCCCCGTCGCGTACGAACCCGCCTGGGCCCACGACGACTTCACCGGCGACCCGGCCCGCGACCTGGACCGCCTCCTGGACCGCTTCCGCGACGGGATCCGCGACACGGCCCGCGACCACGGGGTCACCGCCGCGCAGCTCCAGGAGGCCCGGCACCACCTGTCGGCGGCGGCGGCCCGCATCGCGGCGGTACTCCACGCCCCCAGGCCCTGACCCGAGCCCGTCCGGACCGCTCGGCCACTCGGCCACTCGGCCACTCGGCCACTCGGACCCATCGGGCCGGTCGGGCCGGTCGGGCCGGTCGGGCCGGGGCCGAGGGCCCGGGCGCCTCGGCGTCAGGAGTTGGTGAGCACGATCTTCCCGAACTGCTCGCCGGAAGCAAGCCGTTCGAAGCCCTCGCGGGCCCGGTCGAGCGGCAGCTCCTCGTCGATGACGGGGCGCACCCCGGTCGCGGCGCAGAAGGACAGCAGGTCCTCCAGTTCGTCCTTGGTGCCCATGGTGGAGCCGACGACCTTCAGCTCCAGGAAGAAGATCCGGGTCAGCTCGGCGTGCGAGGGCCGGTCGCCGCTGGTGGCGCCGGAGATCACGAGCGTGCCACCGGGCCGCAGGGACTTCACCGAGTGGGACCAGGTGGCGGCGCCCACGGTCTCGATGACGGCGTCCACCCGCTGCGGCAGCCGCGCGCCCGGCTCGACGGCCTCCACGGCCCCCAGTTCCAGGGCGCGCTTGCGCTTCGCCTCGTCGCGGCTGGTGGCGAAGACCCGGAGCCCCGCCGCCTTGCCCAGCACGATCGCGGCCGTGGCGACCCCGCCGCCCGCGCCCTGCACGAGGACCGAGTCCCCGGGCCGTACCCCGGCGTTGGTGAACAGCATCCGGTACGCCGTCAGCCAGGCGGTCGGGAGGCAGGCGGCCTCGGCGAAGGACAGCTCCTTGGGCTTGGGCAGGATGTTCCAGGTCGGTACGGCGACCTGCTCGGCGAAGGTGCCCTGGTAGCGCTCGGTCAGGATGGAGCGCGGCTCGTCGGGGCCGACGCCGTGGCCGCTCTGGCCGATGACGGAGTGCAGGACGACCTCGTTGCCGTCCGCGTCGATCCCGGCGGCGTCGCAGCCGAGGATCATCGGCAGCCGGCCCTCCGGGAGGCCGACGCCCCGCAGGGACCAGAGGTCGTGGTGGTTGAGGGAAGCGGCCCGCACGGTGACGGTGCTCCAGCCGGGACGGGCCTCGGGAGCCGGACGCTCCCCCAACTCGAGGCCGCTGAGCGGCTGGTCGCGGTCGATTCGGGCGGCGTAGACAGCGAACATGCTGCCGACGATAGGTGCGCGCCGCGGACGGGGCGGCAGGGGTCCGGGCCGTCACCCGATCGGGCCGTCCGGCGGGTAAAGAAAATGGTCCCGCCCCCCGGGGGACGGGACCATTCGGCGCAGCGTCAGTGACGGGCGACGCCCTCGGCCCGGGCAGCCGCGGCGACCGCCGCGGTCACCGCCGGAGCCACCCGCTCGTCGAACGGCGACGGGATGACGTAGTCGGCGGCGAGGTCATCGCCCACCACGGCGGCGAGCGCCTCCGCGGCGGCGATCTTCATGCCCTCCGTGATCCGCGTGGCCCGCACCTGGAGCGCGCCGGCGAAGATGCCGGGGAAGGCCAGCACGTTGTTGATCTGGTTCGGGAAGTCCGAGCGCCCGGTGGCGACGACCGCGGCGTACTTGTGCGCGACCTCCGGGTGCACCTCGGGGTTCGGGTTGGCCATCGCGAACACGAAGGCGCCCTTGGCCATGGAGGCCACGGCCTCCTCCGGGACCGTACCGCCGGAGACGCCGATGAAGACGTCCGCGCCCGCGAGGGCGTCCTCCAGCGAGCCGGTGAGGCCGGCCTTGTTGGTGAAGGAGGCCAGGTCGCGCTTGACCTGCGTCAGGTCCTCCCGGTCGGCCGAGACGACGCCCTTGCGGTCCGCCACGGCCACGTCCCCGATGCCGGCCTCGACGAGCATCTTGGCGATGGCGACACCGGCCGCGCCGGCGCCCGAGATGACGGCCCGCAGCTGACCGATCTCACGCCCGCTGAGCCGCGCCGCGTTCCGCAGCGCCGCGAGCGTCACGACGGCCGTACCGTGCTGGTCGTCGTGGAAGACCGGGATGTCCAGCCGCTCCTGGAGCCGGCGCTCGATCTCGAAGCACCGGGGCGCCGAGATGTCCTCCAGGTTCACTCCGCCGAAGGAGGGAGCGAGCCGGACGACGGTCTCGACGATCTCGTCCACGTCGGTGCAGTCGAGCGCGATCGGCACCGCGTCGACACCACCGAACTGCTTGAACAGGATGGCCTTGCCCTCCATCACGGGGAGGGAGGCCTGGGGACCGATGTCCCCGAGTCCGAGCACGGCGGTGCCGTCGGTGACGACGGCGACCACGGAGGACTTCCATGTGTAGTCGTTGACCAGCTCCGGCTGTTCCGCGATCGCGGTGCACACGCGAGCGACGCCGGGCGTGTACGCGAGGGAAAGGTCGTCCTTGTCACGGACCGGCACGGTGGCCTGCACAGCCATCTTGCCGCCGCGGTGCAGCGCGAACACCGGATCGAAGGAATCGAGGGGCTCGGCCCCGCCGTCCTGGTCCGTCGTGCCGTCGCTGCGAGGATTGACGATCTCCGCTGCCACTTTGTCTTACCCCTTAGGTCTGCATGGTTTGAGGGTCGACCACTCCTGGTGAGGGGTGGGCGGGCACCACGTACGGCTCGATTGCGGATACGTACGAGCACATACGTGACGGGCGCGCCGCACACGCGCCCTGAGCCCCGGATGAGGGGTGTAAAGAACCTTCTTACCGGACGGAAGGTGCCCGCGACGAGTCCATTAGGTGCAAGGTCACATCGGGCGGCCGGAAGGCGACGCACGGGTGACGGGCGGCCGAAGGGGCCGCAATGGCGTCAAAACCGCAGCGTCCGGGTGATCACATACTGAGACACGGTGAAGATTTTCCGGCAGGGACGCCGGATTTCCGCAGATGGTTCGGAGGCAATGGACCAAGGATGTACCGACCTGATGCGGTTCGGGGGTCACCCGTTATCCGATTTTGACATTGTGACCCACCTGAATGGCGCAGTCCGAATGGCAAGATGCCGTAAACCCACGAGGTCGCGACACCCGAAGGTGTGTGTTTCCGTCGACCCATCGGCAACTCTTCCCATCCGCCGGAGGAACCACGATGACCGCAAGCTCCATCCGTCGTACGACCGCCGCGCGGCCCCGTCTGGCCGCGGTCGGTGCGATCGCGGTCGCAGGGGCCCTGCTGCTCACCGGCTGCGGTGACCAGACCAAGGACAAGAACGACGACTCCGGCAGCGCGTCCACCAACAGTGCCCCGCTCGCCGACAAGCTCCCCCAGGACATCCGGAGCAAGGGCAAGATCAAGGTCGGCTCGGACATCGCGTACGCCCCGGTGGAGTTCAAGGACTCCTCCGGCAAGGCCGTCGGTCTGGACCCGGACCTCGCCGCCGCCATGGGCAAGCAGCTCGGGGTGACGTTCGAGTTCGAGAACGGCACCTTCGACGCCCTGCTCACCGGTCTGCGTTCGGGCCGCTACAACATCGCCATGTCGGCGATGACCGACAACAAGAACCGCCAGGAGGGCGTCGACCCCGACACGGGCAAGAAGGTCGGCGAGGGCGTCGACTTCGTCGACTACCTGACCGCCGGTGTCTCCATCTACACCCGCAAGGGTGACACCGGGGGCATCACGAACTGGTCGGACCTGTGCGGCAAGAAGATCGCCGTCGAGCGTGGCACCGTCTCCGAGGACCTGGCCAAGCAGGAGGCCAAGAAGTGTCCCAAGGGCAAGAAGCTCACCATCGAGGCGTTCGACGACGACCAGCAGTCCCAGACCCGTCTCCGCTCCGGCGGTGTGGACGCGGCCTCCTCCGACTTCCCGGTGGCGGCCTACGCGGTCAAGACCTCCGGCGGCGGCAAGGACTTCGAGATCGTCGGTGACCAGGTCGAGGCGGCCCCCTACGGCATCGCCGTCTCCAAGACGGACACCCAGCTGCGCGACGCCCTCCAGGCCGCGATGAACGCAATCATCCAGAACGGCGAGTACGAGAAGATCCTCAAGAAGTGGGGCGCCCAGGACGGCGCCGTCAAGGAGTCCGTGATCAACGGCGGCAAGTGACCCGCGGCACCTGAAGCGGCCACTGAGAGGCAACACCCGTGACTGACATCGACAAGACGGCGGGGCCGACGGCCACGCCCCCGGCCGGCGCCGAGGCCATCAAGGCCATCCCGGTCCGGCACTACGGACGCTACGTCTCCGCCGTCATCGCGATCGCACTCCTCGTCGCGATCATCTACGCGTTCGGCCAGGGCAGGATCAACTGGCACGCGGTTCCCGACTACTTCTTCGACGACCGGATCATGACCGGTGTCGGCAAGACCCTGCTGCTGACGGTCCTGTCGATGCTGATCGGCATCGTCGGCGGCATCCTGCTGGCGGTGATGCGGCTGTCGAAGAACCCGGTGACCTCGTCGATCGCCTGGTTCTACATCTGGTTCTTCCGCGGCACCCCGGTCCTGGTCCAGCTGTTCCTCTGGTTCAACCTGGGCCTGGTCTTCGAGTACATCAACCTGATGCCGTTCTACAAGGACTACTGGTCGAACTTCATGACGCCGTTGCTGACGGCGCTGCTCGGCCTGGGTCTGAACGAGGCGGCGTACATGGCCGAGATCTGCCGGGCGGGCCTGCTCGCGGTGGACGAGGGCCAGACCGAGGCGGCCCACGCGCTGGGCATGAGCCACGGCAAGACCCTGCGCCGGGTGGTCATCCCGCAGGCGATGCGCGTGATCGTGCCGCCGACGGGCAACGAAGTGATCAACATGCTGAAGACGACCTCGCTCGTGGCGGCCGTCCAGTATCCCGAACTCTTCCGTTACGCCCAGGACATCGGCCAGAACTCCGGTGCCCCGGTGGAGATGTACTTCCTCGCCGCGGCCTGGTACCTGATCATGACCTCGGTGCTGAGCGTGGGCCAGTACTACATCGAGCGGTACTACGCCCGCGGCTCCAGCCGCCAGCTGCCGCCGACGCCGTGGCAGAAGGTGCGCACGAACATGCTGTCCCTGGGCCGGCCCAAGGGAGGCATGGCATGACCGAGAAGCTGAGCAAGACGCAGGACAGCCGCCCGCAGGGCACCGTCCCGATGGTCAAGGCGGAGGGCGTCCACAAGTCCTTCGGCCACGTCGAGGTGCTCAAGGGCATCGACCTGGAGGTCAAGCCGGGCGAGGTGTTCTGCCTCATCGGCCCCTCCGGCTCCGGCAAGTCGACCTTCCTGCGGTGCATCAACCACCTGGAGAAGATCAACGCGGGCCGGCTGTACGTCGACGGCGAGCTGGTCGGCTACCGCCAGCAGGGCGAGAAGCTGTACGAGCTGCGCGACCGCGAGGTCGCCATGAAGCGCCGGGACATCGGCATGGTCTTCCAGCGCTTCAACCTGTTCCCGCACATGACGGCCCTGGAGAACGTCATCGAGGCGCCGGTGCAGGTCAGGGGCGTCAGCCGGACGCAGGCCAGGGAACGCGCCATGCAGTTGCTGGAGCGCGTGGGCCTGGCCGACCGGGCCGGGCACTACCCCTCGCAGCTCTCCGGCGGCCAGCAGCAGCGGGTGGCGATCGCCCGGGCGCTGGCGATGGACCCGAAGCTGATGCTGTTCGACGAGCCGACCTCGGCCCTGGACCCGGAGCTGGTCGGTGACGTCCTGGACGTCATGCGCGACCTCGCCGAGTCCGGCATGACCATGGTCGTCGTCACCCACGAGATGGGCTTCGCCCGCGAGGTGGGCGACAGCCTGGTCTTCATGGACGAGGGCGTGGTGGTCGAATCCGGTCACCCGCGGGACGTGCTGACCAACCCGCAGCAGGAGCGGACGCAGTCGTTCCTGTCCAAGGTGCTCTGACACCGCGCGGGCGAAAGACGAGTGAGAGGGGCGGTACGGGTCTCCCGTGCCGCCCCTCTCGCTCATCCCCGGCTCACTTCAGCGCCAGCAGCAGCGTGTCCGAGGGCGAGCACCACACCGGCCGGGCCTCGCCGAAGCCCCGCTCCAGCAGCGTGCGCGCGTGCCAGGCCGCCGAGGGCATGGCCCCGTCCGCGTGCTCGCCGTAGATCTCGAAGCGGCGGGCGGTGGGCTCGGCGAGGACCGGGTCCTCGGCCGCCAGCTGCCACCACTCCGCCCAGTCCAGTGCGCCGTCGCGCTTGGCCTGATCCATGCGGGCGTGGCGCCGGGCGCGCTCGGCCGCGTTGATCCGGGGCGTGCTGTCGTCGATCATGTGGTCCGCGTTCATGAAGACACCGCCGTCGCGGACCAGCCCCGCGACCTGACCGTAGAGGGCCGCGAGGGGTTCGCTGTGCAGCCAGTGCAGGGCCGTGGCCGTCAGGACGGCGTCGTAGGAGTCGTACGGCAGCCGCGCCGGCCAGTCGGGGTCCTTGAGGTCGGCGGTGACGAGGGTGACGCGGTCGTCGCCGTCGAAGGTGCCGTGCGCGATGGCGAGCAGGGCCGGGTCGAGGTCGACGCCGGTGCTGGTGGCCTCGGGGAAGCGCCTCAGCAGCCGGTCGGTGATGCTGCCGGTGCCGCACGCCAGGTCGAGCACGCGCGGGGCGGTGCCGACGAACGCCTCCACCATGTCGAGCATGATCCGGAAGCGGTCCTCCCGGTCCGGCATGTACCACTCCTGCTGCCGGTCCCAGCTCTTCTGCCAGGCCGCCCAGTCGGTTCCGGTACTCGTGGTCATGGAACCCCGACTCCCCTCGGTTCGCGTAATACCCTGGAAGCACGACCGGCTGTTACCCGACCGCAGACACGACGATAAAGCGCCTCCGTAAGGACTACAAGTGGAACTGGCCTATTACTCGGATTACGCGGTACGCCTCGTCAACAGCGAGGAGCCGGCCCGGGGCAAGGACACCCTGACCACGGTCGAGGCCGTCCGCGATCTCTTCGGCGGCAACGCGTCGGCGGCCCGCCGGGCCACCGACGCCGACGTCACGCGCTTCCGCTCGGTCCGGGCCCGGCTGCGCGCGGTCTTCGAGGCGGCCGACAAGGGCGACGAGACGCTGGCCGTGGACCTGCTCAACTCGCTCCTGCTGGAGTTCCCGGTCAGCCCGCAGATCTCCGGGCACGACTTCCGCGACGAGGACGGCCGGCCGCTGTGGCACATGCACCTGGCCGACCACCCGTCCAACGCCACCGCCGGCTACGCGGCGATCGCGGCGATGGGCCTGGCCTTCCACCTCACCGAGTACGGCGTGGACCGCCTCGGCCTGTGCCAGGCGCCCCCCTGCCGCAACGCCTACCTGGACACCTCCACCAACCGCTCCCGGCGCTACTGCTCGGACCGCTGCGCCACCCGCGCCAACGTGGCCGCCTACCGGGCCCGCAAGCGCCTGGAGGCCGACCGGTCGGGCAGCAGCGGCCTGGCCGCCGAGAGCGCCCAGCGCAGCAGCGTGAACGGCGAACGCTGACCGGCCTTGAGCGGCCGGAACCTGAACCACGCCGTCCCGAGGACGAGCTCCTCGGGCACCACCCCGTAGTCCGTGCTGTCCCCGCCCGCGTACGGGTTGTCCCCGAGCACCCACCAGCCGCCCTCGCGCCGCTCCACGGCACGCTTGACGACCAGCAGGTCCTGCTGGAAGGGATGGCGGAGCACCACCACGTCCCCGGGCCTGACCACTCCCCCGTACCGCACGAGCAGCTGGTCCCCGTGGTGCAGCGTCGGCACCATGGACGGGCCCGTCACCTCGGCCAGTCCGAAGGGCGCCACCGCCCTCCCCCGCTCGGTCTCCTGCGACAGCTCCGGCATCCCCGGCACCTCCCCGGTCCGTTCCTCCACCAGTCTCAGTCTCACCCTGGACTTTTGTCCTAAGCCCTAGGGGGCACCCGAGAAATCGCCTTCCCCAGGGAGTAATGTCGCACCTGAGAAGACGATCACGAGGAAGGAATGCTCCATGCTTTCCCGCCTGTTTGCCCCCAAGGTCAAGGTCAGCGCCCACTGCGACCTGCCCTGCGGCGTGTACGACCCGGCCCAGGCCCGCATCGAGGCGGAGTCGGTGAAGGCCGTCCAGGAGAAGATGGCCGGTAACGACGACCCCCACTTCCAGGCGCGCGCCACCGTCATCAAGGAGCAGCGCGCGGAGCTCGCGAAGCACCACGTCTCCGTGCTCTGGAGCGACTACTTCAAGGCCCCGCACTTCGAGAAGTACCCGGAGCTGCACCAGCTGGTCAACGACACCCTGAAGGCCCTCTCGGCCGCCAAGGCGTCCACCGACCCGGCGACGGGTCAGAAGGCTCTGGACTACATCGAGCAGATCTCCAAGATCTTCTGGGAGACCAAGCAGGCCTGACCCCTGCCGCTCTTTCGGTCACCCTCCGCACCCGGTTCCCGGGCCGCCGTACCCCGGCGGGCCGGCGGACCGGGTGCGGTCGTTCCGCGCCGCCGGTCTCCCGGACCGGTGGGTGCCGGCCGTACCCGCTGTGCCAAGCTGGGCGGGTGACCGCCCTGGAGGACCTGCGCCGGCTGCGCCGCGTGCGCGACCGCATGGACCGCGAGTACGCCGAGCCGCTCGACATGACCGAGCTCGCCCGGGACGCGCTGATGTCCCCGGGGCACTTCCAGCGCAGCTTCCGCAAGGCGTACGGGGAGACGCCGTACAGCTACCTGATGACCCGCCGGATCGAACGGGCCAAGGCTCTGCTGCGCCGGGGCGACCTCACCGTGACCGAGGTGTGCCTGGCCGTCGGCTGCACCTCGCTCGGCTCGTTCAGTTCCCGCTTCACCGAGCTGGTCGGCGAGACACCGAGCGCCTACCGCGCCCGCGACCACGAGGAGAGCGCGGTGATCCCGTCCTGCGTGGCCCGCAGACTGACCCGGCCGCGCCGCCGCCCGTACTGAGACGCCGCCCGCGCGGCGGCGGTCCTAGGGTGAGCCCATGGACGTGAAACTCGCGCAGTGCTTCATCGCCGTGGACGACCACGACAAGGCCATCGCCTTCTACCGCGACGTGCTCGGTCTGGAGATCCGCAACGACGTGGGGTTCGAGGGGATGCGCTGGGTGACGCTGGGTTCCCCACTCCAGCCGGACGTGGAGATCGTCCTGGAGCCGCCGGACGCGAGCCCGGACGCCTCCCCCGCCGACAAGCAGGCACTCAACGAGCTCCTCGCCAAGGGCCTGCTGCGCGGGGTCATCTTCACCACCCCGGACTGCGACGCGCTGTACGAGCGGGTGCGGGAGTCCGGCGCCGACGTCCTCCAGGAGCCGACGGACCAGCCGTACGGGGTGCGCGACTGCGCCTTCCGGGACCCGGCGGGCAACCAACTCCGGTTCCTCGAGCGGCCGGTGGCCTGAACCCGCCGCGCCGGCCGCCGCATACACTCCCGGCATGATGATCCGCTGGACGTATGCGTTCGCCGACCGTCCCGCCGCGCGCCTCGGCGCGGCGTGCGCCTTCTGGACGGCCGTGACCGGTACGCGGCTGTCCGCGTACCGCGGGGACGACGGCGAGTTCGTGACGCTGCTGGCAGACGGGGCGGATCCCAGCGTGAAGCTCCAGGGGGTCACCGAGGGGGACGGCGGCGCCCACATCGACCTGTGCACCGAGGACGTACGGGAGCTGACCGGCCTCGCCCGCCGGCTCGGCGCCGCTCTCGTGGCCGACCACGGCGACTGGGCCGTGCTGCGCTCGCCCGCCGGTCAGGCGTTCTGCGCCGTGCCCTGGCACGGGGAGGCGGTCCGTCCGCCGGTGGTGTCCGGCAGCCGGCTGGACCAGGTGTGCCTCGACATCCCGCCGTCCCGGTACGACACCGAGTGCGCCTTCTGGGCGGAGCTGACCGGGTGGGAGCGGCGGGCGGGCTCCCGGCCGGAGTTCGCCGTGCTGCTGCCTCCGGCGGGCCTCCCGCTGCGGCTGCTGCTCCAGCGGCTCGGCGAGGAGCGCCCGGCCTGCGCCCACCTCGATCTCGCCTGCGCGGACGTCTCCGCCGTCCGCGCCCGGCACGAGGACCTGGGCGCCTCCCGGGTGCACGAGGGCGCCCACTGGACGGTCATGCGCGACCCGGCCGGCGGCACGTACTGCCTGACCGGCCGCGACCCGGAGACGGGCGGCCTGCCCGCCGGCCCGCGGTAGCCGCGCGGCCGCCGGGGGCCGTTCGTGCTGGGTCAGCCCCAGGGCTCCACGTCCACCACCGCCTCGACGGGCACGGGGCCGTACACGTGCGGGAACTCCTCCCCGCCCGGCTCGGCCGACTCGTACCTCACCGGCACCCCGACCCGGGCCGGGTCCACGACGAGGACGACCAGGTCGTCCGGGCCGTCGTAGTCGCCGTAGAGGAAGCCGGCGACCCGCGGGAGCTGTTCCCGGGTGGAGAAGTGGATGAAGCCCTCCTGCCGGAGGGTGCGGCCCCGGGTGGACAGCTCCCAGGTTCCGCGCTCGCGCGCCTGCTCCCACAGGGAGCGCTCGGTGATGTGCAGGATGGGCGGAAGTTTCGGCATGCGCCCACGCTACGGCGTCCCCCGGCCGCCCCTCCCGCTCAGAGCGAGCCGTTCTCCGCGCCGGAGGCCGACTCCCCCTCCGGGCCCCTGCCACCCGGCGGCGCCGACGCCCCGGCGGTCCGGCCGGCATCGGCGCTCCGGCCCGTCCCGGCCGCTTGGCCGGGGTCGGTGGGCCGGCCCGCACGGCCGGCATCGGCCGTCCCGGCCGTCTCGCCCGCGCGGGCGGACTGGGCGTTGGCCGGGCACCGGGGGTCACGGCACGGGCCCGGAGCCCAGACCGGAACCCAGGCGCCCAGGGTCTTGTGCCGTTTGACGACTCTCTCGACCGGCTGTCCGCAGACGGGACAGACGGGGTTGTCGCTGTCCATGCCCTCAGCGTATGGCGGTGGCGGCCTCAGCGCTTCCTGCCGTAGGTGCGCACCAGCGCTCCCTTGCCGAGGGTGCGCAGCGATTCCAGGGTGGACTCCGCCTTCAGCGCGCGCGGACCCTGCCGGGCAGGTCGTCGGCAGCCCGGTCCGGGAAAGGGAAAAAACGGCGGCCCCGCACACTGTGGGATGTGCGGGGCCACCTGGCCGGAGTCCCGAAGACCGCGCGGGGTCAGGAGCCGCGCGGGCCCGGAACTCCGGGTTCTCGACGGCCGCCGGAGACGGCCGCCTCAGCTGGTGCACCGGGGACGGCGGCCTCAGCTGGTGCGCCGGGTGACGAACTCGGCGAGCGCCAGCAGACCGCCCGCCGCCTCGGGATCGGGGACCGCGCGGGCCAGTTCCTGCACGGCGCGGGCCATCCGGTCGGCCGCCTCGGCCTGCGCCCAGTCCCGGCCGCCCGCCCGCTCGACGGCCAGCGCGGTACGCGCGATCTCCCCGGCCTCCGCCTCCCCGGCGTGGTACGGCTTCTCGTACAGCGCGGCGAGTTCGGCCGCCGCCGGGGTGCCGGAGGTGAGCGCCGCCACCACCGGCAGCGACTTCTTGCGGGCGGCGAGATCCGCGCCGGCCGGCTTGCCGGTGTGCTTCGGGTCTCCCCATATGCCGATGACGTCGTCGATCAGCTGGAAGGCGAGCCCGGCCTGCCGGCCGAAGCCATCCAGCGCGGCCACCTCCTCCTCGTCCGCGCCCGCGTAGAGCGCGCCGAGCGCGCAGGCGCATCCCAGCAGGGCGCCGGTCTTGGCCTCGGCCATGGCGAGCACCTCGTCCAGGCCGACCGCGTCCGGAGCACGCCGCTCCAGGTCGGTGTCGGCGTGCTGGCCCTCGCACAGCTCCACCACGCAGGCGGCGAGCCGGGCCGCGGCCGGGACGGAGGCCGGGTGCGGGTCCTCGGCGAGCAGCCGCAGGGCCAGCGCCTGAAGGGCGTCCCCGGCGAGGATCGCGTCGGCGTCGCCGAACACGGTCCAGGCCGTCGGCCGGTGCCGGCGGGTGGTGTCCCGGTCCATCACGTCGTCGTGCAACAGCGTGAAGTTGTGGACCAGTTCGACCGCCGCCGCCGCCCGGACGGCCGCCGGGCGGGCCTGCGCTCCGCCGAGCGCGGCGGCGGCCGCCAGCACGAGCGCCGGTCTGATCGCCTTGCCCGCGTTGCCCGCCGCAGGAGTGCCGTCGGCGTGCTGCCAGCCGAAGTGGTAGAGGCCGATCCGGCGCATCGAGCCGGGCAGCGACTCCACGGCCGCGCGCAGCTCCGGGTCGACCAGGGCCCGGGCGCGCTCCAGCTGCGCCGCCGCCTCCTGCCCGTCGAGCGGACCGGCGGCCTCACCCCCGGACACCTGCCACGTCTCCCCCGGTGCGCCGGGACGTGCCGCACCGGCGGGGTGCTCCCCGGTCTCCGTCTCCGTCATGAACTCGGCCATGCCTCCCCCTCGCCAGGTCCGCGGAGGCCGGCGGCACCGGCCCGGCCGGACGCGTACCCCGAGGGCCTACCCGCCGCGGCGGGCGGAGACACGGCCGCGACGTGCGGAAACGTCACCTCCACCGGCCGATCTCGACGTTCTCCAGCACGCCGAGCGCGTCGGGCACCAGGACGGCGGCCGAGTAGTACGCCGTCACCAGGTACTTGATGATGGCCTGCTCGTTGATGCCCATGAACCGGACCGACAGGCTCGGCTCGATCTCGTCCGGGATGCCGGACTGCCTCAGGCCGATGACGCCCTGCTCCGACTCGCCGGTACGCATGGCGATGATGGAGGTCGTCCTGGCCTCGCTGATCGGGATCTTGTTGCACGGGTAGATCGGCACTCCGCGCCAGGTGGGGATGCGGTTGCCGGCGATGTCGATGGTCTCCGGGACCAGGCCCCGCTTGTTCAGCTCCCGGCCGATGGCGGCGATCGCGCGCGGGTGGGCCAGGAGCAGCTTGGTGCCCCGGCGGCGGCTGAGCAGCTCGTCCAGGTCGTCCGGGCTCGGCACGCCGTCGTGCGGCTGGATCCGCTGGTCGTACTCGCAGTTGCTGAGGAGGCCGAACTCCGGGTTGTTGACCAGCTCGTGCTCCTGGCGCTCCTTCAGCGCCTCGACCGTGAGCCGCAGCTGCTGCTCGGTCTGGTTCATCGGCTGGTTGTAGAGGTCGGCCACGCGCGAGTGGATGCGCAACACCGTCTGCGCGATGCTCAGTTCGTACTCGCGGGGCCGCGGCTCGTAGTCGACGAAGGTGTGCGGGATGTCGGGCTCGCCGGAGTGGCCGGCCGCCAGCTCGACCTCCTTCTCGCCGTACTTGTTGGTCCGCTGCCTCGGCAGCGAGCGCAGTCGCTCCAGGTGCTCGCGCAGCGAGTCGGAGCGCTCCGCGACCTGCTCGAAGTCCTGGCGGCTGAGGATCAGCACCGTGCTCGCGGTGTCCGCGCGGACGGTGTACTCCCAGATCGCCTCCGGGTCCAGCAGCGACTGGTCGCCGAAGTAGGCGCCGTCGGCGAGGACACCGAGGACGGCGTCGTCGCCGTAGGGACCCGTGCCGATCTTCTCCACCCGGCCGTGGGCCAGCAGGTAGACCTCGTTCGTCTGGTTGCCGAAATCGGCGATGACCTCGCCGGGCGCGAAATCGCGCTGGCGGCAGCGGCGGGCCAGCTCGGTCAGCACCTCTTCGTCCTCGTACGCCCGCAGGGCCGGCAACTCACCCAGCTCGGCCGGGATGACCTCCACCTGGTCCCCGGTCTTCACAAAAGTGATGCGGCCGTCCCCGACGGCGTACGTCAGCCGCCTGTTCACCCGGTACGTGCCGCCCTGGACGTCCACCCAGGGAAGGGTGCGCAGCAGCCAGCGCGAGCTGATCTCCTGCATCTGCGGAACGGACTTGGTAGTGGTGGCCAGGTTCCGCGCTGCCGCCGTCCCGAGGGACTGCTGCGGCTTGCCCTGATCCGTGCGGACCTCTTCGCCTACCGACATAGAGAAATGCCCTCCCAAAGGTATGCCCGGCGCCGTATCGCAGCGGGCACCGGTCTCGTCTCCGAGCGTTCCAGCAGTCAGGGGGGCGGCGCCATTACCCGAAAGAGCGGGAATGGATCATCGCACTAGTGGGCAGAAAGAGGGACCTCGCTCCGGCCTCGCCGGTCCGCCGGCTGTCCGGATCGGCTCGCACAACGTACGAACGATGTGTCCCGTGGCGTCCGGTTTCGGTAGAAGCAGGCAGGACGAAACGGCCGCGACCGGCGGCCGGACCGGCACGGCACTAAGGAGTCGGGCATGGCCCCACCCATGTCGGCGAGCGGTTTTCTGGACGCGCTCCGGGCGGAGGGCGTCACGGTCGTCGAGGTCGGCGACTGGCAGCATCACAACCGCAATCACAAGGGCCCCTGGGGCCCGGTCCACGGCGTGATGATCCACCACACGGTGACACAGGGCAGCGCGCAGACGGTGGAGCTGTGCCGCGACGGCCACCCGGACCTGCCGGGACCGCTGTGCCACGGGGTGATCACCAAGGACGGCACGGTGCACCTGGTCGGCTACGGCCGCACCAACCACGCGGGGCTCGGCGACGACGAGGTGCTGCGGGCGGTGATCGCCGAGAAGGGGCTGCCGCCGGACAACGAGGCCAACACCGACGGCAACCGGCACTTCTACGGCTTCGAGTGCGAGAACCTCGGCGACGGCGAGGACCCGTGGCCACCGGAACAGCTGGAGGCGATCGTGCGGGCCGCCGCGGCGGTGTGCCGCGTGCACGGCTGGACCGAGCGGTCGGTCATCGGGCACCTGGAGTGGCAGCCGGGCAAGGTGGACCCCCGCGGCTTCACGATGCGGTCGCTCAGGGAACGGATCGCCGAACGCCTGAAGGGATAGCGCCGCCGGGCAGGTGAAGGGTGGCGCCGGCGGAGCCTGCCCGGCGGACGCCTGCCGCCGGACGCTGGACGGGATGGCGCCGCCCGACGCGGGGGACGGCGCGCGCCGGACGCCTGCGAGGGCGGCGCCGGGCGGAGCGGGCCGGCGGTCGCCCCGAGGGGGCGCCACCCGCGTGAGCGGGCCGGCGGGCGACAATGGAGTGTGACCGGCCCGGACGTCCTGACCCCCCGCCTCCCCTCCCCGCTCCAGGAGGTGGGGGACGACCGTTTCACGCGCCGTGGGCTGCGGCTGCTGCTCAAGCGGGACGACCTCATCCACCCGCGGCTGATCGGCAACAAGTGGCGCAAGCTGGTGCCGAACCTCGCGGCCGCGCGGGGCCGCGCCCTGGTCACCTTCGGCGGGGCCTACTCCAACCACCTGCGGGCCACCGCCGCCGCCGGCCGGCTCCTGGACGTGCCGACCACGGGCGTGGTCCGCGGCCAGGAGCTGGCCGGCCGCCCGCTCAATCCGTCCCTGGCCCGGTGCGCGGCGGACGGCATGCGGCTGCACTTCGTCGACAGGTCGACCTACCGGCACAAGTCCGAGCCCGAGACCCTGGCCCGGATCCTGCGCGCGGCCGGCGCCGAGGAGGCGTACGTCGTACCCGAAGGCGGCAGCAACGCCGAGGCGGTACGCGGCTGCCGGGCCCTCGGCGCGGAACTGCGCGGCCAGGCCGACGTCGTCGCGCTCGCCTGCGGCACCGGCGGCACCCTCGCCGGTCTCGCCGCGGGGCTGGCGGCCGGGCAGCGCGCGCTCGGCATACCGGTCCTGAAGGGCGGCTTCCTGGAGGCCGCCACGGAAGCCCTCCAGGAAGCCGCCTTCGGCGCCCGCACCGGCACCTGGTCCCTGGACGACCGCTTCCACTTCGGCGGCTATGCCCGGACGACACCTGAACTGGAGGAATTCGCTCAGGACTTCGAGCGGCGGCACCGAGTGGCCGTGGAGCGTCTCTATGTCGCCAAGTTGCTGTACGGAATCGTCGCCCTCGCGGAGGAGGGCGCCTTCGCGCGCGGGACGACGATCGCGGCCGTCATCACCGGCCGGCCCTTCCCCACGGCAGCCCCGGCAGGCCCGGCAGGCCCGGCTGCTTCCGACGCCCGGGAGGTCCCGGACGCCCGGGAGGTCCCGGACGCCCAGGAGGCCCCGGACGCCCAGGAGGTCCCGGACGCCCGGGAAAACCGCTAGCCGGCCTCCCTGAAGGCCGCCGCCTCCTCCAGGTCCAGGCGTCGCAGCAGGGCGCGCAGCATCTCGTCGTCGATGTGGCGGTGGTCGCGGAGCCTGACGAAGACCTCGCGTTCGGCGCTGATCATCTCGCGGGACAGCCGGCGGTAGGTGTCGTCCACGGACTCGCCGGTGACCGGGTTGACCTGGCCGAGCCGCTCCCAGACGGCGTTGCGGCGGCGCTCCAGGACCGTGCGCAGCCGGTCGGCGAGCGGCGGCGGCAGGGCGTTGCGCTCGTCCGCGAGCAGTTCGTCGAGCCGGGCCTCGGCGACCCGGGACGCCTGCGCCTGGGCGTTGGCCTCGGCGAGGGTCTCGGCCTGCCGGTCGCGACCGGGGAACTTCAGCATCCGGATCAGCGGGGGCAGGGTGACCCCCTGGACGACGAGGGTGCCGATGACGGTGGTGAAGGTCAGGAAGAGGATCAGGTTGCGGGGGCCGTCGGCCATGGCCGGCGGGATGGCGAAGGCGATGGCCAGGGAGACGACCCCGCGCATGCCCGCCCACGAGGTGACCATCGCGCCCCGCCAGGTGGGGTTCTCCTCCCGCTCCCGGATGCGCGCCGACAGCAGCCTGGGCAGGAAGGCGGCGGGATAGACCCAGACGAACCGGGCCACCACCACGACCAGGAAGACGACGACCGCGTACCAGGCGGCGGAGGCGCCCTCGTACTCCCCGAGCCGCTTGAGGACGACCGGCAGCTGGAGACCGATGAGGGCGAACACGGCGGACTCGAGCACGAAGGCGACCATCTTCCACACCGCCTCCTCCTGGAGCCGCGTGGCGAAGTCGACCTCCCAGGCACGGTGGCCGAGGTAGAGGGCGACGACGACCACCGCGAGCACCCCGGAGGCGTGCACCTGTTCGGCGACCCCGTAGGCGACGAAGGGGATGAGCAGGGACAGGGTGTTCTGCAGGAGGGGCTCGGTCAGGTGCGTCCGCAGCCAGTGCAGGGGCGCCATGAGGACGAGACCGACCCCGACACCGCCGACCGCGGCGAGCACGAACTCGCCGATCCCCCCGGCCCAGGTGGCACCCTCGCCGACGGCGGCGCCGAGCGCCACCTTGTAGGCGGTGATCGCGGTGGCGTCGTTCAGCAGCGACTCGCCCTGGAGGATGGTGGTGATCCGGGAGGGCAGGCCGACCCGGCGCGCGACCGCCGTGGCGGCCACCGCGTCCGGCGGCGCGACCACCGCGCCGAGCACCAGCGCGGCGGGCAGCGGCAGTCCGGGCACGATCAGGTAGGCGGCCCAGCCGACGACGACGGTCGCGAAGAGCACGTAGCCCACCGAGAGCAGCGCCACCGGCCGCAGCTGCGCCCGCAGGTCGAGATAGGAGCTGTCGCTCGCCGAGGTGTACAGCAGCGGCGGCAGCAGCAGGGGCAGGACGACGTGCGGATCGAGGGTGTAGGACGGAACCCCGGGCAGGTAGGAGACCGCCAGGCCAGCCGCGACCAGCAGCAGAGGCGCCGGTACGGGGGCGCGCCGGGCCGTGGCGGCCACCGCGGCGCTGCCCGCCACCAGCAACAGCAGGGGCATCACGTCCATGGTCCTCGCCCACCTCGTTTTTCCGCGCGGTCACCCGCACGCCCGTCGTAATCTGGCAATCATGAAACAGTGCACGCACGCCGACGCGCTGCCGCACCCCGAACCGGCACCGCTCGACCGGACCTGTCCGGAGTGCCGGCGGGACGGCACGCACCCGGTGCAGCTGCGGCTCTGCCTGACCTGCGGGCACGTCGGCTGTTGCGACTCCTCGCCGGGACGGCACGCGACGGAGCACCACCAGACGTCCGGTCACCCGGTGATGCGGACCTTCGAGCCCGGCGAGGACTGGCGGTGGTGTTTCGTGGACCACGTACTCGTGTGAGCGTGCTCGTATGAGCGAGACCGTCCCGCCCGACCGGGTTCTCGTGTGACACTGCATGCGGCGGCTGCCGCACGACGGTTCGAGCCTCTGACGTCTGGGTACGTCAACCCGGCGCGCGCTCTTCCCTTTTGGGCCCGCAAACCCTCTAGACACGGAGCGTATCCACAGCTTTACTGTGAGTGACGCCAGGGGGTCGGGGTCCCGGGACAGGAACGTTCGGAGCGCGATAGCGTCACCGCTTGAACCACGTACGCGTTACCCCGGGGGGCGACCCTCGGCCCCGTAAAGCTTGTACCACCATGGAGGTGAGGGTGTCCCAGATCGCAGGCGAGCCCGCGGCGAACCAGGACTTCGTGGAAGTCCGGCTGCCGGCTGCGGGTGCCTACCTGTCGGTGCTGCGGACGGCCACGGCCGGTCTCGCGGCCCGCTTGGACTTCACCCTGGACGAGATCGAGGACCTGCGCATCGCCGTGGACGAGGCCTGCGCGATCCTGCTCCAGCAGGCCGTGCCCGGCTCGGTCCTCAGCTGTGTCTTCCGGCTCGTGGACGACTCGCTGGAAGTCACCGTGTCGGCACCGACCACCGACGGCCACGCCCCTTCGCGGGACACCTTCGCCTGGACCGTGCTGTCGGCCCTCGCGGGCAAGGTCTCCTCCGCCGTGGACGAGGACAAGACGGTGTCGATCAGCCTCTACAAACAGCGCGGCGCCGGCCCCGGGCCGGCGTGAGGAACGGGGACGGGCCGGTGCGGGACGAAGAGCGCGGCACACGGGAGCTGCCGACCGGGGACGGGGGTGCCCCCTGGTCGACCAGCGCCGAGACCTCCGGGGCGAGCCCCCTGGACGGTTCCCGGCGCATGGCGGACGGCATCGACGGCATCCCCGAGCAGGCCAGGCCGCACCCGGAGGACGACTCCGCGCGGGCCGGCGGTGACGATGCCGGACAGGGCACGCCACCCCCGGCACGCGGCGGCGCCGGATCCGCCGTCCGCGCAGGGGCCAGGGCTCGGGGAAGGGCTACGGGCGGGACGATGAGCGAGCACGAGCGAGACGCCGACGACGACACGCCGGGCGCGGAGGCCGTGCGGGCCGTACAGCACGACGCCCAGGACCGCAGCGGTGCGCGGGCGAAGTTCGTCGAGCTGCGCAAGCTGCCGGACGGCAGTCCGGAGTACGCGGAGCTGCGCAACCAGCTGGTCCGTATGCACCTCCCGCTCGTGGAGCACCTGGCGCGCCGGTTCCGCAACCGCGGCGAGCCGCTGGACGACCTCACCCAGGTCGCCACGATCGGCCTGATCAAGTCCGTCGACCGGTTCGATCCCGAGCGGGGCGTGGAGTTCTCCACCTACGCCACTCCGACCGTCGTCGGCGAGATCAAGCGGCACTTCCGCGACAAGGGCTGGGCGGTCCGCGTGCCGCGCCGGCTGCAGGAGCTGCGGCTCTCGCTGACGACCGCCACGGCCGAGCTGTCCCAGCTGCACGGCCGGTCCCCGACGGTCCACGAGCTGGCCGAGAAGCTCGCGATCTCCGAGGAGGAGGTCCTGGAGGGCCTGGAGTCCGCCAACGCGTACTCCACGCTGTCCCTGGACGTCCCCGACACCGACGACGAGTCGCCGGCGGTCGCCGACACCCTCGGCGCCGAGGACGAGGCGCTGGAGGGCGTGGAGTACCGGGAGTCCCTCAAGCCGCTGCTGGAGGACCTTCCGCCGCGCGAGAAGCGGATCCTGCTGCTGCGCTTCTTCGGGAACATGACCCAGTCGCAGATCGCGCAGGAGGTCGGCATCTCGCAGATGCACGTCTCCCGGCTGCTGGCCCGCACGCTGGCCCAGCTGCGGGAGAAGCTCCTCGTCGAGGAGTGACCCGTCACCGGCGCGCGAGCACCGCGCCGGCAAGCGAGCTCCGCTCAGGCGAGACCCCTCCGGCCTCCGCCCGGCGGAGCTCCGCGCCTCTCCGCCCGGCGAGGATCCCCCACTCGGCGAGGCCTCTCCCGTCCGGAGTCCGTCGGGACCCGAGGGGTCCGGTGGGCGCTACTCGCCCCGGCCCGGTCCCTTGATCCCCAGGGCCCGGGTCGTCTCGCCGTTGACCAGGAGCACCAGCGCGGCCACGGCGACCACCGCGACGGCGATACCGGCCGGGATGGCCATGCTGTCGGCCTGGAGCAGGTTGTAGGCCACCGGCAGCGCCATGACCTGGGTGATCACCGCGGGGCCCCGGCTCCAGCCGCGCCGCAGCAGCAGACCGCGCGCCGCGAGCAGCGGCAGCAGCCCGAGGGCGAGCAGGGTGATCCCGAGGGTCACCGCCTGCTGCCGGTCGTCCGGCTCGCCGGTGAGCCCGCGGACCAGCACCCACAGGCCGCCGGCCACCAGGGCGGCCCCTTCCAGGGCGGCCAGCGCGGCCGCGTAGGTCAGCCGGCGCGGGCGCGGTTCCGCGGCGGCCGCGGTGGTGTCGGGGGCGGGATTTCGCTGACTGCTCACCCCAGCAGGGTAGCCGTCCGCCCCCGAGCGCCCGGCCGCGCCCCGCACGCCGCGTGTGCAGGCTCACGCCCTCGTCTCTTACCGGATCCCTACCTCGGTCTGGGCCGGGTACCCCCCAGTAGGTACGCTGCCATGCATGCGTGCACTTCTCGTGGTCAATCCGGCGGCAACCACCACCAGCGCACGCAGACGTGACGTTCTGATCCACGCCCTGGCGAGCGAGATGAAGCTGGAGGCGGTCACCACCGAGTACCGGGGTCACGCGCGCGACCTCGGCCGGCAGGCGGCGGAGAGCGACGACATCGACCTGGTGGTGGCGCTGGGCGGCGACGGCACGGTGAACGAGGTCGTCAACGGCCTCCTGCACGCCGGCCCGGCTCCGGAGCACCTCCCCGGTCTCGCCGTCGTCCCGGGCGGTTCCACGAACGTCTTCGCCCGCGCCCTGGGCCTGCCCAACGATCCGGTCGAGGCCACCGGCGCACTGCTGGACGCGCTGCGCGAGGGCAGCGAGCGGGTCGTCGGCCTCGGACTGACCTCGGGCACGCCGGGCTCCGAGGACGAGGCGGTGCCGGCCCGCTGGTTCACGTTCAACGCCGGGCTCGGGTTCGACGCGGGCGTGGTGGGCCGGGTCGAGCAGCAGCGCGAACGCGGCAAGAAGTCGACGCACGCGCTCTACGTCCGTCAGGTGGTCCGGCAGTTCCTCGGCGAGCCCAACCGGCGGCACGGCACGATCACCCTGGAGCGGCCCGGCGCGGACCCGGTCGGCGATCTCGTGGTCGCCATAGTCTCGAACACGTCCCCGTGGACGTTTCTCGGCAATCGCCCGATGTACACGTCACCTAAGGCCTCGTTCGACACGGGCATCGATGTGCTCGGTCTCAGCCGCCTGTCGACGGCCGCGGTTGCCCGGTATGGCACCCAGTTGCTCACTTCGTCCCCCGAGCGCGGCCCGCACGGCAAGCACGCGGTCTCCCTGCACGACCAGGACCAGTTCACCTTGCATTCGAAGGTTCCCCTGCCGCTTCAGATGGACGGTGACCACCTGGGGCTGCGAACGAGCGTGACGTTCACAGGCGTACGCCGTGCACTGCGTGTGATTGTGTGAGCGGAACGGGCGAAAGTCCTTTCACTCGAACGTTTAGGCCAGGATCCACCCCATGGAAGTACGGCTGTGACCTAGTCGACACCGAGGAATCAAAAAAAACTTTCCGGAAGGGGTTGTATCCGCCGCTGAGGTTTGCGAGTCTCTACGTGGCGATCGGGACGGCCCGCAAGACCGGCCTCCACTGATCACCGGAACCCCTCTCCAAACCAAGGACCACGCCGGGAAGACTCGGCGGTCGGCCCTTCACTTGTTGAGGGATTCGTGAAAGCGTTCACATTCACAAGCAACTTGCACGTAATACCAAGGAGAGGTAGCAGCCATGGACTGGCGTCACAACGCCGTTTGCCGCGAGGAAGACCCCGAGCTCTTCTTCCCCATCGGCAACACCGGTCCTGCGCTGCTGCAGATCGAGGAAGCCAAGGCCGTCTGCCGTCGCTGCCCGGTGATCGAGCAGTGTCTGCAGTGGGCGCTCGAGTCCGGTCAGGACTCCGGCGTCTGGGGTGGTCTCAGCGAGGACGAGCGCCGCGCCATGAAGCGCCGCGCCGCCCGCAACCGGGCCCGTCAGGCCTCCGCCTGACACACCCACCCCTGCTGACAGCCTGAGCTTGGCGGCGCGCACAGCACGTGCGCATCTCCCGCCCCCGAGCCGCAGCGCGCAGTACCCCCGATGCGCTTAGCCCTATAGCAGAGCAGCAACGAGCACGAGCCTCGGACCAATGGCGGTCCGAGGCTTTTTGCTGTGCCCACCGACGGGCCGTGCCCGCCGGCACCCCGTGTCCACCGGTCGCCGCGCCCGCCGTTCGGCCGCACCCACCGTTCGCCGTACCCGGCAGTCGCCGCCCGGCAGTCACCGGCAGTCGCCGCTCGGCCGGCGCGTCACCGCGCGCGGGTCACTTCTGCGCGCGTACCGGGATGTCCAGGATCACCCGGGTCCCCCGCTCCGGCGCCGGGACCATGTCGAACGAGCCGCCCAACTCGCCCTCCACCAGCGTCCGTACGATCTGGAGGCCGAGGTTGCCCGAGCGGTGCGGGTCGAAGCCCTCGGGCAGGCCGACACCGTCGTCCTGGACGGTGACCAGCAGGCGGGCCTCCTTCGTGGTGCCGCCGCGCAGCGCGGAGACCTCGACCGTGCCGGTGTCGCCCTCGCGGAAGCCGTGTTCCAGGGCGTTCTGGAGAACCTCGGTGAGGACCATGGACAGCGGGGTGGCGACCTCGGCGTCGAGTATGCCGAAGCGTCCGCTGCGCCGGCCGGTCACCTTGCCCGGCGAGATCTCGGCGACCATGGCCAGCACCCGGTCGGCGATGTCGTCGAACTCCACCCGCTCGTCCAGGTTCTGGGACAGCGTCTCGTGCACGATCGCGATCGAGCCGACCCGGCGGACCGCCTCCTCCAGGGCTTCCCGGCCGCGCTCGGAGTCGATCCGGCGGGCCTGGAGGCGGAGCAGGGCGGCGACCGTCTGGAGGTTGTTCTTCACCCGGTGGTGGATCTCCCGGATGGTGGCGTCCTTGGTGATCAACTCCCGCTCGCGGCGGCGCAGTTCGGTGACGTCACGGAGCAGCACCAGCGAACCGATGCGCGTCCCCTTGGGCTTGAGCGGGATGGCCCGGAACTGGATGACGCCGTCATGGGCCTCGATCTCGAACTCGCGCGGCGCCCAGCCGCTGGCCACCTTGGCGAGCGCCTCGTCCACCGGCCCCCGGGTCGGGGCGAGTTCGGCCGTGGTCTGTCCGAGGTGATGGCCGACGAGGTCGGCGGCGAGGCCGAGGCGGTGGTACGCGGACAGGGCGTTCGGGGAGGCGTACTGAACGATGCCGTCCGCGTCCAGCCGGATCAGGCCGTCGCCGACGCGCGGGGAGGCGTCCATGTCGACCTGCTGGTTGGGGAACGGGAAGGAACCGGCCGCGATCATCTGCGCGAGGTCGGAGGCGCTCTGGAGGTAGGTCAGCTCCAGGCGGCTCGGGGTGCGCACGGTGAGCAGGTTGGTGTTCCGGGCGATCACACCCAGCACGCGGCCCTCACGGCGTACCGGGATCGACTCGACCCGTACGGGGACCTCTTCGCGCCACTCCGGGTCGCCCTCGCGCACGATCCGGCCCTCGTCCAGCGCCGCGTCCAGCATGGGGCGGCGGCCGCGCGGGACCAGGTGGCCGACCATGTCGTCCTGGTAGGAGGTCGGACCGGTGTTGGGCCGCATCTGGGCCACCGAGACGTACCGGGTGCCGTCCCGGGTGGGCACCCACAGCACCAGGTCGGCGAAGGAGAGGTCGGAGAGCAGCTGCCACTCCGAGACCAGCAGGTGGAGCCACTCGAGATCGGAGTCGTCGAGGGCGGTGTGCTGGCGGACCAGTTCGTTCATGGAGGGCACGGTGCGAGCGTACCCGGGGCCTCGCGGGTGCCCGAAAAACACCCGCGGGCCGCGGCGCCTGGAAGGGACCCTCAACCCTCCCGGCACCGCAGCCCGGAGCATCATCGGCCGTGGGGTGTGCGGTCCCGGTCGGCCGAAGGTCGAGGAGCCGGGGCAGTCAGGGCAGAGAGCTCCGGTTCCTCGGTCCGCCTTCCTGTGCGGGGAAGACGGAGGCTTGTTCACTTGGATTGTGGACTAGACCATACGGGCGTGTCCACGGTGCTCACGGGGTGCGCGCCGCGGGGGCGCGGGCACCCGATGCCACGCAGCCTAGCCCGACCGGGTCACTCGTGGGGCCAGATGGACATCGCAATTTCCGCGAGTGCTTCCAATTCCTCCCGGCGCGCGCCGTCGCGGGCCTGCTGTGACATGCCCTGGATCATCGCGCCGGCGTGCCGGGCGAGGGCGGCGGCGTCGGTGCCCGCGGGCAGCAGGCCCGCCACGACGTCCGCGCGGATCCGGGACTCGAGGGCGGCGATGTTGGCGTTGCGCCGCTCGCGCAGCTGCGCCTCCACCTCGGGACTGGTGCAGTTGGTGGCGGCGTGGACGATCAGGCAGCCGTGCGGATGGTCCGGGTCCGTGTACCGGGCGGCGGCCTCGCGCAGCATCCGCTCGACGGCCGCGCGGGCCGTGGGCTCCTCGGCCAGGGCGCGGTCGCCGAAGTCGCCGTGGGTGCCGCTGTAGACCCGGACGACCTCGTCGAACAGGGTGCGCTTGTCGCCGAAGGCCGCGTACAGACTGGGGGCGCCGATTCCCATGATCCGGGTGAGGTCGGAGACCGAGGTGGCCTCGTACCCGTGCTCCCAGAAGGCCATCAGCGCTTTCTCCAGCGCCGTGGCCCGGTCGAAGGAGCGCGGCCGGCCCCGCGTCCGGCCCCTGCCGCCCTGCGTCTGTGTCTCCTGACCCGTCACCATGGCGGCCATTTTATAGCGCCCCCTAGAAAATTGTCGGCGGGGTGCTGTACGGTTTTTTTGTAACGACCACTAGGGAAATCCGGAGGGGCGGACATGGGCGTGCTCACGGGCAGGACGGCGCTGGTCACGGGGGCGAGCCGGGGTATCGGGCGGGGGATCGCCGAGCGCCTGGGGCGGGACGGGGCGCGGGTGGCGGTGCACTACGGCCGCAATGAGAGCGCCGCGAAGGAGACGGTCGCGGCGATCGAGGCGGCCGGCGGAGACGCGTTCGCGATCGGTGTGGAACTGGGGACGCCGGGGGACGCCGAGCGGGTGTGGCAGGAGTTCGACCGGCACGCCGAAGGACTGGACATCCTGGTGAACAACGCCGGGATCGGCACGTCGCCGCCGATCGGGGAGATCGGCGAGGAGGAGTACGACCGGGTGTTCGCAGTGAACACGAAGGCGCCGTTCTTCCTGGTCCGGCACGGACTGCCGCGCCTGCGCGACGGCGGCCGGATCGTCAACATCTCCTCCGGGCTCGCGCGCACGGCGGTGATGCCGGACAAGGTGGCGTACGCGATGACCAAGGCCGCCCTCGACGTCTTCTCACGGGACCTGTCCAAGCTGCTGGGCCCCCGCGGCATCACGGTGAACTCGGTGGCACCCGGGGTCATCGACACCGACAACACCGCGGACTACCTGTACGGGACGGAGGACGGCCTGGCCAGGGCCGCCGCGATATCCGCCCTGGGGCGCGTGGGGACGCCGGCGGACGTCGCCGACGTGGTGGCCTTCCTGGCGTCGGACGCCGGCCGCTGGGTGACCGGCCACTGGCTGGACGCGACGGGCGGCTCGCTCACCTGAGAACGGCCTCCCGCCGGGCCGCCGAGGGGCCCGGGAACCGGCTTCCGGGGCGCGCCCGGGGACCCCGATTCTGTTAGATTGGTCTAAACCACATAGAGACGCACACAGCCCTCTTCAGAACGGCAGGCCCAGCGTGGAAGTTGTCATCGTTCCGGACGCCGCGGCGGGCGGCGAGCTGATCGCCGAGGCCATGGCCCAGCTGCTGCGACGCAAGCCCGACGCTCTGCTCGGCGTGGCCACCGGCTCCACCCCGCTGCCCATTTACCAGGCACTGACCGCCAAGGTGCGCGCCGGCGAGGTGGACGCCTCACGGGCGCGGATCGCACAGCTCGACGAGTACGTGGGGCTGCCCGCGGACCACCCCGAGTCCTACCGCTCGGTGCTGCGCCGCGAGGTGCTGGAGCCGCTGGGCATAGACATGGCCTCGTTCATGGGGCCGGACGGCACGGCGTCCGACATACAGGCGGCCTGCCACGCGTACGACCGCGCCCTCGCCGCGGCCGGCGGTGTCGACCTCCAGCTGCTCGGCATCGGCACCGACGGTCACATCGGGTTCAACGAGCCGTGCTCCTCGCTCGCCTCGCGCACCCGGATCAAGACGCTGACCGCGCAGACCCGGATCGACAACGCCCGCTTCTTCGACGGGGACATCGAGCAGGTCCCGCACCACGTCATCACCCAGGGCATCGGGACGATCCTGGAGGCCCGGCACCTGGTGCTGCTGGCCACCGGCGAGGGCAAGGCGGACGCGGTCGCCGCGACGGTGGAGGGCCCGGTCGCGGCCGTCTGCCCGGCCTCCGCGCTCCAGCTCCACCCGCACGCCACGGTCGTCGTCGACGAGGCCGCCGCGTCCAAGCTGAAGCTGGCCGACTACTTCCGGCACACCTATGCCAACAAGCCGGAGTGGCAGGGGATCTAGTCCGGGGCACCGGGGGCGCGGTAGCGGGACACCCGCCGGCGCCCCCGCCGGTCCCCCGCCGCGCCGGCCCGGGCGCCGGCCCGGGCGCCGGCCGATGACACGGACGGTGCCGCCACCCGCCGCCGCCCGCCTACTCCGCCGGGCGTTGGACTAGACCAACAGCAGGTGCAACGGTATACAGAGGAGATCACGGAGCGTGCGGGTGGAGTCGGACACCGCAACCCGTGCCACGATGTGAGCCGTGGCCGATGGGATGTCGGTCGCTTGCGGCATTCGGAGCCGGGAAGGCAGAGCATGAGCACCGACGTCAGCAGTGCGGAGAACGAGGCAGGCACCACCGTCCGTACCGCGCGCGTGCCCAAGTACTACCGCTTGAAGAAGCACCTGCTCGACATGACGGAGACGCAGGCACCGGGCACGCCGGTGCCGCCCGAGCGCACGCTGGCCGCCGAGTTCGACACCTCCCGCACCACGGTCCGCCAGGCCCTCCAGGAACTGGTGGTGGAGGGCCGGCTGGAACGCATCCAGGGCAAGGGCACCTTCGTGGCCAAGCCCAAGGTCTCCCAGGCGCTGCAGCTCACCTCGTACACGGAGGACATGCGGGCCCAGGGCCTGGAGCCGACCTCGCAGCTGCTGGACATCGGGTACATCACCGCCGACGACCGGCTCGCCGAGCTGCTGGACATCACCGCCGGCGGGCGCGTGCTGCGCATCGAGCGGCTGCGCATGGCCAACGGCGAGCCGATGGCGATCGAGACCACCCACCTGTCCGCCAAGCGCTTCCCGGCGCTCAGGCGCTCGCTGGTGAAGTACACCTCGCTCTACACCGCACTGGCCGAGGTCTACGACGTCCACCTCGCCGAGGCCGAGGAGACGATCGAGACCTCGCTGGCCACCCCGCGCGAGGCGGGTCTGCTCGGCACCGACGTCGGCCTGCCGATGCTGATGCTCTCCCGCCACTCGCTGGACCGCGAGGGCAAGCCGGTGGAGTGGGTGCGCTCGGTGTACCGCGGGGACCGGTACAAGTTCGTGGCGCGGCTGAAGCGGCCGGCGGAGTAAGGACCCGCCAACGGCGGCCTTGGCCGCACGTGTTCGCTGAATCGATATACCGATATGCGGACGAGGGCTTCCGCTGTCACGACACCGTCACCTAGATTGCGTGCGCATTAAACAGGTGATCGCGAGGGGACGGGAGCCGTGGCATGTCAAAAACGCCTGAAGTGAGACCACCGGTGGTGACACCGGGCAGGGTGATCATCGCCCTCTGTCTCGTCGCGCCCTTCGTGGCGATGCTGTGGGTCGGCTCGTACGCGAAGGTCGACCCCACGTTCATCGGTATCCCGTTCTTCTACTGGTACCAGATGCTCTGGGTGCTGATCTCCACCGCGCTCACGATGGTCGCGTACCAGCTGTGGCAGCGTGACCAGCGCGCCCGCAAGGCGGCGGCCCGGCACGAGGAGGTGGCGAAGTGAAGGACGGCGTCAACGGCGTCGCACTCGGCGTCTTCATCTTCTTCTTCCTGGCCGTCACGGTCGTGGGCTTCCTGGCCGCGCGCTGGCGCAAGGCCGAGAACGAGCACACCCTGGACGAATGGGGCCTGGGCGGCCGGTCGTTCGGCACCTGGATCACCTGGTTCCTGCTCGGCGGCGACCTGTACACGGCGTACACCTTCGTCGCCGTGCCGGCCGCCATCTACGCGGCGGGAGCGGCCGGCTTCTTCGCGGTGCCGTACACGATCCTGGTGTACCCGCTGATCTTCACCTTCCTGCCCCGCCTGTGGTCGGTCTCGCACCGCCACGGGTACGTCACGACGTCCGACTTCGTGCGCGGCCGGTTCGGCTCGAAGGGCCTGTCGCTCGCGGTGGCGGTGACCGGCATCCTGGCGACGATGCCGTACATCGCGCTCCAGCTCGTCGGCATCCAGGCCGTGCTGGACGTGATGGGCGTCGGCGGCGGCGAGAACACCAACTGGTTCGTGAAGGACCTGCCGCTGCTCATCGCCTTCGGTGTGCTGGCCGCCTACACCTACTCCTCCGGCCTGCGCGCCCCCGCCCTGATCGCGTTCGTCAAGGACACGCTGATCTACATCGTCATCGCGGTGGCGATCATCTACATCCCGATCAAGCTGGGCGGGTTCGACGACATCTTCGCCAAGGCCGGCGAGGCGTTCAGCCAGGTCAACCCGGTCACCGAGAAGCCGCGCGGGGCGATCGCCCCGCCGGAGACCGGCCAGTGGACGTACGCCACGCTGGCCCTCGGCTCCGCGCTGGCCCTGTTCATGTACCCGCACTCGATCACCGCGACCCTGTCGTCCAAGAGCCGTGAGGTGATCCGCCGCAACACCACGATCCTGCCGCTGTACTCGCTGATGCTGGGTCTGCTGGCGCTGCTGGGCTTCATGGCGATCGCGGCCGGGGTGAAGGTCACCAACGGCCAGCTGGCCATCCCGCAGCTGTTCGAGGACATGTTCCCGGACTGGTTCGCGGGCGTGGCCTTCGCGGCGATCGGCATCGGCGCGCTGGTGCCGGCGGCCATCATGTCCATCGCGGCGGCCAACCTCTTCACCCGCAACATCTACAAGGACTTCATCAAGCCGGACGCGACGCCCCAGCAGGAGACCAAGGTCTCCAAGCTGGTCTCCCTGCTGGTGAAGGTCGGCGCCCTGGTCTTCGTCCTCACCATGGACAAGACCGTGGCCATCAACTTCCAGCTGCTCGGCGGCATCTGGATCCTGCAGACCTTCCCGGCCCTGGTCGGCGGCCTGTTCACCCGCTGGTTCCACCGCTGGGCGCTGCTGGCCGGCTGGGCGGTCGGCATGGTCTACGGCACGGCCGCCGCGTACGGCATCGCCTCGCCGACGCAGAAGCACTTCGGCGGCAACGCCAAGGAGATCCCCGGCATCGGCGAGATCGGCTACATCGGTCTCACCGCGATCGTCCTGAACATCCTGGTGACCGTGGTCCTCACCGTCGTCCTGAAGGCCGTCAAGGCCCCCGAGGGCGTGGACCAGACCCGGCCGGAGGACTACACGGCGGACGCCGGCGATCCCGGGGTCCAGGTGGAGCTGCCCGCGGCCACCGCGGGCGCCGGCCACTAGCACCCCACGCACCACCCCGAAGCGGGCCGTCGGACAGCACGTGTTCCGGCGGTCCGCTTCCTTGCACACTCGGACCATGGACATCGCGATCCGCCCCGCCGAGCCGGGCGCCCATGGCCGACATCGCGCGGCCCGGGGAGGCGGAGATCCGGATGCTCGCGGTCGCCCGGGAGGCCCGCGGCCGGGGTGCCGGCGAGGCGCTCGTGCGGGCGTGTGCCGGGCGCGCACGGGCCCTGGAGGGCTGCACGGCGGTCGTCCTGTCGACCCAGCGCACCATGCACGCCGCCCATCGCCGCTACGAACGCCTGGGCTTCCGCCGCGTTCCCGAACGCGACCGGAATCCGCTGCCGGAGCTCGACGACATCACTCTCCTCACCTACGAGTTGACGCTCTGACACCGGCGCGACACAACATCTGGGGGTGACACGACAGCCCGGCACTAGATGTATGCTCGTCCTCGCTGTCCGCAGGGGAATCCGGTGCGAGTCCGGAACTGTCCCGCAACGGTGTACTTGCGCGTATCCGCGTGCCTGCCCAGTCCGAGGACCTGCCGACAGCGCGCCCGGCCGTCCGGCCCGGGCGCGTATCGACGTCCGGGCCTCGCGGAGTGGGCCGGTGGACGCGACGCCCTCGCGTGCTCGCGGCTGCCCCTGCCCTCCGCCAGGCCCCGTGCCGAGCGAGGGAGACCCCACGTGACCATCGCGCCAGCCGACCCGGCTTCAGTCAGCGAGCTGGAGACCGACGGTCCCGGTGCCGTGCTGCTGCGGACCCTGACCGAGCTGACCGCCGACCTGCCCGACGCGGACCCGGGCCGGGTCGCCGCCGCCGCGCTGCGCGGCCGGTCCGCCCGGGCCGACGAGGCGGAGCTGCGGGAACTGGCCACGGAGGCCGCGGCGGGTCTGATCTCCGAGGACCCGGCCTACTCGAAGCTGGCCGCCCGGCTGCTGACCCTCACCATCCGGGACGAGGCCGCCTCGCAGGGCGTGACGTGCTTCACCGAGTCGGTCGAGGTCGGCCACCGCGAGGGCCTGGTCGCGGACCGCACCGCGGACTTCGTCCGGCTGCACGCGCAGCGGCTCGACACGCTGATCGACACCGCGGCCGACGACCGGTTCGGCTACTTCGGCCTGCGCACCCTGCACAGCCGCTACCTGCTGCGCCACCCGATCACCCGCAAGGTGATCGAGACGCCCCAGCACTTCATGCTGCGGGTGGCGAGCGGCCTGGCCGAGGACGACACGGCCCGCTCCGTGGACGAGGTCGCGGCGCTGTACCGGCTGATGAGCCGCCTGGACTACCTGCCCTCCTCCCCCACGCTGTTCAACTCCGGCACCCGGCATCCGCAGATGTCGTCCTGCTACCTCCTCGACTCGCCGCTGGACGAGCTGGACTCCATCTACGACCGCTACCACCAGGTCGCCCGGCTGTCGAAGCACGCCGGCGGGATCGGTCTGTCCTACTCCCGCATCCGCAGCCGCGGTTCGCTGATCCGCGGTACCAACGGGCACTCCAACGGGATCGTGCCGTTCCTGAAGACGCTGGACGCCTCGGTCGCCGCGGTGAACCAGGGCGGGCGGCGCAAGGGCGCGGCGGCGGTCTACCTGGAGACCTGGCACTCCGACATCGAGGAGTTTCTGGAGCTGCGGGACAACACCGGTGAGGACGCCCGCCGTACGCACAACCTGAACCTGGCGCACTGGATCCCGGACGAGTTCATGCGCCGGGTCAACGCCGACGAGCAGTGGTCGCTGTTCTCCCCCGCCGACGTGCCCGAGCTGGTGGACCTGTGGGGCGAGGAGTTCGACGCCGCCTACCGCAAGGCCGAGGCCGCCGGGCTGGCGAAGAAGACGATGCCGGCCCGCGACCTGTACGGCCGGATGATGCGCACGCTCGCGCAGACCGGCAACGGCTGGATGACGTTCAAGGACGCCGCCAACCGCACCGCCAACCAGACCGCGGTGCCGGGCAACGTGATCCACTCCTCCAACCTGTGCACGGAGATCCTGGAGGTCACCGACGACGGGGAGACGGCCGTCTGCAACCTCGGGTCCGTGAACCTGGGCGCCTTCGTGGCCGGCGGGGACATCGACTGGGAGCGGCTGGACGAGACCGTCCGCACGGCCGTGACCTTCCTCGACCGGGTGGTGGACATCAACTTCTACCCGACGGAGCAGGCGGGGCGTTCCAACGCCAGGTGGCGGCCGGTCGGTCTGGGCGCCATGGGGCTCCAGGACGTCTTCTTCAAGCTGCGCCTGCCCTTCGACTCCGCCGAGGCCAGGGCCCTGTCCACGCGCATCGCCGAGCGGATCATGCTCGCCGCCTACGAGGCGTCCGCCGACCTCGCCGAGCGCAACGGCCCGCTGCCCGCCTGGGAGGAGACCCGCGCCGCCCGCGGGGTCCTGCACCCCGACCACTTCGACACCGACCTCACCTGGCCCGAGCGCTGGGACGCCCTGCGGGCGCGCATCGCGCGGACGGGCATGCGCAACTCGCTGCTCCTCGCCATCGCGCCGACGGCCACCATCGCCTCCATCGCGGGCGTGTACGAGTGCATCGAGCCGCAGGTGTCCAACCTGTTCAAGCGCGAGACGCTGTCGGGTGAGTTCCTCCAGGTCAACTCCTACCTGGTGCAGGACCTGAAGGACCTCGGCGTGTGGGACGCCCGCACCCGCGAGGCGCTGCGCGACGCCAACGGCTCGGTGCAGGACTTCGTCTGGATCCCCGAGGAGGTGCGCAAGCTGTACCGCACGGCGTGGGAGATCCCCCAGCGCGGCCTGATCGACATGGCCGCCGCCCGCACCCCGTTCCTCGACCAGGCCCAGTCGCTGAACCTCTTCATGGAGACGCCGACCATCGGCAAGCTCTCCTCCATGTACGCCTACGCCTGGAAGGCCGGGCTGAAGACCACGTACTACCTGCGCTCGCGGCCCGCGACGCGCATCGCCCGCGCCGCCCAGGCGCAGGCCACGATCCCCGTGCAGCAGGTCGCCGACCCCGAGGCGGTCGCCTGCTCCCTGGAGAACCCCGAGTCCTGCGAGGCCTGCCAGTAATGCCCGCCCCCCACCCGACCACCACCCCTGGAGGACGGCGCTCCGCGCCGACAGCAATGAACCGGAACGCCAATCTCCTCGACCCGGGCTTCGAGCTGACCCTCCGCCCCATGCGCTACCCGGACTTCTACGAGCGCTACCGGGACGCCATCAAGAACACCTGGACCGTCGAAGAGGTCGACCTCCACTCCGACGTCGCCGACCTCGCCAAGCTCACTCCCGAAGAGCAGCACCTCATCGGCCGCCTGGTCGCCTTCTTCGCCACCGGCGACTCCATCGTGGCCAACAACCTGGTGCTGACGCTGTACAAGCACATCAACTCCCCGGAGGCGCGGCTGTACCTGAGCCGGCAGCTCTTCGAGGAGGCCGTCCACGTCCAGTTCTACCTGACGCTGCTGGACACCTACCTTCCCGACCCGGACGACCGCGCCGCCGCCTTCGCCGCCGTGGAGAACATCCCCTCCATCCGCGAGAAGGCCGAGTTCTGCTTCAAGTGGATCAACGAGGTCGAGAAGATCGACCGCCTGGAGACCCAGGCCGACCGGCGCCGCTTCCTGCTCAACCTGATCTGCTTCGCCGCGTGCATCGAGGGACTCTTCTTCTACGGCGCCTTCGCGTACGTCTACTGGTTCCGCAGCCGCGGTCTCCTGCACGGCCTGGCCACCGGCACCAACTGGGTCTTCCGTGACGAGACCATGCACATGTCCTTCGCGTTCGAGGTCGTCGACACCGTCCGCAAGGAGGAGCCGGAGCTGTTCGACGACGCGCTCCAGCAGCAGGTCACCGACATGCTCGCGGAAGCCGTCGAGGCCGAGCTGCAGTTCGCGCGCGACCTGTGCGGTGACGGCCTGCCGGGCATGAACACCGACTCCATGCGCGCGTACCTGGAGTGCGTCGCCGACCAGCGCCTCACCCGCCTCGGCTTCGCGCCCGTCTACGGTTCGGAGAACCCGTTCTCCTTCATGGAGCTGCAGGGCGTCCAGGAGCTGACGAACTTCTTCGAGCGCCGTCCCTCGGCCTACCAGGTCGCCGTGGAGGGCACGGTCGACCTGGACGAGGACTTCTGACGGTCGGCAGCCGCTCGGCGCCGCCCGCCCGCACCGCCTTCGAGGGGGTGCCGGCGGTAACGATTATCCTTATCAAACACGAATGGTTGTTTTCTTCATTTTTTATCA
>NZ_JBEYCX010000031.1:0-51152 GCF_040632975.1 Streptomyces sp. NPDC013455 | reverse complement strand
TCGCTTCCTTTGTACTCACCCTCTCGGGCTTTCCTCCGGGCGCTTCCCTTCGGTCTTGCGTTTCCGACTCTATCAGATCTTTTCTCGATCCGATTCCCTGTCGGCGGGATTGTCTCAGGGCCTTCGGCTTTCGCCGCCCGCCCTTTCGACATTCACTACTTTAGCCGATTCCCTCGGCGACTCATAATCGAGTCTCGCGAGTTCGAATTCGGGCACGCGAGCGCGCCGGAAACGACCCCGCCAAGGGGGTGGAGCTAGGTAGTGGGTTGGCCGCTCCGGCTGCAGGCGATCGCCGTACCCGGTTCAGCGGCTCGGGCCACATTACGCACCCGGGCCGACCGAGTCAACCGCGGCGGCGCCTCGGTACGTGGGCCCGGTAAGGACTGACCGTCGGGTCGTCGGCGATCCAGAAGCGCCACGGGTGCAGGTCGCCGTTCCCGCCCTCGCCCGCCACACCCGTGCGCGGACCACTGCGCACCTGCTCGGAGGGGGTCGGCGTTCCGGTCAGCATCCTCAGTGGGGTGGCGCCGGCGGCACACGCGTCCGTGCCGTCCAGGGCCCGGTCGACCTCCAGTGCGGTGGCCAGCCGGGCCGGACCCTTGGCCAGTTCCTTGTCGTTGCGGGCCGAAACACGTCGCTTCCGGGCCAGCTCCGCGCCCTCCACCACTTCGCCCGCGCGCAGCAGCACGGCGCTCGCCCGGCCCTCGGGCCCGCACACGAGGTTCATGCAGTGCCACATGCCGTAGGTGAAGTAGACGTACACGTGTCCGGGCGGACCGAACATCACGGCGTTGCGGGCCGTGCGGCCGCGGTAGGCGTGCGAACCGGGGTCGTTCGGACCGTCGTAGGCCTCCACCTCGGTGAGCCGGAGTGCGATCGGGCCGTCAGGGGTGCTCCGGACCAGGATGCGTCCGAGGAGGTCCGGAGCGACCTCCAGAACCGGGCGGTCGAAGAAGGTGCGGGGCAATGGCGTACGGTCCGGGGGCGCGATCATGCCCTCCGAGGGTAGTCCAGACGGGGCAACGCGCCGGCGGAACCGGGCGCGGGCCGATCGCGTTTGTACGGGCGAGGGTCCATTCGTAAAGGGAGAGTCATGGCGTTCAAGAAGCTGCTCGCGAGCCTGGGGGCCGGCGGGGCGTCGGTCGAGACGGTGCTGACCGAGGTCAACGTCGTACCCGGTGGCGTCGTCCAGGGTGAGGTGCGGATCCAGGGCGGGTCGGTGAACCAGGCCATCGAGGGGCTGTCCGTCGGTCTGCAGGCCAAGGTCGAGGTGGAGAGCGGCGACCAGGAGTACAAGCAGGACATCGAGTTCACCAAGGTGCAGCTGGGCGGGGCCTTCGAGCTGCAGGCGGGGGCCGTGCACGCGGTGCCGTTCGGGCTGGAGATCCCCTGGGAGACGCCGGTCACGATGATCGACGGGCAGGCGCTGCGGGGCATGAACATCGGTGTGACGACCGAGCTGGCGATCGCGCGGGCCGTGGACTCCGGCGACCTCGACCCGATCAACGTGCACCCGCTGCCGGCGCAGAAGGCGATCCTGGACGCCTTCATCCAGCTGGGCTTCCGCTTCAAGAACGCGGACATGGAGCGCGGCCACATCCGGGGTACGCGGCAGAAGCTGCCGTTCTACCAGGAGATCGAGTTCTTCCCGCCGTCGCAGTACCGGGGGCTGAACCAGGTGGAGCTGAGCTTCGTCGCCGACGAGCACGCGATGGACGTCGTCCTGGAGATGGACAAGAAGCCGGGCCTGTTCAGCGAGGGCAGCGACACCTTCCGCTCCTTCCAGGTGGGTCTGAACGACTGGCAGGGGACCGACTGGGCGGCTTACCTCAACCAGTGGCTGTCCGAGGTCGGCAGCAAGCGCAACTGGTTCTAGGCTCGGGAACTGCTGGTGCAGATCATCGATCAGGAGGTACCGAGGTGACCGAGCTCAAGCGGCGGCCGCTCCCCCACGATTTCCATCCGCCCGTGCCGTCGTTCACGGTGACGAGCGAGGACATCGAGGAGGGCGCGACGCTGAAGGGCGCCCAGGTCCAGGCGGAGGGCAACACCTCGCCGCAGCTGCGCTGGGAGGGCTTCCCGCCCGAGACGAAGAGCTTCGCCGTGACCTGCTACGACCCCGACGCGCCGACCGGCAGCGGGTTCTGGCACTGGGTCCTGTTCGACATCCCGGCCTCGGTGACGGAGCTGCCGGCGGGTGCGGGCGGCGGGAAGTTCGAGGGGCTGCCCGCGGGCGCCGTCCACGCGCGGAACGACTACGGGACGAAGGACTTCGGCGGTGCCGCTCCGCCGCCCGGGGACGGCCCGCACCGGTACGTCTTCACGGTGTACGCGGTGGACCAGGAGAAGCTGGGTCCGGACGCGGACGCGTCTCCGGCCGTCGTCGGCTTCAACCTGCGGTTCCACGCGATCGCGCGCGCCCAGCTCATCGGTGAGTACGAGAACCCGCAGAAGGGCTGACCGCGCCGCCGCGCTTCAGCCGAGCGTTCATTGAACGTTTGCCCGCCTCCGGTCTTGGAAGTGATCGGAGGCGGGCATTTTTTATTGCGTTGTCCATCTCGGCGCGCCCGTCCAGAGTTGATCCGAGCCCGCCGGGGGGTGGGCAGGCACACGGGAGGTGGGCTGGATGCGTGACACGTTGGTCCTGAACGCGAGCTTCGAGCCGCTGTCGACGGTGACCCTGAACCGAGCCGTGGTCCTGGTGCTCCAGGACAAGGCCGTGGTCGAGCAGGCCCATCCCGAACTGCGTATGCGCGGTGCCGATGTGGACATCCCCGCGCCTCGGGTGATCAGGCTCTGCCGGTACGTACGGGTGCCGTTCCGAAGACAAGCCCCGTGGTCGCGGCGGGGGGTGCTGGTCCGGGACCGGCACCGGTGCGCGTACTGCGGGCGTCGGGCGACGACGGTGGACCATGTGGTGCCGCGGTCGCAGGGTGGGCAGGACACGTGGCTGAACACGGTGGCCGCGTGCGCGGAGGACAATCACCGCAAGGCGAACCGGACTCCGCAGGAGGCCGGGATGGCGTTGCTGCGCGAGCCGTTCGAGCCGACGCCGGCGGATGCGATGCTGTTGTCCCTGGGGCAGGAGGACTTCGCCGGGCTTCCCGAGTGGCTCGCCCGGGATGCGGCCTAGTCGTCCGCCGGGTTCGCGGTGCCGGCGGCGGGCCGTTCGTCGCTGATCGCGTGGTTCCCCGCGCCCCCGGAGGGGCGCGGCGGGAACCCGGGGTCCTGCCGGACCCTCAGTCGATCGACGGCTTCTCCCGGCGCTCGGAGCCGGAGGAGCCGCCGTTGCCCTGCGGGCCGCCGTTGCCGCCCGAACCTCCGCCGAGCGGGCCGAAGTTGCCCATCGCGCCGGAGAGGCCCTTGAGGGCGTCGCCGATCTCGCTGGGGACGATCCAGAGCTTGTTGGCGTCGCCCTCGGCGATCTTCGGGAGCATCTGGAGGTACTGGTAGGAGAGCAGCTTCTGGTCCGGGTCGCCGGCGTGGATGGCCTCGAAGACGGTGCGGACGGCCTGGGCCTCGCCCTCGGCGCGCAGGGCGGCGGCCTTGGCCTCGCCCTCGGCGCGCAGGATCTGGGACTGCTTCTCGCCCTCCGCGGTGAGGATGGCGGCCTGGCGCGTGCCTTCCGCGGTGAGGATGGCGGCGCGCTTGTCACGGTCGGCGCGCATCTGCTTCTCCATCGAGTCCTGGATGGAGGTGGGCGGCTCGATGGCCTTGAGTTCGACGCGGTTGACGCGGATGCCCCACTTGCCGGTGGCCTCGTCCAGGACGCCGCGCAGGGCCGCGTTGATCTCCTCGCGGGAGGTCAGGGTGCGCTCCAGGTCCATGCCGCCGATGATGTTGCGCAGCGTGGTGACGGTGAGCTGCTCGATCGCCTGGATGTAGCTCGCGACCTCGTAGGTGGCGGCCCGGGCGTCGGTGACCTGGTAGTAGATGACCGTGTCGATGTTGACGACCAGGTTGTCCTGGGTGATCACCGGCTGCGGCGGGAACGGAACGACTTGTTCGCGCAGGTCGATGCGGTTGCGGATGGTGTCGATGAACGGGACCACGATGTTGAGGCCCGCGTTCAGGGTCCGTGTGTAGCGGCCGAAGCGCTCGACGATGGCGGCGCTGGCCTGTGGGATGACTTGGATGGTCTTGATCAGGGCGATGAAGACCAACACCACCAGGATGATCAAGACGATGATGACCGGTTCCATCGTCGTTCCCCGTACCCTTCTCCGCCTCTGCGCTTTCCGCAGATCTCGCGACTGTTGAAGATCTTGCTGGTCGAGTCTGACAGACCGTCGCGCAACTCGTGAGTCGTTCTCGGTGAGTTGTCCTCAGAGAACGATCGCGGTGGCTCCTTCGATCTCCACGACGTCCACCTCCTGGCCCACCTCGTAGGCACGGCCGGTGTCGAGGGCGCGGGCCGACCAGACTTCCCCGGCGAGCTTGATGCGGCCGCCGGATGCGTCGACCCGTTCCAGTACGACGGCCTGCCGGCCCTTCAATGCCTCGACACCGGTGGCGAGTTGGGGTCGCTGTCGGCTGTGCCGGGCCGCGATGGGCCGGACTACGGCGATGAGGGCGACGGAGACGACGACGAACGTGAGGACCTGGATCACGGTGTCGAAGCCGAGGCCGGAGACGACCGCCGCCGCGACGGCTCCCACCGCGAGCATGCCGAACTCCGGCATCGCGGTGACGACGAGCGGGATTCCGAGTGCCGCCGCGCCGACCAGCCACCACACCCATGCGTCGATGTCGTTCACATGGGTCATGGTAGGACCGCGATCGGGTGGCGGACAGGGCGCGAGGGGGCGGAGCGGGCAGCGGCAGGTCAGGACAGGGGCAGGCCCTGGGCGGTCCAGCGGTCGCCGACCTGCTCGACGACGAGCGGGAGACCGAAGCAGAGGGAGAGGTTGCGGGAGGTCAGTTCCAGCTCGATGGGGCCGGCGGCGAGGACCTTGCCCTGCCGGATCATGAGGACGTGGGTGAAGCCCGGGGCGATCTCCTCCACGTGGTGGGTGACCATGATCATCGAGGGGGCGATGGGGTCGCGGGCGAGCCGGCCGAGGCGGCGGACCAGGTCCTCGCGGCCGCCGAGGTCGAGACCGGCGGCGGGCTCGTCCAGCAGGAGCAGCTCGGGGTCGGTCATCAGGGCGCGGGCGATCAGGGTGCGCTTGCGCTCGCCCTCGGAGAGGGTGCCGAACTTCCGGTCGAGGTAGTCGCTCATACCGAGGCGGTCGAGGAAGGCGCGGGCGCGCTGCTCGTCGACGGCCTCGTACTCCTCCTGCCAGCCGGCGGTCATGCCGTAGGCGGCGGTGAGGACGGTCTGGAGGACGGTCTGGCGCTTGGGGAGCTTGTCGGCCATGGCGATGCCGGCCATGCCGATGCGGGGGCGCAGCTCGAAGACGTCGGTGCCGGGCTTGCCGAGGGTCTCGCCGAGGATGGTGGCGGTGCCCTTGCTGGGGTAGAGGTAGCTGGAGGCGACGTTCAGGAGGGTGGTCTTGCCGGCGCCGTTGGGGCCGAGGATGACCCAGCGCTCGCCCTCCTTCACCGACCAGGAGACCTGGTCCACCAGAGCCCGGCCCTCGCGGACCACGGATACGTCCTGAAGCTCCAGAACATCGCTCATGAGCGCGTTGTCTCCCCTTGCTGTGTGGCCGGTCTCGGCTGTCGCGTACGCCTGTGGCTCGGGTCCGCCGCGCCGGTGGGCGCAGCCCTTATGAAATCTACGCCACGAGTGCCCCGCTCCATTCCATCGGTCCTGTCCTTAGGGTGGGGGCATGATCTCGGAACCGCGTTCAGGACGCCTCGCCGCTTGGGGAAATGCCCTTTTGGCCGGACTTGCCTCGCCGGATGACGCCGTTCTCGCCATCGTGGGCGAGGACGCGGTGCACCGGGTGGAGGGGCTGCCCGGTGAGTCCGCGCCGGTGGGGCTGACGCTCGCGCTGGGGCGGCTGCGCGCCCTGGGGGTGACCGGGCTGCGGGTGGCGCTGCCGGCGCCGGGGCACCCGCTGGGGCTGAGCGGTCCGCCGGAGTTCAACGCGCGGGCGCTGGAGGCGGAGGAGGCGGTGGTCTGCCACGGTGCCGCGTTCGGGCTGGTGCCGCAGGTGTACGAGGCCGGGCCCGAGGGTGATGTGCACGCCGAGGTGGTCTGGCACGTGCTGCCCGTGCGCCAGGCGCCGCCCGCCGACGTGCCGTCGCTGGGCGAGGCCGAGCGGGAGCTGGCAGAGGCGCTCAGGGAGGCGACCGAGGTGCTGTCGAAGCTGGACGTCGCCGGGTCCGGTCCGGTGGCGGAGGCGGCGATCGACGCGTACCGGGCGCGGGCCGAGCGGGGAAGCGAGGTGCTGGCTCCGGGGTATCCGGCCCGGGCGGTGCGGGTGTTGGAGCTGGCGCAGCGGGTGGGGCTGCTGGTGTCGCTGGCCCACGGCGGCGGGCACGGGGGCGCGGTGAGCTCCGCGGAGATGAGGGGACGGGCCGAGGCGCTGCGGCCGGTGGAGCGGACGGCCCGGCGGGCGCAGGTGGCGGCCTACAACGCGTACGTCGAGGAGCGGGAGCGCGGAGGGCGGTGACCGCGTCCGCGGGTGGACGCCCGGCAGGCCCCCCGGCGGGTTCCGGGGGGCCTGCCGGGGGTCACCGCCGGCGGGACGTCACTGGTTGACGCCGAGGTTGCCGAAGGCCGGGTTCAGCACGCCGATGACGTTCACGCTGTTGCCGACCGCGTTCACCGGCACGTGGACCGGGGCCTGGACGACGTTGCCCGAGCCGACCCCCGGGGAACCGACGGCCTCACCGGCGGCGTGGGCACCGCCGTGGGCTGAGGCGAGGCCGGCGCCCGCGGCCACCAGACCGCCGGCCACCATCGTCACGGCCGCTGCCTTCTTCAGGTTCTTCACTGTCAACCCCTCCTAGGCGTTCACCGCGGTGATCACCGCGGCACGCACTGGAGAACGGCGGAGATCACCGGAGGATGCGCCATCCGGGTGACATTCCCACGACGGTATGAATCTCAGCCTGGACCGTGACCCTCCGTGTTGCCGCGGGTGAGGCGTTGGTCAGGGCGTCTCAGCCGGTCACGCCATGGCGTACGGCCCACAGCGCGGCCTGGGTGCGGTCGGCGAGGTCGAGTTTCATGAGGATGTTGGACACGTGCGTCTTGACGGTCTTCTCGGACAGGACGAGGGCACGGGCTATCTCCCGGTTGGAGCGGCCGTCCGCGATCAGGCCGAGCACCTCGCGCTCCCGCTCGGTGAGCGAAGTACCCCGCCCGGGGCCGCTGTTGGCCTCCTCCCGGGACAGCAGGGCGTCGGCGACCTCCGGCTGGAGCAGGACATGCCCGGCGTGCACGGAGCGGATGGCGCCGGCCAGGGCGTCGGGGTCCACGTCCTTGTAGACGTACCCGGCGGCGCCCGCGCGCAGGGCCGGGACGACCGTGCGCTGCTCGGTGAAGCTGGTGACGATCAGCACGCGGGCGGGGTTGCCCAGCTCGCGCAGGCGGCGCAGGGCGGCGATGCCGTCCATGCCCGGCATCTTCACGTCCATGAGGACGATGTCGGGCCGCAGCTCCTCGGCCCGGGCGACTCCCTCGGCGCCGTCGGCGGCCTCGCCGACGACCTCGATGTCGTCCTGCACCTCCAGGAAGGTGCGCAGACCCCGGCGGACGACCTGGTGGTCGTCGACCAGCAGCACCTTGATCGGTTCACCCACCGGGGACCTCCATCTCGATCGTGGTGCCCTTGCCGGGCGCCGATTCCACGCTCAGGCTGCCGCCGGCCCCGCTGGCCCGGTCCCGCATCGAGACCAGGCCGAGGTGGCGTCCGGCGCGGCGGACGGCCGTGGGGTCGAAACCCCGGCCGTCGTCGGTGACCCGCAGCACGGCTCCGTTTCCGCGCCGCTCCACGCTCACGTCCACGTGAGCGGCGCCGGAGTGGCGCAGGGCGTTGTGCAGGGCCTCCTGGGCGACTCTGAGGAGGGCCTCCTCCTGGGTCGCGGGCAGGGCGCGGACGCCGTTGGCGGTGAAGGTCACGCGGGCGGTGTGGGCGCGGTCGAGGACCTGTATCTGGGTGCGCAGGGTGGCGAGCAGGCCGTCCTCGTCCAGCTGGGCGGGCCGCAACTCCACGACGGCGGCGCGCAGTTCGTCGGCGGCTTCGGCGGCGAGCGCGGCGACTTGGTGCAGTTCGCCCTTGGCGCGGGCGGGGTCGCGGTCGACCAGCGCGGCGGCCGCCTGGGCGGTCAGGCGCAGGGAGAACAGTTTCTGGCTGACCGCGTCGTGCAGTTCGTGGGCGAGCCGGGAGCGCTCCTCGGCGATGGTCAGTTCGCGGCTGCGTTCGTAGAGGCGGGCGTTGGTGAGGGCGATGGCGGCGTGCTGGGCGAGGATGGAGAGCAGTTCCTCGTCCTCCTCGGTGAAGCCGCAGCCGCCTTCCGGCCTGGGGCAGCGCTTGTTCGCGAGGAACAGCGCCCCGAGGACCTCCTCGCCGTCCCTGATCGGCAGGCCCAGGAAGTCGACCAGGTCGGGGTGGGCGGCCGGCCAGCCCTCGAAACGCGGGTCCTCGCGCACGTCGGCGAGGCGCTCGGGCTCGGCCTCGTGCAGCATCGCGGCGAGGATGCCGTGCTGGCGCGGGAGCGGGCCGATGGCACGCCACTGCTCGTCGCTGACGCCGTCCACGACGAACTGCGCGAAGCCGCCGTGGTCGTCGGGGACGCCGAGGGCGGCGTACTGCGCGTCGAGCAGCTCGCGGGCGGAGGCGACGATCGTCTTGAGGACGTCGCGCACCTCCAGGTGCCTGCTCATGGCCAGCAGCGCGGAGCTCACCGCGGCGAGGCCGGACCGGGGGCCGTGACTCATGCCCTCACGGTACCGGCGGGGTGTGACGGCGCGGATCGGCCCCGTGGCCGCGGGACCGGGTCCGCTGGGCCTAGGGCCGTCGGCGTAGGCCCTGGTCCGGGGCGTGGGACGTACGCCGAAGGGCCCCCGCGCCGTGGGCCCCGCGTCCGAGGCGGTGCGGGCGGTGCCGTTCCTACCGTGTGGTCACCGCCCGCCGGGGGCGGTGACCGACGAGGGGACGGTAGTCATGCCGGTAGCGATCATCACGGGGGCCTCGAAGGGCCTGGGGCGGGCGCTCGCGGAGGCGCTGGCCGCGCGCGGCTGGGATCTGGTGCTCGACGCCCGGGGTGCCGGTGCCCTCGAGGAGGCCGCGGAGGCGGTCGCGCGGTACGGCGGGCGGGTGACGGCGCTGCCCGGTGACGTCGCGGACGGCGGGCACCGGGCGGAGCTGGTGGCCGCCGCGTGGCGGCTGGGCGGGGTGGACCTGCTGGTGAACAACGCGAGCGCGTTGGGTGCCGAGCCGCTGGTGCGGCTGTCGGAGCTGCCCCTGGAGGGGCTGCGGCGGGCGCTGGAGGTGAACGCGGTGGCGGCGCTGGGCCTGGTCCAGGAGGCGCTGCCGCTGCTCCAGGCGTCGCCGGCGGGCGCGGTGATCGCGGTCACCTCGGACGCGGCGGCGGAGGCGTACGGGACGTGGGGCGGCTACGGCGCCTCGAAGGCCGCTCTGGAGCAGCTCGCCGCGGTGCTCGCCGTGGAGGAGCCGGGGCTGCGGGTGTGGGCGGTGGATCCCGGGGACATGGCGACGGAGCTGTACGCGGCGGCCGTACCGGACGACGAGGATCCGCGTCCGGCGCCCGCGGCTGTCGTACCGGCGTTCCTGCGGCTGCTGGAGGAGCGGCCCGCGAGCGGGCGGTACACGGCGCCGTCTCTGGTGGAGGAGCGGTGACCGCGCCGAAGGGGGCGCTCCCGCCGGAGCCCGTCCGGGAGTGGGGCCGCGTGCCGCCGGAGCTGTCCGCGCGGGTGCCCGCCGAGCAGCGTGGGCCGGGGCTGGGCCGGGACGCCGTGCGGCTGCTGGTGTCGCGCGGTACGCAGGTGGCGCACCACGCGTTCCGTGACCTGCCGCGGCTGCTGCGGGCCGGGGACCTGCTGGTGGTGAACACCTCGCCGACGCTGGCCGCCGCGGTGGACGGGCGGATCGGGCACGCGCGCGTGGTGGTGCACTTCTCCACGCGCGGGGACGACGGGCGGTGGGCGGTCGAGCTGCGGGAGCCGGACGGGCGCGGCACCACGCGCGCGCGTGCGGGCTCGCCCGCGGCCGGGGAGGTGTCGCTGCCGGGCGGGGGCCGGCTGCTGCTGGAGGAGCCGCTGAGCGCGCGCGGGGACCGGCTGCGGTGGGCGCGGCCCGCCGGGGCGGACGTACGGGCGGTGCTGCGGGAGCACGGGCGGCCCATTCGCTACTCCTACACGGAACGGGACCAGCCGCTGTCCGCGTACCAGACGGTGTTCGCGCTGCCGACGCCGGACGGGGCGGGCAGTGCGGAGATGCCGAGCGCGGCCCGGCCGTTCACCGAGCGGATGGTGGCGGAGCTGGTGCGCCGGGGGGTGCAGTTCGCGCCGGTCTCGCTGCACACGGGGGTCTCGTCGGCGGAGGCTCACGAGCCGCCGTACGCGGAGCGGTTCGCGGTGCCGGAGGCGTCGGCGCGGCTGATCAACCTCGCGCGGGCGCGGGGCGGAGGGGGCGGAGCACCGCTGGGAACGGGTGGCGGCGGACGGGCGGGCGGCCGGGTGATCGCGGTCGGGACGACGGCCGTGCGGGCCGTGGAGTCGGCGGCGGGGCCGGACGGGGTGGTGCGGGCGGCCGCGGGGTGGACGGATCTGGTGGTCACGCCCGAGCGCGGGGTGCGGGTGGTGGACGGACTGCTGACCGGGCTGCACGAGCCGGAGGCGTCCCATCTGCTCCTGCTGGAGGCGGTCGCCGGGCGGGCGGCGGTCGGCCGTGCCTACGAGGAGGCGTTGCGCGCGCTCTACCTGTGGCACGAGTTCGGCGACGTGCATCTCATCCTCCCGGACGAGAGCACTCACCCAGTGCGTTGCGACGGCAACACGGCGTGAGTATGCGCGGCGGGCCGTGTGACGCCGCGCATAGGGCCTGCATCACGTACGAAAGAACATAGGAGATAAACCCGCCCACATGAACGGGACAGACAGCCCTGTCTGTCCCGTTTTGCCCTTCCCTGATCCACTACCCGGGATCGTACGTCACACCTTTGCCTGGGCATTTTGCGCCCGCTAAGAATTGCTTCCGTCGCTCAGCGCCGCGGGTTCGACCCCGCGGCGTTCGTGCGGGAGGAGCCGATTCCCCCGGCGGACGCACGAGCGACCTCCGCGCTATCCGAAGAGGTCCAACGCCATGCCCAAGAACTTCCTGAGCCGTGCTTATAGTCGTACGCTGATCAAGCAGCACAAGATCGCCGTGGCCGGCGTCGCCGCGCTCGGCACCGCCGCCCTCGCCTTCTCGGCCGCCCCCAGCAGCGCCGACACCGTCACCACCGGCGCCCCGGCCGCGACCGCTCAGGTCGCCGGCGGCGTCGCCCTCCAGAACGTCAAGGGCACGGTCACGGACCAGCTCGCCGCCGGCAACCTCAAGCTCGACACCCTCGCGGCGCAGAAGAAGGCCGCCGACGAGGCCGCCGCCAAGAAGGCCGCCGAGGCCGCCGCCCTGAAGAAGGCCGCCGCGCAGAAGGCCGCCGCCGCGGCCGCCGCGAAGAAGGCCGCGCAGGAGCGCGCCGCCGAGCAGGCCGCCGCCCGCTCCGCGCAGCGCCCGCAGATGCAGCCGGTCGCCGCCAAGACCTACGCCGACAACCTCGACGGCTGGATCCGGCACGCGCTGGACATCATGAAGGCCAAGGGCATCCCGGGCAGCTACGACGGCCTGCACCGCAACATCATGCGGGAGTCCTCCGGCAACCCGAACGCCATCAACGACTGGGACATCAACGCGATCAACGGCATCCCGTCCAAGGGTCTGCTCCAGGTCATCCCGCCGACCTTCAGCGCGTACCACGTCCCGGGCACGTCCTGGAACATCTACGACCCGGTCGCCAACATCACCGCCGCCGCCAACTACGCGGCCGACCGGTACGGCTCGATCGACAACGTCAACAGCGCGTACTGAGGTCCGGCGCGGGACCTCAGCGACGCAGCGCCGAAGGGCGGCACCCGATGCGGGGTGCCGCCCTTCGGCGTCGTACGGGCGCGGTTACTTCCGCATGACCTCCGGCTCGTGGCGGCGCAGGAAGCGGGCCACGAAGAAGCCGCAGAGCACACCGAGCGCGATCAGCACGACCATGTCCAGGGTCCAGGCCGAGGCGGCGTGGTCCCACAGCGGGTCCGTGCTGGTCGGGTCGTCGGTGTTCGGGGCGATCTTGTTGAAGTCCAGCGTGGTGCCCGCCGCGGCCACCGCCCAGCGCGACGGCATCAGGTACGAGAACTCGTTGACGCCGAGCGTGCCGTGCAGGGTGAACAGGCAGCCGGTGAAGACGACCTGGATGATCGCGAACATCACCAGCAGCGGCATGGTCTTCTCGGCGGTCTTCACCAGCGAGGAGATGACCAGGCCGACCATCATCGAGGTGAAGCCGAGCGCCATGATCGGCACACACAGCTCGATCAGCGTCGAGCCGCCGAGGACGAGCCCCTCCTCGGGGATCTCCCGGCTGGAGAAACCGATCAGGCCGACCATCAGGCCCTGGAGCACCGTGATGGCGCCCAGCACGACCACCTTCGACATCAGGTACGCCGAGCGGGACAGGCCGGTCGCACGCTCCCGCTCGTAGATCACCCGCTCCTTGATCAGCTCACGGACCGAGTTCGCGGCACCCGCGAAGCACGCGCCGACGGCGAGGATCAGCAGGACGGTGGTGGCGGTGCCGTTCGGGACGGGCAGGCCGGTCTTGGGGTTCGGCGGGTTCACCAGCAGGCCGCGCTCGTGGTCGATCAGCAGGCTGACCGCGCCGAGGACCGCCGGCAGGATCACCGTCAGCGCCAGGAAGCCCTTGTCGGAGGCGATGACCGCCACGTAGCGCCGGATCAGCGTGATCAGCTGCGAGCCCCAGCTCTGCGGCTTGGGGGGCCTGATCGCCTGCGGCGGCGGCATGGCCACGGACTGCGGGGCGACGGCGTCGATGTCCGCGGCGTACATCTGGTAGTGCTGCGAGCCCTTCCAGCGGCCCGCCCAGTCGTAGTCGCGGTAGTTCTCGAAGGCGGAGAAGACGTCGGCCCAGCTGTCGTAGCCGAAGAAGTTCAGCGCCTCCTCCGGCGGTCCGAAGTAGGCGACCGCGCCGCCCGGCGCCATCACCAGCAGCTTGTCGCACAGCGCCAGCTCGGCCACCGAGTGGGTGACGACGAGGACCGTGCGGCCGTCGTCGGCGAGGCCGCGCAGCAGCTGCATGACGTCGCGGTCCATGCCCGGGTCGAGGCCCGAGGTCGGCTCGTCCAGGAAGATCAGCGACGGCTTGGTGAGCAGCTCCAGGGCGACCGACACGCGCTTGCGCTGGCCACCGGAGAGCGAGGTGACCTTCTTGTCCTTGTGGATGTCGAGCTTCAGCTCGCGCAGCACCTCGTCGATGCGGGCGTCGCGCTCCTGCGCGGTGGTGTCGGCCGGGAAGCGCAGCTTGGCCGCGTACTTCAGGGCCTTCTTGACGGTCAGCTCCTTGTGCAGGATGTCGTCCTGCGGGACCAGACCGATGCGCTGGCGCAGCTCGGCGAACTGCTTGTAGAGGTTCCGGTTGTCGTACAGCACCTCGCCCTGGTTCGCCGGCCGGTAGCCGGTGAGCGCCTTGAGCAGGGTCGACTTGCCGGAACCCGACGGTCCGATGACCGCGATCAGCGACTTCTCCGGCACGCCGAAGGAGACGTCCTTCAGGATCTGCTTGCCGCCGTCCACCGTGACGGTGAGGTGGCGGGCGGAGAAGGAGACCTCACCGGTGTCGACGAACTCCTCGAGCCGGTCGCCGACGATCCGGAAGGTGGAGTGGCCGACGCCGACGATGTCGCTCGGGCCGAGCAGCGCCGAGCCGCCCTTCGCGATCGGCTGGCCGTTGACGTAGGTGCCGTTGTGCGAGCCGAGGTCGCGGATCTCGAACCGGCCGTCGGGCGTGGCGTGGAACTCGGCGTGGTTGCGCGAGACCTGGAGGTCGGAGACGACCAGGTCGTTCTCCAGCGCACGGCCGATGCGCATCACGCGGCCGAGGGCGAACTGGTGGAACGTGGTCGGGCTGCGGTCTCCTTGCGCCGGCGGCGCCCCCGCGCCACCACCGGGCGTCTTCTGCGCGTACTGCTCGGCGGGCCCGCCCTGCTGCTGCGGGAACCCGGGGGGCTGCTGCCAGCCCGCCTGCGGGTCCTGCTGGTGCGCGGCCGCCTGGTGGGGCACGCCCTGCTGCGGAGCGCCCTGCTGAGGTGCGGGTGCCTGCTGCGCGGCGCCCTGCTGCTGGGCCCAGCCGGGCGCGCCGGCCCCCTGGGCCGCGTACGGCGCCGCCGCCTGCGGCTGTCCGGCCGGGCCGCCGACCGGTGCCGCGGCACCCGACAGGTTCAGCCGCGGTCCGTCGGTCGCGTTGCCGAGATGCAGCGCCGAGCCGGGGCCGATCTCCACGTGCTGGATCCGCTGTCCCTGCACGAACGTGCCGTTGGTGCTGCCGTGGTCCTCGATGACCCAACTGCGGCCGTTGAAGCTGACCGTGGCGTGTCGCCAGGAGACCCTGGCGTCGTCGAAGACGATGTCACCCTGCGGATCGCGGCCGAGGGTGTAATGCCTGGACGGATCGAGCGTCCAGGTCCGTCCATTTGATTCCAGTACGAGTTCCGGCACTCCATGCCCCACTGAGTTGTCCCCCGAGTTACCCCCATCGCAGGGAGTCTAGGGATGTCGAACATCGTGGGGAACTATTTCAGGCTCCGGCCCCTGACCGAAACCCGGGCCTTGCCGGAACGCCACCACGCGCTCCCGCCCGCCCGTTGACGGGGGTTGAAAACGGGCCGGAGAGTGGTAATTCGAGCGAGGGGACATGTGCGGGCGGCGGCGCCGCGGCGTGGATCGGGGGGCCTGCGATGAGTTCTGTCACCGGCGTCGAGACCACGCGGCACCGTCCGCCGGTGCCCTGGGCGGACGTTCTGCTGTCCGCGACGGCCACCGTGAGCTGGGCGTTGATCGGTATGGCGGGCACGGCCGCGCTCGGTCTGCATCTGCTGCGGGCGGACGCGGCGGGCTCACTCGGCCCCATGACTGCGGCCGTCGTGGCACTCGGAGCGGGCGGTTCGGTCTCCCCGGCGGGTGATGTATCCGCTTTCGGACTGAAAGGCGCCGAGGCCCGCGCCGCCGTCGAGATCACGCCACTCGGGGTGAGCCTGGTCGGTGCGCTGCTGCTGTCGTGGTTCTTCCTACGGTCCCTGCGCGCGGCCGGAGTTGCCGTCGCGCCGTCCGAACTCCTCGCGCGCGCGGGCACGGTGGTCGCGCTCTTCGTGACGCTGCTCGGCGGCCTCGCCTGGGCCGGCCACGACGTCGTCACCATCGACGGCGGTTCGCTCGGCCCGCCGGGCGGCGGGCACCGGGCCGGCGGCGGATCGAGGGTTCCCGGCCTCGGGGACCTGGGCGGCCTGCTGCCGGACCGGATCGGCGACCTGCCGGACCGGGTCGGCGAGCTGCCGGACCGTATCGCCGGCCTGATCGAGGCCGAGGCGGCCGTCGGCTTCACCGTGGACACCCCGGCCACGCTCCTCGGCGGCCTGGGCTGGTGCGCCGGCGTCCTGCTGATCGCGCTGCTCGCCGCCCGCCGCGCTCCCCTGCCGCCCGGCTGGACCGCCGTGCACCGGGTGGTGCGCCCGGCGGGCTCGGCCCTGGTCACCGTGGCGCTGCTGGCCGTCGTGGCGGGGCTCGCGGCGGCGGCGTACGCGGCGGCCGGCGACGAACACCCGGCGCGTGTCGCCGGGGCGGCGCTGCTCGGCGCACCGAACGGGGTCTGGCTCGGGGTCCCTCTCGGCCTGTTCGTCCCCTGGGACGGCAGAGCCACCGGCGTCCTCGGCACGCTGCTGCCGCATCCGCTGGACGAGTTCCTCGGGAGGCGGCCGGACGAGCCCGTGACGGTGGGCCGGCTGGCCGAGCTGGACGGGCGCGTGTGGCTGCTCGTGCCGGCCGCGGTGCTGATGATCCTGCTGGCCGGGGTGCTCACAGCGATCCGTACCCCGGTGGTGCGCACCGCGGACAGCGCCCTGCGCCTCGCCGGCCGGTGCGCGCTGCGGATGGGCGGCACGACCGCGCTCGCCCTGCCCCTCCTCGCCCGGCTGAGCGACGTGTCCGTGGACGCCGGCCTGTCCGTCCTGGGCTTCGACGCCTTCGGCGCGGGCCTCACCCTGCACGCCCGGCCGGGCGCGGCCGTGCTGCTGGGCGCGGCGTGGGGCGCGGCCGCCGGCGCGACGGGCGCACTGCTGGCCTGGGCGGCGGGGGCGGCCGGGGCGGGGGCGGTGGCCTCCGGCGGGGCGGGGGCGGGGAGGTCCGGCGGGGTTGAGGGGGTGGGGTCCGGCGGGGCTGAGGCGGTGGGGCCCGGCGGGGGCTCGGGGGGCTTGGCGGGTTCCGGGTTCGGGGTGGGCTCTGGAAGCGGGGTGGGCTTCGGGTCCGGGGCGGGGACCTGGACCGGGTCCGGGGCGGGTTCCGGGTCCGGGTCCGGGGCGGGCTCTGGGTCTGGGGCGGATAGCGGGGGCGGGGTGGGTTCCGGCATCGGGATGGGCCTCGGGTCCGGGGCGGGTTCCGGGTCCGGCTTCGCGGCGGGGCCGTACGGGCCGGTCGGGACGTATCGGCCGCCGGACCCGGACACCAACCCGTATCTGCGGCCGCCGCCGGAGCCGCGGGTCGTCTGGCCGCCGGCTGCGGGACAGGAGGTGCACGGCGCCGCGACCCTCGCCGCGGGACCGCTCGGCCCTCCTCCCCCGCCGCCCGGGACGCGACCGCCCTCGCGGACGGGTGAGCCCGCGCCCAAGACCCCGGACGACGGGCCGTCACCCCCGCCACTCCCGCCGCCACCGCCGTACCCGCCCGGCGCACCGGGGCCGCGCCGCTGAGACCGGGCCCCGTCGGGGGCGGGGCGGGGCCGGGGCCCGTCGGGGGCGGGGCCGGGGCCCGGGCCTCGTCGAGGCGGGGCCCGGTGTCTAGGCGGATCCACGCATCCGCCGGGACCGGGACGCACCGGCCTACGACGGGCAGTCCGGCGCATGCCGTGACACCCTCGTGAGGGAGCCGAGGCGGTACCGCGCCCACGGGCCGGCACCGTTTCCCGGCGGCCAGATCCCCTACACCGGCGCGACACCCATTGTTCCGTGTCCGTCAGGCGGACCTCGGCGGCGAGCGGCACTGGGTGCCGGATACGGTGGTGACACCATGAGCGCTTCGCAGACCTCCGCTTCGCAGACCTTCGAGGTCCCCACCCTCCTCGTCAAGATCTTCGGCAAGGACAGGCCGGGCATCACGGCCGGCCTGTTCGACACCCTTGCCGCGTACCTCGTCGACGTGGTCGACATCGAGCAGGTCGTCACCCGGGGCCGCCTGGTGCTGTGCGCGCTGGTGACCCAGCCGCCGGCCGGCCTGGAGGGTGACCTGCGGGCCACCGTGCACAGCTGGGCCGAGTCGATGAAGATGCAGGCGGAGATCATCTCGGGGCACGGCGACAACCGTCCCCGCGGCCTCGGCCGCTCGCTGGTGACCGTCCTCGGTCATCCGCTCACCGCCGAGTCGACGGCCGCGATCGCCGCCCGGATCGCCAAGGCGGGCGGCAACATCGACCGTATCTTCCGGCTCGCCAAGTACCCGGTGACCGCGGTCGAGTTCGCGGTGTCCGGTGTGGAGACCGAGCCGCTGCGCACGGCTCTGGCTTCCGATGCGGCGGCACTGGGTGTCGACATCGCGGTGGTCTCGGCGGGTCTGCACCGGCGGGCCCAGCGGCTGGTGGTCATGGACGTGGACTCGACCCTGATCCAGGACGAGGTCATCGAGCTGTTCGCCGCGCACGCCGGCTGCGAGGACCAGGTCGCCGAGGTGACGGCGGCGGCGATGCGCGGGGAGCTGGACTTCGAGCAGTCGCTGCACGCGCGCGTGGCGCTGCTGAAGGGGCTGGACGCCTCGGTGGTGGAGAAGGTGCGCGAGGAGGTCCGGCTGACGCCGGGCGCGCGCACCCTGATCCGCACCCTGAAGCGGCTCGGCTATCAGGTGGGTGTCGTCTCCGGTGGCTTCACCCAGGTCACGGACGATCTCAAGGAGCGGCTGGGCCTGGACTTCGCGCAGGCCAACACGCTGGAGATTGTCGACGGGAAGCTGACCGGCCGGGTCATCGGCGAGGTCGTGGACCGGGCGGGCAAGGCGCGGCTGCTGCGCCGGTTCGCCGCGGAGGCCGGGGTGCCGCTGTCGCAGACGGTGGCGATCGGTGACGGCGCCAACGACCTGGACATGCTCAACGCGGCGGGCCTGGGCGTGGCCTTCAACGCCAAGCCGGTGGTGCGGGAGGCCGCGCACACGGCGGTGAACTTCCCCTTCCTCGACACCGTGCTGTACCTCCTCGGCGTCACCCGGGAAGAGGTCGAGGCCGCCGACATGCACGACGAGGACTGAGCGGGCCACTGCCCGCGCCCGCCCGAGAGGGGCCCGGCCCCCGGCGGCGCACATCCGCCCGCGAAGGGCCCGGCCCCCGGTGGGCGCCGGACCCTTCCGCGCGCCGCGGCGGTGCCGGGTCACTCGGAGGGGGCCCAGTAGTCCGTGAGCGTGGCCGCGCCCGGCTCGACGCCCTTCCAGGGACCGTCGAAGGACAGCAGGGCGAAGGCGGCGGCCGGGAAGCCGCGGCGGTTCATCCGTTCGCGGGCGTCACCCTCGGCCGAACCGGCCAGGATGTCGGCCAGGCCGTGCACGCCCGGGTTGTGGCCGATCAGGATGACATTCCGCACGTCGTCCGGGAGCTCGTTGAGCACGGCGATCAGCTCGCCGGGCGAGGCCTCGTAGATCCGCTCCTCGTAGATGGTCTTCGGCCGGTGCGACAGCTCGTGGACGGCGAGCTTCCAGGTCTCCCGCGTCCGGGTCGCCGTGGAGCACAGGGCCCGGTCGAAGGTGAGGCCGGTGTCGGCCAGCTTGCGTCCGGCGACTGCGGCGTCCGTGCGGCCGCGCTCGGCGAGCGGGCGCTCGTGGTCGGCAACCTGGGGCCAGTCGGCTTTCGCATGCCGGAAGAGGACGATCTTGCGGGGTTCAGCGACGCTCATGGGACCCAGCTTCGCATGAAACACGCCACCCGGCGCAGGGAGTTGACATGCGGATTCACCGCGCGAGGGGGCTCGGTCTCAGCGCGCGAGGAGCTGCTGGGCGCGCTCCAGCAGGCGCGCGATCGCCGGGTCGCCGCTCGCCGCCTGGGCGTCCGACGGGTGCAGTATCAGCGCGAGGAGCGCGGCGAAGGCGAGGGCGGGCAGGGCGAGCGCCCACCAGGGCAGCCTGATGTCGACGCCGCCCGTGGTCGCCGGGTGGGGCCGGGAGTGGGTGCGGGCCGGCATGGTCGCCTCCGTGGGTCCTCGAGCGGGTCCGTGACCGCCCTGCGCGGTCACACCTCGAAGCTACGGAACCGGGGTCCGCCAACCCATCCGGCATCCCACCCAGTTCACCCTGACCCTGACCCCCTAGGGGATGGTGGGGCCAGCCCCCCCATCCGCCGGGCCCGGGCAGCGGCGACGGCCGTCGCAGGAAGGCCGGGCCCGGACAGCGGCGACGGCCGCCAGGGCACGCCCATCCTGGACAGGACGGATACCGTCAGGGGCACGCCAGCCACGGAGGCAGCGGCGGCCGTCAGGGGAGCGCCGCGTACGGACGGCGGCGGGCGGCCGTCAGGGGGACGCGATGGTCGCCACGATGGCGATGATCACGAAGATGGCGAGGAACGCGCCGAAGACGAGCAGCATCTTCTTCTGGCCGTTCGGCGGGTTCGGGTCGAGCACAGGCTGCATGCGCCCAGTCTCGCACCCCGCCCCCGCGCGGCGGCGCCGGGGGCACCCGTCGACACCCGCCGGCACCTGTCGCCAACGTCGCCATCTGTCGGCACCCGCCGGCACCTGCCGGCACCCGCCGGCACCCGCCGGCGGGTCAGCGCGCCGCCTCGTCCTCCACCGTGCGGTCCCGGCCGGCCAGGAAGCCGACCACCATCTGCGGCACCATCAGACCCGCCATCAGGGCGATCGGCAGGCCCCAGCCGCCGCTCTGCTGGTAGAGCACGCCGACCAGCAGCGGACCGGGGATGGAGATCAGATAACCCGTGCTCTGCGCGAACGCGGACAGCTGGGCCACGCCCGGACCGCTGCGGGCGCGCATGCCGACCATCGTCAGCGCCAGCGGGAAGGCGCAGTTCGAGACGCCGAGCAGCAGCGCCCAGACCCAGGCTCCGCCGGCCGGGGCGAGGTAGAGCCCGGCGTACCCGGCGAGGCCGCAGGCGCCCAGGACCAGCACGATGGGCCCCTGGTGGGGCAGCCGCGTGGCGACCCGCGGGATGACGAAGGCCAGCGGCACGCCCATGACCATCGTGACGGCGAGCAGCACGCCCGCGGTGCCCGCCGGGACGCCGGCGTCCCGGAAGATCTGCGGCATCCAGCCCATGGTGATGTACGCGGCGGTGGCCTGGAGGCCGAAGAAGACGGCGAGGGCCCAGGCGGTGCGGCTGCGGGTGACGCGCAGCGCCCCGTACCCGCCGGCCGGCTCCCGCACCGGCTCGCGCACCGGCTCCCGCGCCGACTCGCGCGCCGGCTCGTGCGGCCGGGCGGCGGCACCGCCGCGGTCCCGCAGGAGCGGCAGCCAGGGCAGCACGGCGGCCGCGGCGATGACCGCCCAGACGGCCAGACCCGGCTGCCAGCCGCCGCCCATCGCGTCGGTCAGGGGGACGCTCACCGCGGCGGCGAGGGAGGTGCCGAAGGCGAGCGCCATCGAGTACAGGCCGGTCATGGAGCCGACCCGGTCGGGGAACCAGCGCTTGACGATGACCGGCATCAGGACGTTGCTGACGGCGATGCCCATCAGGGCGAGCGCGCTGGCGGCCAGGAACCCGGCCGTGCCGCCTGCGTACGGCCGTATCAGCAGGCCGGCGGTGATCGCCACCATACCGGCGCACACCACGGCCGCCGGTCCGAAGCGGCGGGCCAGGCGGGGCGCGGTGACGCCGAAGACGGCGAAGCACAGCGGGGGCACGGAGGTGAGCAGGCCGGCCACGCTGCCGCTCATGCCGAGCCCGTCGCGGACCTCCTCCAGAAGGGCGCCGAGGCTGGTGATGGCCGGGCGGAGGTTCAGCGCGGACAGCACGATGCCGACGACGACCAGCCGGGTCGCCCACGCGCGCGTGCGGGCCGCGCCGGGTGTCGTCTCGGATGCGCTCGCCGCGGCGGTCGTACCGCGATCGCTCGGTGACATCGCCGTACGGGTCTCCACTGTCCGGGTTTCCTCACTAGCCATGAGAGCCATCATAGAATCATAGGATGATTGTCTGTCCATGCCCTGGGTGCTCGCGCCCGGGTCTTCCGTGCGAAGGTGGGCCATGCCCTTGAGCCACCCGCGCCGTTCGGCGCTGTCCGAGCAGGTCATCGCCGCGCTGCGGAACCAGATCACGTCGGGCGAATGGCCCGTGGGCTCGCGCATCCCGACCGAGCCGGAGCTGGTCGAGCAGCTCGGCGTCGCCCGCAACACCGTCCGCGAGGCGGTCCGCGCGCTCGCCCACAACGGTCTGCTGGACATTCGCCAGGGCTCGGGGACGTACGTCGTCGCCACGAGCGAGCTGGCCGGCGTGATGCAGCGGCGGTTCGCCGACGCCGACCCGCGGCACATCGCCGAGCTGCGCTCCACGCTGGAGTCGGCGGCGGCCAAGCTGGCGGCCGAGCGGCGCACCGAGAAGGACCTCAAGCAGCTGGACACGCTGCTGGCCCGGCGCGAGGAGGCGTGGGAGACGGGTGACGCGGAGGCGTTCGTGACCGCCGACGCCACCTTCCACCTGGCCGTGGTCTCCGCCTCGCACAACGACGCGATGACGGCGATGTACGCCGACCTCGGCGAGGTGCTGCGGGACTGGCTCCGCGCCGACGTCGGCGCGGAGCTGACCCCCGAGAGCCACATGGACCACACCCGGCTGCTGGACGCCATCCGCGCCGGTGACGCGGAGACGGCGGCGCTGGAGGCCGCGAGCTACCCGTTCCTGTGCGATCCGGGCCGCTTCACCGCACCCTCGCGCGGCTGATCCGGTTCACCGGGCGCGGGGGGCTGATCCGGTTCACCGGGCGCGGGGGGCTGATCCGGTTCACCGGGCGCGGGGGTGCTGATCCGGTTCAGCGCACCTTCTGGTGGCTGATCCAGACCGAGCGCACTTCCTTCCAGCACCGGCCCGCGAGCCGTACGGTCATGGCGGGTCCGGCGTCCACCGGCGCGCTGTCGGTGTCGATGTCCCACCAGCGGGCGCATTCGATGTGCAGACGCACGCGGTCGGTGTCGACGTAGGGGTTGTGGCAGTGGACCACCACGTGGGAGCCGCGGACGGCCGTACGGCAGGAGGCGCCGAAGCGGCTCGGCGCGGGCGGCTTGCCGTGGCTCACGCGCGCGTGGGGCAGCGCGTCGTACGGCAGCGAGAGGACGAGGGCCAGGGCCACGGTCACCGGGGCGAGGCTGCGGGACAGGCGCACAAGGGGACCTCCTCGGCCGGGCTGCGGAGGGACGTGCGGGGGTCGGCGTAATCCAGGGTGCGCCGTCGGCGCGGCGGCGGCCCGGCCGGTGACCCGAACGGGTGACGCTCACCGCACCACCCCCGGGGGGCCGCCGCCACCGGCCCGCACCGTGTACTCGCCCGCGTACGCACCCCCGTACGCGCCCGCGTACGCACCCCCGCCCCGGCCCCCGCCTCCCCCCACGCTCCCCGCCCCCGGCGCGCGTGAGACCCCCGCGCGTGTCCGGGAACGCGCGGGGGCCCGCACCCCAGGAAGGGTGCGGGCCCCGGGCGGGTCGCCGGTGCGATCAGGCGCCGATGGCGTGCAGGCCGCCGTCGACGTGGATGATCTCGCCCGTGGTCTTCGGGAACCAGTCGCTCAGCAGGGCGACCACACCGCGGCCGGCCGGCTCGGGGTCGGCCAGGTCCCACTCCAGCGGGGAACGGGTGTCCCAGACGGACGCCAGGTCGCTGAAGCCCGGGATGGACTTGGCGGCCATGGAGCCGATCGGGCCGGCGGAGATGAGGTTGCAGCGGATGTTCTGCTTGCCCAGGTCACGCGCCATGTAGCGGCTGGTGGCCTCCAGGGCGGCCTTGGCCGGGCCCATCCAGTCGTACTGCGGCCAGGCGTACTGGGCGTCGAAGGTGAGGCCGACGACCGAGCCGCCGTTCTGCATCAGCGGCAGGCAGGCCATGGTCAGCGACTTCAGGGAGAACGCCGAGACGTGCATGGCGGTGGACACCGACTCGAACGGCGTGTTGAGGAAGTTGCCGCCGAGCGCGTCCTGCGGCGCGAAGCCGATGGAGTGGACGAGGCCGTCGAGGCCGCCCAGCTCCTCGCCGACCACGTCGGCCAGGCGGGCGAGGTGCTCCTCGTTCGTCACGTCCAGCTCGATGACCTTGGTCGGCTTCGGCAGCTTCTTGGCGATGCGCTCGGTCAGCGTGGGCCGCGGGAACGCGGTCAGGATGATCTCGGCGCCCTGCTCCTGTGCGAGCTTGGCGACGTGGAAGGCGATGGAGGACTCCATCAGCACACCGGTGACCAGGATGCGCTTGCCCTCGAGAATTCCGCTCATGGTGATCAGTGACCCATTCCCAGTCCGCCGTCAACCGGAATGACGGCTCCAGTGATGTACGAGGCGTCGTCCGAAGCGAGGAACCGCACCGTCGCGGCGATCTCCTCCGGCTGCGCATAACGGCCGAGCGGCACCTGGGACACGATGCCCTGGCGCTGCTCGTCGCTGAGCACCTTGGTCATGTCGGTGTCGACGAAGCCGGGCGCGACGACGTTGAAGGTGATGTTGCGCGAGCCCAGCTCCCGGGCGAGGGAACGCGCGAAGCCGACCAGGGCGGCCTTGGAGGCGGCGTAGTTCGCCTGCCCCGCGGAGCCGAGCAGGCCGACCACGGACGAGATGAGGACGACGCGGCCCTTCTTGGCGCGCAGCATGCCGCGGTTGGCGCGCTTGACGACGCGGAAGGTCCCCGTCAGGTTCGTGTCGATGACCGAGGTGAAGTCGTCCTCGGACATGCGCATCAGGAGCTGGTCCTTGGTGACGCCGGCGTTGGCGATCAGGACCTCGACGGGACCGTGCTGGTCCTCGATCTCCTTGTAGGCCTGCTCCACCTGCTCCGGGTCGGTGATGTCGCACTTGACGGCCAGGAAGCCGGCCGGCGGCTCTCCCGAACGGTACGTGATCGCGACCTTGTCGCCGGCGTCGGCGAAAGCGCGGGCGATGGCGAGGCCGATGCCCCGGTTACCTCCGGTGACGAGAACCGAGCGGCTCAACGGATCACCCTTTCCATAGCGGTCTGACACATCCGCCCGGACACCTGGATGACAGGCGGCTTCACCGAAAACCTATCGGTACCGCCATGCCCGTGGACAAGCGGGCACCGACAGTGGCTCGAAGGTGTCACTGTCGGGTCCCTACAGAAACGAGCCGGTCCGGGCCCGGAAGCCGGTGGTCCACCGCCCGGCTCTGGAGACATGATCGGATCGACAGGCCACGACAGCAGGGAGACCTCCGTGCCTCATTCCATCGACGAAGCCTTCACGGCGCTTCCCCTACGGGCCCTCGCCGACGCCGCGCTCGCACGCGCGCGGGCGCTGGGCGCCGAGCACGCGGACTTCCGGTTCGAGCGGGTGCGCAGCGCCTCCTGGCGGCTCAGGGACGCCCGGCCGGCCGGATCGTCGGACACCACGGACCTGGGGTACGCCGTCCGGGTCGTGCACGGCGGTACGTGGGGTTTCGCCTCCGGCGTGGACCTGACCATGGACGCCGCCGCCCGGGTCGCCTCGCAGGCGGTGGCCATGGCCAAGCTGTCCGCTCGGGTGATCGGGGTCGCGGGCTCCGGCGAGCGGGTGGAGCTGGCCGACGAGCCGGTGCACGCGGACGAGACGTGGGTCTCGTCGTACGAGATCGACCCGTTCTCGGTGCCGGCCGAGGAGAAGGCCGCGCTGCTCGCCGAGTGGAGCGCGCGGCTGCTGGCCGGGCGGGGCGTCAGCCATGTCGACGCCTCGCTGCTCACCGTGCACGAGAACAAGTTCTACGCCGACACCGCCGGGACCGTGACCACCCAGCAGCGGGTGCGGCTGAACCCGCAGCTGACGGCCGTGTCGGTCGACGAGTCGAGCGGTGAGTTCGACTCCATGCGCACCATCGCGCCGCCGGTGGGGCGCGGCTGGGAGTACCTGACCGGGACCGGCTGGGACTGGGACGCCGAGCTGGAGCGGATCCCGGAGCTGCTCGCCGAGAAGATGCGCGCGCCGAGTGTGGAGCCGGGCCTGTACGACCTGGTGGTCGACCCCTCCAACCTGTGGCTGACCATCCACGAGTCCATCGGCCACGCCACCGAACTGGACCGCGCCCTCGGCTACGAGGCCGCGTACGCCGGCACCACGTTCGCCACCTTCGACCGGCTCGGCAAGCTGAGGTACGGCTCGGAGCTGATGAACGTCACCGGCGACCGGACCGCCGAGCACGGCCTGGCGACCGTCGGCTACGACGACGAGGGCGTGGCGGCGCAGTCCTGGGACCTCGTGAAGGACGGCACGCTGGTCGGCTACCAGCTGGACCGCAGGATCGCGCGGCTGACCGGGTTCGAGCGGTCCAACGGGTGCGCCTTCGCCGACTCGCCGGCGCACGTGCCGGTGCAGCGCATGGCCAACGTGTCCCTCCGGCCGGACCCGGCCGGGCTGTCCACCGAGGACCTGATCGGGGGCGTCGACCGGGGCATCTACGTCGTCGGCGACCGGTCCTGGTCGATCGACATGCAGCGGTACAACTTCCAGTTCACCGGCCAGCGGTTCTTCAGGATCGAGAACGGGCGGATCACCGGACAGCTGAAGGACGTCGCCTACCAGGCCACGACCACGGACTTCTGGGGCTCCATGGCCGCCGTGGGCGGGCCGCAGACGTACGTCCTCGGTGGTGCCTTCAACTGCGGCAAGGCCCAGCCCGGCCAGGTGGCCGCCGTGTCCCACGGCTGCCCGTCCGCCCTCTTCAGGGGCATCAACATCCTCAACACAGCTCAGGAGGCCGGTCGATGAGGGCAAGCACGGGGACCGGCTGGGGGTCCGGGGGTCGCCCCCCGGGAAAGCACAGTCTCAACACAGCTCAGGAGGCCGGTCGATGAGGGCGAGCACGGGGACCGGCTGGGGGTCCGGGGGTCGCCCCCCGGGAAAGCACAGTCTCGACACAGCTCAGGAGGCCGGTCGATGAGCGTCCGTACCCGCAAGCCGCACGAGGTCGTCGAGCAGGCCCTGGCGCTGTCACGGGCCGACGGCTGTGTCGTCATCGCCGACGAGCACTCCACCGCCAACCTGCGCTGGGCGGGCAACGCGCTGACCACGAACGGTGTCACGAGGGGACGCACCCTCACGGTGATCGCGACCGTGGACGGCCAGGAGGGCACGGCCTCCGGTGTCGTGTCGCGGTCGGCCGTCACGGCCGAGGAGCTGGAGCCGCTGGTCCGGGCCGCCGAGGCCGCCGCGCGCGGGGCCGGGCCGGCGGAAGACGCCCAGCCGCTGGTGAGCGGGGTGCCGCAGTCCCCCCACTTCACGGACGCGCCCGCCGAGACCTCCTCCGCGGTGTTCGGCGACTTCGCCCCCGCGCTCGGCGAGGCCTTCGCCCGCGCGCGTGCGGGCGGCCGGGAGCTGTACGGCTTCGCCAACCACGAGCTGGTGTCGACGTACGTGGGGACGTCCACCGGGCTGCGCCTGCGGCACGACCAGCCCACCGGCACGCTGGAGCTGAACGCCAAGTCGCCGGACCACACCCGCTCGGCGTGGGCCGGCCGGACGACCCGGGACTTCGAGGACGTCGACCCGGGCGCGCTCGACGCCGAGCTGGCCGTACGGCTGGGCTGGGCCGAGCGGCGCGTGGAGCTGCCCGCGGGCCGCTACGAGACCCTGCTGCCGCCCAGTGCCGTGGCGGACCTGCTGATCTACCAGCTGTGGTCGGCCTCGGGCCGGGACGCGACCGAGGGCCGGACGGTGTTCTCCAGGCCGGGCGGCACCCGGATCGGCGAGCAGCTCTCCCGGCTGCCGCTCACCCTGCGCAGCGACCCTGACGAGCCCGGCCTGGAGTGCCCGCCGTTCGTGGTCGCCCACTCCTCCGGCAGCGACCAGTCGGTGTTCGACAACGGCCTGCCCGTGCACGCCACCGAGTGGATCGGTGAGGGCGTGCTGCGGCACCTGACGACGACCCGGCACAGCGCCGCCCTGACCGGGCTGCCGGTCGCCCCGGCGCTCGGCAACCTGATCCTGGACGGCGGGAGTGACCGCTCCCTGGAGGAGATGGTCGCGGACACCGAGCGCGGGCTGCTGCTGACCTGCCTGTGGTACATCCGCGAGGTGGACCCGGCGACGCTGCTGCTGACGGGGCTGACCCGGGACGGCGTCTACCTGGTGGAGAACGGCGAGGTGACCGGGCAGGTGAACAACTTCCGGTTCAACGAGTCGCCGGTGGACCTGCTGGGCCGGGCCGCGGAGGCCGGGCGGACGGAGAAGACGCTGCCGCGCGAGTGGGGCGACTGGTTCACCCGGGCCGCGATGCCCGCGCTGCGCATCCCCGATTTCAACATGAGCTCTGTCAGCCAGGGCGTATAACCTCGTAGTCGGCTGTCACCCGACCGCCCGAGGACCACCAAGGAGACACGAGAACCGTGACGGACATCGTCGACGAGCTGAAGTGGCGTGGGCTCATCGCCCTCTCCACGGACGAGGACGCACTGCGCAAGGCGTTCGCGGACGGCCCCGTCACGTTCTATTGCGGCTTCGACCCGACCGCGCCCAGCCTGCACCTCGGCAACCTCGTGCAGATCCTCACGATGCGCCGCATCCAGGAGGCGGGGAACCGTCCGCTGGCGCTGGTCGGCGGTGCCACGGGTCTCATCGGCGACCCGAAGCCCACCGCCGAGCGCACGCTGAACGCGCCGGAGGTCGTGGCCGGCTGGGTGGAGCGGCTGCGCGCCCAGATCGAGCCGCTGCTCCACTTCGACGGGCCGAACGCCGCGGTGATGGTCAACAACCTGGACTGGACCCAGGGCCTGTCGGCCATCGAGTTCCTGCGGGACATCGGCAAGTACTTCCGGGTCAACAAGATGATCGCCAAGGAGGCCGTCTCCCGGCGGCTGAACTCCGACGCGGGCATTAGCTACACCGAGTTCAGCTACCAGATCCTGCAGGGCATGGACTTCCTGGAGCTGTACCGGCGCCACGGCTGCACGCTCCAGACCGGCGGCAGCGACCAGTGGGGCAACCTCACCTCGGGTACGGATTTGATCCACCGGGTCGAGCCGGAGGCCGTGGTGCACGCGCTGGGCACCCCGCTGATCACCAAGGCGGACGGGACCAAGTTCGGCAAGACCGAGTCCGGCACGGTGTGGCTCGACCCCGAGATGACCACGCCGTACGCGTTCTACCAGTTCTGGGTCAACGCGGACGACCGGGACGTCTCCAAGTTCCTGCGCATCTTCAGCTTCCGGTCCCGTGAGGAGATCGAGGAGCTGGAGCGGCAGACCCAGGAGCGTCCGCAGGCCCGGGCGGCGCAGCGGGCGCTCGCCGAGGAGCTGACGACGCTGGTGCACGGCGCCGAGCAGACGGCCGCGGTGACCGCCGCGTCCAAGGCGCTGTTCGGTCAGGGCGAGCTGGCCGACCTGGACGCGAGGACGCTGGCCGCGGCGCTGTCCGAGGTGCCCCACATCCAGGTCGCCGAGCTCGGCCCGGTGGTCGACCTGCTCGCCGAGGTCGGGCTGGTGGCGAGCAAGTCCGCCGCCCGGCGCACGGTGAAGGAGGGCGGGGCCTACGTCAACAACGTGAAGGTCGCCGCCGAGGACCACGTCCCCGGTGCCGAGGACCTGCTGCACGGGCGGTGGCTCGTGCTGCGGCGGGGGAAGAAGAACCTGGCCGCCGTGGAGCTCGTCTCAGCCTAGCGCGGCGGCGCGGTCCGGGTAGCGCGGCGCGGTCCGGGTAGCGCGGCGCGGTCCGGGTAGCGCGGCGCGGTCCGTCCGGACGCGGCAAGCGGTGTCCGCGTGCCGCGTCGCTCCGCAGCGGGGTCCGCTCCGCACCGGGGTCCGCTCGGCACCGCAGGGCTGCGGGTGCCGGGCGGGGCCGCCGGGTGTGTCACCGGTGGCCCGCCCGGCTCCCCGCGCCCCGCGAGCGTGCTCGGCGTCCGCGCTCGGGCAGGTCCCGGGGGCTCAGGCCCGCTGGTGCTTCCTCTTGCCCAGCGTCGCCATGTACAGGGCGTCCACGGCTGCGACGATGATGATCGCGGCCACGAGCTGGAAGAGGTGGCGGCTCCAGTCGATGCCGCGGGTCGCCTCCACGCCGACCGCACGGGCGAGCGCGTTGCCCACGATGGCGCCCAGCATGCCGCAGATGGTGGTCAGCCACAGGGGACTGTGCTGCTTGCCCGGGATGATCGCCTTGGCGATGAGGCCCAGCACGAATCCCACGATGATCGCCCACAACCAGCCCATGGCTGCCTCCTCGTACGGATCGACGTGAGCATTACGGCCAGTGTGATTCCGTCCGCCGTACGACGCACGTCGGGCTGCCCCGCGCAGGGCACGGCGGCGGGCGTCGCCGCAGGCCGGGGGCGACCCGGTATCGAAGGCGGCGCGGGCGCGGCGTAACGTGGGGGGTGTCCTGTTCCGGCTCCCCGCCGGCGGGGGACGAGGGTGCGGGCCGAGGAGAGTCCGATGCGGGCGGATGGTGGAATGTGATGCGGAAACGGCACGGCGGCGACGTCCAGGTTTTCCGGATCACCGGTGCCCGGACGAGCCTGGCCGAGGACGTCCGGGGCCGGCAGCGGCGGTACGTCATCTCGATGTCGGTCCGTACCGTGTCGGTGATCCTCGCGGTCTCCCTGTGGAACGTCGAGCGGTACGTCGCGATCGTGGCGCTGGTGCTCGGCGCGGTGCTCCCCTATGTCGCCGTGGTGATCGCCAACGCCGGCCGGGAGAAGCCGCCGTCCCTGCCGTCGACGTTCGTCACCGCGCCGATGCGGCCGATGATCGCCCCGCCGGGGGCCGACGGGGCGGCGGCAGCGCCACCCGGCTCGAACCCCACGTCGGGCTCCGGCACCGCGAGCGGCCCGGACACCACGACCGGCCCGGACGGCGCGAGCGGCCCGGACACCACGGCCGGCTCCCGGCCGGGGCCCGGCTCCCGTCCGGGGTCGGCGCCGGACGACGTCCCGGCGGCTCCGGCGGCCGGGGCCCGTGCCGAGCGCCCCGACCCGGCCTGAGCAGGGCGGGCGCGGCCGAAGCGGAACGCGGTCACGCGACAAGCTCAAGAAAAGCTCAGATCAATCCTGCTGTTCCGGTGCCGGGCGGTGGGGTACCCGTGACATACTGCGTACGCGCTCCGCATCCCCCGTCGGAGCGACGGACCGACGCCGGGCAGCTCCCCCCGTGGCTGCCCGGCGTCGCCTTGTTCGCAGTCCATGACGCACCCCATGACGCCCCCCATGACGCCCCTTCGCAGAGACGAACCGAGACGAAGCCGTGAGTGACGACACCCCGATCTGCTCCGCCAAGGGCTGCCGTGCCGCCGCCGTATGGGTGCTGGCGTGGAACAACCCGAAGATCCACACGCCGGAGCGGCGCAAGACCTGGCTCGCCTGCGAGGAGCACCGCGAACACCTGTCGCAGTTCCTCGGGGTGCGGGGGTTCCTGAAGGACGTGGTGACGCTCGACGCGTGGCAGGCGGCCGAGAAGGGCTGAAGGCCCTAGCCGCCGATCGCCGACATGGGGCGGTCCGGCTGCACGAACGACGGGTCGTCCAGGCCCGCCCCCGCCTTCTTGCCCCACATCGCGAGCTTCCAGATCCGGGCGATCTCCTCGTCCGGGGCGCCGGAGCGCAGGGCCGCCCGCAGGTCGGTCTCCTCGGTGGCGAACAGGCAGGTGCGTATCTGGCCGTCGGCGGTGAGGCGGGTGCGGTCGCAGGCCGCGCAGAACGGGCGGGTCACCGAGGCGATCACGCCGACCCGGTGCGGGCCGCCGTTCACCAGCCAGCGCTCGGCCGGTGCCGAGCCGCGCTCGTCCGCGCCCTCGGAGGTGAGGTCGAAGCGGGTGCGCAGGGAGGCCAGGATGTCCCCGGCGGTGACCATGCCCTCGCGCTTCCAGCCGTGCTGGGCGTCGAGGGGCATCTGCTCGATGAAGCGCAGCTCGTAGTCGTGCTCCACCGCCCAGGCCAGCAGGTCGGGGGCCTCGTCGTCGTTCAGGCCCGGCATCAGGACCGAGTTGACCTTCACCGGGGTGAGGCCGGCCTCGCGGGCGGCCCGGAGTCCTTCGAGGACGTCGTGGTGGCGGTCGCGGCGGGTGAGGGTCTTGAAGACGTCCGGACGGAGGGTGTCCAGGGAGACGTTGACCCGGTCCAGGCCGGCCGCCTTCAGGGCGGCCGCGGTGCGCTTGAGACCGATGCCGTTGGTGGTGAGGGACGTCTGCGGGCGCGGGGCCAGGGCCGCGACGCGCTCGACGATGCCGACCAGTCCGGGGCGCAGCAGGGGCTCACCGCCGGTGAAGCGGACCTCCCGGACGCCGAGCGTCCGGACCGCGATGTCGATCAGGCGGACGATCTCGTCGTCCGTGAGCAGGTCGGGCTTGGCCAGCCACTGCAGGCCCTCCTCGGGCATGCAGTAGGTGCAGCGCAGGTTGCACCGGTCCGTGAGCGAGACCCTCAGGTCGGTGGCCACTCGGCCGTAGGTGTCGATGAGCACGTGGGCCCCCTCCCTCTCCCGGTCACTCGTCCCGGCCGGCTGCGGGCCGACCGTCAACTGCGAGCCTACGCGACCGCACCGACATCGACAGCGGCCCGATCCCACGAGGTGGGACGCGGCCGCGTCGTAGGACCGTACAGTCCCGCACGACGCGGCCGTCGTACGATCCTCAGTGCGCTCCGGTGCCGGTCAGGGAGCGCACCTCCAGTTCCGCGTACTTGCCCGTGTCCGGGCCCTCCTTGGACAGCAGGGTGCCGACGACGCCGAGGAGGAACCCGACCGGGATGGAGATGATCCCGGGGTTCTCCAGCGGGAACCAGTGGAAGTCGACGTCCGGGAACATGGACGTCGGCTTGCCGGAGACGACCGGGGAGAAGAGCACCAGGCCGACCGCCGTGACCAGGCCGCCGTAGATCGACCACAGGGCGCCCGAGGTGGTGAACCGCTTCCAGAACAGGCTGTAGAGGATCGTCGGCAGGTTGGCGGAGGCGGCGACGGCGAAGGCGAGGGCCACCAGGCCGGCCACGTTCAGGTCGCGGGCGAGGGCGCCGAGGACGATCGAGACCGCGCCGATGCCGACGGTCGCCCAGCGGGCCGCGCCCAGTTCCTGCCGCTCGGTGGCCTGACCCCTTTTGATCACGTTGGCGTAGATGTCGTGCGCGAACGAGGAGGACGAGGCCAGGGTGAGTCCGGCGACGACCGCGAGGATGGTGGCGAAGGCGACGGCCGAGATGGTGGCGAGCAGGACCGCTCCCCAGTTGGAGTCGACACCGCCCAGGTGCAGTGCGAGGAGCGGGGCCGCGGTGTTGCCCGCCTTGTTGGAGGCGACGATCTCGTCCGGTTTGATCAGCGCGGCGGCGCCGAAGCCGAGGGCGAGGGTCATCAGGTAGAAGGCGCCGATGAGACCGATCGCCCAGATCACGGACTTCCGTGCGGCCTTGGCGGTGGGCACCGTGTAGAAGCGGATCAGGATGTGCGGCAGGCCGGCGGTGCCCAGGACCAGGGCGATGCCGAGCGAGATGAAGTCCAGCTTGGTGGTGCCGGTGGCGCCGTACTTCAGGCCGGGCTCCAGGAACGCGCTGCCCTTGCCGCTGTTGTCGGCGGCGCTGCCGAGCAGGTCGGAGATGTTGAAGTCGAACTTCAGCAGGACCAGGAAGGTCAGCAGCAGGGCGCCCAGGATCAGCAGGACCGCCTTGACCATCTGGACCCAGGTGGTGCCCTTCATGCCGCCGATGGTGACGTACACGATCATCAGGACGCCGACCAGGGCGACGATGCCGATCTTGCCGCCGTCGCTGGTGATGCCGAGGAGCAGGGAGACGAGGACGCCGGCGCCGGCCATCTGGGCCAGCAGGTAGAAGATCGACACGACGATCGTGGAGGTGCCTGCGGCCGTGCGGACGGGACGCTGGCGCATCCGGTAGGCCAGCACGTCGCCCATGGTGTAGCGGCCGGAGTTGCGCAGCGGCTCGGCGACCAGGAGCAGGGCGACGAGCCAGGCGACGAGGAAGCCGATGGAGTAGAGGAAGCCGTCGTAGCCGAAGAGGGCGATGGCGCCCGCGATGCCGAGGAAGGACGCGGCGGACATGTAGTCGCCGGAGACGGCGAGACCGTTCTGGAAGCCGGTGAACTGGCGTCCGCCGGCGTAGAAGTCGGCGGCGTCCTTGGTCTGCCGGCCCGCCCAGACGGTGATGACGAGGGTCGCGGCGACGAACACCGCGAACAGCGTGATGATCAGCGTCCGGTGCTCGCTCGCCTCGCCGGCGGCCAGCAGGGTGTGTGCGGGGCTCATGCGCGGCCCTCCATCCGGGACTTGATGGCCTCGGCCTTCGGGTCGAGCTTGGCGGCGGCGTGCCGCGCGTACCACCAGGCGATGAGGAAGGTGGTGAGGAACTGGGCGAGGCCCAGGACGAGCGCCACGTTGATGTTGCCGGCCACCTTGGTGCCCATGAAGTCGCCCGCGTAGTTGGACAGCAGGACGTAGAGCAGGTACCAGGCGGCGAAGGCGATGGTCAGCGGGAAGGCGAAGGAGCGGTAGGCGCGGCGCAGTTCACCGAACTCCGCGCTCTGCTGCACCTCGGTGAACTCCTCGGTGGAGGGTAGCTGGGCTGGGTTTTTCACGGGCGGCGGTGTCTCGGCTGCCACGGAGTCTCCTCGCGTCACGGACATGCGCTTTTCTGATCTCGCAGGGACGGAGATCACATTACAGGCCGTCACTCTTCGACTTCCCGCCGTGATCACCGCAGGGGCCCGCGGTCCGGATGGGGCCCCCGTCCACGGTCACGGCGCCACGCGCGCAGTGGTTCAAGTCGGCCTGGCTCTTTCGGAGATCAGCCCCGGCAGATAGCTTCGCCCTGCACACCCGTCATGTACCTGCCCGATCAGCAGCTGCGCCTCGGGCGGTTCGGTATCCGGATGATGTGGAGATCCCATGGCTCATCTGCGCTCCAGACGTCGGCTCGCGCTCGCCGTACCGGTCGTGCTGTCGCTGACCGCCTCGCTCGGCTTCCTCCCGTCGGCGGCGGCCTCGGCCGCCCCGGCGGCCGGCACCGCGGCCACCGCGGCACGGGCGGCGGACGGCCCCGGCCTCGCGTACGTGGTCAACACCCGCGCCGACCACCGCACCATCGAGTCGGTGCGGCGCGAGATAACGCGCAACGGCGGCACCATCGTGGAGACTTACGACCGGATCGGCGTGATCGTCGTCCACTCCGCCAACCCCGACTTCGGTGCGCGCATGCGTGCCGTGCGCGGTGTGCAGTCGGCGGGTGCCACCCGCACCACTCCGCTGACGGCGGCGGGCACCACCGACGAGGGCGCGGTGCAGGTACTGTCGAAGGCGGAGGCCGCGAAGGTCGCCCAGGGCGCGGCGGCGGGCGAGGAGCCCCTCGAAGCCGACCAGTGGGACCTGCGGACGATCGGCGCCGACCGGGCCGCGAAGATCAACCCGGGCAGCGGTGACGTGACCGTCGGCGTGATCGACACGGGCGTCGACGACACCCACCCGGACATCGCGCCGAACTTCTCCGCCGCCCAGTCGGCGAACTGCGTCAGCGGCAAGGCGGACACGACGTATGGCGCGTGGCGCCCGGTGGACGCCGACCACTACCACGGCACCCATGTGGCCGGCGAGATAGCCGCGGCCCGCAACGGCATAGGCGTGGCCGGTGTGGCGCCGGGCGTGAAGGTCGCGAGCATCACGGTGTCACAGCCGGACGAGAAGTCGCTGTTCTACCCGGAGAGCGTGGTCTGCGCCTTCGTGTTCGCCGCGGACCACGGCATCGAGATAACCAACAACAGCTACTACGTTGATCCGTGGCTGTACAACTGCATGGACGACCCCGACCAGCGCGCCATCGTGGACGCGGTCAACAGGGCCCAGCTCTACGCCCAGCGCAAGGGCACGCTCAACGTCGCCTCGGCGGGCAACTCCAACGACGACCTCGACGCCGACGCCATCGTGGACGACTCCAGCCCCGACGACTCGACCGCCCAGACCCGTACGGTCGACCCGCACGAGTGCTTCGACGTGCCGACCCAGCTGCCCGGTGTGGTGACCGTGAGCGCGGTGGGCGTGAAGGGCGCCAAGTCGTACTACTCCAGCTACGGCCAGGGCGTCGTCGACGTGGCGGGACCGGGCGGCGACAAGTACCAGATCCCGGACACGCCGTCCAAGAACGGCCGCATCCTGTCCACGATGCCGAACAACCAGTACGGCTTCCTGCAGGGCACCTCGATGGCCTCCCCGCACGTCGCCGCGGTGGCCGCGCTGCTCAAGTCGGCCCATCCGCACGCCACTCCGGCGCAGCTCCAGGCGCTGCTGAAGGCGCAGGCGGACAACCCGGGCTGCCCGAGCGAGCCCTACGACGGCAACGGTGACGGGGTCGTGGACGCGACCTGCGCCGGCGGCAAGCGGGTCAACGGCTTCTACGGCTTCGGCGTGGTCGACGCACTGCGCGCGGTCGAGTAGCGACCCCCGGCCTGCCGGTCCCGTCCCGGAGGCCGACCCGGTCAGCCCGGTCAGCCCGGTCAGCCCGGTCAACCCAGCCATCCTGATCAACCTGGTCAACCCGGTTCATACCGACGGCCCTTCACTATGCAGTGTTGATCGAATCAATACTGCATAGTGAAGTAATGACTGCGATCAAGGATGCCTGGGAAGCGCTGGGCGGGGAGCCCGGTCTGGTACCGGCCGTCTCGGCCGTCGTCCGCCCGGACGTGCTCCCCGCGAGGCTGCCCGTGCGGGAGCTGGCGCGCGCGTGCGTGGGAGCGTGCGCGCTCGCCGCCGCGGAGCTGGGGGCGCGGCGGGCCGGCCGCGCCGAGGTGCCGGCGGTCACCGTGGACGACGGAGCGGTGGCCGCCGCCTTCCACAGCGAGCGGCTGCTGCGCGTCGACGGCCGGACGCCGGTGGCCTTCGCGCCGCTGTCCCGGTTCTGGCGCACGGCCGACGGCTGGGTGCGCACCCACGCCAACTACCCGCACCACCGCACCCGGCTCCTCGGCGCGCTGGGCCTGCCGGCGGACGCCTCGGTGGAGGACGTCGCCGGCCGGCTCGCCGAGCGCTCCGTCCTCGAAACCGAAGAGGCCGTCTGCGGCGCCGGCGGCCTGGCCGTGGCCCTGCGCACACAGGCGAAGTGGCGGGAGCACCCGCAGTCCGCCGAGGTGGCCGCACGGCCGCTGGTCGAGCGCGTACGGCTGGACACGGCACCCGCGCGCGTGCTGCCTCCCCCGCACACGGCACCCGCCCGTGTGCCGTCTCTCCCGCACACGGCACCCGCCCGTGTGCCGTCTCTCCCGCACACGGCACCCGCGCGCGTGGCGGCGCCCCCGGGCCCGGCCGCCGCTCCCCTGCTGCCCGCCGCCGGGCTGCGGGTCCTGGACCTGACCCGGGTGCTGGCGGGCCCGGTCGCCACCCGCACCCTGGCCCTGCTGGGCGCGGACGTCCTGCGCCTGGACGCACCCTGGCTGCCGGAACTGCCCGACCAGCACGCCGACACGGGCTTCGGCAAGCGGTCCGCCACGCTCGACCTGACCACCGGCCGGGACACCTTCGAGGAACTGCTGCGCACGGCCGACGTGGTGGTGACCGGGTACCGGCCGGGCGCCCTCGACCGGTTCGGGCTCTCCCCGCGGGCACTGGCCGAGCGGCACCCCGGCCTGGTCGTGGCGCAGGTGTCGGCGTGGGGCGCGTACGGGCCGTGGGGCGGGCGGCGCGGCTTCGACAGCCTGGTGCAGGTTGCCACCGGCATCGCGGTCACCGAGGGCTCGGCGGAGCGGCCCGGCGCGCTGCCCGCGCAGGCCCTGGACCACGGCACCGGCTACCTGCTGGCGGCGGCCGTGCTGCGGGCGGTGACCGAGCAGTCGTACGACGGCGGAAGCCGGTTGGTGCGGCTGGCGCTGGCCCGGACCGCCCACTGGCTGACGGACGGCATCCGCCCGGCCGCGGCGGAGGGCGTACCGGACGTCGGCCGGTCTGGTCCGGACGCGGACCCGGACGCCTGGCTGACCGAGACCGACGGTCCCCTGGGCCGGCTACGGCACGCCCGGCCGGCCGTGTCCTTCACCGGCGGCCCCACCGGCTGGGCACGGCCGGCGGTGCCGTGGGGATCGGATCCGGCCGAGTGGCGCCCGGTGTCACCGGAGCGTCGGGTGCCCGCCGTGGTGCGCCGCCTCCCGGACGGGCCGCGCGGAGAGGTGCCGTGACCTCGCGGCACACGCGGTTCGCCGGGGCCGGCGCAACTCAGCGCCAGCGATAGGGGAGTTGACCCGGTTCCCGTTTCTCCACGGCCGGCGCGGCCGTCTCGGGATCGCGCTGGGCGGAGACGGAGACGTACTCGCCGGCCGCCCTCGACATCGAACCGGCGAGCAGGCCGGCCAGTCCGGCGGTGCGCAGGGCGGCCCGGCTCCCGGTCGCGCCCGCCACACCGACGACCGGTCCCCCGGTGGAGACGATGCCGTCGTTCGCGCCCAGCACGGCCGCCCGGAGCCGGTTCAGTCGCGAGCCGAGCGCCCCGCCGTGGGCCTCGTCGTGGGTGGGTTCCGTCACAGCAGGGAGGATCCCACTCCGGCACCCACACCCGCCGCACCGGCGTCCTCGCCCCGCCGCACCGGTCACGGGTACGCGCGTGTGTGCGTGCGCCGAGCGGGATGGCGAACGCGAGGCGCGTGACCGCCCCCTGTGGGACAGCGCTGTCAGTCGTGGCCCGTATCCTCAGTGACCATGCTCGAAGACCGTGCGACCGCAGTGTCCTCCCCCACCCAGTGGCCGGCCGCGTATCCGAAGGGATACGCGGTCGTTGACGTGGAGACCACCGGCCTGGCCCGGGACGACCGGATCATCTCGGCGGCCGTCTACCGGCTGGACGCGCGCGGCGAGGTCGAGGACCACTGGTACACGCTCGTCAACCCGGAGCGCGATCCGGGGCCCGTGTGGATACACGGCCTGACGAGCGAGATGCTCGCCGGGGCCCCGCTGTTCGCGGACGTCGCCGAGGAGTTCGCCGCCCGCCTGGACGGCCGGGTGCTCGTCGCGCACAACGCCGTCTTCGACTGGCAGATGATCGCGCGGGAGTACGCGCGCGTGCGACGCGAGCCGCCGGTGCGGCAGCGGCTGTGCACCATCGCGCTGTCGAAGGAGCTCGGACTGCCGCTGCCCAACCACAAGCTGGAGTCGCTGGCGGCGCACTTCGGGGTCGTGCAGCAGCGGGCGCACCACGCGCTGGACGACGCGCGCGTGCTGGCGGAGGCGTTCCGGCCGAGCCTGCGGGCCGCGGCGGCGGACGGTGTGCGGCTGCCGCTGCTGGAGTGCCGGCCGCTGACGGAGTGGTCGGACCGGCCCGTGCCCCGGCAGTCGTCGGGCGGCTACGGCGGCTACCGCGCGAGCAGTTGGCGCCCCTCCCGCAAAAGGCCCGCATGCCCGTATCCCAACCCAGGCCGCTATGAAGACGGCAAACGCCTCAAACAGGGCATGCGGGTGGCCTTCTCCGGTGACACGTCGACCGAGCGCGAGCTGCTGGAGGACCGTGCCGTCGAGGCCGGGCTGCACGTCGCGACCAGCATCTCCCGGCTGACCAGTCTGCTGGTGACCAACGACCCGGAGTCGGGCACGTCGAAGACGGTCAAGGCCCGGCAGTACGGCACACCGATCGTGGACGAGGCCGCGTTCGGCCAGCTGCTCGGCGATGTCGAGCCCGCCGGCGAGTAGTCCGGCCGCCCGGCCGCCCACCGGGCCGAGTGATCGTACGAATGGGTGATTGCCACACGACTCACCCGGCGCCCGCTCGCCCGGGGGTGGGCCACGGCCCACCCTGTGGCCCATGGCGACATGCGAAGTGTGCGGCAATGACTATGGAATGACGTTCGAGGTGCACGCGCAGGGCGCGGTGCACGTCTTCGACTGCTTCTCCTGTGCGATCCACCGCATGGCCCCGATCTGCGAGCACTGCCGGGTGCAGATCATCGGCCAGGGCGTGGAGGTGGAGGGGCACTGGTACTGCGGCGCGCACTGCGCCCGCCAGGAGGGGAGGACCGGGATCGTCGACCGGGTGTGACCCCCGGCGCCCGCCCCAGGGGCCCCCACGGCGGGGCACCCCACCGCGGGGCACCCCACGGCACAGCACCCCACGGCCCGGAGGTACCGTCGTGGGGTGCACCGCTACCGCTTCCTGTTGTCCCGCCAGTGGGTGATCCTCACGCTCGTCGCGATCGCGCTGATCCCGACGATGATCGAGCTGGGTTTCTGGCAGCAGCACCGGTACGAGCAGCGGACGGCCCGCAACGACCTGGTCTCCGCCGCGCTGCACGCCAAGCCGGTCCCGGTCGAGGAGCTGACCTCGCCCGGACACGCCGTGACCCGTGCCGAGAAGTACCGCACGGTCACCGCGACCGGCACCTTCGACACCGCCGCGGAGGTCGTGGTCCGGCGCCGGACCAACGCCGACGACCGGGTCGGCTTCCACGTCCTCACCCCGTTCGTGCTGGACGACGGCAAGGTGCTGCTCGTCAACCGCGGCTGGGTCCCGGCGAACAGCACACAGACCGCGTACCCGAAGGTCCCCGCCCCGCCGGCCGGCCGGCTCACCGTCACCGGGCGGCTGATGGCCGACGAGACGACCGCGGCGAGCGGCATCAAGAACCTCAAGGACCTGCCCGACCGGCAGATCATGCTGATCAACAGCGCCGAGGAGGCACGCCGGCTCGACGCCGAGGTGCTCGGCGGTTACATCCAGCAGACGGCGCCCCGGGCCAAGGGCGGCTCCCCGCAGCAGCTCTCCGACCCGGGCAGCGAGGACGCCCCGCTGAACTACGCGTACATGATCCAGTGGTGGCTGTTCGCCGCGGCCGTTCCGGTCGGCTGGTGGTTCCTGGTCCGGCGCGAGGTCCGCGACCGGGCGGAGGCCCCGGCCGAGCCGCGGCCCGAGGAGAACGAACCGGCCGCGGTCTGAGCGCCCGCTCCGCTCCTCGGTCCCCGCGCAGGCGTACCACTTCGCACCGCGATCCCCGCGAGGCGTGTCACTCCCCCGGCGCACCACCTGATTGGCCCCCTGGTCCGACGGGAAACCGCATCCCGTGAACGCGCGCATCGAGGACTACGCCGTCATCGGAGACGAGCAGACCGCGGCCCTGATCGGCAAGGACGGCTCGATCGACTGGCTGTGCCTGCCGCGCTTCGACTCCGGGGCCTGCTTCGCCCGCCTGCTGGGCGACGAGGACCACGGCCACTGGCGGATCGCGCCCGCCGGGGCGGACACCTGCACCCGCCGCGCCTACCGGTCCGACACCCTCGTCCTGGACACCGAGTGGGAGACCGCCGACGGCGCGGTGCGCGTCACCGACCTGATGCCGCAGCGCGACCGCGCCCCCGACGTCGTACGGATCGTGGAGGGCGTCAGCGGCCGGGTGACCGTCCGCAGCACCCTGCGCCTGCGCTTCGACTACGGCTCGATCACACCGTGGATGCGCCGCTCCGACGGGCACCGGGTGGCCGTCGGCGGCCCGGACTCCGTCTGGCTGCGCACCGAGCCGGCCGTGCGCACCTGGGGCGAGGACTTCGGCACCCACTCGGAGTTCACCCTGGCGGAGGGCGAGCGGGTCGCGTTCGTCCTCACCTGGCACCCCTCGCACGAGCGGCGGCCGCCGCTCGTGGACCCGTACGAGGCGCTGGAGAGCAGCGTCACCGACTGGCGCCGCTGGGCCCGCCGGTGCCGGTACGACGGCCCGTACCGGGACGCGGTGGTCCGCTCGCTCATCACCCTCAAGGCCCTCACCTACGCCCCGACCGGCGGCATCGTCGCCGCGGCGACCACCTCGCTGCCCGAGCAGCCGGGCGGGGTGCGCAACTGGGACTACCGGTACTGCTGGCTGCGCGACTCCACCCTGACCCTCGGCGCGCTGCTCGCCGCGGGCTACCAGGAGGAGGCCGAGGCCTGGCGGAACTGGCTGCTGCGCGCGGTGGCCGGGGACCCGGCCGACCTCCAGATCATGTACGGCGTCGCGGGCGAGCGGCGGCTGCCGGAGACCGAGCTGCCCTGGCTGCCCGGCTTCGTCGCCTCCTCGCCCGTGCGCATCGGCAACGGCGCCGTCGACCAGCTCCAGCTGGACGTGTACGGCGAGGTGATGGACTCGCTGTCGCTGGCCCGTGCCTCCGGCCTGCCGACCAAGCCGCACATGTGGGCCATCCAGCGCTCGCTGATGGACTTCCTGGCGGCCGAGTGGCGGCAGCCGGACGAGGGCCTGTGGGAGGTGCGCGGCGGCCGGCGCCACTTCGTGCACTCGAAGGTGATGGTGTGGGTGGCCGCCGACCGGGCCGTGCGGACGCTGGAGACGCACCGGGAGCTGCGCGGGGACCTGGCGGGCTGGCGCAGGTTGCGCGAGGAGGTCCACCGGGAGGTGTGCGAGAAGGGGTTCGACCGCGAGCGCAACACCTTCACCCAGTACTACGGCTCCCGCGAACTCGACGCGGCGCTGCTGCTGATCCCGCGCGTCGGGTTCCTGCCGCCGGACGACCCGCGGGTGGTCGGCACGGTCGACGCGATCCGCGACGACCTCGGCCACGGCGGCTTCCTGCGCCGTTACGACACCGACGACTCGCTGGTCGACGGGCTGCCCGGCGGCGAGGGCGCCTTCCTGGCCTGCTCCTTCTGGCTGGCCGACGCGCTGCACCTGACCGGCCGGACGAAGGAGGCGCGGGAGCTGTTCGAGCGGCTGGTGGGCCTGTGCAACGACGTGGGTCTGCTGGCCGAGGAGTACGACCCCGCGAAAGGCTGCCAGCTGGGCAACTTCCCCCAGGCGTTCAGTCACATCGGCCTGGTGAACACCGCCCTCACGCTGTTCGGGGAGGACCGGGCAGGATAGGGGCATGGATCTTGGACTGAAGGACCGGGTGTACGTCGTCACCGGAGCCACCCGGGGACTGGGCAACGCCACCGCGCGGGAACTCGTCGCCGACGGGGCGAAGGTCGTGATCACCGGCCGGGACGGGAAGCGGGTCGCCGACGCCGCGGCCGAACTGGGCCCGAACGCGGTCGGGGTGGCCGTGGACAACGCGGACGCGGGGGCTCCCGAGCGGCTGATCGCCGCCGCCCGTGAGCACTTCGGCGGCTTCCACGGGGTGCTGGTGAGCGTGGGCGGGCCGGCGCCGGGGTTCGTCGCCGACAACACCGACGAGCAGTGGAGGGACGCGTTCGAGTCGGTGTTCCTCGGCGCCGTACGGCTCGCCCGCGCGGCGGCGGACCGGCTGGAGCCGGGCGGGGTCATCGGGTTCGTGCTGTCCGCGTCGGTGTACGAGCCGATCCCGGGGCTGACCGTCTCCAACGGCCTGCGGCCGGGGCTGGCCGGGTTCGCCAAGTCGATCGCCGACGAGCTGGGCCCGCGCGGCATCCGCGTGGTGGGACTGCTGCCGTCGCGGATCGACACGGATCGCGTGCGCGAGCTGGACGGCCTGTCCGCGGACCCGGAGGCCACCCGGGCCGCGAACGAGTCCCGGATCCCGCTGCGGCGGTACGGGACGCCGGAGGAGTTCGGGAAGGCGGCGGCGTTCCTGCTGTCCCCGGCCGCGTCCTACCTGACCGGCGTCATGCTGCCCGTCGACGGCGGCATGCGGCACGGGTTCTAACCGGGGCGTCCTGCGCCGGTTCCACGGTGGCCGTCGGTACCTCCGCCGGTTCCGGCCGGGAGCCCGTCGGGTCACGTCGGCCGGAGCACACCGGTTCCGGCCGGGAGCCCGTCGCGACACGTCGGCCGGAGCACGCCGGTTCCGGCCGGGAGCCCGTCGCGACGCGTCGGCCGGAGCACACCGGTTGCGGCCGGACGGCCGTCAGGTCACCCTCCGTGCCGCGTGGCCGACCTCCGTCAGCCGGACCTCCGCCGGGAGGGAGGCCAGGCCCGCCGACTCGCGGGCGTGGGTCAGGGTCCCGGCGGTGAAGGCGGCCAGGACCTCCTCGGGAGCAGCGCTCGGCTCCAGCCGGATCCGGGCCCGGACCTTCGGGGCCGTTCGGCGGCCCGCCAGGCGGACGCGGGCGTCGGCCACGCCCGGCTGGGCGGCCGTCTCGGCCGTCAGGGCGCTCTCCAGGGCCCTGCCCCGCAGCCGCGCGCCCGCGCCGTCGCCGGTGTCGACCGGGATCTCGGCCGGCCGGCGGCGGCGCAGGGCCGCCGTCAGCCACCACAGGGCGAGCAGGACCAGGAGGGCGAGGGCGGCGATGACCGCCGGCCACCACCAGCCGGCGTCGCGCCAGCGGGTGCGTTCGGCCCGGGTGAGCAGGACGTCGTGCGGCCCGGTGTGCAGCCACCAGGAGGGGGGCCGTACGCCCAGGCCGACGGCCAGGACGGCGCCCCCGAGCACCAGCAGGAGCAGGCCGGTGAGGGCCAGCAGGAAGCGCTGGAGACCGGTGCGCATGGCGCTCACCACTTCCGTCCGGGCCGGGACACCCGCACGGAGAGGGCGGGCGGGCGGGTCAGGCCGAGGTCCCGGATCGCCTCGGCGAGCACGGTGCGCACGTCGGCGCGTACGTCGTCCGACTCACGGAAGTGCGCGAGCACGCGCACGCCGGCCGTCCGGCGCCGCACCCGCACGCGTACCGCGCGGACGCCGGACACCTCCATGGCGCGGTCGCGCAGGACGAGTGCCGCCGCGTCGCGCCGGAGTGCGGCGCGGACCTCGGGGTGCGGGCGCCGCATCGGCAGCAGGGCGCGCAGGCCGGGGGTGACCGCGAGGGCGATCAGCCACAGGCCGAGGGCGGCGGCGAGGCCGGCGCCGGCCAGTACCCAGGGGTCGTCCAGCGGCCGTTCGGCCAGTTGCCCGGCGAGGGCGCGGCGCCAGCGCATCGCGGGGCGGTGCGCGCGGACGGCGGCGATGTCGTAGAGCAGCAGGCCCGCGCCCGCCAGGAGCAGGACGGCCACGACGAGGGCGGGGACCCGGCGCGGCGACCAGAAGCGGCCGCTGCCCGTGGCGGCGGCGGTCGTGGTGCCGGGCGGCCGGGCGGCGGTCGTGGTGGGCGCCTGGCTCATGACGTCCTCCCCTGGCCCGCGGCCGGGTGCAGCCGTTCGACGCGGACGGCGACCTCCGGCACGGCCATGGCCGTCAGCGCGCCCACGCGCTCGGTGACACGGCGGCGGACGGCGGCACAGCGGGCGCCGATGTCGCACGGGTATCCCAGTTCGACGTCGACGCTGACCCGGGCCGTCTGCCGGCCGGTGACGACCGTGGCGTGCGGCGCGGCGGCGGCGCCGGGCAGCGGGGCGAGTGCCTCCCGGGCGGCCTGCGCGGCGATCTTGGCCACCACCCGGTCGGCGATGCGGGTGGCGCCGCGCTCGGCGGGCGGCACGAGGGCCGGCGCGGGGCGCGGCGTGCCGGTCTCGACGGTCACCGGAGGTCACCGCTGCCGGTCGCCGCGGGTACGGAAGAAGTCACCGAGTTCGAGGTCGCCGTCGGCGAACCGGCCCGCGACGAAACCGACGGCTCCCAGCGCCGCCACCAGCAGGAAGGCGCCGAAACCGCCGAAGTACCCGGCGAAACCCAGTGCCATTCCGGCGATCATGCCGACCACGGCCATGCTCATGCAGCACTCCTCAGCTCGTCGGGCGTGCGGTTGACGGTGCGTCCCCGGGGTGACCGGTGCCCGTCAGGTCCCGCTGGACCGGACGGAGGACCCAGGTCACCGGATGCGGGTCACTGGATCCGGGGCTCCTGTTCCTCTTCCTCCTCCTCGGGCAGTTTGACGTCGCTGACCGCGATGTTGACCTCGACCACCTCGAGGCTGGTCATGCGTTCCACGGCGGCGATCACGTTCTCCCGTACGGCGCGGGCGACGTCGGCGATCGACACGCCGTAGTCGACCACGATCTCCAGGTCGAGCGCGGTCTGCACCTCTCCGACCTCGGCCTTCACACCGCGGGAGACGGACTTGCCGCCGCCCGGCACCCGGTCGCGCACGGCGCCGAAGGTGCGGGCCAGGCCTCCGCCCATGGCGTGGACACCGACCACGTCACGGGCGGCGAGCCCGGCGATCTTCTCCACGACGCCGTCGGCGATGGTGGTGCGGCCTCGGGTGGCCGGGTCACCGCCCCCGCGCCGGGTGGGCTTGCGGGTGGAAACCTGCGGTTCGTGGTCGCCTTCGGGGGTGATGGTCGTGTCGGTCATCGCCGTACGTCCCTTCGGTCGTCGTACCGCTCGGCGTCCCCCTTCGACCACGGTAAGCGCGGTTGCCCGACTGTGCGCCCTTGATACGGCAGGCTGGTGGAATGACGGCGGACCTGTGGACTCGGATGGTGCGGCATCAGGTGGGACTGGGCAGGCTGCTGCCGCTCGGCGGGCCGCGCGACGGTGCGTGGATCGCGGAGGCGGCGGCCGGCGCGGTACTGGGGCGCGCGGCGGCCGACGGCGCGCCGGGGGTGCGGCTGGACGCGTTGCGGATCACCCTGGCCGATCCGGAGGAGGCGCGGGAGCCGGTCGTACCGGCTCCGCCGAGCGCCTTGCCACCGGGTCCCTTGCGGGTGACGGCGGACTGCGCGGTGTCGGCCGCCGAGCCGCTGCCCGCGGCGGCGTCCCGGCTGCGGCTGACCCTGGCGACGGCGGCGGAGGACCTCGGTCTCGCGGTGACCGACGTCGACCTGCGGGTGACGGACCTGCTGGAGGCGGCGGAGCGGGCCGCGACGGCGCTGACTGCCCCGCAGCCGCCGGCCGCCCGGGAGCAGGAGGACCCGGACGAGAGTGCGGTGGCCGCGGCGGCCCTCGCCGTCCCCGGGGTGATCCGGCTGACCGGTGTGCTGGGCGGGCTCGGCCGGGCGGTGCACATCGAGGAGCGGGCGTCCGAGGGCGCGCTGCCGCGCCGTCACGTCCGGGTGGAGCTGATGACGGGCGCGGACCGCCGGGCCGTGGACGTGGCCCGGCAGGTCCGCGCGGCCGTGAGCGACGCGCTGCGGGACCGGCCGACGGTGGCCGTGCTGGTCACGGCGGTCGGCTAGGGGGTGTCTCGTCGATCAGGCCGGATCAGCGACCAGACGCCGGGAGCCCGGGATGATCGGCGAGACGTCCCCCAGGACGGCGGGGGGTTCACTCGCCGACGCCGGCCAGGTCCCGCAGGCGGCGGGCCTGTGCGGCCCGTTCGGCCACGCGCTGCTCCTCGTACGTGCGGTCCGCGGCGCCGCGCAGCAGCGCCTTGGTCTCCACCACGGCGTCCCGCGGGGCGGCGAGCACCGCGGCGGCCAGGTCCCGCGCGGCCGCGTCGAGTTCCGCCGCGGGCACCGCGAGGCTGGCCAGTCCGCTCGACACCGCCTCGGCGGCCCCGACGAACCGCCCGGTCACGCAGATCTCCAGCGCGCGGGCGTATCCGACGAGACCGACCAGCGGGTGCGTGCCGGTCAGGTCGGGGACGAGGCCGAGGCTGGTCTCGCGCATGGCGAACTGCACGTCGTCGGCGACGACCCGCAGGTCGCAGCCGAGCGCGAGCTGGAACCCGGCTCCGATGGCATGGCCCTGCACGGCGGCGATGGACACGATGTCGTTCCGCCGCCACCAGGTGAACGCCTCCTGGTACTCGGCGATGGTCGCGTCGATCCCGGCGTCGTCACGGCGCGCGAGGTCGATGAAGGTCGGCTCGCCCGGAATCCCCTCCGGGGTGAACATCTGACGGTCCAGCCCGGCGGAGAAGGACTTGCCCTCACCGCGCAGCACGACGACGCGGACGGAACCCGGCAGCAGCCGCCCGGCCTCCGCGAGCGCCCGCCACAGGGCGGGGCTCTGCGCGTTGCGCTTGGCCGGGTTGGTCAGCGTCACCGTGGCGAGCGCGTCGTCGACGGTGAGCCGTACGCCGTCCTTGTCGAGTACGGCAGCGAGATCCTGGTCGGGCGAAGCCATGGGGCGCCTCCGATGAGTGCGGTCAGCTGAGCAGAGCTAAGTGACTGCACAGTAACCACCCGGCCGGTCGGTCTGCCGACCGGGTGGCCACCATCGAAGCCGATGGGCCGCCCGGCGTCAGGACGAAGCGGCCTTCTTACCCCGGGTCGCTCCGCCACGCCCACGCAGCGTGACGCCCGACTCGCTGAGCATCCGGTGTACGAAGCCATACGAGCGGCCGGTCTCCTCGGCCAGCGCCCGGATGCTCGCACCGGAGTCGTACTTCTTCTTCAGGTCTGCCGCGAGCTTGTCGCGCGCGGCGCCGGTCACCCGGCTGCCCTTCTTCAGAGTCTCGGCCACCCGTGCCTCCTCATGGGAAGTGCGCTCTGGTCTCCTCATGATCACCCCTCTTGGGCGTGATGGCCACCCATTCGGCAAGGTCCGTGAGACATCGTTGTGACGACAGGAGTGCGTCCACACAAGCGGAATACGACATTCCGCTGGATGGGGAGCTTGGGCCCGAACGGGTGGATTCGCGAAGTACCAGGTCAGGGACGCAGACCGGCCGATCCCTTGGCAGTACGGGGATCGGCCGGAAAATCCGTGTACGACACACCCCGATACGAGGCGATCTCACACAGATGATGGATCACGGATGGGCCGAATGATCCAGACGCGGTGGATCAGGCTTTTCCCTCAGGCCAGGGCGACGAGGTCCGCGTAGTCGGCGCCCCACAGGTCCTCGACACCGTCCGGCAGCAGGATGATCCGCTCCGGCTGGAGCGCCTCGACGGCACCCTCGTCGTGGGTGACGAGGACGACCGCGCCCTTGTAGGTGCGCAGGGCGCCGAGGATCTCCTCGCGGCTCGCCGGGTCCAGGTTGTTGGTCGGCTCGTCCAGGAGCAGCACGTTCGCCGAGGAGACGACGAGCGTGGCGAGGGCGAGCCGGGTCTTCTCACCGCCGGAGAGGACACCGGCCGGCTTGTCGACGTCGTCGCCGGAGAACAGGAACGAGCCGAGCACCTTGCGGACCTCGACCAGATCCATGTCGGGGGCGGCCGAGCGCATGTTCTCCAGGACCGTGCGGTCGGCGTCCAGGGTCTCGTGCTCCTGCGCGTAGTAGCCGAGCTTGAGGCCGTGACCGGGGACGACCTGGCCGGTGTCCGGCGTCTCCACACCCGCGAGCAGACGCAGCAGGGTGGTCTTGCCGGCGCCGTTGAGGCCGAGGATGACGACCCGGGAGCCCTTGTCGATGGCGAGGTCGACGTCGGTGAAGATCTCCAGCGAGCCGTACGACTTCGACAGGCCCTCGGCCGTCAGCGGGGTCTTGCCGCAGGGCGCGGGCTCCGGGAAGCGGAGCTTGGCGACCTTGTCGGACATCCGGACGTCCTCGAGGCCGGAGAGCAGCTTCTCGGCACGCCGGGCCATGTTCTGCGCGGCGACCGTCTTGGTGGCCTTCGCGCGCATCTTGTCGGCCTGGGCGTTGAGCGCGGCGGCCTTCTTCTCGGCGTTGGCGCGCTCCCGCTTGCGGCGCTTCTCGTCGGCCTCGCGCTGCTGCTGGTAGAGCTTCCAGCCCATGTTGTAGATGTCGATCGTGGACCGGTTCGCGTCCAGGTAGAACACCTTGTTGACGACGGTCTCCACGAGGTCGACGTCGTGGGAGATCACGATGAAGCCGCCGCGGTAGGTCTTCAGGTAGTCCCGCAGCCAGATGACCGAGTCGGCGTCGAGGTGGTTGGTCGGCTCGTCGAGGAGCAGGGTGTCCGCGTCGGAGAAGAGGATGCGGGCCAGCTCGATACGGCGGCGCTGACCGCCGGAGAGGGTGTGCAGCGGCTGGCCGAGCACCCGGTCGGGCAGGTTCAGGGCGGCGGCGATGGTGGCGGCCTCGGCCTCGGCGGCGTACCCGCCCTTGGTGAGGAACTCCGTCTCCTGGCGCTCGTACTGCTTCAGGGCCTTCTCGCGGGTGGAGCCCTTGCCGCCGGCGATGCGCTGCTCGTTCTCGCGCATCTTGCGGATCAGTACGTCGAGGCCGCGGGCGGAGAGGATGCGGTCGCGGGCGAGGACGTCGAGGTCGCCCGTGCGGGGGTCCTGCGGCAGGTAGCCGACCTCGCCGGAGCGGGTGATCTGGCCGGCGGCCGGGATGCCCTCGCCGGCCAGGCACTTGGTGAGCGTGGTCTTGCCGGCGCCGTTGCGGCCGACGAGGCCGATGCGGTCGCCCTTGGCGACACGGAAGCTGGCGTTCTCGATGAGGACGCGCGCACCGGCGCGCAGCTCGATACCGGAGGCGGAGATCAAGGACAGACTCCAGGGCGTACAGGGGTTGGCGGGTGGGCGGCGTGAGGACGTTCCCGCCGTCTAATGCGCGAGGAGAATGGCCATGGGAACCAGTCTAACGGGGGCGTGCAAGCGGTTTTTCTGCCTCCAGGCGTCCCGGGCGCGGGCCGGGGAGATCGTTGCTCAGCGGGGTGCGGCCCGGGGCGATCCGGCCCAGGTCGTCCAGGGCAACGAGCTGCCCGGTCCAGGCGTCGTCGGCGCACGGCTGCGCGATCAGCAGGGCCGTGCCGCGCCGTACGGCGCCCTCGGGCCGGAACGCGCAGCCCCTGCGGGCGGGCAGCACCCAGCGCAGGTCGCCGTCGGCCGTGCGGTACGCGGTGACGCGGGGCGGCGTGACGACCGCGAGGATGCCGCGGCCGAGGGGACGCAGGACGCCGGCGCCGCCCTGGGCCGGGAGCCACTCGGCCGCGTCGGGCAGGGCCCGGTGCCAGCGCACGGAGCGGCCGTCGGTGGCGGTGAGCAGCCCGTCGTCCCACAGCGCGATCACCTCCGCGCGCGCGTGCAGCACGGCGACGGGACGGTGCCCCGCGCGCGCGTAGCGCCACGGGGGCGCACCGGTACGGCTGCCGTGCACGGCCACGGCGGCACCCCGCGGGTCCGCGTCCGGTTCCCGCCCGTGGAGGATCCGGTCACCGTAGGGCGCGGGCCGCAGCCGGTGAGCCGCACCGAGGAGCCCGGCGACCAGGACGGCCAGGAGCAGGGCGACGGCCACCCGGCGGGGACCCGCCCCGGGGGTGGTCGCGGCGGGAGCCGGGGCCGAGGCCGGGGGTGACGGATCGGGGTCCGGCGCCGGGGCGGTGCGGCGTGGGCGGGAGGCGTGTGGTGGGTGTTCCACCTCGCCCCCTTCGGTAGGCCACCGTCCCGGATCAGGCGGCCGAGCGTAGTCACCGTCGGCCGGGCGGGTGGAGCGGCTTGGCGGGCCGGCCCGGGAAGTCGCCCGTTCGGAGGCGGCCGGCGGCGGGGCGCGGCGGCGGGGGGCGTGGTCGGGGCGCGGCGGCGGGGGGGGCGTGGTCGGGGCGCGGCGGCGGGGGGGGTGTGGTCGGGGCGGGCGGTGGGGGGTGTGGTCGGGGCGGCGCAGTGGTGGCGCGGCGCGGTGCGCCCGTGCGTTGCCGGTGGTGGCTGCCAGACTCGGGAAGCGGGGCGAACCGATGCGCGAAGGAGTGGTCGGCATGGCAGGCACGGGTGGCGGCGCACGGCCGAGCATCTATCCCACGCTGCTGTACGCGGACGCGCAGGCGGCCATCAGGCAGCTCACCGAGGGCCTCGGTTTCACCGAGCTGTCGGTGTACGAGACGGAGGACGGCCGGGTGATGCACGCCGAGCTGGTCCAGGGCAGCGGCGCGGTGATGATCGGCTCCAAGGGCCGCGGCGGCCTCTTCGACACGGCGATGAGGAACGCGGGGCCCGCCGGGGTGTACGTCGTGGTGGACGACGTGGACGCCCACCACGAGCGGGCCGTGGCGCACGGGGTGGAGATCCTGATGCCCCCGACGGACCAGGACTACGGCTCCCGGGACTACCTGGCCCGGGACGCCGAGGGGAACATCTGGAGCTTCGGTACGTACGCGCCCGAGATCGGCGCCTGAGTTCCCCTCCCCGCGCTCATCCCCCGGTGTGCACCTGGAAGGCGGCCCGGCGTACGGCCTTGGCCAGGGCCGGGTCCGGATGCGCGGCGGCGAGCGCGACCAGCACCTGCACCGTGCGCGGGT